>DASXDY010000089.1:0-51443 GCA_036490405.1 Candidatus Sulfotelmatobacter sp. | reverse complement strand
ATCGCCACAGTTGCGCGAATCCCCGGAAACAATGAACCGCCATGTGCCTTCTTTGGCGGGAACAAAGGTTGAACGCTTGCCGGAGGCGGAATCCTGCAAAATGCGCGACAAAGGGCGGATTTGCCACACCACGACGCCAAGGATGAGCAGGCTAACGACGATCTGAAGGAAGGGCAGAAACGATGCCGCTCTCTTTGGATTGTTCGGTTCCTTCTTCGTTATGGGATCGTGGTCGGGCATCCGTTAGGTCCCGGATTTCAATTCTTTCTGCAACGCAGCCGCGACGTTGTAGGCAAGGTAGTCGCGCCAAACCGTGGCTGCGAATAATCCGGCAAAACTCTTGTAGCCTCCGTAAGCGCGAAGGGTCGCAATGAATGCTCCCGCAGAAAGAAACAGCAGCAGGATTCCGTATCGTTGGCCGAGCTGGCACTGTAGTCCGCACGCGTAGCCGATCAGCAGAAAAGCAATCAGCACGACCGCGAAATATTCCCGTTCCCTGCGACGTTTCTTCAAAGGAGGCAGAGCAGGATCAATCGGCCATAGGGACAGATTGCCGAGAACCAGAAACGATAGAGTCAGTCCCAATATGAGGATGACGACTGGAATGCACTGTCTGACGAATGCGGTAGCCGCGAAACCGAGCCAATATGCTGAACCCAGTGAAAGCCCCGACACCAGGCCGAGCGTGAGCGCATACATCCCCTGAGATTGCTCGGCATAGCTGGCGGCTTTCCCTTGAATCAATATCTGGCGGGCCAGCAGAAATGCATTGTTTCGCTCCTTGTCGATCGCGTCGTTACCTTTTGCTTTCACCTCCAGCTTCAGACCGAACTGCTTGTCGATCAGATCCTGAATTCTCTTCTTCAGCTCACAGGGCAACACCTTGTCATCCTTATCCAGATAAACCTCAGATGGCAGGCGGCCTTCCTTGTTCCTGGGGGCAAGCGCGTTTGCAGCAACGAGCTGGATAAAGTAGCCGGCGATGTAGGCAAGGACGATTGCAATAATTGCGCCGGCCCAGGTGCTGGATGGCCAGGGGCGCCCCACAAGACGGAAAGGCAGCCAGAGAATGGCGATGAAGGCCGCTCCGGGAACGAAGTAGCCGTATACATCGTAGAAATTGAACTTCTCGATCACGTCAGTAAAGGATCAACGAACGCGGGGTTGCATAGCCGAGAGCAGAGACTTTACCACATCGGGGACGCGTTTGCGGCCGTCGGCGGGCAATTGTACTGCCCCCACGCGCTGATGGCCGCCGCCTCCGAATTTTGCGAACGCCCTGCCCAGCGGGATGCTTCGGAAGCTTTGCCACGGATTGCGCATGGCTGTGATCCTGATTCCCGTGCGGGAACGGACGACAGCGATCGAATAGCGGGCTTCGGGCTGAAAGAAATAAGGAGCGTAGCGGTTGATCAACTGGTTGCGCTTGGGGCGGGCGTCAAACACTGCCACTCCGCCTTTTTCCAGGCGCAGGTTGGATTTCACATTCTTGAGGCCGCTGAGAATGCTGCGGCGGATACGATCTTCGCGAGTCTTTACCGGCTCCAGGTCGGCCACGTGGGCGAGATCGTGATCTCTCAGCTCACGCAGGAGAAACCTGGCATATTCAGGGCCGCTCTCGTCTTCGCCGGAGAGCGTGCGGGCAATTCTAAGGGCAGGCGCTTCGCCCAGGATCGCTTCCTTTACCGAAGAATACTTCGCGGCGTCGATCTTCTCGGCCCATGCCACCATGTTCTTGAGGTGGGGCTTGTCGGACAAGAACCGGCGAAGATTGCGGTAGAGGAGCGCGGCGCAGGAATTTGCGCGGGGATCGAAGATCAACCGGAGATGCTGCTTCCGGCGTTCGAAATCTTCTTTGGCCTGGGGCGTGAGGATGGACGTTTGGTGGTGATCGACCCAGAACTCAGCCTGGGGATGATAGAGAAAATCGACGATTGCGGCGCGCCCGTTCAGATCAGTGGAGAGCCACTTGTCCCGCAGGGAGTAGTCGACCGGCTCAAAATCCGAAATGTGCCAGTCTTCGTGACGCTCGAGGAACTCGGCGGCGAGGACCGCCGAAATCAATCCATCGAAGCACGGATAGTGGAAGTAAAGGGTCGCGGTCATTTCGTTTCAAGAGCGTCGGAACAACTCACCCGCCATGGCAATTGTAGCGAATCGCCGGGGCTGTTGACCTTGAGGGTCGGGCAGTATTCTTGCCATTGCAAACTGCCGCGGAAGATTGTACTGTTTATACCAACAGCTTAACTAAGTTTTTGTAACGCCTCCCTACGCACAATTCCTGAAGGCATACCCGCTGTGAAGCGGACTGGAGCATGACTCTGTCCACTTCATGCGGACGGCTTGCGCCGATCAGTTGTGCGAGATCCATAACCCGAAAGGATCTTATGAGGCGACAACTCCTGCTGCTGCTGGTTCTCGTTCTGCCCGCCTTTGCCTTTGCCAACGAAGAAAAAGACCAGAAAAAAGCGCTGGAAGCGCAGGCCAAGGAACTCATCGTTCAGGCCAAGGACCAGGAAAAATCCGGCAACCTGGTTGAAGCGCGAAAACTTTATGCCAACTCCCAGGCCTTCTGGGAGACGAAGGACGCGCAGAACGCCATCAAAAAGATCGACGACGAGATCCACAAGCGCGTCAAGGATTCGCTGAAGCAGGCGCGTCAACTCTACGAATCGGGCAAGTTCCAGGCCGCCAGCGAGACGCTTACCGCAGCCGAACCGCTGGGATACATGGGCGGAGTGATCTCCTACGATCTTGCGCTTTGCTATCGCCATCTCGGCGATGCGGCCATGGCACTGGGCTTTTTGGATGAGGCGATTCTTGCGACGGTGGACCCCAAGCGTGGCGCCAAGTTGAAGCAGGTGCGGACGATCTGGACCACGGGCGAGCCGGCCACGACGCGCAAGGACCTGGAGAAAGACCATATTCTTTACGCCAACCAGTTGATGGAGAACATTGGCTTCGACGCATCGCTGGCGGATGGAACTCCTGAACTGGAAACGGAAGCGGACGATCCGGATCCGGGCGATGCGAAGGTTTCCGGGACAGCGCTCACGCAGAGCGCGCCTGTGACTCGCTCGCACGTCAACACGAAGGCCCATCGCACGGCGAGTGTGTGCCAGGCGTTGGAGCAAGTGAAGAATACCGGCGGCAACCCGCCGTCGCTGACCTTCGATCTGGCGAATTGTGCCGAGAGCAATGGTCACCTGCGCGAGGCTTCGCAGCTGCTGAAGCAATATCTGGAGGCTGCACCGAAGGCGAGCGATGCGGACCGGGTGCGGCAGCGAATCGCCGACATAGACGCGCTGCTGCAACTCCCGGACGATAAAGGGCCAAAAGTGGGCAGCCATTATGCTGCGGCGGCGCGCGCGATGGAGGAACGGAAATACGATCGGAGCCTGACGGAGTTCCAGAAGGCGGAGGCGATCGCGCGGGAGTTTGCTCCGACCCAGTGGCGGCTGGGCGTGATGTATGAATCCATGGGGAACGTAACGAAGGCACGAGAGTATTTCACGCTCTACCAGCAACTGGCGACCGATCCGGACGCGCAGTCGGATGCCCTGGACCATCTGAACTCGCTCGACACGAAGAAGGAAGTCTACGACGACGAAGTGGACGCCGCCGAAGAGGCGATCTCCGATCTGCTGAACCGGGCGATGAACCTGACGTTCAACGGGATGGATGAGCGCGCTGCGTTGTACAAAACCCGGGCGCGCATGCGGCAGGCGCGCTACAAGGGCAACAAGAAGAAGTTAAAGCAGGTCGGCGGCTTCGGCGTCCCCTACGCGTATGCGCAGCAGGAACTGTCGGAAGCCGCCGATCACCTGGCGACCGGAATGGGACTATTTCCTCTCGGCGCTGAAGTAAACGAACTCACCGGGATCGTCTACCTTCAGGCCAACGACGGCCGCTCTGCCATGCGCAGCTTCGACGTCGTCGCCAGCCAGAATCTTCCGGTTGCGTTCTACGCCGAACTGCGGGGGCACAAGAGGGACCACGGCGTGAAAGTGGAACTGACGCACGACAGGATGCAGATGATATTTCTGTCTTCCTACGACAAGAAAGGGCAGCCGCTCCCACCGGACAGGAATGCCGGGGACGATGGACTGGGCGATCTGACTCTGGATGCCACCTTAACGCGCAACCTGGAATTCGACTCGCTGAGCATTATGCCGGCGGATATCAAGCGAGTCGAAACCAAGAATGGAATGCTCCTGCTTAAGTTGACGAAGGAAGATGTCACGCTGTCGCCGATCTATATGCCTGCGCTGGTTCCGACCGAGGGGCCGCAGGCGCGGCGGTTCGCCAACAACTACACGCGGCTGTTTGTGCGGTATCCGGGGCTGGAGGATTCCAAGCTGGGCGCGGAAGGGCTGACTGTGAGGGAAAAGATGAAGCTGGCCTATGACATTGCGAACGCCAGCTTCAATATCGCGACCAATCTCAACCCTGTGGGTGCGATCAGCGGGGCGCAGGCATTCTTACAAATCTCGAAAGAGGTTCACGCCACCGCGAAATCCCTGCACGTAAACTTCTCCGCATGGGAACGCACGCTTCAGGATGAGAATGACCTGCGCAACGGGAACAGCTTCAAGGTGATTCCCACCGAGGCCGCAAACCTGAATTTTGTCGAGGAACTCAAGTAGCGCCGCATCGTGATCGCGGTGCAATTTGGCTCGGGCGCCGCGCCGACACAGATTGAGATCCTTCGCTCCGCCTGCAAAGCGGCTACGATCAGGATGACTACGCTCGATAAGAGGTCAAACCACCCCACTACCCGCATGGTTGGACGGGCGCCCGAATTCTCTCGCGAATGCCGGCTCCACTAGGGGTTTTGCTGTATTCATGTCTTGAAGAACTTTTACCTTCCGGCCCCGAAGATTAGGCATCGTGGCATGGCGGCGGACCATCGAACGTATAGGGAAGTTTCACTCACTTGAGTGAGTACCCCGACCAGAAGGAATCGATCGATGTGAAGGAGAAAATACAATCCATGCGATATACAAACTATCTAGCCATTATTGCTGTCGCCGCTGCGCTTTCACCGGTGGGAGCGTTCGCGAGCGACAAGACGTCGCGCTCAGTGAAAATCTCGGACCCGGTGAGTATCGGACGCACAGAACTGAAACCCGGTAATTACCGACTGGAGTGGCAGGGCAGCGGCCCCGCCGTGCAGGTGAACTTCATGCACGACGGGAAGACCGTCGCGACGGTGCCGGCGCAACTGCAAGTCAACGATCCCAAGGTTACGCAAGATGAGATCATGACGGATCGCAACAACGCCAATGCCCAGACATTGAAAGAGATCGACTTTGGCCATCAGAAAGAGGCGCTCGTGTTTTCACACAGCGGCATGTGAACCGGGCAGTTTCGGCAGATGAGTCCGGGCATGGCAGGCGGCCGTGCCTGGTCCCGTTTTGTGCGCCCCGTTTTGTGCGCCCCGTTTTGTGCGCTCAACCGAGTGTAGCGGTCTGTTACACTGGCGCGCATGGACCGGAGTACACGCAGAGAATTCGTGGGACAGTGTGCCACCGCGGCCGCCGGCGCGTGGCTTGCGCCGGCTTTGGCGCGAGCCGCGGCCAGTTCCGCCCCCAGCGTTCAGTTCCCCAGCAATCCACGTGACCGCGTGGCGGTCGCGGCGTATCCCTTTCGGGAATATATTGTGGGATGGAAGGGGTGGGACGGGAAAACTCCCAGCAAGGTTCCCCTCGCGCGGCAGATGCAGTTGAAGGATTTCGCCGCGCACGTGGCGGAAAAATTCAACATCCACAACATCGAGCCCTGGAGCCCGATCTTTCCTTCCACCGACCCGAAATATCTGGAAGAGTTCCGCGCCGCGGTGGAGAAGGCACACTCAAAGATCGTCGATATCGCGGTCGACGCCGGACACAGCCAATATTCCACCGATGCTGCGGAACGGGAAAAATCTCTAGCGGGGAGCAAGCATTGGGTTGATGTTGGGGCGGCGATTGGGTCGCCAAGCATCCGCATTCATCTCGACGGCGGCAAAGATCTGAAACCGGATGTCGGATTGGCGTCGGAAACGCTCGGGCGTGTCGCGGAATACGCGGAGAAAAGAAATGTCGTTGTCCATCTGGAAAATGACAATCCGGTGAGCGAAGACCCGTTTTTCATTGCGGAGATTCTCCACAAGGTAGAAAGTCCATGGCTGAGGGCGCTTCCCGACTTCGGCAACTCTCTCGCCGCGCACGACGACCAGGAGTTTCAGAACAAAGCTTTGGAAGTGATGTTCGCGCACGCTTACGGCATCTGCCATGTGAAAGACGGCGAACCGGACGAACACGGCAAAGATACTCATGTCGACATGGCCAAGGCCTTCGCGATTCTGAAGAGGCACAACTACAAGGGTTATTGCTCGATGGAATTCGATGCGCCGGGAGATCCTTACCAGCCGACCGCCGCGCTGATCGAGGAAACCATCAAGTATCTTTCTTAACAGCGGAAATTGAACGTTAACAACGGAATTCAACCTCAATATTCATGGAGATCAATATGAGATTGTCCAAAGTCATGCTTTGCGTGGTGCTCATGAGTGCGTGTGCAGCGGCAGCAGCCAGCGATCGAAAGTACATCATCGATCCGAGACCCGCCGATGCGAAGAATTTACCTTTCAGCGACGGAGTCCTGGTGGGCAATACTCTCTATGTCGCGGGACACATTGGACTGGATGCGAAGACGGGACAACCGCCCGCCGATCCCGAACAGGAAGCCAAGCTTGTGATGGAAGGCATCAAGACGACGGTGGAAGGCGCGGGGATGACGATGGACGATCTGGTGTCAGTCCAGATTTTCTGCACGGATTTGAAGCTCTACGATACGTTCAACAAGGTCTACCGGTCTTATTTCCACGGGGACTTCCCTGCGCGCGCGTTTGTCGGAAGCGACAAGCTTCTGCGCGGCGGACACTACGAAGTGCTGGGGATTGCAGTTAAGAAAACACAGTGACCGCCAGACTTCGTGTTTTGTTCGCCTATCGATCACAGTTTGTGATAGACATAAATCATGCGGAAGGCCCTGCTTCACCTCAAGAAGTGTGATCCGATATTGCGCGCGATCATCGAGCGTGTCGGGCCCTACCGCATGGAGTACAGCCTTGCCGAGTTCTCGAGCCTGGCCGAGGCGATCGTCTATCAGCAGCTCAACGGCACAGCGGCGGCTACGATCTGGAAGCGGTTTGTGACGCTGGCGGGCGAGCCATTGGCGCCGGAAAGAATTCTCAAGCTCCGCGATGAGCAAATGCGGGGCGTTGGGCTTTCCAAACAAAAATCTTCGTACCTGAAAGATCTGGCTGCGAAGACGGCGGCTGGGCTGCTGGATTTTTCGAAGCTGGCGGACCTCTCCGACGATGAAGTCATCAAGCACCTGACGCAGGTCAAGGGCATCGGCGTGTGGACGGCGCACATGTTCCTGATGTTTTCATTGCGGCGCCAGAACGTATTGCCGACCGGCGATTACGGCGTGCAGATGGCCGTCAAGAAGCACTACAGGAAACGCAAGCTGCCCAAGCCGAAAGACATGGAGAAGATCGCGCGAGCCTGGGAGCCGTATCGCAGCGTGGCTTGCTGGTATATGTGGCGGAGTTTGGACATCAAGACGATATAGTCGCGGGGAAGTTCAAAACTTTTCACCACCGAGGAGCACGGAAAGCGCTGCCCTGTGATCTCCGTGGCCTCTGTGGTTAAATGGTTTTGACATGGCAGACATGAAAATTCGCGTGCTGGTGGCCAAGCCTGGCCTCGATGGGCACGACCGCGGGGCCAAAGTCATCGCGCGGGCATTGCGCGACGCGGGTATGGAAGTGATCTATACGGGGCTGCGCCAAACGCCCGAGATGATCGTCACCGCATCTTTGCAGGAAGATGTGCAGGTGATCGGGCTTTCGATTCTTTCCGGGGCGCACAATGCGATCGTGCCGCGCGTGATGGATCTGCTCAAGCAGAACAAGATGGACGACGTCATCGTGCTGGTCGGCGGAATCATCCCTGATCAAGACATCGCTGGCCTTAAGAAAGCCGGCGTCGCGGCCATCTTTCAACCGGGCACGGCCATGGATGAGATTGTCCAATTCATTCGCACAAATGTGAAGGGGCCCGGCGTGCCGGCGGCGGGGTGATGTCGCAGATCGACGTCGGACGGCTTCGCAAGATTATTTCCTCGGCAGTTGGCCCAACTCCCTGGTATTGGGAGACTTTTCCCGCATTCCGTTCGGCCGCCGGTCAGCGATTTGTCTGGACGCATCACGGCTCCGATGGGCCGGTCGCTCACCTCGTCACATTAGGGCTGGAACAGGAACCCGATAAAATCCGGCTGGCGCTGAATACTTATTGCCGGCCATTTGCCGTGTCGCGCGAATTGCTGGGCATCTGGTGTCCGGAAGGACGCAGCATTCGGCTGGCCTGTTTTAATCCAGATCAACTCAAAAGTTTCGACCTGGCCGAGGTGGCTGGATGGTTCAAACAATCTTCGGAGCGGATCTATGCGGCTACGGGGCCGACGGCGGACTTCGAAGTCTCTCTTAGTCTCGGTCCGGGCACGCACAAAGTGGAAGCGCCAGCGGAGTTTGGATCGGTCGATGAATTGATCGTTCCCACCAGCTATAAAGCGATGTCGAAAGACGAGCCGGCGTTTGCGCTTTTCGTTTTCTATCTGCAGGCGGGATTGGTCGAGGTCCTGCCGCAGGAGTGGTTCACTGCGGCCCAATATCGCGTGGGCGAGCAATGGATTACGCGAGCGGCGCGCGATCCCGAATCGCATCGCATCGTCGGTGAGTGTTTCGGAGCCGGGACATTTTTGCTGGAGGAAGACGGATGCCGGCTCGCCTCGTGGATCGAGCGTAAGGCGCAAGCCGGTCAGTAGAGCGAGTATTCCGGCTCGCCGGGCAACCGCCCGTCGATTCTTAGCACCTTCATTCCGGGTTTGAGTTCGGCGGCGTCCACCATGGTGATCGCGGCCGGGAAGGTGATCAGCGCCTCACGCTGCATTCCGACCGACGGAACCACAACAGGCTCACCGGACGCTTCGCCACGGATCATCTGGGCCACCCAATGCTGCTTGAAGTCGTTCTCCGACATGCGCAAGAGCTTCATGAGGACGATGCGCTCGTGGGTGCCCGGCGCGCGCAGAACGAGCTTGATGGGCGCTCCGCCCGGCCAGTTGCGCTTCTCACCCATGAAAATTTTGCGCAAATCCGTAAGAGTAAGGGCGTTGACAGGATTGTCGGCATTCACGGTCACGGCAACATCGGCGTGGACCTGGGCGTTTGCGCAGCAACAGAACAAGATCGCAATCAACGGCGCCGCTAAGGTGAGTTTCGCGGTCATGGGCATCAGAAGACGAAGGCCGCCTGAAGATGGAGTCCATTCAGGTCGGACAGGCCGCTGCGTTGGGTGTGATCCAACTGCGCTTTAAAAGTGATGTAGGAATTGAAGTCGTAAGCTGCACCGAAAGACGGGCCGGCGCGCAGCCCGACATCATCGAAGATGGGGTTGCGGTCGCTTGCGTTGACATACTGGTAGCGCATGAAGGGGCGAATCCGGCCGAACTTTTTGGAAATCTGCGAGTAAAACGCAGCGGTATCAAATACCACGCTGCCTCCGACGACGCTGTGCCGAATCAGAAATCCTTCATTGAGGAATTCCACCCCGCGGGAAATATAAACCACATGAGCATTCACGATGGATTGATTGAATCTCGTGCTGGGAGACAGAGTGCTCGCCGGTGGCGGCACCGATGGGTCGGTGAGGATGAGGAGGTCGCTGATCTGATCATGGTAAAACGACCCGCCGATGCGTAAGCCGGGAATGGCATCGGGTCCGATGTAAAGCCCGAGATTGAAGAAGTTTCCATTGTTCTCATCGTTGATGATGCCGTCTCCGTTGAGATCAGGACGCATGGTGTCACTGGAGCCGTACTCAGCGATGTAGTGCAGGCCGATCGCGCCGGAAGGGATGGAGCCGGTGGTCGAAACTCCAATGCCCTGCGTGGGCAGAATGCCGCCGTTGCTGGCATATTCCATGACAAGAGGACGATCGGCGGTGGTTTGCAGCCACGCGGCGCTGCGAAATGCCCAGTTGTAATAGCCGATGCTGGTCTGAAAGCGCCCGAACGACATGCGCAGATGATCGTTCAAGTCGTACTTGAGCAGGACTTGCCGGGGGTCGAGTTTGTACTTCTGAGCGTCGGTTTCTTCGAATGCGAGATCGGCCAGCACGCTGCTCTTGCTGTTCATCTGCGCGTGCAGGAATAAATCGAAGTCGCCGGAATAGAAATTTCCGGAAGAGCCGGGTACGAAGCCGTAGGAGCCGAGTTCGGGCAAACGCTGATTGAGAACTTTGTAATCCGCCTCGCCAAAGCCCTTCCACTGGATCCCTCGTGGTTCGTCAAACCGGGGGGGAAGCTGCTCAGAAACCGGTTCCGCGGGCACGGGAGGGCCCTGTGTTTTTTGGGAATCGGAGACCGGTGCCGCGGGAACAGTCGACGTTTGATTCGCTTCCAGGGCCTTGATCCGCTCGCGCAACTCCTGAGTTTCCTGCTGTAGAGCCTTCACCTGCTGGGCCAGCGCGGCAACTTCGGCGGCCTCGGCGCTGGACGACTCCTGCGCGTGGAGCAGGCAACAACCAATGAGCAGCAAAACCGCGATTGCGTACCGGAACCGAAGCATTGAGGTCAGTCTTCTGCGCACGCTTGAGAGCGGGCCTGCGACAGTCACGTCGAATTGACTTTCGGCAAATGTGCTGAGAGCATCGCGTTACCGAGGTACCGTGAGCGGCAGGTCCCGCTCTGGAAGAAACATATCCGCGAATCCAATCGACAGGCGCAAAGCACACTTGCGCTGGAGCGTTGCCAGCGTTGCACGGTGCTGCGAATTCGCTCAGACGATGAAATAAATTGTCTTGACCGCGGGCTGGTGGAACTCCTGACGGCACGTGTGGCGGATCTTGCAGCCGGAGCGAATTGTGCTGCGCTCGTGATTGCAGGGAGTAGCAGGTTTTTTTCATCGGGCGCGAACCTGAACGAGCTCGTGCGGCTGAACGGGCCGACGGCGCTTGAGTTTTCCAGAATGGGACAGGCAATGATGTCGGCGATCGAGCAGTTCCCCGCCCCGACGTATGCGGCGATTTCTGGCTACTGCATGGGCGGAGGGTTGGATCTCGCCCTGGCCTGCCGCTATCGGATCGCTTCGCCCGAAGCGGTCTTCGGCCATCGGGGCGCCGCGCTGGGATTGCTCACCGGCTGGGGAGGGACGCAACGCCTGCCGCGGCTGATCGGAAAGGGCCGGGCGTTGCACATGTTGGTCGCGGCGGAAAAAATTGATACCGCCGAAGCGTTGCGTATCGGCCTGATTGACGCGATCGAAAAAGATCCGGTGGCAGTGTGCATCAAGCGGGCGAGCCAATAACCGCGCCGCGCGCGTTGCGCGCTTCCGGCCCCCTGGTATACCGTAAACAGTCCGATTGTTCCTCCCATGGCAAACCGTACCGAACCCCTGGCAGCCAATTCCGCCGCATCTGGCACCGCGCTTGCGACCAAAGTTGACCCTACGTCGCCGCGTTTCGAAGCAAATATGCGATTCCTGGCGGACCTGATGTCGCAGGTGCGCAATGAAGGCGAGAAGATTTGTGAGGGCGGCGGAGCCAAGGCGATCGACAGCCAGCACAAGAAGGGCCGGTTGACGGCGCGCGAACGAATTGAGTTGCTGGCCGATGCGGGAACGTTCTTCGAGCTGGGCCTCTACGCCGCGCATGGAATGTACGAAGAGTGGGGAGGGGCGCCGGCGGCCGGCGTCATCACCGGGCTGGCGCGGGTGCAGACGCGAATGGTGATGATCATCGCCAACGACGCTACGGTGAAGGCCGGCGCGTTTTTTCCGATGACGTCGAAGAAGGTCATCCGGGCGCAGAACATGGCGATCGAGAACCGGATTCCGACCATCTACCTGGTGGATTCGGCGGGAGTGTTTCTTCCGCTGCAAGAGGATGTCTTTCCCGACACCGACGACTTCGGGCGCGTGTTTCGAAATAACGCGGTGATGTCGGCGATGGGCATTCCGCAGATTGCCGCGATCATGGGAATGTGTGTCGCGGGCGGCGGATATCTACCGGTGATGTGCGATCACGTACTGATGACCGACGGGAGCGGATTGTTTCTGGCGGGGCCTGCATTGGTGCAGGCCGCGATCGGTCAGAAAGTCTCGGCCGAAGATCTGGGTGGAGCGGCGATGCACTCGGCCATCAGCGGCACGGTTGACTTCCGCGAGACGAACGACGAAGCCTGCATCGCGCGCATTCGCTCGATCGTCGAGAAGTGGGGATACCGGCGGCTTTCTCCGTGGGACCGCAAGAAGCCGGTTGAGCCTGCGCTGGCTGCGGAAGAAATTTATGGAATCTACGATCCGTCACCCTCGCGGCCATATGACATCAAAGAAGTTCTGGCGCGCGTGCTGGACGGAAGCCGCTTCGACGAGTACAAGCCGGAATATGGGAAAACGCTGGTCTGCGGCTACGGCCGCATCGGCGGATTCGCCGTGGGCATTGTGGCCAATCAGAAGTTGCACGCGCAGCAGACCGATATGGAAGGCCACAAGCGGGTGGAGTTCGGCGGCGTGATCTACACGGAATCGGCGGAAAAGGCTGCACGCTTCATCATGGACTGCAATCAGAACCTGATTCCGCTGATTTTCTTTCATGATGTGAACGGATTCATGGTCGGCCGCGACGCGGAGTGGAGCGGCATCATCAAAGCCGGGGCGAAGATGGTGAATGCGGTTTCGAACTCGGTGGTGCCGAAGATCACGGTGATTGTCGGCGGCTCGTTTGGAGCCGGGCACTATGCGATGTGCGGAAAGGCGTACGATCCGCGATTTGTGTTTGCGTGGCCGACGGCGCGTTATGCAGTGATGAGCGGCGATGCCGCCGCGGGAACACTGGTCGAAATCAAAGTCAAGCAACTCGAGCGCGGCGGCAAGAAGCTGAGCGACGAAGACAAGAAAGAACTTTACGACTCGGTGAAGCGCACCTACGACGAGCAGACCGATCCGCGCTATGGCGCCGCGCGGCTGTGGGTCGACAAAATCATCGATCCGATCGAGACGCGCGACGCGATTACGCAGGCGCTGGAAGCGGCAGCGCTGAACCCGGACGTGGCGGAATTCAAGGTCGGAGTGCTGCAAACGTAAAATCGCCACGGATTTGCACGGACCAGCACGGATAATCCCTGATTTCGGTTTATCCGTGTAAATCCGTGGCCAAGATTTTTTCTATGAGTGACGCAGTCAAACTCATCGAGTGTCCACGGGATGCCTGGCAAGGGCTGAAGGGGAACCTCCCTGCCGATCTGAAGGCGGACTATCTGAAAGCCTTGATCAGCGCCGGATTCAAGAACATTGACGCGGTTTCATTCGTGTCTCCTAACGCCGTTCCCCAGATGGCTGACTCCGAAGAAGTGTTGAAAGAACTCGATCCGCCGGATGATGTTGAGATCATCGGGATTGTGGTGAATGAGAAAGGGGCACAGCGGGCGATCGCGACGCAGGCAGTTTCCACGCTTGGATTTCCCTATTCGATTTCAGAGACGTTCCTTCGCAAGAACCAGAATCAATCGCCGGAAGGCGCGCTCGACGAACTGGAGAAAATCCAGAAGAAAGCCGATGAGGCCCGCCTTGGCGTAGTGGTCTACATCTCCATGGCATTTGGGAATCCGTATGGCGATCCCTGGAGTGTCCAGGATGTGCTGGACGCGATCGAACTGCTGGAAGCGGAACACCTGCACATGATTTCGCTCGCTGACACGGTCGGAATGGCGTCTCCACAACAGATCGGCGAGTTAGTCGGCGCGGTGATGCGCAAGTACGATTATCTTGAGATCGGCGTCCACCTGCACAGCCGGCCTGAGCACGCGGCGGAAAAGATTCTGGCCGCGTACGACGCGGGCTGCCGCCGCTTCGATTCGGCGCTTGGCGGGCTGGGCGGATGTCCTTTCGCGCAGGATTCGCTGGTGGGGAACATTCCGACCGAAAAAGTTGTGGAAGCGCTCACCCGGCGCGGCGCAGAGTTGCCAAGACTGAAACCACTCGATACCCTGCTGAAGGCCACCAACGGTATCGCGGCGAAGTATTCGGAGTCGCACGCTGCCGACTAGAGCCTGCCTTTTTCGCATGATCAGAGCATGAATTATCAGACGATCCAACTCGCATTTGAAGGCGGCATCGCGACCATCACGCTGAACCGTCCAGAGAAGCGGAATGCGATCAGCTTCGAATTGATTGACGACCTGTTCCGGGCTTTTGAAGAGGTTTCGAAGTCGGAAGCGATTGTGCTGGTCCTGACCGGCGCGGGAAAAGCTTTTTGTTCGGGGATGGACCTCGAAAATCTCAAAGGCCTGCTGGGGCGAACGGCGGAGCAAAATCTGCAAGACTCGCAAACCATGGCGAGACTGTTTCGCACATTGTATGAGTTTCCCAAGGTAACAATTGCGGCGGTAAACGGACCGGCAATCGCGGGTGGAAGCGGGCTTGCGCTGCTTTGCGATTTCACCCTGGCGGCGGCCGAAGCCAAGTTCGGATATACCGAAGTTCGCATCGGATTTGTTCCCGCGATTGTATCCACGTTCCTTCTGCGGCAAGTTGGAGAGAAGCAGGCTCGCGATCTGCTGCTGACCGGGCGTATTTTCGGCGCGGAAGAAGCTTTGCGCCTCGGACTGGTGAACGAAATCATCGCGGCCGATCAACTGGCAAATCGGGCGAAAGAGCTTGCGGCGCAGATCATGGAGAACAGTTCCTCCTCTTTGCGAGCGACCAAGCAATTGCTGACCGATCACGCCCGATTGGAGCTCGATGCGCAGCTTGGCGCGGCAGTCCGTGAAAACGCGGGTATCCGCTCGACCGCGGATTTCCGCGAGGGTATTTCCTCGTTTCTGGAAAAGCGCAAGCCGGTTTGGACGGGAAAATGAGTCCCAACCCTCGTGCGGTAAACGAAACCAGGCTGCGGGTGCGCTACGCCGAAACCGACCAGATGGGCGTGGTCTATCACTCGAACCATCTGATCTGGTTTGAAGTGGGGCGCGTGGAATTGTTGCGGCAGATGGGATTTTCCTATCGCGATATGGAGCGCGCGGATGGGCGATTCATCGCGGTGGTGGAGGCGACGTGCCGCTATCGGGCTCCGGTCTTCTATGACGAAGAGGTAGTAGTCCGAACCACGCTGAAAACGGTGCGGGAGTCGGTGATTATCTTCGAGTATGAACTCACCAAGGCGGAGGGTGGCGCTTTGATTGCCGAAGGCGAAACCACGCACATCGTGACCGATTCGAACATGAAAGTTGCGGCGCTGCCTGACAAATATTTCACCGCCTTCCGGGCGGCGATCGGAAAGTAAGCTCTAAGGGTGATCTCTTGAACGCACTTCATATCAACGGGAACGACCTCACGCTGGAAGATGTACGAGAGGTCGCCGTGGAGCGCCGCGCGGTGCTGCTTGCGCCCGATGCGCGCGCGGTAGTCAATCAGGCGCGAGCCGTCGTCGATGAAATCGTCGCCGGCAATAAGCTCGCCTACGCCATCACCACCGGAGTCGGTAAGCTGAGCGATGTCCGCATTGCGGGGGAACAGATACGGGAGCTTCAAGTCAATCTGGTGCGATCGCACGCGGCCGGCGTGGGCGATCCGCTGCCGGTTGCCGAAACGCGGGCGATGACGCTGCTGCGAGCCAATTCCCTCTCCAAGGGACACTCCGGCGTGCGGGCAATCGTGATCGACACATTATGCGAGATGCTGATTCGCGGCGTGACCCCGTATGTGCCGTCGCAGGGCAGCGTGGGCGCGAGCGGCGATCTGGCTCCGCTTGCACATCTTGCGCTGGCGCTGATCGGCGAGGGCGAATGCATCAACGACAAGGGCGTTCGAATTCCGAGCGCTGAAGCTTTACGAAACGCGCAAGTTAAGCCGCTGGCGCTGGAGGCAAAAGAAGCGATTTCGCTGATCAACGGAACGCAGGCCATGCTTGCCGTTGGGTCGCTTGCCCTTTTGGCGGCGGAAACTCTGGTGGACTCTGCCGACGTGCTGGGCGGCCTGTGTTGCGATGCGCTCAAGGGCACTGACACCGCTTTCGACGAGCGCATTCATAAAGCGCGGCCGCATGCCGGACAAACGAGAACCGCGGCCAATCTGCGCCACATGCTCGAAGGCAGCGAGATTCGCGAGTCTCATCGCGACTGCGGACGGGTGCAGGATGCCTATTCGCTGCGCTGCATTCCGCAAGTCCACGGAGCGGTGCGCGACACGCTGGAATATTGCCGCGGCGTTTTCGAAATCGAAGCGAACTCGGCCGTCGATAATCCGCTGGTCTTTATCACCGACGCCAGGAATGCCCAGGGCGACGTGATCTCCGGCGGCAACTTCCATGGCGAGCCTCTGGCGTTTGCGCTCGATTTTCTGGCAATCGCACTGAGCGCGCTCGCCGGTATCAGCGAGAGACGATTGGAGCGACTGGTAAACCCCGCTCTGAATGAGGGATTGCCGCCCTTTCTCGCCGCCGGTGCCGGCCTGAATTCCGGATTCATGCTGCCGCAAGTCACGGCTGCGGCTTTGGCCAGCGAGAATAAAGTTCTCGCGCATCCTGCGTCCGTCGACTCGATCACCACTTCCGGCAACAAAGAAGATTACGTTTCTATGGGGATGACGGCGGCGCTTAAGCTTCGCCGCGTGGTCCAGAACACACGCAACGTGCTGGCACTGGAAGCGATGGCGGTGGCGCAGGCCCTCGACTTCCTCGCACCCTTAAAAACTTCCAGGCCCGGCCAAAAAGCGCACGCGGCGATCCGTTCCATTTGCCCCACCATGGACAAAGATCGCGTCATGTATACGGATATCGCGCGGATTGCGGACCTCATCGCCAGCGGAAAACTGGCGGCTGCGCTGCGGTAGCCTCGCATCGAATACTTGCCATGAAAACTTTGACGGAATATCTGAAGTTCCACACCAAGACCCATCGGGCCTATGTACATATCACGCCGCAGGTTGAGCAGATTGTTTCCAGGAGCAGCGTACGCGAAGGGATGGTGCTGGTCTCGGCCATGCACATCACAGCCGGAATTTACGTCAACGACAATGAAAGCGGCCTGATCGAAGACATCGACAAATGGCTGGAAGGACTCGCTCCATTCCGCAAAGACTACAAACATCACGAGACGGGCGAAGACAACGGCGATTCGCACCTGAAAGCTTTGCTGATCCATCATGAGGTCATCGTGCCGATTACGGCGGGCAGACTTGATCTGGGCACGTGGCAGCGGATTTTCTACGCTGAATTCGACGGGCAGCGCGAAAAGCGGGTGATCGTGAAAGTGATGGGAGAGTAGCGAATGTCAGAAGAGTTGAACGAACTCAAAGAGCATGCCGAACACGCGAAGCACGATCCGACGCTTGCGCCGATTTCGGTGACGATGGCGGTGCTGGCAGTGCTGGTTGCCGTGGTCTCATTGTTGGGCCACCGGGCACATACGGAAGAAGTTGTTTTGCAGGCGAAGGCGACCGACCAATGGGCCTTCTACCAGGCCAAAAATGTGCGCCGGCATCTGGACGACCTTTTCACGGACCTGACCGCCGTCCAGGCCACGAGCGACGCGGCTGCTCTGGAGAAATTGCGCGCCAAATACGCCGACGAGGCGTCCCGCTACAAAGACGATCAGAAGGACCTGGAAGCGGAAGCGCGGGCGCTGGAAACCGAAGTTCTGACGGAGATGAAGCGGGCCGACCGCTACGACCTCGCCGAAGTGTTTCTGGAAGTGGGACTGGTGATCACTTCGATTACGCTGCTTTCCGGGCGCAGGCTCTTCTGGATAATGGGAATCGCGCTGGGAGCGGCTGGATCCGGCATCGCGATCACTGGTTTCTTGATCCATTGAGCGCGGCGCTGTATTTTTCTCTCTGCCCTAAACCTCAAGCGATGCATGGACCGTCGCCGCCTTCCGGTCTGCGGCTGCCTTGTTCACAACGAACGATCCGATCGCCAGCACATCCATGCGGGTGCGCTTGAAACAATCAATCGCTTCTTCGGGAGTGCACACGATAGGCTCGTTTTCATTGAAGCTGGTGTTGAGAATTACCGGAATTCCCGTCTTCCGCTGAAAAGTCGAAATCAGGTCGTAGTACAGCGGATTTTCGTCGCGGGCAACCGTTTGCAAGCGTCCGGTGTCGTCAATGTGATTGACTGCGCACAGTTCCTTTCGCTTCTCCGGACGAATTTTGTAAACGTGCAGCATGAAAGGCGAAGGATGGCCGTGCTCGAAGTATTCGTGCTGATACTCGGCCAGGATTGAGGGAGCGAAGGGCCGGAACCATTCGCGGTGCTTGATCCTGGCATTCAGCACCTCTTTCATGTTGGGCAGGCCGGGATGCGCGACGATCGAACGGTTTCCTAAGGCGCGCGGGCCCCATTCCATCCGGCCCTGGAACCATCCCACAACGTCGCCGGCGGCTATACGTTGGGCTGTCTGATCGAGCAACGAGTTGCGATCGAGCTTGCGATATTCCAGGCCCGCAGTGCGCAGTGCGGCTTCGATGCGCGAATCGGAAAACTCCGGACCGAGATACGAATGCTTCAATTCATGCCGCCGCGATTGCTTCAGGACCGAATGATAAGTGTGTACAGCGGCGCCGATGGCAAGACCTTCATCGCCGGCGGCGGGCTGGATGTAGGTTTGGCGAAAGGGTGTGCGATCGAAGAGCTTTCCATTGGCAACGCTGTTCAGGGCGCATCCACCCGCCATGGCGATACGGTCGAGCGGCACTTTGTTGTGCAGTTGATGGAGCAAATGAAAAAAGATTTCTTCGAAGCGATGCTGCAAGGCGAAGGCGAGGTCCATGTCGCGTTGGGTGATGTCGCTCTGCGGCTTGCGGGGCTCGCCAAACAAAGCTTCCATACGGTCGGAGAAGTGGCGAGCCAGTTTTACGGTGCCATCCGCCAGGACCTGCATTCCCTGATTGCTGCCCAGCGGCTTGAAATAGCGGAGATCGAGCTGGAAACCACCGTTTTTCGGCACTACCAACTTCTCGATCGTTTCGCAGTATGTTGCCTTGCCGTAGGGCGCGAGGCCCATGACCTTGCCTTCATCACCGTACTTTGAATATCCAATAAACTCGCAGACCATGGTGTAGAAACTGCCGAGGGAGTGCGGAAGAAACACGCGGTCGAGGACCTCGATATCATTCCCTTCGCATCGCGCCATCATGGTGGAAACGAAATCGCCCGATCCGTCGTAGCTGAAGCCGGCGGCGTTTTCCCATGGCGAACAGTAGTATGCGCTGGCGATGTGGGCGATATGGTGCTCGAGATGATGCTCCTGAAAGCAAAGCTGGGAGGAATCGGCATCGAGGGCGTTGGCAATCAATGAACGCACATCGCGCATCGATTCTTTGCGCTGGCGCAGGCGGATGAAATTCAGGATCTTGGCGGGATTAGCCAGGGCATATTGCACCTTCTTCGAGAGATTCGCGTCGCTGTCCTGGCCGACGGCGACATGCTCCACCTCGGAAATCTTCGCTCCCACGGCATCAAGGCAGGCTTTGATGGCAAGCGCGGGAAATCCGCCGAAATGCTTATGACGGTTGAGCCGCTCTTCAGCGATGGCGAACCTCACTTCGCCATCGACCACGATCGCCGCCGAGGCATCAGCGTGGAACATATTGAGGCCCAGGATGAGCATAAACTAGCTGAATTCTCCTTGAGTTTGGGTTCAGGATTGAGTCATTCGCCAGGATTGAACGCCAGATTGGGTGAACGCTGAATGGAAGCCAGGAACGAGCCGGCATCAACCGGGATTCGCTCTCCTCGCGCCAGCGATTCCTCTACCCGTAAAGTGGCCAAGGTGGAGCAGACCAAGTCCTGAAAGGAGATCGGCGCCTCGCTTCGGCGCTGCGCATATTCCGCAAACGCGGCCCATTCCGCGCGGTGGCCCTTGTCTTGCTTCCATCGGGAGCGAATGACCTGTTTGCGCCCATTGCGCGCCAGTTCCAGGCAGCGGAAGTCTTCCAGGATGGCGGTGCTGCCGCCTCCGAAAACTTCGACCCGCTCTTTCGAAACCGACCGGTCGCCGTTCGCCAGGTAGCTGATGCTGGCCTGCGATCCGTTGGCGAAGCGCAAGGAGACCAGGATGTTGTCGCCGCTGTAGCGGGCTGACGCTCCGGCTGCACGTGCTTCCACTTCAATGATCGGAGACCCTGCGAAGAACATCAGCAGATCGATGAAATGGCAAAGTTCGCCGAGCACGCGTCCGCCACCCTGTTCGCGGTCGTTTACCCAGTGATCGGGAGGCTGATACCCGGCGTTGATGCGATAGTTCAGAGCCAGCGGTCCAGAGATTCCGGCAACAAATTCTTTCAACTGGATGCTCATGGGAGCGAAGCGGCGATTGAACCCGACCAGCAGCGCGGGACATTCGTTCGGCGCGATTGCGGTATAAGCGCGCGCGATGGAGCGCAACTCGTCTTCCGAGAGGCAGAGCGGCTTTTCGCAAAAGACGTGCTTGCCCGCCGCCAGCGCAGCGAGAACCTGCCGCGCATGCAGGTGATGCCGCGTGGCCACAACTATGGTATCGATCTCCGGATTACAAAACATTGATGCTTCGTCGGTGGTGCAGGCCTGGAATCCAAACTTGCCCGCAGCGTGCGAGGCGTGCGCTCCGGTCGCCGCGCAAATCGCGATGAGCGATGTTGAGGCGGACGCTTTGATCGCGGGAATGAGCGTGGAAGTGGCGAATCCTCCAGCACCGAGCACGCCCACGGCAAGATTCCCGGCTCCAACCGTGGACGATCGAACCAGCGCCGGGACCAGACGCAGGGTGCGCGATTCGTCCGCCGGCGCCGAATAGTCGATCACAATCCCGAGAAAAGACTGCCCCGTCTTGCCGGTGATCAATTCGTAGGCGCTGTGCGCACGCTCGATGGGAAAACGATGCGTAATCAGCGCTCCGATGTTGATTTTCCCTTCGGCCAGGAAATGGACGAACGCTTCCATGTTGCGCGTTTCAGTCCAGCGCACGTGGCCGATGGGATAGTCGCGTCCCTTTTGCTCGTAGGCGGCGTCATAGCGGCCTGGGCCATACGAGCGGGAGATGCGGAAGTCGAGTTCCTTTTCGTAATAGGATTTGCGCTCGATCTCGATGCCGACGGTTCCGACCGCAACGACAATGGCACGATCGCGGGCAATCTCGCCCGCAAGGTTCACCGGTTCGCTGCTGGGAGTTTCTGCCGCGATGAGGACCGCATCGGCGCCTGCGCCGTTCGAAATCTCCGCGCACAGATTCTTGAATTCGGCTGCCGAGCTGGAGACCGCATCGGCGCCCATTTGCAGCGCGAGACCGGCGCGGGTTGAATCGATGTCCAGGCCTAATACGCGGCAGCCTGCGGCCTTCAGCAGTTGCACAGTAATCTGACCGAGCAGTCCCAGGCCGATCACAGCGACGACCTCACCCAGTTTCGCTTCCGCGGTGCGGATGCCGTGCAGGGCGACGGCCCCCAAGGTCGCGAACGCGGCTTCGTCGAATGGAACCTTTCCGTCTGGCGCCGAGGCGGACGCAGGAATTCGCGCAACCAGCAGGCGCGGCACGCACGCCAGTTCCGCATGAACGGCGAATCCGGCGCCTGCACAGGCGATGCGGTCGCCGACCTGAATATCAGTCACGCCTTCTCCCACGCCGACGACCGTGCCGGCGCTGCTATAGCCCGGATTCTGCGGTTGATCGAGACGGCTTCTCACCGTTTGAACCGCCGAGAAAAGACCGTCGCGCTGCACCTTTTGAATGACGTCGCGAACAAGATCCGGCCGCGATTTTGCCTTTTGCAGCAGGTTCTTCCGGGCGAATTCCGCGGAGGCGCGCTCGGTTCCAGCCGACACCAGCGACGCGGCGATCCGCACCAGCACGCAGCCGGGGAGCAACTGCGGCGCCGGGACCTCCTGCACACTGATCTCGCCGGTGCGCGCGTGTTGTAGGACCTGTTTCAATTTTTTCTAGGCCACTCGATCTTTCGCCGATGCGTTGATCTGAGAAACGACGGCGCGGAACTTTCCGTTCGGCTGCCGGGGAATTTCCTCGACGTACTCAAACTGCACGGTCAACGTGGGACTCAACCAGGTTCGCACATCCCGCCGGATGTCCTGTTCGTCTTTCGACGAATAACCGTGACGTGGAGCGACGAGGATTGCGATCTCTCCCAGGCGGCGTTGAATGACCTGCGCTTCTTTCACGTGTAGCGCGTCCTTGAAGAGATAGTCGAGCCGCATGATTCGGGTTCCTTCCGGGGTAACGACGTAGTCGTCCTCCCGGCCTTCGATCCTCAACAGTATGCGTGAATTGCGGCCGCAACGACAGACGTTTTGCTCCGGCCACACGGCCGCATCGCCAACTTCGTAACGAATGAAGGGAAATGCGTCGCACGCGAAGCCGGTGCAGAGGATTGCCTTTGCAGGGTCCCCGGGCACGCGCTCCACCCCCTCCATAATGCCGAACTCGAAGTCCTCATGGTAAACGAACTCGGAGCAGTGCGATGCGTTGCCACAGGCCTCGGAGGAGCCGTAGTGATCGGTAAGCGTTGCGCCGGTGAACTTTTCGATGTCCCGGCGCTGGAAGTCGAGAATATTTTCCGCCCCGGTGAAGATGACGCGCGGCGGTGCGCTGAGCGTCAGTCCGGCTTCGGCTGCATTGAGCGCGAGCATATG
This sequence comes from Candidatus Sulfotelmatobacter sp., assembly GCA_036490405.1. Taxonomy (GTDB): domain Bacteria; phylum Acidobacteriota; class Terriglobia; order Terriglobales; family Acidobacteriaceae; genus Sulfotelmatobacter. Next base: position 28,713 of record DASXDY010000089.1, on the reverse strand, counting down.
AATTACGGACGGATAGCCCGAGTAGAATTCGAGCTGCTGTGAATTCAAAAAGCTGACAATGCTCGCAATCCGGTCCGGCGAAAGACTCTGCATATTGACGAGGACCTGGCGCATAGGCCGGTTCCAACGCCAGTAGGGGGGAGTGCGCTGCATCATCGGAACGACCCGATGCCCGGTGAAATTTGCGTGCCACGAACCCGGGCCCACTCCGAATCGGAGGCGATGGCGCCACCACACCGCCCACTGAAAGGCGATGGCATCTTTCGTCAGAAAAAAATGCAGGGCTTTGCCCGAGGTACCGCTGGTGTGGCGGGGGATAAGCTGCCGTTTGGAGGCGGTTGCAGAAGTGAACTTATCCGCGTATTGACGGACTTCTTCCTTGGTCACGACCGGTAACTTTTGAAGGTCGTCGCGGCCTTTGATGTCATCCGGCGAAATCTTCAGTGCCTTCCAGCGTTCGCGGTAATACGGAACGTTGTCGTAAGCATGGCGGATGAGGGCCCGCAGCTTTTCGTTCTGATACGCCTCGATTTCACCCGCGCTCCATTTTTCCGAGTCAAGAAGCTCGCGCAGGCGGCGATCGAACTCGCGGCCGAAGCGCACGCTGGCCTCGCGCTTGCCGTGGTACCAGCACGCGGCGTTCTGGAGCGCGACGGGCAATCGCGGATATAGCCGCTCGGTGAGGAAGGGACGCACGCGGTTACACGGCCTCCGCCGGCTGCTGAAGCGTGGTCCGATCGAATTCGCTGCGCTCGATGGAGCCAGTCCAGCCGAAATGAGGCTTGAAGTGAAATGTGTCTGCCACGGGGATATCAGCCAGAACGCCCGACCACCGAGGATCATTGCTGACAACTTGAACTTCGCGCCAGCCGTGCTCGGACAGGGGAAAACTATGGCATTGAAATGCGCGCGCCACGATCGGAATCTTATCTGGATCGAAGCCCATGAGAAAAGCGCAGGCTGCATCCACGCTGGGCGGGTGCGTGCCGAACAAGACAACTCCGGCTTCCACGGGATCGGGATTCATCGGGCCACGCCCTTCGCCCGCGAGAATTCCATCCACCAGGACATAGTGGCGCTTGCGATTCTCCGGGAGCGGTTCGCGCAATGACCCGTCGGGATTGCCATAGAAAACAATTTTGCTGAGGTCAAGACACATGCGCCAGATGGTGTCGTTGCCGAACCAATTGCCGCTGCGGATGGTGGTTTCGGTGTCGCCGAAGATGGATTTTCCTGCATTGCGCGCGAGCCGATGCATCAGGGACCCGACGACCGGAACACGATGAGAAAGCCCGCGGACTGCGGCGGCCAGTTTGCGTTCAGTGCGATGCTTCAAATTTGGATCGGGATGCTCATCTCCGCCGCCCATGGGTGCGCCTTCCGTGTGGTGCGGCAACCAGTTTTTATCGGCATTCACGCCCACCAGGTTCTTGAGGCTCGCCGTGACTCCGGCCTTCTTGTGCGTCTTCCACTTGGGCAGGCTGAACACCACGTCGCATTTAATGGCGCAGCCCGCGATCAGATACTCGTGACACCCACCGCTGTGATGACGATTCACCACCGCCGCATCGTAGTCCGCGCCGTAGTAGTGGCCCGAACCGGGATGGCCATTAAATTCGCTGGCTGCTCCGAGATCGAAGGCGATTGCGCCGTACGGATTCGGGGGCAGCTTTCGTCTCTCGACCACGACATCGCCGCGCGTGCTCCATTCCTCCTGGCGCAGGTCGATCAACTCGAACTGTAATCCGTGGTCCAGATAGAAATCGCGAATGACGTCGAGCCCGAGTAAGTGAACCATGCTCGAAAACGAAGCGTCTGCCTGCGGGGCGTCGGCGAGGATGATCTTGCCTTTTGCGCCAATCGCCTTCCAGACATAATCGGCAACGGCACGAATGATGCCGCCGTGCGTGATGACATAACGCCATCCCTCCGGGTCCCGAGGATGCCGCTGGTGCACGAGATTCGGTTTAAGGAGCACCGTCTCGCCGGGCTGCATCAATTCCTGAAGCGGGTTCCATTGCGGCGACCCGAAATTCAAAGCATCGAGACCAGCCATGTGAAAGCACGCGCGAACCGCCGCATAGGCCCCATTGGCTTCGGCGGAAATTTTCTGGAACGTATATTCCGGATACTCGTGCGCGGGTGGAAAAGGAGCCTCATTGGGATAGCTGACGGCTTCCCCGTGAAAGACAACCACCAGGTTATCGCTCAAGGCGCTCATTGGTTTCGGGGTTTCGCGGCCTGCCGCAGTTCGTAGATTTTAGATTTCACATGGAAGAGCTGGATCGCCTGGAACCCGCAGTAGATCAGGCCGGGAATGCCATCAAGAAATCCGAGGCCGAACAGATATTTGATCAGGAAAAAGAAAAATGGGGCGCCGGGCGTGCGAAGAAAGCTTTTCTTAAGCCAGCGCCTGCGTTGCGCCTGCGTTCCGAACAGGGCGGGCGGAAGCTGGCCCGAGTCCTCGCCGCGCGCCCACACATTAGCTTCCCAGTTGGAATATTCGTCGTGCTTCTGGATGTAACGCGAAAGCGACTCGACGTTGCGATGCACAAGAGGATTCTTCAGCCGAGCCGTCGCGCCTGCCACCACGATGTGCTCGTGGATTTCCATGTCGGCCATGGACAAGTCCTGATTCTTGAGGCGGCATTCGTAGCCGCCCTTGCCGCGCCGGAACAATGAAAGCTTCCAGAAGCCGGCGCCGCCGTGACGAAGCAACCGGCCGAGAAAGTACATGCGCAGGGCAATGTAGTAGCCGTCGATCGCAGGATTTTCGATTGCCTGGCGGATTTCAGCGCCCAACTCGGGCGTCAGGGACTCGTCGGCGTCGAGGAGCAGGATCCAGTCGTAGGCGAGCGGCAAGCTTTCCATCGCCCACTGGCGCTTCTTGGGCCAGCCGCCCCGGTAGTGAAACTGCACGACCTGCGCGCCCTGCGATTTTGCAATTTCCCCGGTTCCGTCCGTGCTTTGCGAATCGATCACGTAAACCTGACCGGCATCTCGCAAAGATTCCAGGCATTGCGGCAGGTTACGGGCCTCGTTGCGGGCAGCGACGATTACCGTGACGGGAAGAATCTCCGCGCCGGCGTGGCGGCGCAGATGTCTTGCATCTTCCAGCTTGGGCATCGAGGACAAGGTAGGCTTCCAGCATTTTACTCTGTGCGCCGCTTCCAGAGCACGATCTGGAAGGACATGGGGCGAAGGCAGGGGTCAGGCGGATACCGAATAGGCTTCGCACCAGCGTTGCAAGACATAGAGAGACCAGGGACGCGACCAGGAGACCCTGCGGTCCAGAAAATCTTTCCAGACAGCCTCTGCGCCGTGACCGGACAACACGCCCCCGAGGGGGCCCTGGTCAATCCGTTTAGCCTGCAACACCGATTCCAGCTCGTTGCGAAGTTCGTCGCGCATCCAGTGCTCGAAAGGCAGAGCAAAGCCGAGCTTGGGGCGATACACAATCTCATCGGGCAGCGCGCCTGCGAGCGCCTCGACCAGTAGCCTTTTCGGCGTGTGGTTCAGTTTCCAGGCTCCGGGAAGGGCCAGAACCGACTTGGCGAGTTGATGGTCAATGAGGGGGACGCGTACTTCGAGTCCCTGGGACATGCTCATGAAATCGGCGTCGCGCAGGAGCGTATTGAGCATGTACCAGCGCGACTCCAGATAAGAAACGCGGTTGATGGGATCGAGCGACCGTGTTTTCTCGAGGCAATCGCGTTGCGCCGCCGCCACAATTTCTTCGGCTGCCGTTTCCCGCTGAAGCAGGAGCTTGTCGCGGAGGCTCGGAGTGAAGAGCATGCGCGCCAGAAAATAGGGATGGATTACCTGCCCGTTTTCCGACGCCAGCGAGGCCAGTTTCCGATAGCGGTCATTTTTCGGCGCCATCGCGCTGAACGCTGCACCGAGCGGAGCGCGAAACATTCGGGGCGTCCGTTTCCAGAATTCTGCGAAGCGTTCCATTCGCGGCACGGTGCGAAAGGTTGCATATCCGCCGAAGACTTCGTCGCCGCCCAGACCGGAGAGCACCACTTTCACGCCGCTTTTTCGGGTCTCCCGGGAGACGAAATAGGTGTTGATGCCGTCCATGGTCGGCTGGTCCATGGCCCGCATGGCATCGGGAATGGCGGCGAGAACATCCGACTGTGAAACTGTGATCTCATGATGATCGGTGCCGAACTTTGCGGCAACGGCGCGCGAGTGCTTCGCTTCGGAAAAATCTGCCTCCCGAAAAACGATGGAAAACGTGCTGGGTTTCACTCCCTTACGGGCCAGAATGCTGACCAGCGCGCTGGAATCGATGCCTCCGGAGAGAAATATCCCAACTGGCACGTCGCTGACCAACTGCATTTGCACAACCTGATCGAGCGCGGAGCGCAGATGCTCAATGGCGATGTCCTCGTTCTCTTGAGAAGAACTGTTCTGCGTTGGCGCCAGCCCATCGACAAGGTCCCAATAGGCATGTTCGGTGACCTTGCCGGCTTCCCAGGTCAAGGCGTGGCCGGCTGGAAGTGCATAAATGCCCTCAACCGGCGTGTATGGATCGTACGCCGAACCAAAAGTCAGAAAGTTCGTCAGCCCGACCTTGTCGAGGCGGTTCCGCAGCAAACCCGTTCCCAGCAGGGTGCGGACCTCCGAGGCAAAGAGAAAATGCGGGCCTGACTGCGCGTAATAAAGCGGCTTGATGCCCATGGGATCGCGGGCGACGAGCAAGCGATGCTGTTGCGCGTCCCAGAGTGCGAATGCAAACATGCCACGGAACTTTTCGAGACAGTCCATGCCCCAGCGGGCATAAGCCTTGAGCACGACTTCGGTGTCGGAGTGGCCCAGGAAACGAGTGCCGAGGGCTTCCAGATCTTTTCTGATCTCGCGGAAGTTGTAAATCTCCCCGTTGTAGACGATCCAGTTGCCGGTTTCTGGATCGTGCATGGGCTGGTGGCCGAGTGGAGAGAGATCGAGAATGGCAAGGCGGCGATTGCCTAATCCGACCTCGCCCTGGCCGGCGGCATCGCGCAGAATGATCGTGCCGGAATCGTCAGGACCCCGATGCGCGAGCGACTCGGTCGCGCGTTCCAGGATTTCTGGAACAACACGCGACTTATGGGCGACGATGCCGACGATTCCACACATGAGATGGAAGGGATGAACGAATATCTTACGTGATCATGCGGGCGGCGACTCTACCCGGCGGTTTGACGGGCGCTCTCATTGCAACTTCTCCAGCGCAATTCGAAGGGCGTACGCTCCGGAACCGCTGGAGCAGCCTGAGTAACTGGTGGAATAGGTGATCGCCGTGTTGCCCGCCGACCAGAGTGAAATCTCCCCGCTGCCAAAACTCGTTGCCTGCCCTAAGCTGAGGCTGTTTCCGGAAACTCCCGATCCCGCCAACGGAACGCGCATGGTTTTCGCGCTGGCCTCGTCTTTCCAGCCAATCATCAGCCCTGTCGACGCATTGCCGGGCGACGGGCAGGCCGCATTTGAATCCAGGTAATAGCTCACCCGGTATTGCCCGGGAGCGCAGGGCGACGATGAGCAAAGATTCGTGCTGGAGATTGCCGTTTTTTGTCCACTGAGAGAAACGCTCCAGCGCGCGCCGCCGGAACCGGACGTACCACTCCCGCTTGGCGCTCCTCCGCATCCGGTGCATTTCCCCGTGACCGTGAGATCTCCATGGATGGTCACCGGGACGTTGATGGTTTTGGCGGAACTGCTGAGTTTCTCCTGGGGATTGCCATCGGGGAACTTGCCGATGTACTCACGGATTTCCTTTTGGGCGCGGCTGTAGAACGTGTCGATGGTGCCTTCGTAGCCCAGATCGAGGTCATTCACATCCGCGGTGGGGCGGTGGTCGGCGCTGGCCCAGGTCGCCCCCCAATTGCTGTCGCCGAGCGTGATGAGCGGAGTGAATCCGGCGAGTTGTCCCCGATGGCCGAAGTTCAGACGTCCCTTGTGGCCGCTTTCGGGAGTTTGCAACCCATTGGCGGCCTTCATGATCGTCGCGCCGGGAATGGGAGCGGTTGCATTTGTCTGTAGGGCATCGAGATTTGCCGCCGCAGGAGGCGTAGCCACGGTGCCAATGAGCACGTTCGCAACCCCGGTAATTGCGCCGGAAGGGTAGGTGCTGACAATCGCTCCGGCCCCAAGCACGTCGGCTTGCAAGCGTGGCGTGAAGTCGGAAAAGGCGCCAGTGGTCGAATCTTCCGGCGGGCTGACAATGACCGCGCCCGGCCAGAAGTCGAGCCGTGGCATGTAGGCATTCGAGTTCAGATCCTCGGCCGGATTGGAAAATGAAGACAGCGCGTCTCCACTGTCGGTGAATGTACATGTCATCGCGGCGCAGGAGCTTTGCTGAACCGTGGTGAGAAGATACTTGCCGGTTCCCTCGGGATAGGGCCGCGTGCTGTGCTGGTCCCAATCCATCTTGAGGATCTTGTAGCTCGAGGCCCCGGCGATTTTGGGGAACGTCCCGGTGACCTTGCCGGAACCATTCGTAAGTGCCTGTCCCGCAGGCAGCGGCACGCCTTCCCCAAACCTGGCGTGGACCGGTACCACCCAGTAAAGCCAGTCACGCGAACCTGAAGGCGAGCCCCAGTTCGGAAATACGCCGGAAGCGCCGTTGGCGGCGAGGCCACTCAGCTTTACCTTCGTGCCATTCGCAATGACGCCTGCGCTGCCTACGTTTCCCATCGGGTTGTAGTCTTTGCAGGACGGGGATGGCTCGTAATACACATTCTCTGAGATGAAGCCGCCAAATCCTCCGCGTTGATTGCTGACCCGTACGCCATAGACCGAATAGCCCTGGATGACGCTGTCGGAGATTCTTAGCCCGTTGCCGGAGATCCACTCGACGCCTTTGCCTCCACACTGGAGCGACAGCACCATGTGCTTCAGCCAGCCAACCGCGGACCAGCGATTGAAGGGGCCGGGAGCGGTAATATGCGCGCCGCAAAAACTGGCGTTGCAGGTGACGGCGTGGCCGCCAAGGGTCGAATCATAGCCGTCCAGCAGAAAGGCCTGATCGTCGTCCACCTGGATCAGGGTTCCGAAGCCGGCATTCTGGGGAGCGCGGCGGGTGCTCAGATTGAAAATCCTCGTCTGTTCGGCATTGTCTTCGATGAATGGCCTGTTGCCATTGGCGACCATCGGCCGGCCACGCGGGGAATTGAGTGTGATGTCTTCGTAAGCGGCGGCCGAGCCATGGTCGCCGACAAAGATGCACGCGTCTTCCGTGGTGTAGCAGTTCACGATTGATCCCTCGAAATCAATGGTCTGGCCTGAGGCTCGAATGGAGACGGGCGCGAATATGTCGTATTCGCCGGGAGGGATTACGACTTTACCAGACTGTGCAACGCCGGCTGGATTGCTCGGAATAAAGCGGGCTGCGATGGAAGCCTCCTGAATTCCGCTGGAGGCGCTCTCGACGGTGTATCCGGCCGGATGGCCGTGGACAGTCGTGAATTCGAGGGTTCCAGGATGTCCGTCGCCCTTGCATGATCCCCCGGTGACGCGCACGGCTTCGGAAATATTTCCGGAGATGTAAACGTAGTACCACGGTTCGGCCGCGAGGACGCCGGGCGGGCAAGGATCGAGCGTTACGGAATTCCGCCCTGGGTTGCTCAGGACCGAGACCGGGCTCTGTTTCCAGTTGAAGTCGGCGGCGGAGCGGACCAGGTTGGTGGCCAGAGGCCCGGGATTCACTGCGGGCGCAGATGCTGCCCGATGCAGGGGCAAGCCGACGAAGAGCAGCAAGATGCCTACACCGGCGGCAGCGACCAGCACTCGCAAGAAAAGCTTGAGGGAGCGGGGATGGTTTCCGGTTCCGTGCTTCGATAAGGACATTTTTCCTTCTCCTGGACTCCAGCATTCTGGAGTGCAGCCTCCCGATTGCTGGCTGGACAACGATGGCGTCGGAGTTCTTACTCTACGGCCCGGTGAGCGGCAACGCCAATCGCGGATTTTCCAATATGATTTCCCAACAGGACTTCCGATAGGAACCCGGTTCACGGCCAGTGTCGTCCGGGGTTGCGCCGGAACTGCGCACGCGATAGGCTGGTTCGACCAATTGTGGGGAGGCGGCCGCTGTCTGCGTGGTTCGCGGCTGTGCCAGGAGAGAGAGTTATGCAATTGAAATTGTCGAAGCGAACTGTAGACGGAATTCTGGTCATTCAGTGCAATGGACGGATCGTGTTTGGCGACGAGTCGGCGCTGCTGCGGGACGACGTCAAGAAGGCGATTGCGGATGGCAACAAGAAAATCGTTCTCAACCTCGGCGAAGTGAACTACATCGATTCGGGCGGACTGGGAACCCTGGTGGCGCTCCATACCACCGCCCACAACGCCGGCGCGACCATCAAACTGGCGAATCTCACCAAGCGGGTGGGCGATCTGCTGCAAGTGACGAAACTGCTGACGGTCTTTGAAGTTCATAGTTCGGAATACGACGCGCTGGAAGCGTTCCGCAAAGCTGCATAAGATCCATCACACTGCTCGCGTTGACGCGAGAACTGGAGCTTGGTTCTAAGTCCGCCCGCGCATGCTTCTACGCGTTGTGTTCGTGTTATGTCTGGTCGTGAGTGCGAGTGGCTACGTGTCTCCACCGGTGGCGCTCGCCATTGGACTGGCGTTTGGTCTGATCTTCACTAATCCTTTCACCGCGCAAACCCGAAAATTTTCCAAATTTCTGTTGCAGGCCTCTGTGGTCGGGCTCGGCTTCGGGATGAACCTGCACGAAGTGCTTCGGGCCGGGCGTAGCGGATTTATCTACACGCTGCTCGGTATCAGCTTTGCGCTGACGCTCGGAATGGCGCTCGGAGCCCTGTTCAAAGTGAAGCGCGTTCCGGCGTTCCTTATTTCTACGGGCACGGCGATCTGCGGAGGCAGCGCAATTGCCGCCGTGGGGCCGATCACGCAGGCCAGCGATGAGGAAATGGCAGTGGCGCTGGGAACGGTGTTCGTGCTGAATTCGGTGGCACTGCTGATCTTTCCTTATATTGGGGCAGCGCTGAAGTTGTCGCAAACACAGTTCGGACTGTGGGCGGCGCTGGCGATTCATGACACGAGTTCCGTGGTGGGAGCCGCCGCGAAGTATGGGGCGGTTGCACTGGCGATCGCGACGACCGTGAAATTGGCACGGGCGCTATGGATCGTTCCACTGTCGCTGGGAACCGCGCTGGTGCGAGGAGCCAAGGCGAAGATTGATTGGCCGTGGTTTATTGGATTGTTCTGTCTCGCAGCGGTTTGCAATACCTATCTCCCGGCCGGGGCGCATGCTTACGCGATTGCCGTGAAGATTGCGAAGTTGGGGCTGACGGCAACGCTGTTCCTGATCGGCAGCGGGATTTCGATTGCGACGTTGAAGCGCGTGGGGCATCGTCCGCTGCTTCAGGGAATTCTGTTGTGGATGATCGTTTCGGTGGTGTCGCTGTGGTGCATCTGGCGGGGATGGATCGCTTTGTGAAGAAGGCGCGGGGCAAGCCGAAGGCTGATAACGGCAGCGCGATCCTGCGGATCGAGAAAACGATTCGGGCGATCCCGCTCGGGAAAGTCTCAACTTATGGCGGCGTTGCACGGGCTGCGGGATTTCCGGGCGCGGCGAGGATGGTGGCGCGAGTGCTGCAGCGCGGATTTGGATTGCCTTGGCAGCGCGTGCTGGGAGCTGGAGGACAAATCAAGCTGACCGGCGATTCCGCGATGGAACAGCGGTTCCGGCTTGAGTCCGAAGGGGTCCGCTTTCGGGGGAAGAAAGTGGATATGAGGGCACATGGGTGGAAGACGGGCCGAGTATCGGCGCCGCGCAGGACGTCAAAGAAATAAGACCTGCCGCGCTCTGCGCGGCGGACAGCCGGGGGCGGCTGTCCCCACATTGGGCGGCGCTCAGCCTTGTTTCTTGAATACTTCGTCGATTTCTACCTGATATCCCGTCACCATTTTGTTGGTTTCATTCGCCATACTGACTACCGCCATCAATTCCGTGAACATCGCGTCAGTCATGCCTTTCTTTTGCGCTCCGACCGTGTGCGACGCGATGCAATAGTGGCACTGGTTGGTCACGCTGACGGCGACATAGATCAGCTCTTTCACGAGCGGATCGAGCGCCCCGGGAGCCATGACCTGCTTGCTGTCTTCCCAGGTGCGCTTCAGCGTCGCGGGATCGTGGGCGATGGCCTTCCAGAAATTATTGATCCAGTCGGTCTTGCGGGTGGCCATGATGTCGTCATAGACGGCGCGAACTTCAGGGCTGGCGTCTTTGTATTCGATAAAGCCGAGGGTAGACATTATTTTTCTCGCTTTCTAGAAATTGATTACCACGGAGGCACAGAGGCACGGAGAAGAGCAAATCCTAAGAAATGTTTTTCTCCGTACCTCTGTGACTCCGTGGTGGAAGATTATTTTGGTAGTTCGCCACTTAGTAAATCGCCGAGTTTGGCGGCGGCCACTCGCACGCCCACGTAGAACTGGCCGAACAGCGCGTAGACCGCGCTGACTTCATCGAACCGCATTTCATAGATCAGCTTCTTGAAGACCAGCGGATCGTCGGCGAACAGATCAACGCCCCACTCCCAGTCGTCGAATCCGATGGAGCCGGTGATGATCTGCTTCACCTGGCCGGCGTAGCGGCGTCCGATCATGCCGTGATCATTCATCTGGCGGGCGCGTTCTTCGATAGGCAGCTTGTACCAGTTCTTGTCTTCGCCGCGGCGGCGGTCCATGGGATAGAAGCAAGCATAGCGATGCGGCGGAATTTCGGGGTAAAGGCGCGGCTTCATCGCTTCCCGGTGGCGGTCCAGCTTGCATTCGACTTCCGCTTTCCATTGATCGGAATAAAGCTGGATGCCCTGGTCCATCAACTCTTTGTAGATTTTCAGCGTCGCATCGTAGAGGCCGAGTTCGATGATCGAGAGATAAGAAGTGGTCGGCTCGAGGTAGTCGCTCAAACGCAGGTTGGCGATTTCGAGTTCGGCCTGATTCAAATCTGCGAACGACCCGCGGAAGTGAATCAGCATCAAATCGCCCTTGTGGCCGATCAGGGAAAAGAGTCCGGACTGTCCGGGAGAATGCTTCTCCATGGTTTCGAGAGCCTGGGTGGCTTCGTGCGCGATTGCGGACTTCTCTGCGTCGGGCAACGCGCGCCAGCCTGAGCGGCGGAAACGCATCATCTGATGCAGTACGCTGTAACCTTCAGTGGTGAGCGGAACGGCCGGAACTTCTGCCGCAGCCAGCGGGTTCGGCGGATGAGTGGTCGTCATGAAAGCCTTTCTACGAGCATTCGAGCAAAGAATATTGTACGCGGTTGGGCTGGTGGCCAAGAAACGAGAATCTTTACCACAGAGGGCACAGAGGCACACAGAGAGAGAACGCGGGAAGCAGGAACGAGCACATTCCCGGCATTGACATTGTCAGCAAAAGCATTTTTCATACAGAACGAAAAGCATCTACTAACGCGATTTAGTTGCACGTCAACCCATCTCCGAGAAAGGCTCCAAGCCGATGATTTTTCCGTCACGTCGTGAAGCGCGATCCACACAAGCGGTAAAACGGATTTCATGCACTCTCTTGGTGGGGCTGCTCGGTTTGGCGGGATTTGCTTCGGCGCAGACCATGGCTTCATCGCGCCCCACGGCCCTTAACGATCCTGCAATCGAGAGACGGGTCGCTACCCTGCTGAAGCGGATGACGACGGAAGAGAAGGTCGGGCAACTCGTGCAATACTCCGCCGGGCAGCCCACCGGACCGGGGACCGGCCGCACCGACTACGAAGACATGATCGCCCATGGGCAGATCAGTTCGCTCTTCAACGTGACCGATCCGCACCAGATCAACGCTTACCAGCACATCGCGATGGAAAAGACGCGGCTGCACATTCCAATCCTGTTTGGGCTGGACGTGATTCATGGCTTCAGGACAGAATTTCCGATTCCGCTCGGCCTGGCTTCGACGTGGGATCCGGCGATCGTAGAAAAGGCAGCACACGTGGCCGCGATGGAGGCCGCCGCTGACGGCATTCGATGGACGTTTCATCCCATGGTGGACATTGCACGCGACGCGCGCTGGGGGCGCATGGCGGAAGGCGCGGGAGAAGATCCGTACCTGGGATCGGCGATGGCGGCGGCTTATGTGCGCGGATATCAAGGCCAGCGGCTGGAGGCGCCGGATGCGATCGCGGCATGCGCGAAACATTACGTGGGCTATGGCGCAGCCGAGGGCGGACGCGACTACAACACGACCGAGATTACCGAGCACACCCTGCGCGAATATTACCTGCCGCCGTTTCATGCGGCGGAAGAAGCTGGTGTGGCGACGTTCATGAGTGCTTTCAACGCGAACGGCGGGACTCCTTCGACAGCAAACGCGTTTACGCTGAAACAGATTTTGAAAAAAGAGTGGGGATTTCGCGGGTTTGTGGTCAGTGACTGGAATTCAATTGGCGAACTCATTCCGCAGGGCATTGCGAATGACGGTGAGACGGCGGCGCGCAAGGCTTTTCTGGCCGGCGTCGACATGGATATGGTCAGCAGCGTCTATCACGACAACCTGGAAAAGATCGTGAAGTCCGGAGAAGCTACACAGGCGGAACTGGATGATTCTGTGCGGCGAGTACTGCGGGTGAAGTTTGCTCTGGGATTGTTCGAGCATCCATTTGTGGATGAGGCCGCGGCTCCGAAGGCGTTGTTTCATCCGGATAGCCTTGCGACCGCTCAGACAGCGGCGGAACGTTCGTTCGTGCTGCTCAAGAATGCGAATGTCTCGAATGGCCGGCCGCTGCTTCCTCTTGCAGGAACGCAGAACATCGCGGTGATCGGCCCGCTGGGCGACGATTCGACCTATCTCGATGGAGCGCCGGATTGGGCTGGGCCTCGCACTTCGTTTTCGAAGTCACTCGCGGAGCGGATCGGCAAAGATCATGTTTCGCGATTTAAGGGCACCGGCATTCTGGATGGTACCGACGAGGGAATCGCCGAGGCGGTGGCGGGCGCGCAGAAAGCCGATCTCGCGATTCTCGCGCTCGGTGAGACACAGGACATGAGCGGCGAAGCGGCATCGCGCGCGCATCTGGGACTACCCGGACAGCAGGAAGAATTGCTGGAGAAAGTGATGGCCACCGGTAAGCCCGTCGTATTGATTCTGTTCAGCGGGCGTCCGCTGACGCTGCCTTGGGCGTTTGAACATGTGCCGGCGATGCTGGAAGCGTGGTTTCCAGGGATCAACGGCGGGCCGGCGCTGGTACGAACGCTGTTTGGCGACGTGAATCCCAGCGGAAGACTCGTTGTAAGCTGGCCGCGCAGCGTTGGGCAGGAACCGCTTTATTACAACGCTTTGGATACCGGGCGTCCGCCCAATGGGATCGACTTGACGAAGCCGCCCAGTGACGTTGCCAGTCGATATGTTTCGCGCTACATCGACGAGCAGAATTCGCCGCAATTTCCGTTTGGCTACGGGGAGTCGTATACGACATTCTCGTTCGGACCAACAAAGATCAGCGAGCAGAAACTGAGTGCGGCGGTGATGAACAAGAACCTGAAAGGCGTGGCTGCCCTTGTCGCCGAGGCGGATGTGACGAATACGGGCTCGCGTAGCGGGGACGAAGTTGTGCAGCTGTACATCCGGCTGCAAGGGACGAGCGTGGCGGAGCCGGTCCGCGCACTGAAAGGATTCCAGACGGTAACGATCGCGCCCGGTGAGACCAGGCACGTGAAGTTCGAGTTGAAGCCGGAGGCGTTCGCCTTCTGGAACAGCAAGAATGAATTCGCTGCCGAGCCTTCGAAGTTAAGCGTATGGATCAGCCCTGATTCGGCCCATGGGACGGCGGCTGAAGCGGAGATTGGGAAGTAACTTCTCGTCGACACTTATTCAAGGCGGTCGCCCTCATGCGAGGCGTCATCCCGAAGGCCCGCGGTTTCTCCAGCGGGCCGAGGGATCTCCCCTACACGGCTCTCGATGGTTTGTACAAGTCCTGCCAATCCCTCGCAAGGTCTTCCCACGTCGGATTCACGGATTCGGTCAATCGTAATTTCTTGCTTCGCCGCCAGCCCTTGAGTTCCTTTTCACGGGCGATGGCTGCATCGGCAAAAGAGAATGCCTCGAAATAGACGAGACGAGTCAGGTTATATCGGCTGGTAAAACCGGGTGACAGTTTGTTTTTATGCTGCCAGACGCGGCGAACAAGATCACCTGTGACTCCGATGTACAGAACTGCGGCTTTCAGGCAATTCGTCATGATGTAAACGAAAAACTGTTTAGACATTATCTCGATCTACTCCATTGACGCTTTGCTTGTCTGTGACGGATGAACATCCCGGCTGTGGATTTCAGGGAGATCCCTCGGCCTGCTGGAGAAAACGCGGGCCTTCGGGATGACGCCCTTAAGGAATAAGTCGGCTTTCCAGTTACAGAGTCCGAGCCCATTCCGATTGCTACAGACAAAACGCGATCCCTCCCGGTAGAATAGCGTTTCGATTCGGGGCGCTGATGCCGAGTGTTCTTCCATCCTTTTCGGACATTTTGCGGAGCTGGGCTGTGCTGCCCAGCGGGCTCTGATCTCTTCTTTCGGGTCGTTCTCTGCGCGAGTATCATTGCGTTTCCTGCATTCGAAACATTCAAGTATCCCTGCATTCAAGTTTAGGAGCGACGGCCAATGGCTGGTTCCAATTCATACGACGTAATCGTGATCGGCGGCGGACACAATGGGCTGGTCAACGCCGCTTACCTGCAACGCGCGGGCAAGAAAGTGCTGGTGCTTGAGCGGCGGCATGTGCTCGGCGGCGCGGCCTGCACCGAAGAGATCGTGCCAGGCTTCAAGTTTTCAGTCTGCTCTTATGTTGTTTCGCTGCTGCGGCCCGAAATCATTCGCGATCTCGACCTTCCCCGGCACGGGCTCGAGATTCTTCCCCTCGACGGGACGTTCACGCCCATGCCCAGCGGCGATTATCTGTGGCGAGTAAACGATCACGGTAAGACGCACCGCGAAATCGCGCGGCATTCGCGCGTGGACGCCGAGGCTTACGACGAGTTCGGCAAGGCAATGCAGGCCATGTGCCGCTTCGTGAAGCCGATCCTGAGCATGGTGCCGCCGGACCCGACGACGCTGAATCCGCGAGAACTGATGAAGCTACTCTTCCTCGGACGGCGGTTTCAGGGCATGTCGAGCTACGACAAGTACAACCAGGTTCAGTTGATGACGATGTCGGCCATTGATTTTCTCGATCAATGGTTCGAGACCGATGTGTTGAAGGCAACGATGTCAGCTTCTGGAATCATCGGGACATTCTTGGGCGTGCGATCGCCGGGTACGGCATATGTGCTGCTGCATCATTACATGGGAGAGATTGACGGCGCGTTCCGCGCATGGGGATTTGCGCGGGGCGGCACGGGCGCGATTTCGAATGCGATTGCCGACGCGGCGCGCGAAGCGGGCGTTGAAATTCGGACGAAAGCCGGCATCTCGCAGATCATCGTGAAAGACGGCAAGGCAAAGGGCGTAGTGCTTTCGAATGGCGATGAAGTTTATGCCGATGTGATTTCGTCGAGCGTCGATCCGCGGCTGACGTTCACGAAATTCATCGAAGCGCAGCACCTGCCGGGCGATTTTCTGGAGGAAGTTAATCGGTACAAGTATCGCGGTTCGTCCGGCAAGGTGAATATCGCGCTCGACGGGCTGCCGAACTTTAAGGCGATGCCCGGGGTTGGTGCCCACCTCCGCGGTGCGATTTCGATTTCTCCCAGCGTCGAATACATGGAGCGCGCTTATGACGACGCGAAATACGGGAATTTCTCGCGGCGTCCGTATATCGACATGGTGATTCCATCGCTGACCGATCCTTCGATCGCGCCTCCGGGCAAGCACGTGATGTCGTGCTTCGTGCAATATGCGCCTTACAAATTGAAGCCCGGACTGCATTGGGATACAGAAAAAGAAAAGTTTGGCGACACCGTCATCAACACCATCGCCGAGTATGCGCCGAACATCAAGGACATCATCATCGACAAGATGGTGGTGACGCCGCTCGACCTGGAGCGCGAGTGGGGATTGAGCGAGGGCAACATCTTCCAGGGCGAGCTGTCGCTGGAGCAATTGTTCTTTCTTCGTCCGGTGCCCGGGTGGGCGCAATACCGCACGCCGATCAAGAACCTCTATATGTGCGGGTCGGCGACGCATCCCGGCGGCGGCATCATGGGCGCGAACGGACGACTGGCGGCGCTGGAAATTCTGAAAGACGTCAAGGGAGCGGCCTAGAAAAATGCCGTGCTCGAAGAAGCGCCCACTTTCTTGTCATCCTGAGCGGAGCATGAACTGCGCAACGTGCAGGTCATGCGGATTCGAAGAGCCTGCCCTGAGCTTGCCGACGGGATCCCGCGTAGGTCGACAGCTCCACGAACACTTCAAAGCATTTTCACGGAACGCTGGAACGCTATGACCACTTCCCCACGCGACATCGTCATTATCGGCGGCGGCCACAACGGCTTAATCACCGCCTTTTATCTTGCGAAAGCCGGGTACAAGCCGCTCATTCTCGAACGCAGCGCACAGGTTGGAGGCGCGGCGGTGACGGATGAGTTTCATCCCGGGTTCAAGTGCTCGACGCTGGCACACACGGCGGGGCCGATCCGTCCGGATGTTATGCGCGATATGCAGCTTGAGAAACACGGGCTGATGATGATCACGCCGGAAGTTTGTGTGACCGCCCTCTCGCCCGATGGCCGCGCCCTGACGCTGTATCAGGATGAAAAACGGTCGGCGGAGGCGATCTCTGCGTTTTCGCAGAAAGACGGACCGAAGTATCTCGAGTTTCAGCAGTCGCTGGGAAAAATCAGCAGAGTGATTGGGGATGCACTGGCTTCGACGCCTCCGAATATCGACAATCCATCGAGCGGCGATTTGTGGAGCATGCTGAAGACCGGGCGCGCGATCCGCAAGCTCGGCAGGAAAGACATGTTCCGGCTGCTGCGCTGGGGGCCGATGGCGGTGGCCGACCTGGCATCGGAATATTTCGAGACGGAATTGCTGCGCGCCGTGATTGCTGCGCGCGGAGTGTTTGGAACATTTCTGGGCCCATGGTCGGCGGGAAGCGCGCTGGTGCTGTTGATTCGCGCGGCGGCCGATCCGCATCCGGCGGGCTCGGCGAATCTGGCTGTGGGCGGAATTGGTGCAATCACGCACGCGATGGCCGAAGCCGCAAAGGCCGCGGGGGTAGAAATCCGCACCGGCGCAGAGGTCATCGAGATTCGCGTGCAGGATGGCGCTGCGACCGGCGTTCTGCTTTCCACCGGAGAAGAAATTCAGGCCAAAGCGGTGATTTCGAATGCCGACCCGAAGCGAACGTTGCTCAAGCTGACCGACCCCGAGCATCTTTCGCCCGACTTTGTTCAAAAGTTCCAACATTATCGCGGGAATGGAACGGTCGCGAAGGTCAATCTCGCTTTGTCGGCGCTGCCAAAGTTTACTGCGTTGCCAGACGGAGACTCGGCTGCGCTGCGTGGACGCATTCACATCGGCAACGAAATCGACTATCTGGAGCGGGCGTTCGACGAATCGAAGTACGGCAACTTTTCAAAGGAACCGTATCTGGAAGCAACGATCCCCACGCTCACCGATCCGACGCTTGCGCCTGAGGGCAAGCATGTGATGTCAATCTACATGCAGTATGCGCCGTACAAACTGAAGGGTAATTGGGACCAGCAGCGCAACGCCCTTGGGCAGACTGTGGTGAAGACGCTGGCACAGTACGCGCCGAATTTGCCGGAGCTGATCCTGACGCACCAGATCATCACGCCGCTCGATCTGGAAGAGAAATACGGATTGACCGGCGGCCAGATCTTCCACGGAGACCTGGCGCTGGACCAGTTCTTCACCATGCGTCCGCTGCTGGATTGGGCGCGGTATAAGACGCCGATTCAGAATCTTTATTTGTGCGGGAGCGGGACGCATCCGGGGGCTGGGTTGACCGGGGGATCGGGCGCGAACGCGGCGCGGGAGATACTAAAGGAACTAAAGAAGTAGTCCTGGAGAGCATTTCATGCTTAGAAGCGTCTTTGCATTCATCGCGCCCTTGCTGTGCGCCTTCCCGATGATTCTTTCGGCTGGGCCAGCCGATAACACTGACGAAGCGGCTATTCGCGAAACTGTTCAAGAGTATCTTCACGGTCTCAAGTTCAACGATGTCGAGAGCCTGAAGAAAGCGTTCTATCCGGAAGCGAAACTTTTCTTTGTGAAGAAGAACGGCCAACTTGGCCAACTCACCCAGGAACAATGGTACGGAGGCTTCAAAGGCAGCGCGGGGAAGGAAGAACAAGGCGAACTTCAAATTGCCGCACTCGATGTAACAGGGACTATAGCTTCGGTGAAGGTGGAAGAAGATTATCCGACATCTCACTACACAGACTATGTTTCGCTCTTGAAGTTGAACGGCGAATGGAAGATTGTGAATAAGGTCTTCTATGCGCGTAAGAAATAGCGAACACCTTTGGTATTCGCGGCAACCGCATGAAATCCTCCGCCATCCTGCTAATCTCCTGCCCGACCGTGAAGGCAAAGTCGCGACCATCGCCGGCGCGGCAGAGCACGAAGAAATCTGATCCAATACAAAGCATGGAATGAACCATTTAGATCTAAATTCCTTGCTATCCCTTCACAATGTGTGTACATTGTACGGAAGGAAAGATCCATGCCAATCGCGCAAAAAGAAGCCCGAATTGAAGTCCGCACTACTCCTAAGCAAAAAGCGTTCATTACCCGTGGCGCAACTGCTAACGGTCAAAATATCAGCGACTTCATTCTTTCAAGCGCGCAAGAAAAGGCCGAGATGATTTTGGCCGATCAAAAGGAATTCGTCTTAACGCATGACCGCTGGAATAGATTTGTCGCCGCTTTAGAAAAACCGGAAACCCGGCACGACCGTTTGACTAGATTATTGTCAGAACCCTCGATCCTTGAACGATAAGCCTGCGCTTTCCGAAGTCGAGCCTCTGAACGAGAATCACAATCTCGACCAGTTCGACTGCGGGGAGCATAAATCGCTCACAACCTGGTTAAGACAGTTCGCCCGGACCAATCAAGCTGGCAATTCTTCCCGCACTTTCGTCGTACATCGCGCCGCGCGTGTCGTTGGATATTATTCTTTGGCAGCGTCCAGCGTTGGTAAAGAACAGGCTTCAATCCGGGCGGCAAAAGGTCAGCCGAACCATCCTGTTCCGGTAATTTTGCTCGCGCGTTTAGCGGTGGACAAAACTGAACAGCATCAAGGACTGGGTCCTGCATTGCTGAAAGATGCATTGCTTCGATGCCAACGTGCTGCGCTGGAAATTGGCGCACGAGCGGTTCTGGTCCATGCTATTGATGAAACGGCCAGGGGCTTTTATCGCCATTTTGGTTTTGAAGATTGTGCGGTCGATGATCTCCATCTGATGCTGCTCATCAAGGACATCAAACGGCCATCAGCGCGGGAGCGCCATTAATTAAGAAAAATATCAACATGAACCCCTCCGCCATCTTGCTAATCTCCTGCCCAGACCGCAAGGGCGAAGTCGCGACTATTGCCGATTTCATCTACCGGCATGGCGGAAACATTCTTCATGCCGACGAGCACGGCGACGCTGAGACCGGCCTGTTCCTGATGCGGGTCGAGTTCGATCCTTCGGACTTCGATATTGATCTCGGGGAATTCGCCAGGCACTTCTCTCCGATCGCCGAGACGTTCAACATGACGTGGCGACTGGCGCAGGCGTCGCAACGGCCGCGGATGATCATTCTGGTTTCGAAATATGACCACTGCCTGGTGGACTTGCTCTACCGGCATCAGAGCGGCGAATTGGCGTGCGATATTCCCTTGATTATTTCGAACCATCCGGACAATCGGGCGGTCGCGGATTTCTACAAAGTTCCCTACACCGTCACCTCCGTTACAAAAGAGAACAAGGCCGAAGCCGAGGCGAAAATTCACGCGCTGATCCAAGAGCACAAGCCGGACTTCATGGTGCTGGCGCGGTATATGCAGATTCTTTCGAATGATTTCGTGAACCGGTATCCGCAGCGGATTATCAATATTCACCATTCGTTCCTGCCGGCGTTTATTGGAGCGCGGCCTTATCACCAGGCCTTCGAACGCGGAGTGAAGCTGATCGGCGCGACCAGCCACTACGTCACCGAAGTCCTCGACGATGGGCCGATCATCGAACAGGATGTCGTGCGGGTCTCGCATCGCGACACCGTGGAAGATTTGATTCGCAAAGGGCGGGATTTGGAGAAAGTTGTGCTTTCGCGGGCTGTGCGGTGGCATGTGGAGAACCGGGTTCTGGTTTATGGGAACAAGACGGTAGTGTTTTGACGCTCGGCTTCCGGCTCTCGCCGCCTCCTCCCTTGAAATTCACCTCAGTGGCTAAAGCCACGATAGAGGATAAAGCGCTAACCGCAGCGCTGGAAGCGCTGCGCCACCCAGAACCGAGCCCAGGTACACCCAAGGGTTGATGCACGTGAGATCCCTCGGCCCGCTGGTGAAAGCGCGGGCCTTCGGGATGACGCCTTCCAAGAGCGGAATTGACATCCGCTCCCCACTAGCCTCCTTAGTAACTTGAGTAACCTTCCCGGATTATTTGAACATTAGTAAAGTTTTAGAGGAAAGCCGTCTTTCGGGGTGCGCTCTTGGCCGAAGATCTTCGTTTTGAATTAGCCATATTGGCGACTGTCCAGGGCTTCTATCAGAAGCTTCTGAAGGACACGCTTGGCGGAGAAGTGCCCATTCCGCGCGGGCTCGACGAAGATGCGCTGCGCCATTCCGAACGAGAGCTTCCTACTACATTGACGCGGATGTACCGCTGGCTGCACCTGCTCGACATGGCGATTACGCCGGCAATGCTGCGGCAGGCACTGACTCCCGACACGGACTCCGAAGTAGCCGAGGGGCTGTTGCGTTATTTCGTGCGGCGGCGCGAACCCAGTGACGTGAACCGCGACAAGACCGACCTGATCGCAACTTTTCTTTACCGGCATCCACGAGTACAAGGGCAATGGGAGCAGCGCGGATATGGCTTGGATGGCGCGCTACCGCTTTCCCCGTTTGAAATTGCGCTGATCGAAATTCTCGCCGATAGCGATGTGCCTTCCTTGCCGGAAGAGCACGTGCAGTTGCTGCGGCGGTTCGATCCGTTTATTGAAGAAGTCGGGCGCTTCCGCGATTTCAACGCCCTGATGGATTCTGGAATGATCGGACGCGTGCGCGAATTGAAGCAGTGGCTGGATGACTCGTTCTACCATCCCGGCGTTTTGGCGACGGTTTCCGCGTACAACGCGGCTTTTGGGAAAAAGTTCGACGACCTGTTCGTGAAAGCGCTGAACGAGATCAAGAGCTTCGGGCAGGCCCTGGAAGAAATGGGTGGAACGATTCTGACGACGGTGGACGGAGTGGAAGTCACGGTCGAACACGTGGCGGCGATCGAAGAGAAACAATTGCTCGAAGCCGACTACGGCACCACGCTGGAAAAATTTCGTCGAGTCTCGAAATTGAAAAAAGAACTGGACCGCAGGCCTCCGATCCGGCGGTCGCTGATGCCGCCGGCGACGGCGGGTTCGCGGCCGGCTGGCGGCGCGGCAGCTGCGGCAAAACCCGCCAAAACTGCTCCGGCCAAGGGGCCGGCTCCAGCTCCAGTGTTTCAGCCGCCGGCAATCACCGCGCAACAACTTTCGGCGGAAGAGACGAAGCTGCGCCGCGTCGAGGAATCGATTCGCGTGTTCGTGCGCGTCGCCGATCCGAAATATCGGCAGGTCGTGCCGATGCGGTTTTTCAACCTGACCTTGTCCACCGCCGAGGCCGATGCTTACGCGTCGCCATTCCTGGAAGAAAAGAGCCCGCGCGCCGATGTCGCTCGAACGTTGATCCGGATGGTCTCGGTATCCGCGCGCATCCGCACCGAGATGGAAGAATTGAAGCGCAGCCAGAAGATGTCATCGCTATGGAAGCTGCATGCTGATTCGATTGTCGTATTGCTCGATATGGGCAGCACTTCGACCGAAGAGGCCGGCAGCGTCGCCAAGGCCGCCGAGCAGAATGGCGCAGGCGGCGCGGCGCGGGCAATCCATGAATCGGTGCAGAAGCTGCGCGAGCGGTCGGATCTGGCTGTCAAGACACTGGCAAACGTCAGCTAAGGCGTGCGCACCCTGCGAGCGACATCATCCCCTAATCGCATGAAATCTGCCACATTCCACGTGTAGATTACGTCAACTTTTGCCTTCAGGGCACAGGCGGCAATCAGGCCGTCATACAAGGCGGCACCGACAATCCCCAGCGCAGCAAACCGGCGGATCGCCGCCGAGTACGCCACGGCATCCAGCGTAACAACCGTCAGTCGCTCCTCAATTTTCTCCAAAGAAAGCAAGGCTTGTTCTGCACTCAGGCGATCTCTTCCCGGATAGCGAGTCAGAGTGACATAGACCTCAGCGAGATTGTGCGCAGCGCAGAAAGCGGCGGAAGGACTGGACCCGGAAAGCACTGAAAAACTTCTTGCGTAGTGCTCATGTTCTTCAAGGACCGCGGCCACCAGAACCGCCGTATCGAGAAAGAATTTCACTTTAACTTCCCGCGGCTCGCCCGCTTGATTCCTGGATGGAAGGCCGACTCCGAGCGTTCATGGCGAACCTGCCGAATGGTTTCGTTTACCGACGCGGCAGAAATCGGTTGCCCTGTGCGGAATACCCAGATGCCATCTCGCATCCGCATCTGCGCCGTTCCTCTGACTGGACGGAGCACAATCTGTTCATTTGAGCTCTCCAGTTCCAGGAAATCGCCTGCTTGAAGCTGCAGTTTGTCCCTTACTGGCTTGGGAAGAACGACGCGCCCGGCCTTGTCAACGGTCAACCTGGCATTCATAATGGCATTTTACCATGCCATTTGCCATTCCGAATGGCATCTTGTTTTGCAAGACCACTTAAGAGCGCCGTTCGAGCTCCTTCTATTTTTCGGAGAGATCGAATTGGTCTAATTCTTCCATCGGAAAATCCTTGCGATTGTCGGTCATCAGGGAGCAACCCTGGTCCAGCGCTATGGCGGCAACGATCATATCTGCCAGGGCCAGCGTGCGACCTTTACTGGACCATTGTTGTTTGAGCGCGCCGGCCCGCCGTGCTGACGCTGCGGTCAGGTCATAGCAGTCGAGGGCTCCGAGAAAAGCGTGGGTTCGCTGGGCCTCATTCGGCCGCATCCCCGCGTAGACCTCGGCGATGTTTAAGGCTGTCGTCGTGAGCGTGTGCCCCGAGAGCACCAATCCGGCGAGAAGTTCACGCCGTCCGCGGCGCAAACGAAGGGCGTCGATCAGCACGGAGGTGTCCAGCAGCAAGCGCATCAGGTCCGGGCAGGCTTTTTGCGGCCGCGTGAAGTTTCGCTTTCGGCGCGCAGTTTGCGGACCCAGTTACCCGATCCGCCATCGAGTTCGGGATGATCCTGATCTTTCCAGGCCGGGTCTGTGCTCTGAAGGAACTGGAGCAGGCGATGACGGCGCACTTCGTTGCGGGCCGTCTCTACCAGAAAGGCGCTGCGCCCGCGGGGGCCGACGAGGGCATCGATGTCGCGGAGCAGGTCGTCGGGCAGGACGATATGGGCGCGCCTTGCCATGTGTGCATATAGAGTGTGCTCTATCAGTGGGTTTTATGTCAACCCACACTTGCATTCCCAGCGGCATACGCCGAGTGGCGTGACATCACTACGGTTTCCTGGATGTAAGTGATCGAGCGTGGCCGGAAGTCACGGCGGCAAGAAAAGCCGGGCTTGCGCCCGGCGGACAGCCGAGGGCGTCTGTCCCTACATAGACACTGATGGCCGCCAGCTAGTTGATGTCGAACTGCTCCTGGTGGACCGCCGGGTCGCTCTTCACGATGATGGTGCGCTTGGTGAGTTCTTCGATTTCGTTCAGCAGCCGGCCGTTGTTGGTCTTCAATTCCTTGGCCACGTCCGGATGCACGCGTAGCATGACGTCCTCACGCTCCAGGTGCTTGGCGATCTTCCGCATCTCGACGTAGATTTCGTTGCAGACGGTGGTGACCGACTTCACGTATCCCGTCGACTCGCAATACGGACAGGGCGCGCCGATGGTGCGCTCGAGCGATTGTTTCACGCGCTTGCGGGTGATCGCGACCAGGCCGAAATCGTTGAACTGAAGCGTCTTTGACGGGGCGCGATCATGGCGGAGTTCTTCTTCGAGAGCCTGCATCACACGCTGGCGGTTGCGGCGCTCATCCATGTCGATGAAGTCGATGATGATGATGCCGCCCAGATCGCGCAGGCGAATCTGGCGGACGATCTCCTTGATCGCGTCGACGTTGGTCTTGACGATCGTGTCTTCCAGGCGCGCCGTCTTGCCGACGTATTTGCCGGTGTTGATGTCGATCGCGACCAGCGCTTCGGTCTGGTTGATGACGATGTATCCGCCGCTCTTGAGCCAGACTTTCGACTTGAGCGCCTTGTCCATCTCATCTTTCAGGCCGAATTGTTCGAACAGCGGGGCCTCTTTGGTATAGAGCTTCACGCGCTTCACCATGTTGGGCTGGAAGCGGTTGAAGAAGCGCAGAATGCGCTCGTACTCGGGTTCGGTGTCGACCCAGATCACGCTGAAATCCGAGGTGACCTGGTCGCGCAGCACGCGCTCCACTACGTTGAGATCGTGGTAAATCAGCGCGGGCGGCTTGGAGGCTTCTGCGCGGTTCTTGATGTCCTGCCAGAGACCTTTCAGGAAGCGGATGTCGGCGCGGAGTTCTTCTTCGCTGGCGCTTTGGGCGGCGGTACGGACGATGAAGCCTCCGTGGCCGTTTTCGCGTTCGCTGAGGATGATCCGCTTCAGGCGCTGGCGCTCTTCCTCGGAAGAAATTTTGCGCGAGACGCCGGTGTGGTTGACCGTCGGCATATAGACGAGAAAGCGTCCGGGCAGCGCAATGTGGCTGGTGATGCGCGCGCCCTTCTTGCCGATCGGCTCTTTCGCGATCTGCACCAGAATTTCCTGGCCCTCCTTGAGCAAATCGCTGATCAGGGGTACGGATGCATTTTCGCGACGGCGAAAACGGCCACGGCCCCGGTCTCGATCGCCACCACCGCGGCGGCTGCGTTCGTTTCGTCCCGGACGATCGTAGCCGGGACGTGGGCGCTGCGTGCGCTGGGTGTAACCAGCGGTCGCGGCGGGAGCGCGCACTTCAGCGCGGGCATCAACCGTGCCGTTGCCGCGGGCTTCGGCGTCGAGCATGGCTTCGGCTTCGGCCTGGGCCTCTTCCAGTTCGATTTCTTCGCTGTCTTCTTCGGTCTGCGCGGTTTCGGCGGCAGGAATCTCTCCGGATTCCGCCAGCGATGCCATGTGGATCTCGCTCACCGCCTCGCGGGCGTCGGTGTTGAGTTCGCCGGCGGCCTGGGTTTCTTCTTCGAATTCGTCGTAGCCTTCGTCAGAAGACGCCTCGAAGCGGACGGTGTCGGCTTCGTCTTCGTCGATGGTTTCTTCCTCCATTGTGCCGGGCGCGGCGAAGGCCGGTGCGGCAGCTTCGTGGTCCTCGAAATGCCCGGCTACTTCGGCACGCTCCTGGGCCCGGTCGGCCTCGTGGCTCTGTTCTGCGACGTCTTGATGGATTTCTTCCTGCGGGTCTTCGTGCGAGACGCCGGACGCATTCGCGTTCAGTTCGAAGGGCTGCTCGATGGCCGCCGGAGGCGCAAGCTCAGCACTACGAAATTCGCGGTTCCAATCGACTGAAGTCGAAGCCGATTCGATCGGCTCATCGGAGTGCGCGGCGTGGTCGTGCTCTTCGTGCAGAGGCTCGGCACTGGACTGAGACTTCGCGAAGATCGGCTCGTCTTCAGGGAACGTTGCCGCTATGGGCGCGGCGCTCTCTGCCGCAGATTGTTCAACTTCGGCTTCGGTCACGACCGATTTGGGCGCTTCCTGCTGCGTCTGCGCCGGCTGCTGGTAACGCTGGTACTTCGAAATGGATTCGCCCGGAAGCAGGATCGGCTGGTATCCCGGAGGCGGGCCGGATGGAGCTCGCGAGGGGCTCGATTCTGCCGGACGGGAGTAACGCGGCTCGGGAGATTCGGCTGCTCGATTGGCTCCCCGTTCGCTGCGATCGGGACCACGGTCTCGATTGTCGCGGCTTTCGCGGCCATCGCGGCGTCCGCCGCGGCGCCGCCTGCTGCGACCGCGGTAGTTTCCGCGGTCGGGAGACTGGGAATCACCATTCGTGGAAGGGACGCCGGCCTCGGCGGTTGGCTGGCCTTCCACCAGAATATCGGCCTCGTCCGACCCTTCTTCAGCCTCGACTACCGAAATTGCTTCCGGCCCTGTTTCTGCGGGCACCAGTCCCGCACTTTCCGGGCTGGCCTGCTGCGGCCGCATGTCCCGGACGCCGCGGTTGGCGGGAACGACCTCCGTCAGATCGTCGTCGTGTTCCTCCAGATCCATGAAATCGGAGACATAGAGGAACGCGTCGCGCTCCAGACCGATGTCGACGAACGCCGACTGCATGCCGGGAAGGACGCGGGTGACGCGGCCTTTGTAGATGGATCCTGCCAGGGTGTATTCGTTCTCGCGCTCAAGATAGACTTCCGCGAGGAGGTCGTCTTCCACCAGGCCCACCTTGGTTTCGTGGGGGGTGGAAGAGACAAATAGTTCCTTGTTCATTGCTTGCTCCGGTCCGCTTCAGCTCTCTCAGGAGCCTGGCGGGATCACCGGGCGGAATTTTTCGGGAAGGTTACGGGAGGATTGAGCGTTCGCGATTTGCCCAAATCGGGCAGTGTAGACCCCGAGCACTTATGCTCTGAGCCGAGTCCGCTGCTGAAGCTTTGGAGTCTTTTGCACGTATCGCTTGAACTTCCGCCGGGGTTTGTGACCGCACTCTCTGACCCATCTGGGTCTGGGGGCCGTTCCCTGCCCGGCTAAATGCTCTGGTTTCAATCCTGCCCGGCCTTTTCCTGCACCTTACGGTGCGTCCAGCCGGCGAGTGCCCTCTTTACGTGAGGGCGATCGATATTTTTGGGCTGCACCTCAGCGCAGCAAAACAACTGCCCTACCGTACGAGCTTGTTCTGGGACTTCCTGTTCCTGCCCTTTAAGTCTCTCTCCACCAGCCGGTTGGCCGCTAAAGCCAACGGACTAGTTCACAAAACGGCGCATACGAACATTCATCACCATCCCAAGCGCCAGGAACATGAACAACACAGAAGACCCGCCATAACTCATAAGCGGCAAGGGTATTCCGGTGACCGGCATAAAGCCAACCACCATGCCGACATTGACCAGGATATGGAAGCTAAGCACAGCCACCACACCCATGACGACAAACGTTCCAGCGCGGTCGGGCGCTGTTTGAGCGTTCTGGGTCAAACGCATCAGCACAATGAAGTATAGCAGCAGAACCGCGAGAGCGCCGACGAATCCGTGCTCTTCGGAAAACGCGGCGAAAATGAAGTCGGTCTGGGGGATCGGGAGGAAGTTCCCGTGTGTTTGTGAGCCCTTACCGCCCCACAGGCCTCCGGAGCCGACCGCGATCATGGATTGTTTAACTTGGTACCCCGAGCCCTGGGGATCGGAATCGGGATCCTGATAGCTGGTCAAGCGTTGCTTCTGGTACGACTTCAAAATGTGGACTTGCGGGACGTAAAAAGCCACGCCGATGCCGGCCACGGCCAGCAGAGCGACCGCAACGCCTTGCTTCCACTGCATTCCGCCCAGGAACATTCCCATGGCGGCGATCGGAAGATAAGTCAGGGCCGTGCCCAGGTCGGGCTGCTTGAGGACCATCAGCATGGGAATGCCGACGATCGCTCCGGCCTTGAAGAAATCGGGCCAGGAGAGATCGCGATGGCGCATGTCGGCGAAGTACTTGGCGACCGCGAGGATCAGAATCAGCTTGACCCACTCCGAGGGCTGGAAGTGCATCGAGCCGAGACGGATCCAGCGCTTGGCACCCAAGGCCTTGGTGCCAAAAAGAAGCACGGCCACCAGCGAGGCGATCGCGGCGATGTAAAACCAGTGAATCTGTTCCAGCAGCGCCTGATAGTTGACGAGACTGATCAGGAACATCATCCCGACGCCGCCGAGGACCCAGTAAATCTGTTTGATGTGGGAGCCGGCGAACTTGGTATGTTCGGTGGCGCTGCGGATCTCCATGACCCCCAGGCCGCAGATAAGCAGCACGAACCCCAGAAGGACCCAGTCGAAGTCGCGGTATGAGACGTAGCGGGACATTAGTTTCTAGTTCTCAGTTCTCGGTTCTCAGCTAAAAACTTCGCTTCTATCTGGGTTGTCATCCTGAGTGCCAGCGAAACTGGCGCGAAGGACCTTACGTCGGCCGACAGCACCAATGCAGTTGAAAAAACCCCCACGCCGCCAGCTGCCAATTCGTCACCCGTCCACTCCCTCAACGATTTCCACGCTCGGTTCGGTCCTTCATCCCGCTGTCGCCGGATTCAGGATGACATCGCTTTTCGCCTTATTGCATTCCCGGCGCAGCGGTTGCCAGGACCGGCCTTCGCTTCGATAAATCAACTTCGAAGCGCCCGCCTTGCAGCGCGTTGTTGCCCTCTTTGACATCGGCTTTTTCGTCTGCGTTCCCGTCGTTATCCGGCGCGCTCCAGAGGCCGCCGATATCTACCTTGTTTGGCTTTGGTTGATCGGCCATCTTTGGTGGCATCCGATGTTGCTTTTCCACGTAGGCCTTGATCACCTGCGTCGCCAGACGCGCGGCAAGTTTGCCGTGCTCGCCGCCCTG
>DASXDY010000074.1:0-133504 GCA_036490405.1 Candidatus Sulfotelmatobacter sp. | reverse complement strand
ACTCTTAATCAGTAGGTTGTAGGTTCGATTCCTACCGCGCTCACCACATCTTTTCAAGGACTTGCCATCCATCGTCTTCTGTTTACTTACTTGCAACTGTGGCTGTTTTTGTGGCTGTTGCTACATCACGTACTTCTGCTGATTCAGCCGATCGATCACGACTTTGATCTGCGCCGTTTCTGGATGCAGATAACCCATCGTCGTCGAGAGACTTTCATGCCCCATGACTTCTTTCACCAGTCCCGGGTTTTTGGTCTCCGCCATCGCGACGGTGCCAAACGTGTGCCGTGCGCAATACAGTTTCAGGGCATCCGGAATTTCGAGCTTGCGAGCCACATTTCTGAACGCGTGCTCGAGTCCGCTCAGCCCGATGTGGCCTGCACGAGACTTCTTCGAACGAAAGACCCAACCCTCGCGTAGGCCCAACTGTTGAAGCTGAATTGTCCTGAGAAGTGCGAGCACGCGCTCACTCAATGGCACCGGCCGACGAGCTTTACGCGTCTTGCCCCTGGGGTTGAAATAGAATGCGCCCTCCCAGTTGATCGTTTCCCAGCGCATCCTGATGACTTCCCCGTTTCTCAGTCCAGAGTCCAGCATGATGGTCAGCACATCTTTCAAGGGTCGTTTGCATGCTGCCAAGAGTCGCTTCTCATCCTCGACAGTGACCATTCGGTCCCTGGGGAAGACTTTGACCGTTTTGATCCTTGGCACTTCACGAAGCAACTTCCAATCGCGGGCTTTACCCAACATGCGGCGCAGTGTCCGAATGGCACAGTTCCTGCTATGGGGCGATTCGTGAAATTTTGTGGTCTCAACGTCATCGGCCGTGATTTGATCCATTCGCATCCCGGACAAGGGGTCTTCAGGATCAAACGCCGGCCGTTTTTGTAATCGGCCTTTGTGTTCTCGGCGAGCGTCGTTTTGTCGAGCCACTCAACGAATTGCTTGCCGAACTCGCGCACCAGCGGTACTCGTTTGGGCCGCAACGACTCTCCTGCCTCTGCCGCAAGGCGTGCAAGCCGCGTCAATTCAATGGCTTTGCTTCTGACTACCCTCTGACTTCAGCTTGTTTTGGGTTCCAGAATTTGAGTGTTCTTGAGAACTGGTATGTGCGCACGTTTCGAGCACTCCGCTCCGAAGGTAGTCGTAGTGTCGGTAAGTTATCCCAGTCTTGGTCGCAGTCTCCAGGAAATGTTGCTGGCTTTTGCCATGATCTCTCTTAGTGTTGGCATAAGTCGTAAGCACTGCCGCTCGTCATCGTCTCACGGTCGCCCGCTTGGAACGCCGTTCCCTTCAGCCCATGCCGGGTGGTTGCCTTCAGCAAGACGTCCGCTGCACGTTGCTGCGCGTTTGTTGGCTGAAACTGCAGCGCATGTCTCGGTTGAACCTGAAGAACGGGTGCGCGTTTGCAGTCGAAGAGCACGGAGTGTTGATGCCACAGATCACAAGCCCACGAGGACAGAAACGGAACCCATCATGGATAAAAGTCGAGGCGCAGTAAGTTTCACCCCACTGTTTACAACCGACGATATCGGATTGCGCAAGGATGCGCATGTCGAGCACATCGTCAAGGTTTTCCTGAATGTAGGCGAGGCTATGGCGGCACGGTGGATCGAAATGCCGAGAGGCATTTTGCTCTTGCAAGCGGTGCCGGACGAGACTGCTTCCGGTGCTATCTGTCTCGATGACCGAGAGCGTCACATCTTCCTCTTTGTCAATTTCGTTGACGGGCGGGACGACACTCTGACCCCTGCGGAATTCGATCAACTTGTCGCGGAATACGACTTGGTTTCGTGGACTGCGAACCCGGCATTTCTTCCAGCGAGGATTGGCAACACGGCAATGGCGTGATGGAGATGACCGTATGAATGGCGTAGGCCAAGCGACGATGGAACTAGCAGGACGATACTTCGACTTGTTCGTGAATCGCTTGGCCTACACCATGCAGTCGCGCAAGCCAAACGGAAACGGCAAACACTACTATTACCGTCCGAAAGACGACCGGCGGCTTTCGCTGGAGACGCTCTGCGGGCACATGAGCGGTCGGCTCGCAATCGGTCTCTATGCTCTGAACCCAAGGACACAACGCTCCAAGTGGGTGGCGTCACTGTCATCTGCTCGGACCGGGGCTGGCTGACCCGGACCAAACGGAGGATCACGGGGCGCTTGATGTAAGGGAAGAACGAAGTGCAGGCGTCGAGGTTGTTGCGAGCGGAGCGGCGTGAGGAGCCTTGAAATGCGGGACGGCTTGCAATCAGGTGCTCTGCCTCGGATTGATGAGGTTCTTGCGGACCCCGCTGCGTCCCTTTGGCTTCAAACGGCGCTTCGCTCCGCTCTGTGTCGCGACCCAGTCGATGCCGCCAACGATTCGGAGATCCTGGCGCGACTGCTACGAGAAAGGTGCGATCAAATCCTGTCCGCGAGTTGACGCGACCGATTGAGTCCGACCCTTTCCCTTTGTATGAATCCCTGACACTTGCTATCAGATCGCCGGGCGAGTGGATTGATGGTGGAAGTCGCTGGAGATGCGAAACCCGGTCCGGCAAAGATCGATCAGCGGAATCACGCGCGTGGTGGTGTGCCCACCAGATTTGATCGAGGCTTGGCCCCGACGGGAATGGCCTACGCCAGTCGAGCAGGCAGGTTAAGTCAGGAGCTTCAGCTGATATCCTGATACAGTGTGAGTCGAAGAGGGTGAAATGAGCCTTCCTAAAAATTCCTCGTGGAAAACACGGCTCGTGGAGCGTGGGTTTCCGGATCGTTCCTTCGACATCGAGTTTTGGCAGGAGCAGGGAGATGAGGCCATCTTTGCGGCTGCATGGGAAATGGTCGAATTAGCTGAGGAAATCAAGCATGGCAGAAAACCCACACTACAAAGAACTGCTACAACTCTTAAACCAATTCGAGGTTGAATATCTCATTGTCGGTGGCTACGCCGTCATGAAGTAAGGGGAGCCACGTTATACGAAAGATCTCGACGTGTGGGTGCGCAATTCAGCGCAGAATTCCATCCGAGTCGTCGGAGCCCTCAAGCAGTTCGGTGCTCCTCTCGAGCACGATGGAATCAATGCGGAAACATTTGCAGGAAAGCAGGTCGTCTACCAAATTGGAGTCGCTCCCGTGCGGGTTGATATTCTTACCGAGATCACGGCCGTTGAGTTCTCCGACGCGTGGCAAAAGAAGGTTGCAAGCAGTTTCTTCGGCGTCCCGGTGTACTTCATTTCCCTGCGTGACCTTTTGACGAAAAAGCGTGCTTTGGGTCGTGACAGCGATCTGACAGACCTTGAACGGAATTCGAACGCGGCAAAGCCAGATAAATAGGCTGCAACAGGCAGAAGGCAGATCTTAATTCTCTAGCGGCATTCCATACCTGTGCATGCCTGCGACCAGTGGGGGGAACGTTCGCGTCGCCCGCCCGTGCCGAACCCTTCACCACTCTCCCTAAGCCATGAATCGTCGTGCCCGATCCTTAGGCACGCGACCCCTTTCGACTTTCTCCCAGTGATGCCCGCTGTTTCCGGACGGCGCCGCATAGGTTCGAACGCTCTTCGATCTGGCTTCCGATTATCGCGCGAGTGTTGACGCGCTGGAGCTCGCTTGAGATGTGAAATCGGGGCGCGGAGAGCGCCGATCAGCGCAGTCACTCGCCGAACAATCCTGAGCCGGGATGCTAGATCACCCCAAACTCCTTGACCGAAGGAGACTCCAAATGAACTTCATTCCTAGCCAAGTGGGGAGTGGTTTGCCTTTCGCGGCGTCGACACCGTACGTTCCCAAACACGAGCAACTGGACGAAGTCTTGCGGGCATTGGCAATTCCGTTTGATTTGGCCGTTATTCAGTGGCGGGTCCCGACACTCCCCTTCGCGGTGCATACGCGAACAACTGTGTTTACGAGGGTGTGATGGGATGGGAGGCGTTTGAGCCGGCGCTGAGTCGGGCCGAAGCGATGGATGCGCACAGTATCTGGCGGTGCGCTGCCGACATTTCCGAAGAGTGGTACGAAGGAGATCGAGACGGTCTGCGTCGGCTAGTGGACGCGCTGCACCATCGCCGGGGTGCGATTCGGAGGTTGATCACCGAATTTCGCAGGTCAAGTCGGAACCCATTTCCGAACTGGCGTGAATTGCCAGGAGACTCTGTCATGCCGCTCGCGGCAACAGACCCATTGCTTGACGCACCGCGTTGTAATTGACTCCCGTGCACGAGCCGTGTTTTCGGCACCAAGTACTAATAAAGGAGGATGAGTATGGTCGAGCACAATCCTCCGGCTCCTGCCGATAGCGCCCGGCCTCCAACGGTTCCGCTGCCCGTCGCCCTCTATGTCTCCGGTGAACTGATTTTCGAGCTCTATGACGGAGGAGAGCCCTGCCGCAGATTTTCGATCCGTTGGGAGCGGTTCTCTCCGGCGAAGGAAAACGAGTCAGAGGCAGCCCATTCAAATTCCCCAACGGGCTAGACATCCACCAAGATTCGTGCCCGCGTTCAACGCCCCGCTTCACGCGCACTTCCACCTGATCGCCAACAAACGAGAAATGAGAATAGCCATGAGGATTCGTGTGACCATGAGGGCCGATTTGTTTGAGGAACGAAAACAACAACACATCGAGCGCGGCTACCGAATTGAAGAGGAGCGACCGATCCCAGTGAACGGTTTCTGCTCGTTCATCGCCGTGAGCGAGATACCCGATTTCCGTTGGAATCGGGGACCTAGTGACACAGGCGCTCAAGGGGCAAACAACTCTTGGCAAATCGAGGAAGCCTCGGTTCGCTTGGCGTCACTCCGGTCAAGCACGCGAGTTCCAAGTCATTGATTTTACGGGTGCATTGTCCTCAATTGCGGAGAGAAAGTAGAGAACCCCAGATATAATCGAAGATGCGGGGTCGAGGGGGCGGATTTCTTTGTGCCGGCACACTGAGGGCGAACTTTGAATACAGACAAGACAATTCGCAGGGTTCGAAACCCGGAACAGCAAGAAGCGGAAACGTATCGTTATTGGCAAAGCTTGCCGATCGGCGCCCGACTGTCTGCCGTCTGGGACGTGAGTGCGGCTGCTTATGCGTTTGCCGCTGCTTACAACGGAGCGCGCTTCAATGATGCCGGAAGACCTCAAAGAGCTATTACGCGCATTCAACGATCAGGCAGTTAAGTTTCTGGTCGTAGGGGGCTATGCTTTCGGCGTTCACGCGGAGCCGCGAGCAACCAAGGATCTGGATATTTTTGTCCGATCCGACGAGGAAAACAGCAAAGCAGTATTTCGCGCGCTCGCACAATACGGTGCGCCTCTCGGCGATCTCACTCCTTCTGACTTCATGGATGGCACGACTTTCCAAATCGGCCAGCCCCCGGCACGAATCGATATCTTGCAGCACATTGACGGCGTCACATTTGACGAGGCCTGGGAGAACCGCATCGAGGGAACGGTTGATGGCCAAATCCAAGCTGCCATCATCTCCCGAGACGATCTCATCCGAAATAAGCTTGCCAGTGGACGGGAACAAGACATCCTGGATGTTAAGAAGCTACGAACTGCCAAACAACAAAGTTCCAGCTAGCGATCCCGTTTCGCTTTCCCTCACATTCTGAGATTGCGTTGTCGACGTGGAGACCCGCAGGCAGCTTCTTGGCCGTGCACCCGTCGAGGAGGTTCCCCTGTGCGTCCCCATGGTCAAACCAAGCTGGGCTTCTTCCCTCTTCCCATAGCCGAGGCCAGACGACTAAGGAATTGGCTGAGCTTTCCCGAGCGATTTTCAGCACTCGATCCGTGCGTTGGAGATGGCGTGGCGTTCACTCACTTGCTGCATGCCGTAACCGCTCATCGCTATGGCATCGAGATCGACGCCAATCGGGCCGAACAGGCACGAGCCTTGGGAATCGAGACTTTGCAGGCCAACACCATGGATGTCCGGTGCCCGCCGGAAGCGGTGTCCCTGCTTTACCTCAACCCTCCGTACGATTGGGAATCCGGGGAAAGCAATAACCAGCGACTGGAATTGGTGTTCCTCGAACACAGCTATCGCTGGCTCAAGGCTGGTGGCGTCCTGCTTTTTGTGATTCCGCAGCCGCGATTGGCCAAATGTGCGAGGCTGCTGAGCGAACATTTCACAGACGTGGGCGTGTTTCGGCTCACCGAGCCGGCTTGCCTCGAATACAAGCAGATCGTAGTGTTCGGAACACGCCGCAAACGGCATTCCAAGGTTTCTGATGCTGTCTTGTTGGATAAAGTGCGCTACCTCGAGGCGCTGGCGACGAAGAGCGAGCTTGAGCCGCTGGGCAACAAACCTGAGGTTCAGTACGAGGTTCCCGCCTCCGAGCCGGCTGTCCTGACCCATGTGGGTCTTCCCCTGGATGAGGTGGAAGATTTGTTGCTGGAGTCCGCTGCGTACCGACAGGTGGGACGTGTACTTTTACCCAAGCTGAATGACGTCAAAGGCCGCCCACTGACACCGCTCCACGGTGGCCATGTCGGATTGCTCTGTACCGCCGGCATGCTCAACGGGGTATTTGGAGAGGGCGACGGTCGGCACATCGCCCACTGCGTTCGGTGAATTTACGGACCACTGGGAAGAAGAGGAAGAGGACGGAACCAAAATCCTGCACGACCGGGAACGGTTCTCGCACGAGCTGACACTTGTCTTTGCCAACGGTAAGACCCAGATTCTCACGCATGAAAAGAAGGAGGCGGCAGAATGAAGAATGCCCACCTTCGATTCGGCTGGCTGACTTACGTGAAGAGCACGGAGAAGACGACCACCAGCATCAAGCTGCGGCTCGACCGATTCGTCGGTGAAGTTTCGCCTGATCCACCCCGGCAAGCGAAAGCCCATCTCATTTCCGTGATCGGCGGGGACACACAGATTGCGGCCGTCAGTGCGGCCGTCTCGCTGGGAGACAGGTTCATGGTGGAAGGGCCAGGCGTTCAGCCGATCCGAGTCTGTCTCGAGCGAAACGCACAGTGTTTCAAAGGCTCGGTGCAGCTTCGCGGGCGCAAGAGACCCCTGCGTCACTTGATTGCGTTGTCCGAAGAGTTCGCTGCGACCAGCGTATCGGCGAGTTCGGGCCGGACTGTGCTGGCAAGCTCCCAAAACGGATTCATCTGGGCCTCCATCGCCCATACTCACGGAATCCCCGGGATGCCGGACTGGGCCGACTGGTTTGCGGGCGAACTGAAAACGCGCCGGGCGATCGTGCCCGCGCTCGGCATCGGATGTGAGCCAGTGATTGTCACTGGCCAAAAAGAAGAGTTTCTCGACTGGCTTAGCTGGGGAGTCGAAAGTGAAGCGAGCAGGCTTCCGGGCGAAAGTGGGTCGATCCGCTGGCCGCGCTTCAATCTCGCGGACCTCTTCCTGCTGGCGAAGAAACTCTTAGTTCGTGGGTCGTGCATACCGTTACTGGATACAAGCCGACTTGAACGAAGCCGCGTTGCGGCGGACGCATTCGCGTGTTGCTGGCCAACGGTGGAGGTGATCTGAGCTAGTTTGTGTCGCAGAGGAGGAACTCTCTGTGACCCATCTACGTCAGCTCATGCTGGAAGAACTAAGACGCCGCAACTTCGCCGATTCAACCATCCGCTCGTACCTTCACGGGGTTGAGCACTTCAGTCGCTACTTCCACCGCCGACCCGATCAGCTTGGGCCCGAACACATTCGCGAGTATCAGGCAGCGCTCTTCACTAAGTTGAAGTTCAGCCCGAACACTGTGACTCTGCGGCTAGCTGCTTTGCGCTTCTTCTATATTCGGGTTTTGAAGAGAGGCTGGAGCATTGCCGAGACGCCGTATCCGAAAAAGGTTCTGCACCTGCCCGAGATACTCAGCCAGGAGGAGGTCGCGCGTCTGATTGACGCGGCCGAGTTTCCCTTTCATCGCATCCTGTTGATGACGCTGTATGCCACGGGCGCACGTCGCGCAGAAGTCGCACACCTGAAGATCAGCGATATCGACAGCCAGCGGATGATCATCCATATCCGGGGCGGCAAAGGTCGCAAGGACCGCGATGTCATGCTCAGCCCGAAACTGCTCGATGCGCTACGGGTCTATTGGCGCGGGCTCAGGCACAAGCCAACGAACTGGCTGTTTCCCGGCAACCGATGGCATACTGCGAGTTATCCGGTCACCACCAAAGTCCTGTGGACTGCCTGTCAGAACGCGGCCCAACGCGCTGGGCTTGAACACAAGCACATTCATCCCCACACCCTGCGCCACTGCTTTGCCACACACCTACTCGAAGCCGGCGCCGACCTGCGCACCATTCAGATGCTGCTCGGGCATCGCGACCTGGAGGAGACGACGATCTATCTGCATCTCTCCCGGCGACATCTCAGCGCCACTGGCAGTCCGCTGGATGCACTCACGATTCGAGAACAAGGAGAGCCGACACCGAGCGCATGAACCGGCCTCCTCTGGAGGTGGCCGACATCGTTCGCTGTGCGGGGCAGTTGTTTGTTGAACGCAGTCGCCGCTGGATCACCTGGCAGCATCAGAAGATTTTGCTGGCCATTGCTCGCTGCCGCACCGCCGCGCTAGGCGGGCATCGCGATCACTGCTCGAACTGCGGATATTCCGCCATCTCTTACAACTCGTGTCGCAATCGACACTGTCCCAAGTGTCAGGGCAATGCACGCCTGCACTGGCTCCAAGCGCGGGAACGAGAGTTACTGTCCACCAGCTACGTGCACGTCGTCTTCACGCTGCCGCGGGAACTGGCTCCGCTCGCGCTGCAGAACAAACGGCTGATTTACAACCTACTCTTTCACGCCAGTGCTCAGACCTTGCTGGAGATCGCCAGCGATCCTCGTCACCTCGGTGCGCAGATCGGCTTCTTCAGCGTACTCCATACCTGGGACCAGCGACTGCAGCATCATCCCCATGTCCACTGCGTGCTGGCCGCAGGCGGCATCGCTCCGGATCACTCCCGCTGGATCTCCTCGCGCCGCTCCTTCTTCCTTCCCGTCAAGGTTCTCAGCCGCGTCTTCCGAGGTAAGTTTGTCGCCGCACTCAAGACCGCCTTTCATGCCGGCACACTCCAGTTCCACGGACATCTCTCACCGCTTGCGGAGCCGCGCGCTTTTGCCTCGTGGTTGCGGGTACTGTTCCGTCACGACTGGGTCGTCTACTCCAAACGGCCCTTCGGCGGACCAGAACATGTGCTGCGCTATCTTGGCGCCTACACCCATCGTGTCGCCATCTCCAACTCCAGATTGATCACTCTTGCCGATAGCAGCGTCACCTTCCGTTGGCGAGACTCCGCTCATGGCAACAAGAAGCGGCTCATGACTCTGCCCGTCGATGAGTTCTTGCGCCGCTTCCTACTTCACTTGCTGCCGCCTGGCTTTATGCGCATCCGCAACTTCGGTTTCCTCGCCAACCGGCGGCGAGCGGAGTTTCTTCCACTCTGTTCCCGATTGCTCCAGTCATCCGATCGGCCAGCAGCAGGCGTCACCTCGCCGAGCGCTCTATCCATCCACTCGCTGTGGCAATGTCCGCTCTGCGGCGGAACCATGCAGGTTGTCGAGCGCCTCTCCGCCGCGCAACTCCTCCTCCGATCCCCGCCTTTCCACGAGCACACTGCATGAATCCATATCCCCGGCCTCGAATCTCTCTCGTGCTTCGGCACGCACACTGGTTCTTTGTCTCGTATTTGTCAGAATGCAGGATGGTGGTGCGATTCAGACTCTCCGATGCGCCGCCCCACACCAATTCTCTCTGCCCCCCGCTACTAAAACCCAAGCGCTCTGACCGCAACGGCACACTCGCAAACGATCAAGACCGGCTCATCCAAATACAAATCCCATAGTCCCCCGGGGCGGCTTCCTTCAAGTCGCTGTATCTGAAGCGCCCCTCCACAGCGGCTCAACTCCCAACTCTTCACTCGCGGGCGCTTCAGATACAGCACTAAGACTTATCAATACTAGTGCTTGAATAATTAAGTGCCGAATCATAGAAGAACAGACCGCCTCGCGGCGGTCTGTCGAGAATAGGGAGGTTCGCGATCTTCACTACGCCGCCTTGCTCTTTTGAACCGCTGCCGCGGCTTTTCGGATCACTTCGATGACTACATCCGGCTTCGAGAGCATGGGAACGTGACTGCTTTCCACTTCTACCACGGTCGCTCCCATGCGGTTCGAGACCCACCGTTGGAGATCGGGGTGAACGGTATGGTCTTGCAGGCACAAAATGTACCAACTTGGCTTCGACTTCCATGGGGTGCTCTGGATTTGTTGTTGCTGGAATAGGTCGGCGACAGGCGGAAAATGGGTGGCCCAGACGAACTTCTGTTCTTGCTCGGAAAGGTCTCCGCAGAAAAACTCAGTCCCGTTCGGAAGCATCCAAGCGTACCCGTCCACGACCTCCACGCGAGAAAAGATATCCGAGGGATATTTGTTGAGTTGGTCCTGTACCGTCTCGCCGACCTCCGGGGCGACTGCTCCAATGTAGACGAGGCCGGCCACGCGATCATCGACGCCCGCCGCCGTAATAGTAGCGCCGCCGTAGGAGTGCCCGACGAGTATAACGGGGCTGCCAACGAACGTGTCGAGAGGCGAGAACCACGGATCGCTATCGCCGTGGTAGAAGATCAGTTTCCCACCGTGAGCGGAGAAGGTCGTCAAATTTGTGGACATCGAATCCACGAGCGGTTGACTGGCCGCCAAAGCTTCGGTATCAACGTCCATTGTCATGTCCGTCGTCGCAGGCCCGAAGATGCCGGGTCCGGGTGAAAGTAATCCTCGGAACGGCGGCCCGTTCGTGATGCCCGTGTCGTAAAGGAAGCCGGCATAGACTTGGGTTCCAGTCGACGTCTTCGGCCCTCCCAGGGCTTTCTTAATGGCAGCCGCTTTTTCTGGAGCCAGGCAGGATATGTTCCCTTCGCCCTTGCACGCCAACATCTCAGGGTCGAAGTCGCACGCGAGCGGATCGGAAATCAAACCATCCGCGATGCCGTCTTTGGCGTCGCACTGCTTGCTGAGAGCATTGCTGATCAACTTGCGGTCATTGTCGGTGATCGACTGCTCGATAATTGGTTTCGCGTTTGCATCTTTTGGCGCAACTTGATTCAAAGCGATGGGAATCCATCGGCCGATCGAGAGATTGGAAAGCCCCGTGCGCATCGCGGGGTCGCCGGAGATGATGCCATTGAAAATTGTTGGATAACGCTGGGAAAGGATCATGCCTTCGCGCCCGCCGGTGGAGCATCCAGAGAAATATGAAAAGGCTGCCGGTTTGCCGTAGTGTTGCGCGATGAGTTGTTTGGCTAATGCAGCGATCTCAGCGTTCGCGAGGTAAGCAAAGTCCAGATACGCCTGCTGATCGCGCATGAAACCGAAATCAAATCCCGGGTGGCGGCTTTGGTGACCCGAATCCGTGCTGACAACCGCGAATCCGCGTATGAGTCCAGGGGTGTCGCCAGCAGCGTTCAATCCAAGGGGTGCAAGTACAATGCCGTTGCTACCGCCGCCACCTTGCATCAGCAAGTCGCCGTTCCATCGGTCGGGCATGGCCAATGAGAAAGTGATTCCAAACTCTTCTCCATCGACTCCGGTGCGCCGGTTCATCACACCTTCGACTAGGCAATATGCAGGCAGAGGTGCGGTGCGAGTCTGGTTCCAGGGAATGGCCTCGGTGGTTCCGGCGAACGGTAGCGCGAATGGAGCAGCCCTCTATTAACAATTAATAACTGCTGCGCATACCCCGGGCCCCGATCGCGGCGATTCTCTCCGTCGTGGAAAGCTACCGTCGCCCGGAAGTCCCGGCGCGCGATTATTTCCACGACCTCCCGGGGCTTGCCGATCTCCCGATCAGATTCCCTGCCACTGTGGGGTCACCCTGCATTCATAGACTCAAGCGACTTGGCCGGTCAGGTCAGCCAATCTGAATTTGCCCATTGGACATGGCCTCCAAATCTACGGGCAATCAGTCTTTCTTATTAGTCCCATTCTCTTCCCTGGAAATTCCGAGCCTCTGCATCAAGGACTGCAGCGTTGTTCTTTTCATGCCTAAGCGGGCACCGGCCCCATTCGGCCCGGCTATCACTCCGCCAGTCTCACGCAACGTGCGAACAATATGTTCGCGTTGCACGCTTTCTATTGTGTCCGACTGCGATTCTTCTGGCTCTTGCTCCAGCTCCTTCAGGGGAGCAGTGAGCGTCGGCCCGCTGGAGAGTATTACCGATCGCAGCCGAAGCAGGTTTTGGTGACTGCCTCGCCGTCTGGTTTGCCGTTTGTGAATTGAGCGAATCCCCATCCGCCAGTCGAAGCGTATTTTTTTGAGTGCTTGACCATGAACTGAATGTTCGTCGGCGGGCCAGCGACGGTGGATCCGGCAAAAGCTTCTCGATCTGATCCGGTGGCAGGCCCTTCCTCTCCGCTGCAGCCCGGAAGACTTTGTTGTTTTCCTCTGACGCGACCTGCTGATAAGCGAGGCGGGCAATGATGGTGCCGTCCGGAAACGGTCGCGTGCTGTCGCGGAAGGCCTTCATCGCAGCATCGTTGCGCAGTTTGACACGCAGGTCGTTGAAGGGTGGGCCAACTTGGGCGATGGAGATCATCTCCCAATGCCGATATCCGTCAGGGAGTTTGATCCCTTCGGCTGGAGAGGAATTTGCTTCGGATTGTCCGGACGCTGGCGTCCTCGAGACAACAAGCCCAGCCAGCAACGCCGCTGCGAAGAGTAAAAATGCGACTCGTTTCATGAAACCCTCCGTATAAAGACTATATTCTTTATCCCTGAATTCAGGTGGCGCTCCGAATTCAGCTTCCCACGGGTTCCGATTGGAGTCGGCGATCTCCAACTGCAACCTCCGCTTCATGTTGTCGCAGCTAGTTTCAACACGACTGCGAGGGAACGATAGCTCAGTCTCAGGAGTGTGCTTCTGAAGTGTCACGTAGAACTGCTTACAGTCAGAAAGCAGGGTATCGCGAGGCCCCGGAATCTCGGAATCTTTGCTCTGCGTAAACACAGTTACTTTCAGGAGTCCGACAACGAAAGCGTGCGAGTTGGCCTGTCTGATCGGAGCGATTGTGCTTCCTATGTGGGTAATCTGATTGCTATCGCGATTCCTGGTGACTGGAGATTCACCTGGGACATCGTGAGAAGGAAAAGCCGCCCAAACATTGAGCGGCTGAATGCCGTGCCAGGCCGGCCATTTTATTCCCGGGTCTTCACCTTGGCATCGCCGGCAGCCTCAACGCAATTCGTGATGGCGCCGGTACGGTCGACAAAGCGCGTGACCGGAAATTGTGGAGCGCAGTATACGTCCATACCACTCAAGTTCCCCGTTATGCTGGCGGCGAGGAAGCCTGCAAACGCGCCATCTTCCAGGTAGACACCAACCCCGCCATTGCCGGTAATTGTCGGGCCCGCAAACGTCGCTGCTGCGCCGCCGAGGAGTTTCATGCCATCGCTGCTGTTGCCACTGATGGTGCCGCCATTGAGTGTGACGCTGGCCACGCCCACGTCAATGCCAACGCCGTTGTTGAGAAAGTTGGAATTGCGTGATTCGAAGTAAGCCCCGAAGAGTACTACGATCCCCGAGCCCCCGTTGCCTTCGAAAACGTCATTGCTGCTGAACACCTGCGCAGCACCGCTGATGTATGAACCGCGGCCCCAGTTCTGGATCATATTGCTTTCAAGAAAAGCGCGGGAACCTCCAACAACATCGACACCAAACGATCCGGGACCCAGAATCGTGTTGCCAGTCAGGTAGCAGAGACTTGCAGTATTGCATAGAACTCCCTGGGCTCCGCCTCCGTTGATGGTGAATCCCTGAAGGGTTACGCGCTGCGAATCCTCAATATCCACGACCGGCAAGACCCCATTGGATTGGTCCGTGATCGATGCGCCGTTCTTCGTAATCAGCGTCAACCGATCCATACTTTGAATCACTATGTTTTCTTTGCAGCTGCCGAAAACGGTTATGGTGTTCGGCCCCTGCGGATTGCTGCGCGTCAGCACATTCAGGGCCCGGTGAATAGAGTCGTGCTTATTGCAATTCACGCCCAGGTCGACGCCCTCTGCGTACTGAACTGTCGCACCAATCGCCACCAATAGCAGGAATGGAAGAAACTTTATCCTTTGCCTCATGATGATCTCCTTCTTTCCACTTTCGTGAGTGTGGGGCTCTTGTTGAGTTCGCGTTGATCCTGCGTGGCCCAACGGCCCGGACACATTGCTATTCCTACAGATCGCAAATAATAGGCTCACGGATATAGCTCTGCTGTGGTGGACCCCTGCAGTCCGCTGCCCGGTCCCCCAATAACAAGCACTTTCCCGTTACTTAGGAGTGTTGCAGAATGTCCGGAGCGATCAACTTCGCTCAGCGCCGAAAGCGAGAAAGAACCGGCGGACGCATCATAGATTTCTGCGATCAGGGTTCCACCCCCGACTACGAGTACCGTTCCATCTGAGAGCAGTGTTGCGGTGTGGGTTCGCCTCGCCGAAAGCATCGAGTTCGTCTCGACAAAAGCGCCGGTCGCCGGATCGTAAATCTCGGCGGTGTTCGAAGCGGTTTCATTGCTGTCGATGATGCCGCCGGTTATAAGTACTTTGCCGTTTTGCAGCAGCGTCGCGGTGTGTGCGGCGCGGCCCACCGCCATGTTTCCGGTGGCAGTAAAGGCCCCGGTCAGAGAGTCGTAAAGCTCCGCCGTCGCGACCGGAGTGGTGTCCTCAGATGTCACGCCGCCCGCAATCAGCACCTTGCCATTAGCGAGCAGGGTTGCTGTATGTCCCATACGGGCGGTGGACATACTTCCAGTCGAGGTGAACGCGGCAGTTCCGGGGTCATAGATTTCGGCAGTGGTGGATCCATCCCCGCCGAAGGGAACGTAATATCCACCCAGCGTGCCTCCCCCGGCGATCAATATTTTTCCGCTTGGCAGCAGTGTTGCCGTGTGCCCTCCGCGAACCTCGGCCATGCTGCCGGTTGCCGCAAAAGAGCCGCCCGGAGTGTGGTAGAGCTCCGCAGTGGCCACCGCAGGAGACGGCTCCAACTCGCCGCAGGTCGGCGCGTCGTAGGTAAATCCTCCCGTGATCAGGACGTCTCCACTTTGCAGAAGCGTGGAGGTTTGACCGTAGCGCCGATTCGTCATCGTCCCGGTGAAGGCAAAGGATCCCAGGTTGGGAGAATAGAGTTCCGCAGAATCGCTTCCGGCGGTGCAATAACCCTCATAGACTCCGCCGCCAGTCACGAGGACTTTCCCGTTTGGCAGCAGCGTCGCAGAATGGAACTGTCGTCCGTCATGGAGGTCTCCGGTAGGAGTGAATGTGACCGACGTCGTAGTCACGACTACGGTGGCGGTGGCGCTGTAGTTTGAATTGACCGAGGATGTGGCAACCACCACGTGAACGCCGGTGGCGGAGGGGGCGCTATACAAGCCCGCACTGGAGATCGTTCCTCCACCCGTTCCCTGGACGGTCCAATTAACGTGCGAACTGGAAAGCCCATCCACCGACGCACTGAAGGAGTGAGTCGATCCCGGCGTGATGGC
This sequence comes from Candidatus Sulfotelmatobacter sp., assembly GCA_036490405.1. GTDB lineage: Bacteria > Acidobacteriota > Terriglobia > Terriglobales > Acidobacteriaceae > Sulfotelmatobacter. The sequence continues at coordinate 118,025 of DASXDY010000074.1, read as the reverse complement.
GAGGGCGTTTGGGTTGATCGCGATGGTCACGTGAGGAAGGGTTACTGTGGAGGTTGCTGAGTCAGCCGGCACCGCATTGCTCGTCGCCTTCACCGTGACGTCGGTTCCGTCGGTGTCTATAGGAGCGGTGTACAGCCCTGTGCCGTCGATGGTTCCGACGTTGGGCTCCAGGCTCCACGTCACACTCGTATTGCTGGGGCCGGTTACCCGCGCCATGAACTGCTGCGATCCGCCGCGGAGAACGGTGGCCGCAGCAGGAACAACCGCGATAGTTGTCGGCGGAGGCGTGGAAGTCGACGGCCGCGATGACGATCCACAAGCGGTTATCGCCACTATTCCACCCAGTAATGTACTGGTCGCTAGGATCCTGATCGTATGTGCATGCATTTTCCACCTCGGCCGAGGGAAAACGTACGGGAGCCGCAGCATTCTTGGCAATGCCCAGGGCTTCAATTCCACATCAATTTGATTTCAACAGATAAGTTACTGGCAAAGCACGTCTTACCTTAGTTTGGGTTGGTGGATTTGACCCGACCTGTACCCTCTGTTAGGCTCGGCGCAACTGGGGTGTGGCGTGCGCGTTCCTGTTTCCAGCAATCGCCGGCTTTCTTTTGACGTCTACGAAGCCGACCTGCATTCCGGTGAGTTGCGGAAAAATGGGAAACGAGTTCGCCTGCAGGCCCAGCCCTTCCAGTTGCTGGTGATGCTGCTAGATCGCCCCGGCCAGTTAGTCACCCGCGAAGAGATTTGCCAGAAGCTCTGGTCGACCGATACATTCGTCGACTTCGATCGCAGCCTGGGAACTGCCGTCAACAAGATCCGTGAAGTTCTCAACGACTCCGCCTCTGAGCCTCGTTTTGTGGAGACCCTGCCCCGCCGCGGCTATCGCTTCATCGGGCCAGTCAGGCTTGTGGCCGAGACCCTGCAGGAGAGTTCGCCGCCATCTTCGCAGCCGCAGGCTCATAGGGAGCGCCTTCGGACGTCATCATTGGGCAGGGTGGTTTGGGCGGGCGCCGCTGCCGTTCTGCTTGTTTCTGCCGTGGCTGCGGGTTTCTTGCTGCGTCCGCATCCCGTGAGGTCGATCGCTGTCCTCCCGCTCGAAAATCTTTCCACCGAACCGAATCAACAGTTTTTCGCCGACGGCGTGACCGACGAACTCACCACCAACCTTGCCCAGATTGGTTCGCTCCGAGTGAGTTCGCATACTTCGGCGGTGGCTTGTGGGGATACGCATAAGTCCGCACGAGAGATTGCTCGCTGCCTGGGGGTAGATGCGCTGGTCGAGGGCTCGGTAATGCGGTCCGGCGATCGAGTACGGATCAATACTCAACTTATTCATGCCGCCTCCGACCGCCATTTGTGGGCGCACACCTACGACCTCCAGCTCAGCGATGTTCTCACCGTTCAAGGCGAACTGGCTCGCGCGATTGCAGCGAGTATCTCGCACACTCTTACGCCGCAAGAAGAAGCGCGCCTCTCCCACCCGCATCCCATGAACCCGGAGGTCGCCCTACTCTACTTCAAAGGCTCCAATCTCTTGGCCAAACCGGACGCGGCGCAAGCCAGAGACTTGTTCAAACAGGCAACCGAGCTTGACCCAGGCAGTGCGGAATCCTGGGCCGGGTTGGCGGATGCGTTGCACACGATGGGAGTGTATGGCCACGACGAAGCCTTCGAGCCGGCCAAAGAAGCTGCCAGGAAAGCCCTGGAGATCGATCCATCCCAAGCGCAAGCCCTCATGGCACTGGGTGCCACTTCCTTTCTTTTTGACTGGAACCCGGCACAGTCCGAGGATTACTTTCGGCAGGCGATCGCCACCCGTCCGAATTATGCGATGGCCCATGCGCTCTTTGCCACAACCCTGGCACACCGCGGGCGAACCGAGGAGGCCATCCAGGAAATAAAGCTGGCTGCGATCCTCGATCCAGTTTCGGTAGCGATCAACTCGTTTGCATGGCATGTGTATTTCTGCGCGCGACGGTATGACGAGGCCCTGCGAGTCATCCTCGCTACCAATGAACTGGATCCCGCATTCCGACCGGCGTACGGGCGCCTCGCTCATAGTTGGGAACAAAGAGGCGAGTATCAGAAGGCCATCGACACGCGCGTTCGCGGCCGCATTGTCGCCGGAGAATCCCCTGAAAAGGCAAACCGGGATGCCTCGGATCTCCGCGCCGCACTCGCTTCGGGAGGGCCGCGCGCTTACTGGCAGTACATTCTGGACAAGACCCCGGCTGACGAACGTCACGGTCCCGGCCCCGCAGCCTTGTACATGCGCTTGGGGAAAAAAGAGGAGGCCCTGAATGCATTGGAAAAGGGATACCAGCGCAGGGAGCACTATCTGATCATGTGGATCGCCATCTACGAAGAGTTCGATCCTTTGCGTTCCGAACCGCGCTTTCAGAAGATACTCCAGGGTCTTGGTGTCTCTTAGTGACCCGTCGGAGTTGGCGTCCTGGCCTTTACGTCGGGTGGGCTTGCTTTACTCTCTCTCTGATCGCATCGGCACAAGTTCAGAACGGGCAAATCACGGGCGTGATCTCCGATCCGTCCGGTGCCGTTGTGTCCCGGGCGAGCATACACGTTCGCAATCTGGCGAACGGATACGAGGCCGATTTTGAAAGTAATGGTTCTGGGATCTACACGGCCCGGGAGTTGATTGTCGGCTCGTACACCGTCAGCGTCATAGTCGCCGGCTTCAAAACCTTGACTGCCACGAACCTGTTCTTGAACGCGGGCACCGTGCTCCGCGTCGATTTCAAACTGGTGGTGGGCACGCGTTCGGAGACCATCGAAGTGAGCGACGCCGCCCGGCTTGTGAATACCGAAAACTCCCGCCTGTCCTATACGGTGGATGCCGAACAGATCGCCAATCTGCCTCTGAACGGACGCAATGTCTACGACCTGATCCAGTACCAGCCCGGTGCGACCAATGTTCGCGGCATCATTTTTGAAAATGGCGCCAATACGGCGGTCAACGGTGTGCGCGAAAATTTTAATGGCTTCCTGATCAACGGGATGTCCAACACCAGCTTGAGCGGCGGCCCGGTCAATACGCCGATTTTGGATACCGTTCAGGAAGTCCAGGTATTGACTCTGAACAACTCCGCGGAAATTGGCAGCAATGCGGGCGCGATTACCAACCTGGTTTCGAAGACGGGCAGCAATCAACTGCACGGGAGCGCATGGGAGTTCTTGCGAAACGAGATTTTCGACGCGAACTCATTTTTTGCCAACCATGTTCCCGATCCTGCGGACCGGAAGAGATTGCCGGTGCGTTTGAACCAGTTCGGCGCAACCCTGGGCGGACCCATCAGAAAAGGCAAGCTCTTCTTCTTTGCTTCTTATGAAAGAGAGAAATTTCTGACCTCCAACCCGGCGCCGGCTTACCTTGAGTCGCCTGAGTTTCGGTTGGCCGCAATTTCCGCTTTCCCCAACTCTGTGTCCGCGCTCCTGTATTCGAATTTCGCGCCGGCGGCCAAAGGCACGCCCTTCGCGACTTTGCGGGAATACATCGGGGGATTCGGAACCCGCTTCGTAACCTTCGCGGACTATCTGTGTCCTGCCAATACCGACGGCGCCACCGCCACGCCCGGCGCGATGTCGAACAAGTTCGCTTCATTATTTGGTGTCGAGCAGGCGGATATCGACCGCATGAACACTGGTCCGAGCGATGGCGGTTGCCCGGGAGGTTCGCCCTACGCCACGCCCTGGATTGGTACCTTCAATCGTGACAGCAATTTCCTGGAAAGCATCATCAGTCCCAATCAATCCCAGGCCGATGAAAATCTTTTTGACGGCCATGAAGCGTCACTGCGGCTGGACTACAACCTCAACCAGAATGATCGCTTCTTCAGTGAGTTCAATTGGTTCCGATCTGCCGACAAATACGCCGGAAACACTCTCCGCGGTTTCACCAATCCGCTTACGTACACCCGGCCGAATTTTCAGGTCAGCTTCATTCACACTTTCAGTCCCACATTGTTGAACGAATTCCGTGCCGGCTATCTACTCGATGGGAGTGTCGGTTCGGTTCCGCTGCCGGGTGTGCCCGGCGTGGTACCGCATGACATCATCATGGGTTTTGGAAATGGGCCAACAGCCGGCGCAATTGTTCGGGAAAGCACCTACGACTACTCGGAAATGATTTCACTCACGCACCGGAAACACAGCCTGCGAGCCGGGGTGGACCTACGCCGTGACCTGGAGAATAGCGAGGCCGGTTCGGGGCGGCCTATCTATGACTTCTTCGATTCTCTTTTCTTCGCCATTGATGCTCCGTTCTCACAATCGGTCGGCGTGGATCCTGGATTCGCAAGCGGATCTCCGGCGCAACTCGCGGAGAGTATTCGCCATTGGCGGTACTGGGATGTCGGCGCTTTTCTGGAGGACGACTGGAGAATCTCCCGGCGTCTAACTTTGAATCTGGGACTGCGTTACGATCTTTACACGCGAAGCACGGAACTCTCACATCAAGCGACCACCTTCCTCCTCGGCCCGGGCCATGACTTCGTTGACGACATCACGACCGGAGCCGGGCGGATCAAAGAGGCGAGCGCGCCGTGCCCGGGAGATCCCAAAGCCTTGCTCGCAGGGGAGTGCGGCCCCGGGGGATTCGCAGCCGCCAGGAATCTCGGCAAAGGTGATCACAACAATCTTGGTCCGCGGCTCGGTTTTGCCTGGGATGTATTTGGTAACGGCAAGACCTCTCTGCGGGGCGGTTTTGGCATCTCGTACGAAGGCAGTCTTCAGAGAAGGCTCACCATCACCCGTTTCAATCCGCCTTACTATTCCCAGAACCGGGAATTCAATTTTCTGACTGGCGATAACAACTCCAACATTGTCTATGGTCCAGTGGACGGGAGCCGGGCTACGTTTCTGGGTCCGGCCCCGCCCGCGCAGCACTCAGGGATTGGAGCACAGGCAACGGGAAATATTTCCGGATGGGATCCAGCCAATCCGCAAACCTCGGGCTTGACCGCGATCCTCCTTCAGGAGGGGTTGCGCGATCCCTTCGTGGAACATTGGTTTGCGGGGGTTCAGCGCGAACTGCGTGCCAAACTGATGCTGGAAGTCAATTACGTCGGCACGCTGGGACGAAACCTGTTCCGAGCCGACAACAAGAACCGGTTGCCGGGTGCACTTCTGCCGGAAGGGGCCTGCGTTACCGACAATCTTGGCCGCCGTCTGTGCAGCCAGGTTAATACCAACAAGGCTGGCAATGGGCTGCAAATTAACCCTCATGGAAGGCTGAATCCAAATTTCGGTGCTCTGCGCGTTTGGGAGAATGCCGCCAGCTCGAGTTATCACAGCCTGCAAGTCTCTGTGAACAGACACCTGAGCAAAGGCCTACAGTTCGGCGGGAACTATACTTACAGTCATTCCATCGATAGTGATTCCACCTGGCAAAGCGTCGGCACCACCGTTGATGGCACCGCGGCCGGCGACGGTTACGCTACCGACCAAACCCAGCCTGGTCTCGATCGCGGCAATTCCGTCTTCGATATTCGCCATCGCCTTGCCGTCACCTACGTTTGGGAGATGCAGTTCTTTCGAAATCAACCCAGCTTGGTCTCAGCCGTACTCGGCGGCTGGCAATGGAATGGAATCTGGTCCGCTCAGAGCGGCGCCCACTGGTCCGCGTTCGACCCGCAGCAGCCGATCCTGGAGGGAGATGATTGTGGCGATCCCGGACCAGTGCATTGCGTAAACGTAGGCGGCGACTACAACCTTGACGGCGAATCGAATGACCGGCCCAACGCCATCGCTAACCATGTTCATGCCACGCACGCCCAGTGGGCCGACGGTTTCAACCTGCCCAAGAATTTCTTCTCGGCTCCATGTTTAGGTTGTGTGGGAAACCTTGGCAGGAACACGTTCGTGGGTCCCTCCTACTGGAATTTTGATACCTCACTATTCAGGAATCTCCGAATTTCCGACAAGGTTGCTCTCCAATTCCGGGCCGAAGCTTTCAACGTTTTCAACCACACTAACTTCCTCATCGGCAACAATCAATCGCTGCATGACCCTTTCTTTGGACAAGCGGGCGGCACCAATCCGCCGCGCAACCTGCAGTTCGGCTTGAAGCTGAGTTTCTAGAAAACAAACCCCTCAGGATAGACTGATAGGTATGGCTGTAATTGTGGCTGTACGGTGCCAAACATGGCGAACTTTTCAAGCACTTGGAGCGAATTCTCTGTGCGCGCAAGACTGTTGTAAGTTACTGGTTCTATTGTGAGTTTCCGCCGTCTGGATGGATGAGCCTATGTGACTCTTAATCAGTAGGTTGTAGGTTCGATTCCTACCGCGCTCACCAGAGTCTGATCAACTTGCCTCGCGTGCCCCGCCCGCAAACTGGTGGGTCAACTCTGTCCAAAATGTGCGAATCCAACCTGGCCTGCTGTACTTCGCTATCTTCACGAAATGTGCTCGATCCTCAGGGAGTGCGAGTTGGCCACAAGCCGAGAGGCTCGAGCAGGTCTCCACAACTGGAGTATTGCGTGGCTTTGCTCCTCATGTTTCTCTCACCCTGACGATTCCAAGCGGTCAAGAATTCGGGACGAGAGTGTGTGAAAGTTAGAAGCCAACGATGGACCCATGTTGAGCGAAGTAGAATCGGGCCTCCGTGAGCATTGGCTGAACAGATATTTCCGATAGCAACGAGAAAGACGACATGCCCGTGCGACCAAGAGCAGTTGCGGACGGTTAGTTGCACCTGGGCCCGCGTCGCCGCTTGCGCGTCGCCATCGACTGCACATGGCCCGCCAGCTTGGTTCGCGCACGATGCAGCCTCGCTTTTACCGTTCCGACCGGTAACTGCAGGATGCGCGCGGTTTCTTCCGCCGACAACTCCTGCACGTTGCGCAGGCGCAGGACTTCCAGGTAGGGCGGTCTAAGTTTTCTGAGGCCTTTTTCGAGGAGGATTCGACCCTCTTTCGACAAATACTCCTGCTCGGGGTTCAACCCCGGTTCCGCCGGATGAAATTGCGAGAAGACTTCTCCGGTTTCAGCGACTTCATCCAGCGAAATCTCCTTTTTCCGCCGGCTTGCGCGCAAGCGCATCAGAGCCGCATTCATGGCGATGCGAGTGAGCCACGAGGAGAATCGCGAATGCCCACGGAAGGCGTTCAGATTGCGGAAGGCATCGAGAAGTGCCGTCTGCACGGCGTCCTCTGCATCTTCGCGATTGCGAAGAATCCGCTGGGTCATACAAAGCAGAGCGTCCCGGTGCGGCATGACGAGACACTCGAATGCTGCCGAGTCACCAGTTCTGGCGGAGGCGAGGAGAGTGGCCTCGTCCGCTGCGATGAACGAAGGAGTGAGAATAGCGTGGTTCAGTTCGTAGTTCGTCACGGCTGACATGTTGCACCTCTCGTTTCCGGATGTGCCCCAATCGCCAGGCCTTGGGGCGATTCGGTATGCAGATGCGATTAGGCCAGAAGCGAGGAGGGGAATCTATTGGACGATGGTATGGGTCGATACCTTTGCTGAGTTGAAACCAGCCGCGAGAACTTTCCTTACTTCAACAACACATAGTGTCCGCCATCCGTGAATGCGATCACCAGGTTCATAAGAATGAACATCAGATCGTAGTGCCAGCCATAGGTTTTCTCTCCCCAGAACCCGATGTGCCAGGAGAAGATTTTCTTCTGGATCGCTCCCAGCATGAGAGCCATCAGTCCAAAAGCGGCGAGTTGCGTAAGTACGCCGAAGACAACGCCGAGGGCGCCGGCGACCTCGGCAGTCCCGAGAAAAATCGTGAAGCCCTTCGACATCCCGATGCTTTTCGAGCGCGCCTCCGGATCCTTCAGATGGTGGTAACCACTGGTGATGAAAACGAGGCCCACCATGAGTCGAAGCAGGAGCAGGCCGAGGTCGGTGAAGCGGGCGAGTTGCGGAAACATGGTGGAACCTCCTGTTTAGAAAAGATAAGACCCGAAGTCTAGATCAGTCCCGATCGAACTCTTCCGACGATTCGACGCGGCGAGCTAATTCAAAACCGGGGTAGACTGACGTCGCCGGCTGTGCTATTTCGCCGGCACGGTCGAGTCACCTCTGACACTGTGTTCTTTATTCCACCCGTGAAAAGGCGAGAAGTTACCGGCATCCCATGCCTGGCGGAGTCCGGGGGCACTGAGGTCCCAGTCCGGACGAATTTCACTGGTGACGGCGCGCAGGTCGCGCCAAACATCGGTGACCGACGGACGTCCCCAGAACCAGTAGCCGTTATAGATGCTGTAGATCACAAGGCCGGGCTTCAGCACGAGCGTATGCGGGATCATCGGATCGTGTTCAGGGTCGGTGTATTCCTGGATGTCGAGGTCCTTCTGAACGGTTCGAGCGGGGTCCGAAAGAAATGTCCACTGGGCTCCGACTGACGCCCGAAATTCCTGAAGCGTATGGTGATCGTCGGTTGCGATCGTAGCGATCTGCGTGTAGGCCACAGCGATCTTCGGGTAGAACGCGGCCAGTTCCAGATGTTGCTGGTGCTCCTTTGGACAGTAGTGGCCGCGCGCCAGCGTGAGGATGAGCGGGTCGTCACCCTGTAGCTCGCTCAGCTTGCGGAGTGCTCCTGTGTGATCGGGCAGTTCGTAGTTGGGGAAAATCCCTCCGGGCAGGATATCAGGGCGCATGATCGGAATCCTTCCATTTCTGTTTAGAGATCCAGAGTGACATCTGCATTTGGCTGGGAACAGCACACGAGCACGTTTCCAGGGGCGGGACGCTCCAGGGGCTCAGGGTTGTACGTAATCGAGCCGCCAATCAGGCCCGTCATGCAGGTATGACAGACTCCCGTGCGGCACGACCAGCGGACGGGAACGTCGCACGCTTCTGCAAGTTCCAGCAGACTGGTAAATTTCGGGTCCCAGTTGGCAGTGATTCCGCTGCGCGCGAATGAAACTGGCGGCCCAGACCCTGGCGGTCCTTGCGGCAAATGAGGGGTGTGATTGACCTGCGCCATCCCAGGCGTAATGCCTTCGAGCGAACCGAAGATTTCCGTGTGTACATTTTCGGCGGGCACGCCCCAGTTTCCCAGTCCATTGCGCATATTCTGCAAAAATGAAGGAGGGCCACAGAGATAGAAGTTGCTGTTCTGTGACACGCCGATTTTCTCCAGTAAAGCTGTATCGATGTGCCCGGAAGCGTCGAAGTCGGTTCCCATGCGGTCGAGGGCAGCGGGCCTGCTGTAGACGATAAAACTCCGGCCACGCGGGAGCTGTTTCAGCAAGGAACGCGATTCATCCGCGAATGGATGGTCTCCGCGGTTGCGCGCTCCGTAGATCCACCAGACTTCCCGTTGCGATCGTTCGGCGGCGAGGGCGTGCAGCATCGACATCACCGGCGTCGCGCCCACTCCGGCGCTTAAGAGTACGACCGGCGTCTGGCTGGGTCGCATAATGAAGTTTCCGCGCGGGGCGCTGACATCCAATACATCGCCGGCATGGGTGCGGTTGCACAGAAACGCACTTCCAACTCCGTTCAATTCGCTTTTGACGCTGATGCGGAAGTGGTCGCCGGCCGGCAGATCAGACAGCGAATAGCTGCGAAGAACGGGTGGTTTGGCACGGTCGAGACGCAAACGCAAAACCACAAACTGACCAGCCTCGAAGGCAGGAATAGGCTGCCCATCGACTGGCGACAGAACAAAGGAAGTGACGTTGTCGCTTTCCTTGCGAATACTGGCGACCCGCATCGGTCGAAAGCCCGGCCATGCCGGCGCCTGTTCCTCATTGGCGAGTCCCGGATTTCCCGCCGCAGTCTTCGGGCTTAAGTCTTTTTCGAGCATCGCCCGAAAGGAACCCTGCCAACCTGGGCTCAGCGCAGGAATCCGCAGGGCACGTTCCAATTGCTCGCGAGAATGTCCGGGCAGATATAAGAGGGCGTCGACCTCGGCCACACTGGTCCGCTCCGGACCATCAGCCACTTTAACAATGTCATCGCCTGCGCCAACTTCTCCCTCCTGCAACACGCGAAAGTAAAATCCCGGTCTACGATGTGCCACAAGAAGAGCCGCCATGCGAGGTTCGTTCATGCGGATGCTTACGCGGTAACAGGTCACTCGCGGCTGTGTGACTTCGAAAACCGCACTCCCGATCTGGTAGCGATCGCCAATGCAAACCTCGGCATCGGCAAGTTCATCCACCGTGAAGTTTTCACCGAACTGGCCGAAACTGAAATCGTTCCGACTCAGAAAGCGCTCCCAGTAATGATAAGAATCCATCTGGTAGACGAAAACGGCGCGGTGCTCGCCACCATGACCGGCGAGATCGCCTTGCGCGTCGCCATCGATATCGAGCTTGCGGACCATGCGCCGTCCATCCACCGGATCTTTCCAGATGGCCGTGCGGACAGTTTTGCCGTTCCATGTCACGTCGCGCGGAAGACCGACATTCACCGAAAGCAAGCGAGGCATGCACACCCCTTGGAAGTCGAGCGCCGGGTTAGAGTCCTTACTACTGTTTTACCAGCGACGGGCCGGCGCGGCGCCATCGACGTGCAAAATCTCTCCGGTCACATGGCCCGCCTGCGCCAGATAAAGCACGGCATCGACGATATCCTGCACCGAGGCCTTTTTTACAATGGGCTGGGCGGAGTCGTTGGGAGTATCCGGGTGCATGGGTGTATTTACGACACCCGGAGCTACGGCGTTGAAGCGAATGCCGTAGCTGGCGTACTCGACCGCGAGATTTTGCGTTGCGGAATTCAGCCCGCCCTTGGTCATCATGGAAATCGAGCCATTTGTGCCGGCGATCGGGCGGTCGGCGAGCGCCGCTGTGATGGTCACGACGCATCCCGATCTCTGTTTCATCATCTCTTTCACTGCGCGCTGCGTGATGTAGAAAAACCCCAGCAGATTCGTGGAAATCAGGGCGTTGAAATCCTCGGGGGTGAATTCAGTAAACGGCCTGGTTAGGAATATGCCGGCCGTATTCACCAGAACATCGACGGTTCCGAACCTGCCGATGGCAGCCTCGACTGCGTTGTCACCAGTTTGCTTTTTGCCGATGTCGCCGTCGAGCAGGACCAGGTTCCCGGAGTTCGTCAATCTGGAATTCTGACCACGCGAAGTCGCGACTACGTTATAGCCCTTTTCCAGAAACCTTTCGACTAAACCCGTCCCAATGCCCCCCGATGCTCCGGTTATGATTGCGGTTTTATCATCCGGCATAGTGAACCCTTTCGTTTCAAGCAGAATGTTTTCTCGAGCTCATAGCTTCACCTCTATTTCTTCCTTCGATGTTTCAGTCGCAGGACCCGCATCGATCAGAAGTGGTCCACGTCGACAACGGCTTTTGTGAAGGCTTCGGGAGCTTCTTGAGGCAGATTGTGCCCGATGCCGCCGGTGACCGTCCGCTGCGCATACTTGCCGGAGAATTTCTTGGCGTAGGCCGACGGATCCGGATGCGGAGCCCCATTGGCGTCTCCTTCAAGAGTAATGGTGGGCACAGTGATGACCGGCGCAGCCGCGAGCCGCGCTTCCACATCGTCGTATTTGGACTCGCCCCCGGCCAGCGCCTGCCGCCAACGGTAATTGTGAATTACGATCGCAACATGGTCGGGATTATCGAAAGACGCCGCGGTGCGATTGAAGGTCGCATCATCGAAATTCCACTTTGGCGAAGCCAGTTGCCAGATGAGCCGGGCAAAATCGCGCCGATATTTTTCGTAGCCCGCGCGGCCGCGATCGGTGGCGAAGTAAAACTGGTACCACCACTGGAACTCGGCTGAAGGCGGCAGCGGCGCAATGCCGCTTGCCTGGCTCCCGATCAGGTAACCACTGACCGAGACCAGCGCCTTGCAGCGCTCCGGCCAGAGGGCAGCAATGATGCCGGCAGTACGCGCTCCCCAATCGAAACCGGCGAGAATGGCCTTCTCGATTTTGAGTGCATCCATCGCCGCGATGGTATCGAGAGCGACAACCGATGGCTGCCCGTTGCGGAATGTGTTGTCCGAGAGAAAGCGTGTCGTCCCAAAACCCCGAAGATAAGGGACAATCACCCGATATCCCGCCGCGGCCAGCAAAGGCGTGACGTCGACGAAGCTGTAAATGTCGTAGGGCCATCCGTGGAGAAGGATGACCGGCGTTCCAGTAGCAGGACCAGCCTCGACATAGCCGACATTCAGCAGGCCGGCATTGGTTTGCCGCAGCGCGGGGAATGAGCTGTTTTTTGAGTTGGTTCCAGCGTTAACCGCGGCCGAATTTTTATTGGCGCCGGCTGTATCAGGGCAGGCCAAGACTGGCCGCGCGGCAAGCACTGCCGCTGCGGCGGAAGAGCCTGCCATTGCCAGCAGGCGACGACGTGAAATCCTGGTCGATTCTGCATGTCCCATGTCCTTCTCCTGGCCCGGTTGTGAGAATTCCGATCAAATTCGGGGCGGTGCAACTCATCAGAACAGAAGCCTGGAGGAGGAACAATTGGACGATAGTATCGCCGATACCATGGTGCCGCTTTAGCCTGATCGTTCCCGGATTAGCGACGATTGTGGTTTCGTAGCCGATTTCACGCTGACAGTTAGGCGCCCGGCACGGATCGGAAGCTCTCTGGTAGAATTTTGGGAAACGGTGGGGCGTCATCAGACGTTGTGCGCGGGTCGCGTAAGCTTATCGCCACACACTTGGCCACGAACGAGGTGACCGCCCATGTTGTACCTCACACCGATTGTCTTCGTTGTTGACGACGACCTCTCTGTGCGTGAATCCCTGGAGTCGCTGATCCGCTGTGAAGGCTGGCAGCCGCAGACATTCGCGTCGGCCCGGGAGTTCCTCAACTATCCGCGAGTTCCTGTTCCCAACTGTCTTGTACTGGACATTTCCCTGCCTGATCTCAACGGGCTGGACCTGCAAAGGATGGTCGCGGGCGAACGGTTGGATATGCCGATCATCTTCATCACCGGCCACGGAGATGTGCCGATGACGGTCCAGGCCATGAAGGCGGGCGCGGTGGAATTCCTGACGAAGCCGTTCCACGATGACGTGCTATTGGCCGCCATCCGCACAGCCCTGGGTTGTAGCCGGCATGCGATTCGCGTGGAAACGGAGATGCGCGCACTCCGGGAATGTTACGCGTCATTATCGCAGCGGGAGCGGCAGGTCATGTCTTTAGTCGTCTCCGGGCTATTGAACAAACAGGTGGCAGGCGAGCTGGGTATCAGCGAGATCACAGTGAAAGCGCACCGGGGCAGGGTGATGCAGAAGATGAAGGCCGGCTCGCTCGCCGATCTGGTGAAGATGGCAGCCAGACTTCGTCTGGCCGAGGCGTCGCTTCCGGCAGCGTAACCCAAGACTCCTTCCGGTTGTTGGCGCAGGTGGAAGTCTCAGGTCCCTTGCCGGGCGAGTTGAAATCTGGTCTCGTCCAACATGCGCTGAAGATGAATGGAGTGGGCCTGGCCGTTTGGAAGGTGCGGTATGGCAGAACCGCTTGCGTAGGAGAAAAATATGAAGAAGACGACGAACCCGATCTCTCTGGCCGGCTCTCATCTGGGCGAAGTGCGTCATGTCTGCGCATTCTTCAACAGTGAGGACGAAGAATATCGCGTACTGCTTCCCTTCATAAAGGATGGATTCGAGCGTGGCGACAAAGCCATTCACGTCGTCAACCCGGACCAGCGGCCGGACCATCTGCAACGGTTGGCCGCAGCGGGAATCGACCCCGTGCACACCCAGCAGAATGGGCAACTCGAGGTTCAAATCAATACCGAAGCATATCTTCATGACGGCCGATTTGATCAGGACCGAATGCTCGCAGCCTTCGAGCAGATGGCCAGCGGCAATGCCAAGGGTGGATTCCCCTTGAGCCGTATCTGTTGCCGAATGGATTGGGCGGTTGACGACCGGTCTTATATTGACGACCTGGTTGAATTCGAATCGCGCGTGAATCATGTGTGGCGCAGCCACGACGATGCCGTGATCTGCACTTACCAGCTCAGCAAATTTGGAGGCGACACAGTGATCGACATCATGCGGACACATCCCATGATGATCATCGGGGGCCTGTTGCACCGGAATCCGTTCTATGTGCCGCCCGAGGAATTCCTGCGGGAGGTCCGCCAGCGGCGGGCCATGCGGTCATCCTCAACCAGCACGGCGGCCTGATATGGAAGTGCAACCTGAACCTGCTTCCGGAGAAGTCAAGCATCTTCAACGGTGCATGAATGATCTTGTCAGCCTGCTTGCGCTTCCTGCCATCTGGAGTGGCGGCAATCCTTCCCAGGTATTGCACACGTTGCTGGATGCGATGGTGCGCATGCTGCGCCTCGAACTGGCTTCGGTGAGACTGATCGATCCAGTCAGCGAAGCGCCGGTTGAACTGGTGCGGACCGCCGAATGGCGGGAATCGATGCCCTCGGCGCACGAGATCTTTGAGGCGCTCAGCCTGAGCCTGGAAGGCGACGGGCACAAGTGGCCCCAGGCGCTGCGGAAAATTCTGGGAGACCGCGAAGTTTCGATCGTGCCCGTTCCGCTGGGGCTTAACGCCGAACTCGGCATGATCGTGGTGGCCGCCGAGCGGGCAGATTTCCCGCGGCAGACGGAAGCGCTTCTGCTCAACATTGCAGCCAACCAGGCGGTCATAGGGTTGCAGGAGGCGCGGCTGCGGAGCCGGCAGAAGCGGGTGGCCGACGAACTTGACCGGAAGGTCAGGCAACGAACTGCCGAACTGGTTGCAGCCAACGCAGAGCTGCAACTTCAAGTTGCCCAGCTGCAACAGATACCGGTGGCGGCCTGGACGATCCTGCCCGACGGCACCCCGGATTTCGTAAATCAAAACTGGCTGGAGTATACGGGCCAGTCGCTCGATTATGTGCAGTCCGGTCCGGAAACCTGGATGAGTGTGGTCCATCCGGAGGACCGCGAAAGAGCGTCACGGAGCTATTGGGAGGGTATCGGATCGGGAAGAGGTTTCACTGCGGAAGTCCGCTTTCGACGCGCGCGGGATGGGGCTTATCGCTGGCATCTCAATCGAGCGGTGGCGTTATGTGACGCGGACGGAAAACTGCTTAAGTTTGTTGGCACCTCCACAGACATTGAGGACCTGAAACAGTCCCAGGAAGAGTTGCGAATCACGCAGGCAAACCTGGCACATGTGAACCGGGTCACCACGATGGGGGAGCTTACGGCATCGATTGCGCACGAAGTCAACCAGCCGCTATCGGGCATCATCACCAATGCCGGTACCTGCCTTCGCATGCTGGCCAGTGATCCTCCCAATGTGGAGGGCGCGCGCGAAACCGCACGGCGTACGATCCGCGACGGCAATCGGGCCTCTGAGGTAATCACACGCTTGCGCGCACTCTTTAGCAAAAAATCAGCCGCGACCCAGCCGATAGATTTGAATGAGGCGGCACGAGAGGTCATTGCGCTGTCATTTTCCGAATTTCAAAGTGGCCGGGTCGTGGTGCGGCAGGAACTGGGCGACGATTTACCGCTGGTCAACGGCGATCGCGTCCAGCTTCAGCAGGTCATCTTGAACCTGCTCCGTAATGGTTCGGATGCCATGAGCACAGTCGATGATCGTGCACGGGAGTTACTGATTCGGACCGAACTCGATGGCGATGACCGGGTGCGTCTCAGCGTGACAGATGTTGGGGTCGGTTTCGAATCTCAGGCTGCGGGCCGGCTTTTCGAGCCCTTCTACACGACGAAGAATGAAGGAATGGGGGTCGGCCTGTCGGTCAGCCGATCGATTATCGAACGCCATCGGGGCCGCCTGTGGGCGATGCCAAACCAAGGGCCGGGAGTTACGTTTTCGTTTTCGATCCCCTGTAAGCCGGGGGACTTGACGGGCGATCATAACGGCATCGGCCGCACTCCGTCGATGACGGATGCGGGGTGATCGGCGCTGGTGGCCTGGGTGGCAATTCATTCGGCGTCAAAACGATACTAAAGTCCAATGGACGCTTCCTCCAGGGAAGCGGATTCTTAGGGCATGGAGCCGCACCAGGAACGACGCGTTTCAGAACGTCCACTGGTGTCGGTGGTTGATGACGATGAATCTGTGCGCGAATCACTGCCTGATCTGCTTGGGGAGTTTGGCTTTGCGGCCCGTACGTTCTCATCCGCCGAGGAGTTTCTTGCCTCCAGTTGCGTTGACCAGACACGCTGCCTGATCCTGGACGTCACCATGCCGGGCATGAGCGGGCCTGAGCTGCAGCAGGAGCTAAAACTTCGCCGGCAAGAAATTCCGATCGTCTTCATTACCGGCCACCGGGAAGATGCAGTCCGCCCGGTACTCGAACGGGGCGCAATCGCGTGCCTGTTCAAGCCCTTCAACGACGCGTCTCTGCTCGAGGCCATTAATTTGGCGCTTCACCCGAAGTGAATTCCGCACTCGGCTACATGGTTCGACAGGAGTCACAGTATGAATCTGCCTGACGCGCCCATTGCCCAGGAAGGCTTTTTCGCGGCCCATTTTTTTACCGTGCGAGACCAGGAAAGATCGAGGGACTTCTACGCCCGGATTCTTGGTGGAAAAATAATCAAAGCGGAAAATCCCTGCTACATCAAGCTGGCCAACTCATGGATCATCCTCAATTGCGGCGGAGGCCCGACTCCCGACAAGCCAGAGGTCTTTCTCGATGCGCCATCGGACCTGAACCGAGTCAGCAGCTTCCTCAACCTGCGTGTGGCCGACATCTGGGCCTGTTACGAACAATGGCGCGCCAAAGGCGCGCACTTTCTTACCGAGCCGCTGAAGAATCCTGACGGTTGGGAATGGCGTTGCTACATGCGCGATCCCGACGGTTACATCATCGAGGTCGGTCAATACACCGAGTTCGCAATCGACTCGTTCAATCAGTTGAACAAGCAATAGGCAAACCGTTCGTGGATGATCGTCCGCGCCAAAGTCATACCATCGTGTGATTGTTCAAAGACGATGCTTCTGTTTTGATGCCATCATCGCAGAGTTAAGACAGCATTTTCATTCTCGGAAATACTGTCATGCTGAGGGGGTCTCTGGCTTAATCGCGATCGAGTGCAGGTCGATAGGGCTGTCCTGTTCATAGAGTTGGGCCTAGGAGTCAAAGGCGGTCCGGCGGTGTCTTGCCGGAATGCGGAGCAATCCGGCGCAACCCGCAATCGCAAAGATCGCACCGTAATAAAAGACCGCAGTGTGACCAACGTGGTCCCACAGCCAGCCGGCAATAACACTCGCAACCAGCGCTAGAAGCCCTACGATTGCGCTATACCAGCCGATTGCACTGGCGCGCAGTGGTTCGGGGACGAAGTCGGAGGCAAGTGCCTTCCCGACCGAGCGGAAGATTCCCTGAAATAATCCGTAGAACATGAACAGGACCGCGATCGTGGCCACGCTTCGGGCGCGCCCAAAGCCAAGATAAGTGACAAAAAAAATAATGAACGCCGCCAGCAGGATGTTTCTTCTGCCCCAGCGATCGGAAAGAGAACCGGCGGGATAGGAAATGAGAGCGGCCACCAGATTGAAGCCGGCATAAATCAAAACGGTGACCGCGAAAGAGGCGCCCACACTCTTGGTCTGGAGAATGAGGAAGGAATTGCTGGAATTGCCGATCGCGAAGATCGCGATTACCCGCAGGTACTTCCAATATTCTGGCGGAAATTTCCTCAAACTAACGTCGATCTTGGACTTTGCCGCTACAGGAATTGGCCGTTCTCGAACCAGCAGGACCATCAGGAACGCAAGTCCGCCGGGAATGACCGCGAGAATAAATATCCGCCTGATTTCGAAGTGGAGCGAAGCAAAAAGCAGGACTGCCAACAGCGGCCCGAAAAAGGCTCCGAGGTTGTCGCCGATCCCCTCGAGGCCAAAGGCCCGCCCTCGATATTCGTCCGGTACAGAAGAGGCGATGAGAGCATCGCGCGGAGCGGAGCGAAAGCCGGCCCCGAAGCGATCCAGAAATCGACCGCCCAATAAAACGGGCCACGTCCCGGCGACTCCCATCAGCGGCTTACCCAACGTGGACAAAAAGTAGCCGATCAGTGCTATAGCTTTTCGTTTCCGAAGCTTATCCGAGAGCCAACCCGAGAATCCCTGAACCACACTCTGGGTTGCCTCGGCAATGCCCTCGACCACACCGACCACGCTTCCGCTCGCATGAAGCACTTGTGTGAGGAAGATCGGCAGGATGGGGTAAAGCATCTCTGAGGAGATATCGGAAAACAGGCTTGCGCAGGCCAGCAGGACCGTGTTTCTGGAAATGCCGCCGAGGTATCGTGTTCGCATGGGGGCCATGATCGACAAAGCGCCTGGGAGTTTTCGTGGCTCGCAGCTCTGACGTCACACTCATCGTTGAGCCAGAACAAAATGGGCCGCGGGTAACTGGACTATGGTAATGCCCCCCACATCAGTCTCGAAACGGCTGCCGAGATTCTCTTGCTGCTTCGAGTTCTCAAGTTTGATCGAAACCGCGAAGACTTTCCCGGACCCAATACTATCGTCCAATTGCTTTACTGCTCCTGTTTTTGACCTAATCATCTGCTGGAGAGACCTTGGCCGAACAAGGTCCATGTGGACTGTTATTCTTGACTGGCGTAGCCACGCTGAAGCTGCGGAGAGGGTTGCTTTTACGTGGGCATTCTGAAGGAAGGGAAGATCAGGAATGAAAAAAAGTCGGCGCGGAATCAATACCGCTTCGAAACCGAGTGGCGCCGGGTGTGCGGAATGCCTGGCTTCGCCGAAAGGCTGGTGGTTTCACCTTCGACGCTGTGCAGAGTGCGGCCACATCGGGTGCTGTGACAGTTCTCCAAGCCAGCATGCATCGAGACACGCGGCCGAGACCGGACACTCGATCATCATGAGCTTTGAACCGGGCGAAGACTGGTTCTACGACTATGAATCCCAGCAGATGGTCAATGGCGCGGAGTTACTTCCGCCGCTCTCGCATCCCGAGAGCCAGCCGGCGCCCGGGCCGGCCGGCAGAGTTCCCTCCAATTGGGAATCGCTTCTGCACTAGGGGCCAAAGTTCCGTAAAGGAGGAAAGATGGATCACAATGAGGCGATTCGAAAATTTGAGCACTTGATGATTAAAGAGGCCGAACGTGCGCAGGAGGCGGCAACCGAACTTGAAGCTCTGATTTCACTCCTGCCCAGTGAGAAGTCTCGACAGCTGGCCCAGTTCCAGGTCAAGGCCAGCCACAAGCAAGCCAGGGATTTTCGCGAGCTGGCCCAGAAAGTCAAAGAAAAATGAGATTGGACGTTCGCCGTGCGTTCAGTTTCCACCACTGAAACATGAAGCGATGAAAAGATCGGGAAGCGGCCCTCGGCGCCACAGCGAGCCGGCACTGGAACGTTACATCTGCTGATTGCCCCCACCATTTGTTTTGGGCTTACTTCCAAAAGGCCTGCCGGTGAGCCGGTATCAGGCCGGCCATGAATTTTCCCATCCCGGCGGCCAGGATCGGCCATACAATGTGGAAGCTGGAAAAGTCCAAGGTTCCGGCGTGAAACCGTGGAGCACCGAGTTGCGCACATGCGGCGGCAAGGGCACGAGCCGCCTCATCTTAGAAAACTGGCTCTGTTTTCACTTCTGACCGTCCTCGCGGCGTGCTCTCTCAGTGCGTGCCATCGCGAGCCGGGCCGGACCGCAACCCGCACTCTTGATTTCAATCGGGATGTTCAGCCGATTCTCGCCAACCGCTGTTTCAGTTGCCATGGCCCGGACCCGGAAATGCGAAAGGCCGGTCTCCGCCTCGATCTCGCGGAATGGGCGTTGAAGAAACGCCCCAACCGTCCCGACGCGATTGTCCCTGGGCATCCCGAAAAAAGTGAACTGGTGAAGCGGATCAACTCGAAAGATCCGCATTATCTGATGCCACAGGATGCTCAGGGCGAAGCGAAGCCTATGAGCGCAACCGAGATCGCCACGCTGACGGAGTGGATCCGTCAAAATGCAGTGTATCGCCCACATTGGGCGTTCGAGGCGCCCGTCCGTCCGGCAGTTCCCGCACCGGGAGCGCATGCCGAATGGGTGAAGACGCCCATCGACCAATTCGTTCTGGCAAAGCTGGAACAGGCCCATCTTGATCTGTCGCCCGAAGCGGCAAAACCTGCGCTGATCCGGCGAGTCACACTCGATCTCACCGGTTTGCTGCCGACGCCGGGCGAAGCATCCGCTTTTTCGAACGATCGATCGCCGGATGCCTATGAACACCTCGTAGACCGTCTGCTGGCGAGTCCCGCATTTGGCGAGCAGCGGGCCCGCTACTGGCTGGATTACGCGCGCTATGCCGATACGTACGGGCTGCACTACGATAACAGCCGCGATATCTGGCCGTACCGGGACTATGTGATTCGTTCCTTCAACGAGAACAAGCCTTTCGACCAGTTCGCGACCGAGCAAATCGCCGGCGACCTGTTGCCGATGAAGAACCTGGACCCGCTGATCGGCAGCGGCTACGTTCGTTTGGGGTTGAGCAGCAACGAGGGCGGCACCATACCGGAAGAGTTGCGGGTCAACATTGCACGCGAGCGCGCCGAAGCATTCGGGGCTACATTCATGGGGCTTACCGTTGGGTGCGCCGTATGCCACGACCACAAGTTCGACCCGATTACGCAACATGATTTCTATTCTTTGAGCGCATTCTTCAACAATCTGGATGAGAAGCCATTCAACGACGATCGGCCGGTGTGGGCTCCGGTTGTGCGCATCCCTGTGGCGCGAAAGTGGGATGCATATAACCGCGTGCTGGCCGAGCGATCCGATCTTCAAGGCAAACTGGATCAGATGCACCGCGACAGTCATGGCCTGATTGCAAAGTGGCTTGCATCCCAGAGCCCCGCTCCTCGCGCAGTCGCGACCGATAGCCTGGTGCTTCGTCTTCGGCTCGATGAAGGCAGCGGCGATGAACTCAGGAACAGCGCTCCAAATGCAAGTCCTGCCGGTTTTCATACGAGCACATTGAAAGGAGAATGGGGAGAAACCACGTGGCTCTGGCCGGACTTCCGCATGCAATCGAGCACGCGAGTGCTTCTGGCGCCGTTGGGAGACTACGAATCGAGGCAGTCGTTCTCCGCCGGCGGTTGGTTCATGTTTCGCTCCGCGCCGTTTCATCCAGGTAGTTTCGGTACCTTGATTTCGAAAATGGATTCGACTCAGCACGATCGAGGCTGGGAACTTGCCGCCGATGACGGATTCCTGAGCGTCTCGATGGTGAACCAGATGTCGAAGGATGCGGGCCTGCGTGAACCGAAGAAGAAATCGGGCCCGGACAAAACAGGCAAGAAAGAATCGAAGGAAATCGAGGCCAAAGAGCCATTCAACTATCCGACTCCACAGGATCTCAGCAAGAAATATTTGGCGCCGAACAAGCCGGAAATACAGAAGAAAAGGGAAGCGGAATCGGCCAAGAAAGAGAAAGCCAAGGCAGACGCTAAAGCCAAAGTGAAGGCGAAAGAAAAAGATCGAGGTCCCAAGCCATCCAAAGATATGACGCCGACGGTTGCGATTCGCGTTGTGTCTCTGGTTCCTCTGCCTTTGGATGGCGCATGGAAGCACATTTTCTTTACTTACGACGGTTCCGGCCGGGCTTCCGGCGTAAGGATCTTCGTGAATGGTCAAGCTATCGCGACCCGGACGGTCAACGACGATCTCGCTGGTGCAACCATCAGGACCCAGGCTCCCATGCAGCTTGGCTGGCGCGATCCCGAGGAGCATCCGGCCAAGGAAGCCCGCTATCAGGATGTACGGCTGTACTCGCGGGCTCTTGATTGGGATGAAGTTGAGCGCCTTCCGTTTGAGGATTACGCCTCGGAAATCGCTTCGCATCCTTCCTCTCAGTGGACAGCCGATCAATGGCATGTGATCGGCGAGTTTTACCTGAACCATGTGGACGCTTCGTATCAGGCAATTCGGCGCGAGATTGCTCCACTCGATCGCGAACTCGATCGGCTCTCCGCCGGTGGCGATCTGACGCAGGTTTCGTGGGAGAAAAATTCGCTTGCGTATGCCAATGTGCTGACCCGCGGTGTTTACAGCGCTCGCACTGAGCGCGTAGAGGCCGACACTCCGCACTTTCTTCCGCCGTTGCTTGCGGGCGAACCCCGCAACCGCCTCGCTCTGGCGAAGTGGACTGTCAGTGCCGGGAATCCGCTTACCGCTCGCGTGACCGTAAACCGGATGTGGTATGAGCTTTTCGGAACCGGAATCGTGGAAACAACGGAAGATTTCGGAATCATGGGCCAAAGACCAAGCCATCCCGCGCTGCTCGACTGGCTCGCCGTGGAATTCCGCGAGAGCGGATGGAACATCAAGCACATGTACAAGCTGATGGTGATGTCGGCGACTTACCGGCAAAGCGCAAAATCGAACTCTCGGCAGTTGGCCGAGGATCCGAAGAATCTGCTCTTATCGCATGGCCCAAGGTTCCGCATGGATGCGGAGATGGTTCGCGACATTGCGCTTCAATCCGGGGGACTGCTGGTCAATCGGATCGGGGGCCCCAGCGTAAAGCCCTACCAGCCTCCGAACATCTGGGAGCAGGTAAGCTATCCCACCAGCGATACGGTCGATTACGTGCAGCAGCATGATGAGGCGCTTTACCGGCGCAGCATGTACACCTACGTGAAGCGCATGGCATCGCCGCCGAACATGGATACGTTCGATGCTCCCATGCGCGATGCTGTATGTACGCGACGCCAGCGTACTGACACCCCGATGCAGGCGCTCGTGACCATGAATGATGTGCAGTGGGTCGAAGCAGCCCGCGCTTTAGCGCAGCGCGTGATCCACGAGACAAGCAGCGACCCGAAGCGGCGGGTTGATCGCATGAGCGAAATTCTGCTCGGGCGTGATCCACAAAGACCGATGGAGGACGCTCTCGAAAGTTCTTTCCACCAGATGCAACAGCATTACTCCAGAGACCCGCAAGCCGCGCACCTGTTGGTGGGAATTGGTGAAACCATGCGTGACAGGTCAATTCCAGAACCGGAATTGGCCGCATGGACCATGGTGGCCAGCGAAATGCTGAACCTGGATGAGACGCTTAATAAGTAGTGGGAGCTGATATGAAGCAACATCCACTTTGTACTGACTGCGAAAATTCCGCGACTCCCTTGGATCTTCCGATTCCTGCGTCTGCCAAGCGGGAGTGGACGGCGATCGAGACTCGAAGGCGCTTCCTGGGGCGATCGGGTAAAGTCCTGGGATGGGCGGCACTCGCCGGACTTTTCGGTGAAGCTGGCCTGTGGACGAAGGCGAGTGGAGCCGACGCCGCGTCTTCCGCCGCGGAAGGGCCGACTACTCTCGGGCTTCCGCATTTTGCTCCAAAGGCCAAGCGCGCGATCTATCTTTTTATGTCGGGTGGTCCGCCGCAAATGGATCTGTTCGACTACAAACCTAATTTGGCCGCTCAGTTCAACAAAGATATGCCCGATTCAGTTCGCGGCAATCAGCAGTTGACGGGCATGACTGCCGGCCAGGCGCATTTCCCGGTGGCCCCATCGCATTGGCCTTTTGCCCGGCACGGACAGAACGGGACGTGGATCAGCGATCTGTTGCCCCATACGTCGCGAATGGTGGACGACCTCACCTTCATCCGGACGCTGAATACGGACGCCATCAATCATGAGCCCGCCATCATGCTCATGAATACCGGCAACATGAATGCGGGTAAACCATGCCTGGGCGCTTGGCTGGCCTATGGCCTGGGCAGCATGAACGACAATCTGCCGTCATTTGTCGTTCTCCAAACCAGGACCAATCCCAAGGAGAACAATCAGCCGGTTTCCTCGCGCTTGTGGAGCAGTGGATTTCTTTCCTCCGAATACGCGGGCGTGGGGTTGCGCTCGGGGCCGGATCCCGTGCTCTACCTTGCCGATCCTGCTGGCGTCAATCGTGACGTGCGCCGCAAGATGCTCGATACGGTCGAACAGATCAATCGCGAGACACTGGCCGAAATAGGCGATCCGGAAATTAACGCTCGCATCGGCCAGTACGAAATGGCGTTTCGGATGCAATCGTCGGTCCCGGAATTGGTCGATCTCAGCAAGGAACCGCCGTCGACCTGGGACATATATGGTCCAGACGCCAGGCAGCCGGGCACATTCGCCTACAACTGCCTGCTGGCGCGGCGAATGGCTGAGCGCGGAGTGCGCTTCATGCAGATCTATAAGCGCGGATGGGACGTCCACGGCGATGCGGTCGGAATGTTGCCCGTGCTCTGCCAGGAGACCGACCGGGGCGCTTACGCACTGGTGACAGACCTGAAGCGGCGCGGGTTGCTCGATGACACGCTGGTCATCTGGGCGGGCGAGTTCGGGCGCACGGTTTATAGCCAGGGCGGATTGACTGCGGAAAATTATGGCCGCGACCATCATCCCCGGTGCTTCACCGCGTGGATGGCTGGCGGCGGCTTGCGGCCGGGCATCACCTATGGAGAAACGGACGACTACAGCTACAACGTGGTGAAAGATCCGGTGCACGTGCGCGACTTCAACGCCACGATTCTTCATTGCCTGGGAATCGATCACAATAAATTCACCTACAAATTTCAGGGCCTCGACCAGAAGCTGACCAGCCCTGTGCCGGCTCACGTAGTCCAGGGATTGCTGGCGTGATCCTTGGATCCAGGGGTTCCGATGCAGTCCGCGCTTCGAGCATCGGGACAACGAGAGCACGATGGCTCTGGGTTATCGCCGCCAGCATAGGGATTTCCGTGCTGCCGTTCGTGGTTCCGTTGACCGGACAGTCTCATGCAGAATGGATTCGTTTTCTGGGTCGTTTTCACCCGCTGCTCGTGCACCTGCCGATCGGCATGCTGCTGCTACTGCCGGTTTTCGAGTTTGCCGGATCGTCGCGAATCGTCTTCCGCGAGACTGCTGGTTTCGTCCTCTACCTGGCGCTGGCCTCCGCGGCGATTACTCTGACTTTCGGAATCTTGCTGGCGTACGGGGACGGAGTGACGGGGCCCACGGTCATGCGTCACATGTGGGGTGCGATCGCGTTGCTGGTCGCCTTGCTGGTTTGTATGGCGGTGCGGCCTGGTTGGATCTCGGGACAGGCGCCCCGGGTTTATCCCGCATTGCTGAGCGTCACGCTGATCATATTAGGCTGGACGGCGCATCAGGGTGGATCGCTTACCCACGGCGGCGACTACCTGACTCGCTACATGCCCGGCCCGATGAAACGATTTTTCCCTCCCGCTGCCACCGACGCTGCATACGAGGGCTCAGCCTATATGCGCTCGATTCATCCCATCTTCGATGCCAAGTGCGCGGCCTGCCATGGAGCGAGCAAGGAACAGTCCGGGCTTCGCCTCGATTTCTATGACCTGCTCATGAAGGGAGGCAAGAACGGAGCTGTCATCGTGCCGGGAAATCCGGATCGGAGTTTGCTCATCGAGAGAGTTACACTTTCCCCGAGCGATAAACATTTCATGCCCGCCGAACAGAGAACTCCACTAACCTCGATCGAAATTGCATCGATCCGCGCGTGGATTGTTGCCGGCGCTTCACCCACAGCAAAGAATGTGCCGGGCATTTCGCAGTCCGCAGAGAGCGCGGAGTTGCCGTTTCAGCCGGTTGGCGACTACAGCAATGTCATCGGTGAAATCCGGGCTATGCAGAGTTCAAATGGAGCAAAGCTGGTGCCAGTTTCCGCGAAAGCATCCGACGGTTTGATTCTGCGGACAGTTGATGCTGGGTCGAGATTCGACGATCAGCAGCTTGCCCGCTTCCGGAAATTTGCGCCGTTCATCGTGGAAGCGGAACTCGCCCGCACCGCGGTCACCGACGCTTCCTTCGACACGTTAAAGGAGTTCACAAATCTGCGCGCTCTCCATCTTGAAGATACTGCTGTGAACGGGGAGAATCTGGCGACGCTTTCCTCGCTCGCACAACTCTCTTATTTGAACCTCAGCGGCACGAAAGTGACGCGAGCGGAATTGGTCGTCTTGAAGAGCATGCCGAAGCTGCGGCACATCTATTTCTTCAACACTCCGGCGGAGCCGGTATCCGATGCCACAGACTCTACTGTCGGGAGTAAACCATGACCACCATACATCGGCGCACATTTCTCGGCGCGGCCGGAATCACTGCGCTCGTAACCAAGGCCGGGCTTTCAATTCCGTCGAAGCCCGATTTCAAGCCGCTCCAGTTAACAGGCAATGGAGAGTGGACTTATGCGCTGGTCCCCGGCTGGGGCAAGTTGCCCGCGGGCACAACGTTCGGCGGCACGCACGGAGCCGTTGCCCAGGACAAGGCGGGAAATATTTATGTCAGCACGCAAAGTGACACCGGAGTTTTGGTCTATAGCCCGGAGGGCCGGCTGGTGCAAAAGATTGCGACGGCCTACCCGGAGATTCACTCGATGGTGCTGGCAAACGAAGGCGGGGAAGAATTCCTGTACGCGACGGTGCAAAAGGGACATCCGCAAGAAAACTGGCTTTTTCTGAAAATGAAAACTGACGGCAGCGTTGTGATGAAAATCACGGCGCCGCCGGAGGCAGGCTTCAAGTCTCCCAATGAATGGCGTATCACAGCGGCTTTGCCCGCGCCCGACGGCTCCATCTTTATCGCCAATGGTTATGGTGATTCCCGCATCTTTCGCTTCGACAAAAGGGGCAACTACGAAGCCAGCTATTCGGAAAAGGGCAGCGGCGAAGGTCAGCTGGACTGTAGCCATGGTCTCGCGCTCGATATGCGTTACGACCAACCGTTGCTGCTCGTCTGCGATCGCGAGAACCGCCGCCTCTGCCACTTCGATCTTGACGGCCGCTTTGTGCGCACGGTAACACAGCACCTTCGCAGGCCTTGCCAGGCGAGCTTCCACGGGGACTATGTCGTCGTTTCAGAGTTGGAAGGGCGCGCGACCATCCTGGATCGAGACAATGTTCCGGTGGCGTTTCTTGGCGACAATCCGGAGAAAAAGCAGTGGGCGAACTATGAACTGGATCCCGCCGCAATCAAGGCAGATATGTTCAGCGCGGCCCATGGATGTTTCATCGATTCCCAGGCGAACATCTATATTTCCGATTGGAACCAGACCGGACGGGTCACGAAGCTTTCCAGAGTCACTCTCAGTTGAATCACAAATCTTCGCAAAGAAGCATTCACAGCAATTCTCGCGATGGGATAATACTGGTCGTGAGACTTCGACACGCCCTTCTGGTGTTCTTCGTTTTCTTCGCCTCATTCGGCTTCGCGGTGACGCGCCATTACTACATCGCGGCTGAAGATGTCACCTGGAACTATGCGCCGAGCGGCCGCAATCTGATGAATGGAACCGCCATTCCCCAGCCATACCTGGCGAAGTTGCAATGGCCGAAGACCCGTTTTATCGAGTACACGGACAGCACTTTTACCGTTGCCAGGCCGCAGCCCGAGTGGCTGGGAATTCTGGGGCCGGTGATTCGCGCGGAGGTGGGAGACGAAATCGTCGTTGAATTCCTGAACCGCAGCCGGCTGCCCCACACCATGCACCCGCACGGCCTGCGTTACGACAAGAATAACGAAGGCTCCTACTACCTGCCGTTCGGGACGGGCGCTCTGGTCGGCAAGGGATCCAGATTCACTTATCATTGGTTTGCCGACGCATCCAGCGGCCCGGCTCCCGGACAATTGAGTTCCGCGGTGTGGTGGTATCACTCGCATGTCGATCCAGGCATCGAGATTAACGCCGGGTTGCTGGGCCCCATCATTATTACGGCGAAGGGCAAGGCGAAGCCCGACGGAACTCCCAAAGATGTGGATCGCGAGTTCATCGCGGCCTTCATGATTTTCAACGAAGTGACAGCGAAACCCCCGGTACCGTTCTATGGCATCAACGGGTACATCTTTGGCAATCTGCCCGGCCTGACGATGAAGCAGGGAGAAAAAGTGCGCTGGTACTTGCTGGGGATGGGAAATGAAATTGACCTGCACACCCCTCATTGGCATGGCAAGACGGTAACCGATGGCAAACAGAGCACCGACGTCATCGAACTTCTTCCCGGCAGCATGAAGACGGTGGACATGGTCGCCGACAATCCTGGAACCTGGATGTTCCACTGCCACGTGGAAGATCACATGGAGAACGGAATGATGGCGGTCTATACGATTTATGTTCCGTCCGCGCGCTCCTGTCCGCTTTCCTTTACCGTGGGCGATTTCTGGAAAGATCCCGACAAGTCTTCACTGACGATCAGGAACATTACTGGCAAGCCCATCGCGGGCGTGTCGCTCACTTCCGAAATGCTGCTTGCGCCGCTCGATCTGCGCCGGCCCTACAACGCTGAATGGCCGTGGTCTAAGACTATCGCGCCGGGTCAGGAGCAGGTTCTTGAAAGGCCGGGCGCTCATGTTGCGAGTGCGCAAGCCATCCAGGCCTGGATATTTTTTCCCAATCTCGTGAAGTACGAGGACGGAACCAACTGGCGTCCGCAAAGTGAAGGCGAGTGCTTCGGCGTGATCTGGAGAGATCAGCAGCATCCCGAAATGCCGGTCCTCCCGGTCCGCCAGTTTGAGATGAAATCGGATTAAGCAAATAATCGGAGCGAGATTTCCTCACTGCCAGCGTCGAATTTTCTGGAAATTGCGTTTTCAGCCACGCATACCAGAATTCTCTCAGGAAATTGCAGTCCCTGTTCTTGACTTCTACGGGAAAACACTGACCCCGACGAACGCGAACAGCCCCGTTCGACGTAAACCGCGTCCACATTCATCGCATCTATAGCTAGTCACTTCGTCCGGGGAACGGACATTCTGTACGTCTTGAGGGGCTGGCCATGTTGAAGCATCAGGATCCGCAGGGTGGAGTTGCATCTTGGGAACGTTTGCCAGTGCGCGTTGAATCTCCGCGCGTTGATTATCAGCGCAGGATACCCACGAGAACGATCCCCGCGGCCGAACGCCTCGGCCCTCCGCCGGTGATCTGGGGGCAATACAACAATTACCGTTCCGCCGGGCTCAAGGGATCGGCCATGGTTCACGCAGTGTTAATTGGCGTGATCTTCGCCGGCGCAACCTTCGGTCATCGCGTGGTGGAGCAGGTCAAGAAGCATGAAGTGGTGACTCTGATCGCTCCCTCTCCGGATTCCTACGCGATGCGCCCATCCATTAAAGAGGTCGCCGGGGGTGGGGGCGGCGGAGATCACGATGTCCTGCGGGCCCCCAAAGGACGATTGCCGAAACTCGCAATGCAACAAATTACACCGCCGCAGATTGTGCTGCGCAACGACAAGCCGAAGCTTGCCGTGGAGCCAACCGTTGTAGTTCCGCCGCAGGTGCATCTTGCGGACAACCACATGCCCGCTCTGGGAAATCCTTCCGCTCCGGTGATGCCGTCGGCGCCTCCTTCGAATGGCATCGGCTCTGGCGCAGGTATTGGTTCCGGCTCCGGCGGCGGCGTGGGCGTGGGACACGGCGCGGGCGTCGGAGAGGGCATTGGCGGCGGGATTGGCGGCGGCGTCTACAAGGTGGGCGCCGGCATTTCCGCGCCGGAGGCGATTTCGACTCCTGATCCGCAATATACCGAAGAAGCGCGCGCCGCCAAGACCCAGGGTACCTGCGTCCTGCTGCTGATCGTGGATCAGCAGGGATTGCCGCGGGATATTCATGTAACCCGCAGTCTGGGACACGGGCTGGATGCCAAAGCAATTGAGGCTGTTAAGCAATGGCGGTTCCATCCGGCTCTGAAGGACGGTCATCCGGTCAACGTGCAGATCAGCGTGGAAGTCGGATTTCGGCTCTTCTGATTTTGACCTGCATTCTGCTCGACCGACGCGATTCAGTTTCTTCCCTCAACGGAACGAGCGCGCGCCGCCTAGGTGTGGACGCTCGCGATGTAGCCGGAAGAGTGTAAAGACATCTCTGTCAGCGGCAACCTTTGCCTTGCCGGTGAACATCTAGAACTCGTCAACGGAGGATCAGCCTCTTCCATGTCCTGCAAATGCAAGCTGGCGCTTTCTTGTGCGAGTGCGATGTTGGTCTTTCTCAGCAGTTGCACCTCGATACCCGGAGTTCAGCCGGTGGGAACTCAGCCTGCGCCGACGCTCGATCACATCGTCTTTCTGGCGCAGGAGAATCGCTCGCTTGATCACTACTTCGGCGCGATGCGGCAATACTGGGCGCAAAATGGGTATCCCGATCAATCGTTTGACGGCTTGCCGGAATTCAATCCAGCCTCCGGGGCGGCACCATTGACTGGGCCGTTACCGTCAAACCCGGGCTGTGACCCGACGTTGCCTTTTCCCTCCCCGTGCACCTTTGATGAAAGTAACCAGGTGACTTCCTTCCACCTGATTACGCAGTGCGTGGAAAACCCAAGTCCGTCGTGGGATGAATCGCACGTCGACTGGAATTACAACGATCCCACGGGCACCCAGCCTGCCGTGATGAATGGATTCGTTTACAACGCGGCCAACGACGGCAGAAACATCCAGCCAACCTATTTCGATACAGATGGCCTGCGCGCCATGGGCTACTACGACGGCACCGATCTGAATTACTACTACTTCATGGCGTCAAACTTCGCCACCTCGGACCGCTGGTTCAATCCGGCGCTGTCGAGAACGCAAACCAACCGGGAATACCTGGTTGCCGCCACTTCGCAGGGCTATGCTTATCCGGTCGGTACGAACAGCCAGGACATGGCGCTGCTGACAGCGCCCACGATTTTTCAGGAACTGCAGAATGCGGGCATCAGCTGGAAGATCTATGTGGACCCCGACGGAAGTCCCTGCACTGGTCCGCCTTACGATCCCGCCTGTCTAGTCACTCTAAGTTATGTAAACAACTTTCAGTGGGGGCAGACAATCCCGTCGCAGTATCCGCAGAATATTGCGCCGATCTCGCAATACTTTACGGACCTTCAGAACGGCACGCTGCCGCAGGTAGCGCAGATTGAGCCCGCCACGGCTGCCGGCCGCGACGAGCACCCCTCCGATACGGATGCCCAACCCAGCAACACTCAGCTCGGCGCCGCCTACGTCGAGACCCTGATCAACGGCTTCATGTCGAGCTCTTACTGGAAGGACTCCGCCTTCATTCTTACCTACGACGAATACGGTGGGTTCTACGACCACGTTCCGCCGCAGCCGGAGCCAAGCCCGGACGGCATCAAGCCAGTCGACCTGATGACCAATGACATCTGCACCACGACCACAGGCCCGATTTGCGATTTTGTTTACACCGGATATCGCGTTCCGCTGATCGTGGTCTCGCCATTCGCCAAGAAGAATTATGTGTCGCATACGGTCGCGGACACGACGGCCATCCTGAAGCTGATCGAAACGACGTTCAACGTTCCGTCCCTGACCCAGCGCGATGCCGCGCAGATGGACATGAGCGAGTTCTTCGATTTCAGCAATCCACCCTGGACGACTCCCCCCACGCCGCCCGCGCAAAACATCAGCGGCGCCTGTTACCTGAACACGTTGCCGTAGGCGGACCACGGCAACAGTGTCAGCAACGCAGGGCGCTCGGCGGAGAACTGCGCGTCAGTAATAAGTGAAGTTCAGGTTGTCGAGCCACACCGAGTACGGGGTCTGGGCATAATTTCCATCCTGCTGATAGTTGATCGTGACGCCAAACCACGACGTCGTGGTGGGACTCTCGTAGTAGTTGAGGTTTGAGGTCACGCCGTTCAAGGTAATCGATTTGAACAACAGATGATTGTCGGTCGTGCGCTGCACGGAAATCACCAGGTGGTTCCATGCGCCGGATAAGGGCTTGCAGGAAACGCCGGTGGGATGCCATTTCTGCCCGACATTATCCCAGATGTCCCACTCATTGCCGCCCGCGATCCGGCATTCATGCCCCCAGATGTAGGAATAGCCGTTTACGAATTGGTTGATGTCGAACTCGAGCGCCTGCGATTTGCTGGCGTCGTTGACATAGAAATAGACGTCGTATGTGAAATTGTGCAGGCTGGGAACCAGGGTGCGATTGGTATCGGGAAGTCCCTGCGAAGAAAAATCTCCGATCAGATGGTTGTTCCAGAGGCCATCGGAGTAGACCGTCGTTCCGCCGATATTCATCTGCGACGCATGCCCGCTGAGTGAGGGAGAAGAAACATTCTGATACATCGACCACGTGATATTCGGCCCGGAGGGCGAACACCAGTCGCAGATCGCATAGGACGGCGGCAGCAGGCCATATCCCGTCCAACCTTGCTGCTTTTGAAGGTTGCTGAAAGTGCTGCCCCCGGTGTTGCTTCCCCCTCCAACGGTGATGGTGACGGGAGTGCTGGCTGATCCGCCGCAGTTGTCCCACTCTTGCACGACGGTGTTGTAAGTGCCCGCGCTCAGGTTCAGCGAAGTGTTGAGATTGGCCCCGTTCCCAACGTACGCCAGAACGTAGGGTGCAGTGTAAATGCCCATCGAAGCGACCCCTTTCGAGCAGGAAGTCGTCGACGTTGCCACGTACTGGACGCTGGAGCTGACACTGCTGTTTGGCACAGGAGCGCTGACATTGACCTGGCCGCCGCTCGAAGATCCTCCCACATTAATGGTGATCGGAGTTGAAGAAGTTCCTCCGCAGTTGTCCCACTCCTGAACGGTCGTGTAGTAGGTGCCGGGGTTCAGGCTGAGCACCGTATTCAAGCTGGCGCCGTTGGTGGTGTAGACGAGCTGATAGGGCGCGGTGTAGATGCCCATGGCAGACACGCCATTGGCGCACGAAGTTGTGGCCGTCGCCAGGTACTGAACCTGGCTGGCGACATTTGCATTGTTGCTGGGGGCAGAGACAGACACGCTGGCCGAGGCAAAACTAGCCAGGCACAAGATAAGGGGCAGGGCAAAATTCCGCATGAACACACTCTCCAAGCGAGTTCGTGTGAGCGGACACCAACCCTACAGGTTTCTTTGTATTGGTTTTTGCGATTCTACAGAGCGGACAGTATTCCACTCAACCCGTTTTTGCGCTTGAGAATAATCAGAAGTTCTAGTCCTTAAGATCGCCGCTGGCGCGGCTTTTCATCCATTGCGGAGCAGTTCCGGTAGGACGTTCCAGCGAGAAAAAGGGCTGTTTCAGCATCAGTTTGCTGCGACCTTCCGGTCCCCTTGCGACTCCTGCGGTCTGATGCGCCTACTGCCTTCACCTGAGATTTATGAAGACAACAATGGAGAGAACCGTGAAAGTCACCGCATGTAACGAGTTGAAGACATCTTCTGGAGACCAGTCGGTCATCTGACATTTGCTTGCCGATGTATTGAGCATTTCGCGTTTGGGCGGGTTTGGATTCGAAAGGAGCAAGGGCGTGGAACTGGCTGCGGTTGTAATGGTTCCAGACACATTGGGGTCTGGAGTGATGAGCAGGACACAGGCGTATTCCACTATTACGTCCGGAGCAGGCCGCGAGTTAAGTTCCTCGCTGTTTCCGATTCTCGGCAACGATGTGCTGCAAACCTGGGCGGAACGCATTCGCAAAGTAGGGGTGCAGAACATCTGGCTCACGGCGGCATCGCGGGATGGAAAAGAGACCTCGCCGGCGTTGGGGCAGCTTGTCAGGCAGGGAATCGAGCGCCTCTTGATGATCAAGCTCAAGTCCTATGCAGAGATGGACCTCTCCGACCTGGTGCGTTTTCACTGCGAGCGCCGGAACTCTATCACCGAGGTGCTGGATTCCCGGGGCCGCTTGGGGATCAGCGTATTCGATCAGTTCGCCCTGGCCAAAGACCTCGCCAAAGATAAGAAAAGCACCGGCATTCCGCGCACTGGCCAATGCACCCAGTATCCATTTGCCGGATATGCCAAGCGCATCCTTTCGGCGAAAGAACGCCAGGAACTTGTCAGGGACGCGCTCACCGGTGTCTGCGCGATGCGCCCTGCGGGCGAGCAGATTGGCGATCATGTGTGGCTGGGGGAGGATGTCAGCGTCGACACCTCCGCAAAAATTGTCGGCCCATCCTACATTGGAGATCGCACTAGCGTGAGAGCCGGAGCGACGGTTGGCCCATTTTCATCGGTGGAACGTGATTGCATTGTCGACTGCGGGTCAGCGGTCGAGCACTCCACGGTGCTGCCGTCGACATATCTCGGTGTCGGGCTGATGTTTCGGCACGCCATGGTAGATGGGAGTCAGTTACAGGACCTCGATTCGGGAGTCATCGCGGATTTGGAGCCGGCAGGCCTGGCGCGCAGAATTGCGCCGCGCCAATCGAAAAGGCAAACGTCGACCCGCAACGAGATTTTCTCTCCTGACTGCAACGCGTGGCTGGGCGCGCAGTATGCGACCGTACAGCAGGTCCAGCCATGAGCGCTGGGTGCACTGTCTTACCTTTTCCGTCCGCGTCGGATTTTCGAGCGCGAAGCGCGCTGCGAAAAGAACTGCTGCGCGCACTGCGTAGTTCGCAGGCACCCGTGGTCCTGGATCTCACCGGCCATTGCACGTTGGACCATGAAGACGTGGAACTGCTCCTGGAGTGCGTGGCGCAGGCCACGGGCCGTGACACTGAATTGGTGCTGGTCGCCGGGTCTCGCGCGCTCCGGATCGTGTTGGAGGTGGTTCGCATCACGTCGCTCGTGCGTGTTTTCGATTGCCTTACCGAGGCTTTAGCTGGTCCGGAAGCGATTGCAGTGGAACTCGCGCAGGACATGCAGGCGGTGCCGTTCCAACTGCCAAGAAGTGCCTAAAGAGGAGCGCCTAAACCAGAAGTGCCTGGAACTGGAAGAGGAGTGCGTCAATGAGAATGAGAATGGCGGGCTGTCGGCAGCGCTTCGCGGGAGTATTCGTGCTCGCAGCATTTTTGGCATGGAGCGAAACGCCTCTATGGGCAAGCCCCCAGCAACAAAATGCGCAAGCCCAAACCAGTAATAATGCCGGCGATCCGCTGCCGGAGACGCCTCAGCCGCAATCGTCTGATGCGCAACAACAAAATTCGCAGAATCCCTCAGGAGCGGCAGCTGCGAAAGCCGCAAACCCCAAAGGAGCGCCAGTGGCCCAGCCAGTGGGCGCTGCCGTTGCTCCGGCGAAGCAGCATAGCCATCGGTCTCTGCTGATCAAAATCGGCTTGCTCGCGGGGGCCGGAGTGGCCATCGGCACAATTGTCGCCTTGTCCGCGGGAAGCCCATCGCGTCCCCCCGGAGTTGCTGCGCCTGCGACCCGCCCATGAACTTCGGAGCAGGCCAACAGAGGTCTGGTGGACGCGGCGGCAGGCGACCTTGTCTCATCACATTTTCAGGAGTTGATGGGGCAGGGAAGACCACGCAGATCGAAGAATTGTCATCGCAACTGCAACGCCAGGGCTTGCGCGTTCTGCGCTTAAGCTTCTGGGATGATATTGCGGTCTGGACGAATCTGCGCTCGGAAGCCGGACAACACGCGGCCCGTATTCACCACAAACGCAATCCGGACGACCCATTCGTGGCCAGGAATCACAAACATATTCGCAGATGGTATCTGACCGCTACCCGTTCCGCGTTGTACGTGCTCGATGTTTTCCGGTTGCGCCGCGTGTTGCGGAGTTCACGCCTCAGAAACGCCGACATGATTATCTTCGACCGTTATATTTATGACCAGATTGCGAATATTGACTCTCATCGATTTGCGATGCGGGCCTACGCCCGACTTCTTTTAAGGCTGGCGCCATCTCCAGACCTAGCTTTCATCCTAGATGCCTCGCCCGACGCAGCGTTCAGCCGCAAACGGGAATATCCTCTCGAGTTCGTTCACCGCAACCGTCAAAGCTTTTTGCGCTTGCGGGAACTCGAGCCAAACCTCATTCTCCTGCCCGCCGCCGGGATCGACGAAATAAAGCGGGAAATCACTGAACAGATTGGCCGGTCGCGGCTTGCAACCAGTGCAATGGGGGAAATAACTGAATGCTCCGCGAACGGCACCGTAGGCTGGAGACAGAGTTCCTGTAGGGTGCAGAATGAACCAACAACTCGCGTTTAAGCCCCATCCAAGCTACGAATTTCGACGAGCGAGGCTGGGATGGCGCACCGATCACCGGAAAAAACTTTTGCTCTTGTTCTACCTACACTCAACGAAGCGGGAAACATCGATCGAGTTCTCACGCGGGCCACTGACGCTTTAAGCGTCACGGACTACGACTACGAAATCATTGTGGTCGATGACGGCAGCGCGGATGGAACCATCGAGAAGGTTCGGGACTGGAACCAACGCGATCCGCGGGTCCGGTTGCTATGTCGTTCCAATGAGCGCGGCCTGGCGGGCGCAGTCTTGTACGGCTGGGCGCAAACGCAAGCCGGATTGCTGGGCGTGATGGACGCTGACCTGCAGCATCCACCGGAGCTATTGCCCGAATTGTTGAAGAAGGCGGAATGCGCTGACATCGCGATTGCCAGCCGCTATGCGGAACGCAAAGGGACAGAGGGCTGGAATCCGTTGCGAGTTTTCATCTCGCGCGCCAGCACGCTTGCCGCAGGCTGTTTCATCTCCAAAAGAGTGCGTGTGACCGATCCCATGTCGGGCTTTTTCGCCGTACGCCGCTCGTGCATCGACGGGGTCACGTTCCAGACCACGGGGTTCAAACTCCTGCTGGAGATTCTGGTGCGAGGCCGCATCAGGAATACGCGAGAAGTGCCATATCACTTCGGCATTCGCGAGGCCGGCAAGAGTAAAGCGAGCGCTGCCGTTGGATTTCAATATCTGCACCTGTTGAGCCGCCTTTCGCGCGAACTGGTGTGGCGTTCGAGCGCGACGTGAAAATCGCCCTCATCACGGCGTTTCCGCCCAGCCGTCATGCGCTCAACGAGTATGGGTATCACGTCGCCAATCAACTGCGTCAGGAGCCGGGAATCGAGTTGACCGTACTCGGCGACTACCTGACCGAGCCCGCCGAAGAACTGCCGGGATTTAACGTCATGCGCTGCTGGGGCTTTGCCCGGCGCGACAGCGCTGCGTCATTGCTGCGCGCTGTCTGGCGCGTGAAGCCAGACGTTGCCTGGTTCAATCTCGGATTTGCCAGCTTCGGAAATCGTCCCTTATCAGCCGTTCTGGGCCTTGTTACTCCAGCCGCGGTGCGGTTGCGCGGCGTCTATTCGCATGTGACCCTGCATCAGCTATTCGAGACGGTAAACCTGGAAGATGCGGCGGTCAGCTCGCCCCGGCTCTACCGATTAGGTGGATGGCTCACCACTCATCTATTGTTGACGGCGAACTCGCTTTCCGTTCTTCTGCCTGCCTATCGCCGGATCCTTAATGAGAAATATCAGCGGGGCCGGGTGTCTGCCAGAGCGCACGGAATCTTCGCCGAAAAGCCCGAGCCGCCCGATTTTACCCGGCGTGGAAATCCGCATCGCATTCTTGCCTTCGGTAAATGGGGAACGTACAAGCGGCTGGAGTTGTTGATCGAGGCATTCAATCGCGTGTCTGAGCACGTGCCTAGTGCGGAACTGATCGTCGGCGGCGGGGACCATCCCAAGGCTGCCGGTTACATCGCTTCCATGGCGCGAGAGCATAGTTCCGATCGTATCTCGTTTCTGGGATATGTTCCGGAGGAGGCGATCGCCGGCCTGTTTCATGACGCCAGCCTGGTCGTAATGCCCTACACCTCCTCGGCCGGATCCAGCGGAGTGGCGCATTTGGCCGCGCAATATGGAGTTCCGGTGATCGCGTCTGACATTCACGATTTCAAGGAGCTTGCATCGGAGGAGGGAATCGCCATGGAATTCTTTACCTCCGGGAGCGCCGATAGCTTGTTTGAACAAATGGATATCCTGTTGAACTCCCCGAGCAAGCTCGAGGCCATGGCCTGGCAGAATTACGAGGCCGGTGTCGCCATGAGCATGCCAACCGTGGTGCGTGAATATTTACAGTCATTTCGCCGGAGTGAACGCATCCGCACGTTACAAATCGCGGCAGAATTGCGCCGCCGATCACCAGTGGCCCGACCAGAGCGCCTCGCTCGCTCTGTGGGTGAGAAGATTCAGGGCTGGGCTGACGAAGACGAAGCCATCAATGCAGGCTAGAAAAAACTAATTGCGTTTAATGATTGTCTGGCGTGGGAGGCTGCAAAGGCGGCATTGGAGGCCCCTGGATGCCAACCGGAGGAACCGGCTTGGCCTGCGGCTCGGTGGTTCCCGCTCCCGCATCCCGGCGAATCAGTTCAATGGGTAGTTGCCCACGGCGTCGCGCAGCCTGCATCGTTTGCAAGGCGCTCTGCACTTCGGACTGGTTATTATTCGCCAGACGGAACATTTTCTGGCCTTCCACATCCGGACGCGTGGAATAGGTCACTCGATCGTTGG
Organism: Candidatus Sulfotelmatobacter sp.; assembly: GCA_036490405.1. Lineage (GTDB taxonomy): Bacteria > Acidobacteriota > Terriglobia > Terriglobales > Acidobacteriaceae > Sulfotelmatobacter. The sequence continues at coordinate 79,920 of DASXDY010000074.1, read as the reverse complement.
CGTCCGTTCCCGAGCGGGCGGCTTCGTAGTATTCCTGTGCGCTCTCCCAATCTCCCTGGAGTTCGGTGACATACCCAAGATTGTTCAGCGTGAATGAATTGTGCGGGTCCTGCTGGTACGCCTGCAAGAAGAATTGCCGCGCTTCGGAGGCGTGATTGTCGTTGAGAGCGGCCACTCCCCGAAGGTTCAGGCGCGCCGTGGCGGCCTCGACGCCTTCTCCGCGAGCAATCTGCTGGCTGATAGCCTCGGCGTTCGTCTCTGCGACTTTGCTGACGGGCTTGCCTCGCCACTTGGCGCGCGGCGTCACGATGATCTGCTTGTTCGATTGCAGGCTGGCAGCAGCTGAATAATAGTGCAACGCGCCTTGCAGGTCGCCCACCGACTCCATGGCATAGCCGAGATTATTAAGCAGGAACGGGTCTTGTGAATGGCTCGGGAGGGCGGACTGTAAAAGGCTTTTCGCTTCAAAGATGCGGCCCTGTTGCAGCATCACGATGGCTTGCTCGTTGATCTTGTTGAGTTCCTGATCGGAGTTCTGCACCTGTTCAAATGCCGCTTCGAGTGGCTTGCCTTTGAGTGCCGACTCACTCGTCCGATCGATTACCGCGTCTGTGTGGTCTTTCGCCGCGAGCGCATAGTAGCGCAGGGCGCGATCTGCATTGCCCTCAAGTTCGGCCATGTATCCCAGGTTGTTCAGCGTGAAAGGGTCTTCCGGGTCCAGCAGGTAAGCGCGGTAGAAAAGCTGCTTTGCCTTTTCCCGATGGCCGCGTTTGAGTTCGGCCACGCCGTCGCGATTCAGTTTCTGCGTCGGCGTCGCGACTCCCCGGCCCGGAAGCGGAATTTTCACATCGCCGCAGGCTGCCGGTTGCGATACCGCCACAACCTGCACTGCCAGCAGCGCTATCCCGATAAGTGTCCGCAGTTTAAACACGTAGGTTGCGCTCCCCCAAGGACTCCCGATGACCGAGGTAGGATGTCGCAAACCGCGACGCGGTTGTCCTACAGCAAATACCCTAGATCGCTTGCTCCCAACGCGGTGGGCCAACCCGGCATCCAACTCGCGATGCTAAGGCACTTTGCTGCTCTTCTTCTGTGCGCCGCATGGATGCAGGCGCAGACCTCTCCCCCCGCCAGTCCCAGTATCAGCGGGCAGAAACACTCTGTCTCCGATGAGGATGCCTTGTTTCCCCCGCACAAGCTGAACGGACCGACGAGCCTGGTCCGGGGCGTACTGAAACAGATCGATCCGATCCATGACCAATTGGTGATTCGGACTTTCGGGGGCGGCGACGTCCGCATTGCTTTCGACGCCCGCACCCGTCTGACTCCAGAAAGTGCTGGAGAGCACGTCACCGGCATCCGGAATGGTTCCGTGCTCTCCGTCGATACCATGCTCCGGGACGGGAAGCTGTTTGCCTCCAGCGTGCGGGTCGGCGTGTCGAACGCGGCCGAATTGAATGGGCAGATCGTCGCATTTGATCCGGGCCGGGCGCGTCTCACCCTGCGTGATCCCATCAGCCCCAAAAACATTGTGGTCCAAGTGACACCCGCGACCACAATCACCCAGGCTGACAAAGCATCCACGCAAACGGCGCTCCTGCCCGGCGCGCTGGTGAAAGTATCTTTCTCCGCAACCGACAAGTCCGCGAAGCGGATTGAGATTCTCGCCGAACGCGGCGCATCTTTCACGTTTCAGGGAAGAATTCTCGCCGTCGACCTGCGTTCGCAAACGCTATCGCTCTCCAACGACACCGATCAGAGCTTGCGTGAACTCACCTTCGGCGCGCTTGATCCCCAAAGCCGCAATTTGCTGCGAGAAGGAGATAGCGTAACCATCGAGGCGGAATTCGATGGGGACCGCTACAACGTTCGCAGCATCGCGCCCGCCCCGCATAATCCCTAAGTAATTATTCTCCGTTATTGTCTGCGCCGGCCCCTGGCCGCATATCGCATGCGCCCGCGTGTTCCATGGCAGTGGAAATGCGACCCAGGATTTCTCCAACTGACGGGACTTCAGAAATTGAACTGCGCCATGGGTACGACTTGCGTGCGGTTTTGTCCGTTGAAGTTGTAGAAACTCTGCTGGCCCAATCCAAAGGAAAATTGAAGCGGATGGGCGGCGGATGCTGTGTCCGAATCCGAGTTCCTGCTCCAGCCCTGTGTTCGCGTGTAGCTGACGAGAACGTTGGAGCTGATGTTGTCGTAGGCATGGAAGTTGCGTCCCGACGACCACGCGGCCGATGCGGAGAGAGCCCAGCGCTCGTGGAACTTGGCTTCGAGGCCGAAGCGGGGACGAAGTGTCTGGCCGGTCGCATATTGAAGGTTGTCGATGCGCCACGCCCGCAGAAATTCCGCTACCGCCGTGGCTTTGAGATGCGTGCCGAACTGGCGCTCCAGGCCGGCATAAGAACTTGTTTCGTAAAACTCGGTATACGCCCGATAGTCAGTGCTCGCAGAAGGCTTGAATAGCAGATTGCGGCCGCTGTAGCCGCTGATGAGCGCTGTTTTCCCCCACGGGCGCCCCACGCGGAAATCGACGGCGCCCGAAAAATCCCTGGAGTGAAGAGACTCGTCGCTGAACGGGCCAGCCTCACGAATCAGATTTCCTGAGAACGAAAGCCAGTCAAAAATCGGGCTGGTGGAGACATAAACAAACTGGCGGAACAAGTTTTGGTTCAGGAAGGTCGGCGTAAGCGTGTCGCGCCGGATCGTGTATTGCAAACCCGGCACTACATTCACCTTGACATCGCCAATCTGAAACATAGGCCCCACCGACACGTTGAATATGGTGTCGAAGGTGTTGCGGTTTTGAATCAGCAACTGGCTGGGAAACGAGAGGCTGCCTTGTGCATTGCGCTCGGCCACGAAGCCCTGGATCACCGGAAACGAATTCGGCCGAAAGAGAAACCGGGAATCGGCATAGGTCTCGATCGTCCGCCGCGGAAGCGGCAAGACCGGGCTGTTGGGCGGCAGACTCAGAAGCCGGGCATCGAGCTGATAAATATTCTCGTCTTCAAACACCGGGTTAACACGCACCCCGGAATTCATCCCGAGATGGTCGATCAGCGGCCGGCCTTCCTCCTCGGAAAGTTGCACCACCGCCATTCGGATCCCCGGGCCCTGCGGATCGATCTGGCTGGCCCGGACGAAGTTTTCCAGAGCAAGATCATTCTTCCCCAGCTGCCGGTATACGTTTCCCTGGCTGACCAGATATTCGTAACTGTTCTTCGCGTCGGGGTCACCGGATAGGCTGGCCAACTGAAGTTGAGCGTTCTTCGTCTCTCCAAGCGCCAGTTCGGAGTTCGCCATGCCCACCGCCACCGAGGTTTCATCCGCACCCAGTCCCTGCGCCCGGCCGTACATGCGCTGAGCCAGTTGATATTCGTGAATTCCTATCATGATGCTGGCGGCGTTCAGATAGTCTTCCGCGGTGGTCACGTCCACAGGCGCGACCCTGGCCTCAGCCAGGCCGATGGCCACCTGCTGCTGCGCATCGGCCGATTTCCCTTCTTCCGCAAAAAGTTGGCCGAGCGCAAGCCGGACTTGCAGGCGGTTTTCATCCGAACTTTCGAGCGCGCGCGCATAAGTCGTCATGGCCTGATCGCGGTGGTTCAGCAGGCGGAGGGCCTCCGCCGTCACCAGCAGAACTTTGTAGTCTTTTCCGCCGGTGCGCTGCGCGGTAGTAATCGCCTGCATGGCTTCATCTGAGCGGCCTAGCTTTGCATAAGACCTGGCAAGCTGCGCCATTACCATAGAGTCGTCCGGAGACACGGCCAGAGCGCCGCGCAGCGTGTCCGCCGAATTCGCATAGTGATGCCCGCGGTATTGCACATCGGCAAGCGTGATGTAGGTGTTCACGTTCCGCGGATTGATCTTCAGCGCCTTCTTGTACTCGCTTTCCGCGGAAGCTATCATCGCGCGCTGCCGAAAAGCTTCGGCCTTCACCAGGTGAACGCTCTCGGAGTCGGGCAGCAGCCGGGCCGCAAGATCGGCTTCCTTCAACGCCTGGGAGGAGCGCCGCAATTGCACCAGAGCAAACGCCAAGCCGAGGTGCGCTTCCCCATATTGCGGATTCAGTTGCAATGCCTTGCGGAAATCCTGCTCCGCTTTGCTGGCGAGGCGCATGTCGTTGTACACGTAACCGCGGTTCATGTATCCGACGGCGATCGTCGGATCAATCTTGAGAGCGAGCGTGAAATCCTGGATCGCGGCCTCGCGCTCTCCACCCGACGCGTGTACGTGCCCCGCAATCAGAGGAAGGTCGCGGTCCTTGGTTAGTATGCTTTCGTAGCGCTCGACGATTTTCATGGCGTCGTCCAAGCGGTTAAGAAAGAGCAGGTCGTACGCGAGATAGTCCACGCCTTCGCGGTCGTTCGGCAGTTTTTCGATCACCTGATAGCCCAGGTCCGCCGAGGCCGCGTAATCGCCCGTGATCGTCAGATAGCGCTCATGCTCACGCATAACCTGCGGATTCTGGCGCACCGCTTCGGATGCGCGCGTGAGCCACTGCTTGGCCACGGGCAGGTGGTGGCCTTCGAGCGCGGCATTCATGGCTCCTGCAACGATGACGGGATTCTCCGGAGCCTTGGCAAAAGCCTTTTCGTAGCTCTGCTGCGCCTCATCAAAGTGCCGGGTTTGGCTGTCCAGGTCGCCCAGGGCGAGGTATCCGACGTATTCGTCCGGATGCTTTTTCTCCAGTTCGAGGAAATATCCACGGGCCGCGTCATCGTTGCCCATTTCGCGGGACAGGAACCCCAGCGCGCCCAGCGCAGCCGCATTGGACGGCTCCATGGCAAGTGCCTGCTGATAAGTTTTCTGCGCGTCCTGGTCCCGATTGGTCTTTCGCAGAAGGTTTGCATAGTTCAGCAGCAGGATTACGTTCTTTGGCTCGATCTGAAGGGCTTGCTGCAAATCTTTTTCGGCCGCATCCGCATTTCCTTCATCCAGTTCGATGACCGCCCGCAGGCGCAGGAATTCCGGCCGCGCCGCGCCTTCCAGGTTGATCGCGCTGATTTGGCCGGCGGCATCTTTGGTGACCCGTTGGGCGTTGGCGTCATCTCCGGCATCGCGGTAAACCTCGGCAAGGTCGAGCCTTAGAGAGATCGGATAAAGCACGCCTTCCGCCACGCCTTCGGCGGGCAAATGCTGCAAGGCGCTTTCATATTCTCGGATTGCATCCGCATTCCGATGTTCGGCAGCATCGAGCCGACCGCGCAGCGCAAACAGGCGATAGTTCTGTGGATCGATGGCCGCGGCATGGTCCAGCAACGCCGTGCTTTGCGTGAAATCGCCGGCAAGCAGCATCGCCTGCGCCGCACTCAACTGAATACTGAGGTCGCGCGGCGCCCGGCTGGCAGCTTCGATGTAGTTGCGCGCCGAGGCCTGCGGATTTCCCGCAAGTTGATACGAATAACCCAACTCCGCAAGCGTCGTAACGTCTTTCGTGCGCAGGGATTCGAGCGCTTTGATGGCCTCGTCGTAATGGCCGGTATCGCGATAATAAGAGGCCACAGCCCGCACCACGTCAGGATTGTTCGGAGCCGATTTCCGCGCGCGCTCCAGCATATTGTGCGCCGAATCGGGGTCGCCGCTGCGATCGTACGCGCGCGCCAGCAGCAGTTCGGTGCGGGCCGAGGCTTTCACCGCTTCCGCCCGTTGCAGGTATCCGACGGCGCGCTTCGGGTCCGTCGACAACAGCAACTCACCGGCGAGTTGCAGGTCCTGATTGCTTTTGGGGTCCGCCGCCAGCACCAGCTCCAGCGTCTGCTGCGCTTCCGCGCTGCGGCCCATGCGGGCGTAGGTTTGTGCCAGGCCGGAAAGTCCCTGCACCGAGGAGGGCTTTAACGCGAGGCCTTTCTTGTAGGAGTCGACAGATAAAGAATATTGTCCGCTCAGCCGGGCCGCATACGCGAGAGTGAACCACAGGTCGGCGTTCTGCGGGGCGAAATTTACCGCGCGTTGGGCATGCGCGGTCGCGCCATTGTAATCTCCATGTTCCAGGGCAGTTTGGGCAGCCCGGGCTTCCCGCGCCACCTCGATGCCCGAGCCCCATCCCATGCTCGTTTCGCCCTGTGGCTGGTGGCGTTGCGCGTTCTGTTTGCTGGCCGGCTGCTTGCTGGTGTTGGAGCTTTGGCCGTTTACATCAAAGGTCTGCGAAAGACAACTCGTGGCCAGGAGCAACAAAGCCACTCGCAACGCGCCTCGAAGCGGAGATCGCAATTTCCCTCCATACACACTCAATTGCATCGCCGGCCAGGGTCGTCGGCGAAAGCGGATTAGGAACACCTTCCCTACCGAGTTGTTAGAGATGCGAAAAGTTCAGTCTGTGGTTGGCGGGGCCCGTAGGATGCCCTGCAAATCGATGCCAACCTTATCGGCAGCAACCGCTATCCAAGTTCCGTCCATGAGCGTCCAGCAGGAAACATTTCCGCTCCCCGCTGGGGTGAACTTCTGGCGACGGCCGGTGCCTCTCGCCGCCGTCGTTCTACTGGCCCTTGCGATCCATGGGCCGCTGCTGCTGATGCAGCTCCCCGCGAACACCTCCTATGATGCGAATCTGCACATCTTCTTCGCGTCTCACTATGCGCACCACTGGTTCCACCCGTGGAATGAAAAGTGGTTTGGCGGCTTTTCGCAGACGACTTATCCTCCGCTGACTCACCAATGGATTGCCCTGCTTTCGTTCGTCGTTGGCCTGACTGAAGCCTTCATGCTTGTGCAGTTGGCGGCTGTTGTCTTTCTTGCGGTCGGGACCTATCGCTTCGCACAGCTTTGGGTGGACGATCGCGCCGCCGGCTATGCCGGCGTGCTTGCGGTATTCGCAGGAAGCATTGCCTTTCTTGTTTATTCCGCGGGGCAGTTGCCCACCACAATGTCGGCGGCCCTTTATTTCCTCGCCCTGCCCTATTTTTATTGGTGGAGCAGATCGGGCAACTGGCGCGCGCTGCTTAAAGGAGTGGCCCTGGCCCTGGCGGCCGCTTCGGCCCATCACGTAACTCTGATTTTTGGGTCGGTGCTCTTCGCCCTGCCGGTTTTGTGCCTCGCCTGGTATGACGCTCGCAAGAGTGAACGCTCCAGCTCGGCGGTCGTCGCCCGCAGTTTACTCTTCGCCGCCATTACCGCCGTCGGTGTCGGCATCGTTTTGCTGCCGTACTGGATATCCATCATCCAGCATCCCATCGAGCAGATGCCCATTCCTCATGCCAGCCGCTCGAACTTTCTGATGAACTGGGCCATCGGAATGAACTACTTCATCGTGCCCTACGGCGCGCTGATTCTCGCCCTGCCGTTCATCGTGGTGAAGGGCGCCTCCAATCCTCGGCTCCGGATTCTCCTGCTGGCCTTCTGGATAACTTTCTTGATCGCGCTGGGCGGCACTACTCCGGTCCCTCGCTGGATCTTCGGCCGCGCCTTCGAAATTCTGACCTATGAGCGATTCACGCTCTGGGCCACGGTGCTGGCGTTGCCGATTGTCGGCCTGCTGGTTGAACAGCTCGTGGATCGTTACTCCAGCCGCGCCGCGATCGGCGTCGGCCTCGCCGCCATTGCCAGCCTCGGTCTTGCGCTCGGGTGGCTTTCATGGAGCCCGTTCAAGACCACCGGTTCGCTCAACGTGGATTCCGTTGTGGGGTTTCTAAACCGTGACGGGCACGATCAGTATCGCTACCTCACGCTGGGTTTTGGAAACGCGCTCTCCAAGGTGTCGACCTATGCCAACGCCAACAGCATCGACGGCGAGTACAACTCGGCTCGTCTATTGCCGGAAATGACGCGCTATGGCGCGGCGCAGCTGACCAGTGCAAAATATTTCGGCGCGGCCGGAATGGATTCACTGCGCGCCATGCTCCAGCACGGCAATCACTATGGCCTCAAATTTATTTTTGTTCACGATCCGTTTTATGAGCCGCTTCTGGTGTTTGGCGGCTGGAGACAAGTAGAGAGCTACGATTCCGGCAGCATCACGGTGTGGTCAAAGGACGACGCTCCACCCGCGCGGGTCATCCCCTCCGATGCCATGCCGGCTCCGTGGGAAGGGTGGATCTGGGGAATCCTACCGATCGGAAGCAGCGTGTTGGCGATTTTGTTCCTCGCCCTCCTGGCTGGGCGGAAGCGTGCGCGAGAAGTGATCGCAATTCCGCAGACTGCGCCGCAGCCCGCCTTCTATCGTGAGGTGCGCTCATGAAGTGGCCACTGGTTTTTGGGGTCACGGCAGCCACCGTAGTTCTTCTCGCCATCGCATGGCTGCAATCCGGTGGCTTGAAACGGCATGCCACGTTCGCGGCAGCCACGCCTCAAGCCGCCGTTGAAGCCCTGATGAGCCGTATCCAGTCGCATAGCTACCAGCAGGCATACAACCTGCTCGATCCGAGCAGCGACACTGATCTGCCATCGTTTATCCGCGACGTCGGCGGCAGCGACGGCAGCCTCCGCACCTATTCGGCCCTGCAATCGGCAGACGTCTCTCCCCTGCACGCAGACAACGATCAGGCGACGGTGCGTGTGCGCATGACATGGTCAAGCGCGGTTGGTTCGCTCGACGACGTGCGGGACTTGAAGGTCGTGCGCAATGGATCGGTCTGGCGCGTGGTCTGGCCGAAGCCGGAATTTCCGACCGTGCCGCCACAGGTCGTGTCGGTAAATTACCTGCGCTGGGAGGTGATCGGCCGTAATACCTCGCAGAGTTGGGGAGCGCAGGAGGTAGATTCGCCGAAAGTTCGAATCACTTCCATGAATGCAATCTCGCGTCCCGGGCGCGTCGTGATCGTGGGCGAAGTCGAAAATGAAGACACTGTCCCCGCTTATCTGAACGTCGATGCGACGCTGCTGAAAGCGGACGGCTCTCCGATCGACGAAGAGAGCAGCTTCGACATGATTTCGCACGTGCTGCTTCCGAAGCAGGTTTCGCCCTACCGTATCGATTTTCCCGGGATCCGGCTCGATGCGGTGAAGAGCGTGCGCATGAATGCGCGCGCGCTCCTGGTGCCCGCCAGTGCGGACCCCGTGATCGCCGTCACCGATCAGCAGGTAAGCAAAGATGCTCTCAGCAGAAATGTCCTGAAGGGCGATCTGGTGAACCAGAGCGGGCGTCTGGTCAATATCGCACAGGTTCTGGCCGCATTCTATGACGACTCGGGAAAAGTAATCTGGGTGTCCGACGGGTACGTCGATCAATCTTTGAACCCGCTGGTTCCAGTGCCGTTCGCATTGGACATTCCCAATGACATTGCCGGCCGGCTAAAGAACTACCGCACCATCGTTAATCACTACACCCGGTCGAGCGGTGCCTGAGATGAAGGCTATTTCCATAATGAAAGGATTTAATGGCCTGCTCACCTGCGCATCTTTATGCCTGTTCGCAACATTTGCGGCCGCTGCGGAAGTGGACGTTCCCGCTACAGTGCAGGCGGGACAGGCTTTTTCCATTCACCTCGAGGGCTCGGGAAGCGCAACCTTCTATCTCCTAGGCCCCAACGTGATTCTAAAACGCAGCGTGAGCCTGGGGAGTGATTTCGAAGTCGGCTCCGCAGATGTTCAAGCAGCCGGCCGTTACGAGGCAATTGTTTGCGACGGATCATGCTCATCTGCAGCTTTCGAGGTGAAAGCGGCAGACCCTGCCCGGTTGAGTTTCTTTCTGCACCCATCAAGAGTGCCGGTTGCTTCCCGGGATGCCATCGACGCGTTTGCATTCGTATTCGATCGCTATGCAAACCTGGTTCTGACGCCGTCTGTTGTGGACTTCCAGATCAAGCCAGTGAGCGGGAATGCTGTCTCGCGGCAGTCGCCCACTCACCATGGCGTCGCCTGGATGCGGATGGATTCCAGCGCCCACGAGGGCCGTGTGCAGGTAACGGCTGTTCTGGGCAAAGTGGAAGAGGCGCGGGTCATTCAACAGGTTGCGGCCGAACCCTGCGCCCTGCGCATGAAAGCCGCCGAGAGCGGAAACAAGGTGGTGCTCGAAACCGAGCCGGTGCGCGACTGCGGCGGAAATCCTCTGCCCGATGGCACCGTCGTCTCTTTCACAAAAACGGACAGGTCCGGCCGAAGCACGGTAGATACCCCGATCAAGACAGGAATCGCCAGAACTGAGTTTCGCGTCGATGGTCCGGCGAAAATCAGTGTCGCCTGTGGTGTGGCCCTGGGAAATGAACTTGATTTGAAGGGAAGACTCTGAAGCCATGAAGCGCCTGCTCGTGAATACGAAGATTTTGATGCGGCGGCTGGCCCAGGCTGTGGGTTTCGTGGTCGGGCTATCCCTTGTGTCAGTGGCTCAATCCTCGCCGCAGGTGCACCTCAACGCGGAAGGCCTTGCGCCGCGCCCCATCGAAGAGCTTACCGGCACTACCATCGTGCATCATTACGCACAGGCGTGGAGCGACATGGCCGCTGCGCTCGAATCCAGCCGGCCCGGCACAATCAGCGACGAATTCGTGGGGCAGGCGAAAGACCGCCTTAAGCAAAGAATTGCTGAGCAAGCGAAGGCGGGGGTTCACGTTCACATCATCGACCATGGACATCAGTTGAAAGCGCTTTTTTATTCCACCGACGGCGCCGCTATGCAGTTGATCGACCAGGCCCAACTCGAGATCCAGACCTTCGACGGAAGTAAGTTGTTGCACACCGACAACTCGCTCCATAAGTACATGGTGCTCATGACGCCCGGAGCGGATCGCTGGTACGTCCGGGATCTCCAGGAGATTTCTGAAAAGGATTTCTGAACGCGGCCGGTGAGCGAAGAATCGGCAGCATGGTTTCAATAGAGTTCGAGAATGGACAATCGTGAATGAGAGTATGCCAGCATTTATTTTTCGCGTCAGCGTTGCTGCTGGCAATTGTTCCGGGCGGCTGCAACCGCGCCCACTCGCGGCCCGTCACCCTGAAAGACCTTCCTGATGCCTCGGGCAACCCGAAGATTCTTGCGGACTACCAGCCATGGTTCGGCGATCCCCATCACATCAACGTCGGCTATAGCAGCCAGGATCCTAATGTGCTGCGCAAGCAAGTCGAAAATGCGCGCAACCTCGGCATCTATGCGTTCGTCGTAGACTGGTACGGCCCGCGCCAGCCTTTTCTCGATCGCAGCACCGCCCTCCTGCAAGAAATCGCCAGCGAGCAGCACTTTCATGTCGCACTGATGTACGACGAAACTCAGGACGACAATGGCCACGCCACCGACGACGCGCTGGAAGCCATGGATCTGGCCTACCGCAAATACATCGGGCCGGGCGCAGCCGGCCGCGATGCCTACCTGCTATATCAAGGCCGGCCTGTCATTTTCATCTTTCCGAAGCAAGGCCACACCGATTGGGACCAGGTGCGGCAGCAGGTAAACCAGTGGGAATCCCCTCCGCTTCTGATCTACAAAGATGAGCCTCCGCCGCAGTATGCCAAAGCTTTTGACGGCGAATACGCCTGGGTACATCCCGGCAGTAAGGGCTGGAGCGCGGACGGCCAATCCTGGGGAGAAGACTACCTGAACAATTTTTACAAGCGCATGAGATCGCAACATGAAGATAAGATCACGGTCGGAGGAGTCTGGCCGGGCTTCAATGACGCCAAAGCCTCATGGAGCCTGCACCGCCGCATCGACCCGCATTGCGGACAAACGTTTGAAGACACCCTGCGTCTGGTTCAGGAGAACAACAGCAGTTCCCATCCCATTCCGTTCGCGCTCATCGCCACCTGGAACGATTATGAAGAGGGAACCGCGATTGAGACGGGGTTGCCGCGGTGCAACGAGCAGAGGGCTCAGGCCGCTTCTCCGGCGAATTAAATGGCTCGCCGCGCGGCGGATGAGCGAACAACCATGACCCTCCCAGTCTCATCCAAACCAGACCGGAGCAGTAGCCCCGCGTAGCAGCGGGGGGCGATGCAGGCGGATCGCCAAGTCCGAGACGCCATTTCGCAAATGATTTCTGCTCGGATGGAAAAGACACCTATCGGTTCCTCAACCAGTCTGCGGACCAGCGTCCTGAGCGGCAGTGCGGTCATGCTCGTCAGCTCCGGGCTTGTAGGAAGCCTCAACCTTCTCTACAACCTCGCCATCGTGCATGTGCTGGGCGCCGGGGAATTCGGCCATGCCAGTGCCGTGTATACGCTGCTCATGCTGCTTTCGGCAGTGCAGCTCTCATTTCAATTGCTGTGTTCGAAATTCGTGGCCCGGAATGACACTCTTCCGGAGAAGATTGCCGTCTATCGGCATTTACTCTGGCGGGCCTGGATTTTCGCCATCGGCCTCGGCATCGCACTGTATTTCGGTCGTTCTGTGGTTTCGTCCTATCTCAATCTGCCCACGCAAAATTACGTAGGCATCCTCACGCTGGCGGTGGTCTTCTTCATTCCGCTGGGTGTGCGGCGTGGCTTGTTACAGGGCCTGCGCGATTTCCGCTGGCTTGCCGCGAGTTTTGTGCTGGAAGGCGTCGTCAAGCTGGCCGGTGCAGTCCTGCTTTTGAGATGGGGGCTCGGCGTCAACGGAGTTATCGTCGCGATCGTGGCCTCGGTGGTAATGGCCTATCTCGTCTCCAGACCGCATGCAAAACTGATGGCCGAGCCTCGTGTTCCGCTGTTCCTGCCCGCCGCCATGGGCGAGAGCGTTCAGGCCTCATTGTTCTTCGCCGGACAGGTCATCATCAACAATCTGGATATCGTCCTGGTGAAGCACTTCTTTTCCAGCACCGAGGCCGGTATCTACGCGGCGGTCGCCTTGGTGGGCCGAGTCGTTTACATGCTCTCCTGGTCGGTGGTGAGTGCGATGTTCCCCTTCTCCGCCGGTCTCCGCTCGAATGAGCGCGACAGCCGTGCCGTGCTCGGAACGGCACTCGGCCTCGCGATTACGCTTTCCTCGTTCTTCACCTTCGGTATCTGGGCAGCTCCCGCGCGCGTGTGGCACGTTCTGTTGGGCGGCGCTTTTCCCCTGAACCAGGCCGGCTCCTATCGCGCGTTGCTGGTGTTGTACTCCGCCACCACGGGAATATACGCGCTGGGAGTAGTTCTAATGACCTACGAGATTTCGCGAAAGATCGGGAATGTCGGTTGGGTACAACTATCTGTCAGCGGAGCCATTATTGCCGGCATTTACTTGCGCCATGGCAGCCTGCACGACGTCGTGATGGTACAGACCGTCTTATTGACCGCACTGCTCGTCTGGGTATCGGTGCCGTTCCTCAGGGCAGAAGTATTCCGGAAGTCTCGGCTCGCCTGGTCCGCGCGGCAGCAAGGCGGTTTCGCGCGCATGCGCCGCGTCACCGAAGATGAAGCCATCTGCGAGTTTTTGAAGGGCGAATTTTATCAGCCCGAATTCGATCACTATCGCGAATGCTTCACCGACATCGTGATGCATCCCGACCTCAGCAGCCCCATCGAAGGCCGTTTGCGGCGCGCACTCCTCTACCATCGGCGAGGCAGGCTCTGGCGCGAGATTCCCCCGGATACCGAGTGGTGGGACGTTGAGCTTCGCAACAGCGACTTGCGTCGCATCCGCGTATTTCCCCGCGACCAGTGGCGCACGCACTCCGACCGTAAATACTTTCTCCTCGATACCGCCCAGCGCATCCGCCATGAAATTTCCCGTGTGCCCGACCCGTTCCTGGCCAAAATCCGATCGCTGAGTGAGGACCTCGCCCATTCAAACGCCTCGGCGGCGCGGGGCACGGTCTTGCTGATTGGCCTGGGAGACGATGGCCCGTTGACCATCGTCGAAGGCAACCACCGGCTCACCGCGGCGGTATTGAACTCGCCAAACGATGCTCACCTGCGATTTCGTTTCTTGTGTGGTCTTTCGCCGAACATGATGAATTGTTGCTGGTTCAACACAGACCTCTCCACCCTCGCGCGCTATGCGAAGAATTCCGTGACCTGGCTGTTCGACGATTACCAGGCAGTGATTGATCAGGCTTTTCGAGACCGGAGCGGGCGTCCTCCTCTGAGCCGCTGGGATGACGCCCCGTCCTCTCCGGTTAGAAACACTGGAAGTTCAGATTGATCTGCCCGGACATGAGCTGGTCTGTCGTAGAACTGTTCTGCAAGACCCACTTCGCGGAAGTGCCAGCGTTGCCTCCCGTCGAGTTCGTGTAATACTTCCACTGCACCCATCCGTAGCTGTGCTTCACGTTGTCCACCGGATTCACCGTCGTATCCAGCCCGTAATAGAAAACCTCGCGGTTCTTGCAGGAGTTCACGTTCTTGGTAACGCTACAGGAGTAGTCATATTCCAGCGGCAACGTGGTGATCGAGAATTTCTTGGGCGTTTTGGGACGATTGTCAGTGATGGACATTGTGCCGGTCTTTTGCAGCAGCAGCTTCGAATAGTTCAGATTTTGCGAGAGCGTCTGCCGGACCTTGTCCACATACGTGTAATAGTTCGTGTCGTTCGGTTGGCTGGACGGAGTATTCCACATGCTGCTGCTTGCTCCTCCCGGCACCGCGCAACGCGCCGCCCAGCGCATCGAGTAGTCGGCCGTGCTCTTTTGACTGGCATTATTGAATTTCTTGCAACTGGTGGGATCGTTCCAGTGGTTCACGCCTTCGTACGACTGCAATTCCGTCACCCACTGATAAATGTACTTCGAGTCGTAAAGGTTGATGTCCCAGGGGTTTCCCTGCGGATTCTTGACGTAATACACTTTGCCGCCGACCTGGTCCCAGATGGTATAGATGTACGCCGAGGGCAGCCCATTGGTGAGCCCCTCCATGTGGTAGCCTGAGGCCAACCCCGGGTCCATCATCATTACGCTCAGCACATCCCAATCGCCCTTGCCCGTGCACGTGGTTGTAGACTGAATCTGGCCGAATGAACGTTGCGCCAAAATGCAGAAGGCGCTTAACGTCAAAAAAAGGAAAGTGAGTTTGCGAGTTGAACGGAGCAGGCCGCCCTGGTTGTCGGGAATGACCTGAGTTGTGGCACACGTGGAACTTGCCCTGACAGGGAACCTTGTCATGAATTGAAATCCTCTTGGGCTTTAAGGTGGGTCGATCCGGCAACAGTATGCCGCAAGCTGCGGTCAATACAGTAGAGTACTGAAGTGCTAGGGAATTAACCTGTAGTATTCGGTTTTAAAACCTTCGAGTTTTCTCGATCGAAAATGTGATCGAGGTCCCCTCCCGCAGTGCCTCCTCTTGCTTGACCAACTTGACGCTCCTTTTTCACATCAGATAGGAGCCCGATCAGATTAACCCCTGGGGAACACGTAATGTATCGCATGAAAGATTCGATCGACGGCTTTGCGCTTCTTTCTTTTCTGGCCTTGTGCGATGGCCCGCTTCCGGCTGAAATCGCGAACGCCGCCGGGCATTGCGATGAGGCCGATCTTGCCTTACTGCTTGAGGGCGCCCGCAATCACCATGTCGTCCTCCGCGCGTTTCCGCTTCTTCAGCGCGCCATGCTGGCGCACCGGAACCCTCTCGCTACCCGAGTCCAGGAGCTCATCGCGGCCGAATGCGGCCGCATTCACCACGCGGCCAATTTCCTTTCCGAAATCTGCCGCGAACTGGCGGGAATCGGCGATGTGGTCGTAATCAAGTCCCTCGATCACTGGCCGGACCTAGGCAATGATCTCGATCTCTTCACCAACGGGCGGCCTGCGGACCTTATCTCGATTATGCGCGACCGTTTCCATGCGCAACTGGAAAAGCAGAGCTGGGGCGACCGGCTGGCCAATAAATGGAATTTTCAGGTTCCAGGTCTGCCCGAACTCGTCGAAGTGCATGTCGGAAGATTGGGCCAGACCGGCGAGCAGATCGCAGTCACGAACTCGCTGGTGGCCCGCGCCCGAACCGTAACGCTCGGAAACCATCAGTTCCGGGTTCCCGGAGCCGAAGAGCAGATCATTATCAGCACACTCCAACGGATGTACCGGCACTTTTATCTTCGGCTGTGTGACATCGTCAACATTGCGGCTGTCATGGATTCTGGTGCACTCGACTACGAATATCTGGAGTCGCTGGCGACTTCCGCAGGCCTCTGGGACGGGCTGGCTACTTACCTGGGAATTATCGCGCGGTCCGTCGAGAAATATCGCGGACACGCGCCCGATTTACCGCGTTCTGTCGTCGAGGCCGCCCGCTTCGGCGAAGACCACGTGGGCTACCGGCACAAATTTCTGCGGATTCCAATTTTTCCCCAGGCCGCGAGCCTCTATGCCCGCGAGTGGAGCAGGCTGGCGTTCGATGGCCAGATTGAGAATACTTTGCGGTTGAGCCTTTTACCGGGGCTCGCCATGGCGGCGCTGGTCGCGGCTAAAATCAGCGGCACGGACAAGGGGATTTGGTAGCGCCGATGCCCTGACTATTGCACCGTTTCTCCGGCGTAATAACCATTCCTGGTGCGGACCGTGAGTTTTCCATATCCGGGAGCACGAGCTTCCACTTCGATGGGGTGAAAGGCGACGTTGGATTTCTCGTCCGCCGGTTTGAAGGCGATGGTGTATTGGCTGCGAATATCGTGGGCCAGGGCCACCGTGATTGCTCCCACGTCATCCAGACTGTCGGGAAAGAACGCACTGCCTCCGGTAGCCTGCGCGAGTCTCTCCAGCGCTTCGCGCCCCGAGTTCGGTTGCGTCCCCATGAGTCCGATCGCATAAACCACGGGACCATTTTTCCCCTGGAGCCGCCGCATCGCCTCTGGCAGCGTTGCCCGGCTCATGTTGTCTTTGCCATCGGTGATGACCAGCAGGATTTTCTTTTGCAGCGGCGTCCCCTGCTCGATATGCATGGCTGCGGCAACCACTGCATCGTACAACGCGGTCGTGCCCTGCATGGTGGTACGGTGCAGCGCATTTTCCAGCAGACCGATGTTGGATGTGAAGTCCTGATCGAGATAAGGGCTCTGGCTGAAGTTCACCACGAAGACCTGGTCCAGCGGGTTGCTGGCGCGAACCAGGTTCAACACCGCTTCGTTCAACTGCTGCCGCTTGGCACGCATGGAACTCGAGTTGTCGATCACGATTCCAATCGCGACCGGCACATCCTCGCGGCGGAACGATGTAATGGTTTGCAGTTGCCCATCTTCGAAAACCGTAAACGCTCCGCGGTCCAGATGCGCGGCGAGACGTTGCTTGTCGTCGACCACGGTCGCGTGCAGCACGACTTCCTGCACCTGTTTCTTGAAGACAAACATACCCTGATCGCCGGAAGATGATTCAGGAGTAATTGGCGATGGCTGCGCGCTCGGGTCGGCGGTAGGATTTTTCTCGTCCTGCGCCGGCGGCGGAGGCAGCTTCGTCCGCGGCGGCAATCCCATCGGATCGGGCGCGGCCTCCGGCTGCGAGGTCTGCGGGATTGGCTGATTCGAAGGCGCGTTCTGCTGGCCCAGGCTCACAGCAGAAGACGCGATAATAACCAGCGAAACGATGATGACCAAAACGCCGCCCTTGCGCATAGAAGCCTGCTCCTCAAGCGCTCTTTGATGCAATCCCGACCAAGTTTGACTGCTGCCAAAACGTAGATCTACAGAAAACACCTGAGAGTCGGAGTAACGCGGCATAGGTCTCGCCCAAGACCGTGTATCAGATGGCTTTATCGGGTTTCGCACCCTGATCGAACGAAGCGTCATCGGATGAAACACCATCGGGCAGGAAAAATCCTGTCCCGCTTTTTTCTGTCCTCTCAGGTCCATCGGGCCGACAGGCCGCGCAATTTGTCCTGTCTTGCGAGGCGCTGTAAGATTCTCTCCCGCAATGCACCTTCAACTCTGCGGAAGGACCACCATGAAGACATTTGCTCCGCTGCTGCTCGTTCTCCTCTCTATCTCATTCGCCGTGAACGCATATTCGCAGTCCAGCTACGACCTCCGCTCGCCCGACGGCCGCATCGAAGTCCGCATTCGTACCGCCGATCATCTTCGCTATGACCTCGTGCTCAACGGCGCAGCAGTGATGGAGAACTCCACGCTCGCTCTCGATGTCGAGCACAGGAAACTCGGCATTGCGCCGAAAGTGATCGACGCGAAAACCCGCACCGTGGACCAAGTTGTCGAGCCGGTCGTCCGCCAGAAGTTCGCAAAGATTCGCGACCACTTCAACGAGCTTCGCCTGAATATGGAAGGGAACTACGCAGTCGTCTTCCGCGCCTACAACGAAGGCGTCGCCTATCGTTTCGAAACCTCGTTTCCAGGCGACAAAGTAAAGATCTACGGTGAAGAAGGAGCTTTCAACTTCCCATCGAACTTCGTGGTCTACTATCCGCAGGAAGACAGCTTCTTCTCCCACAACGAACGCAAATATCTTCCGCAGCATCTGAACGAAATCTCGCACGAGTTCATCGCCACCTTGCCCGCGGTTGTTGACCTCACTCACGGAGCGAAGCTGGCCATCGCCGAATCCGATCTCCAGTCTTACCCCGGCCTCTGGCTGCGCGGCACCGGCGGCAACGGCCTGGAGGCGACGTTCCCACCGTATCCGCTGAAGGAAACGCTCACCGGAGACCGCGACTTCCGCGTGACCGAGAGCGCCGACTACATCGCGGTCACCGCAGGCACGCGCAGTTTCCCGTGGCGCGTCATCGGCATCGCAGACACTGATGGTGACCTGCTCACGAACCAGATCGTCTATCTTCTCGAGAAGCCATCACAGGTGCAGGACACTTCCTGGATCAAGCCCGGCAAAGTCGCCTGGGACTGGTGGAACGCGAATAACGTCGACGGCGTCGACTTCAAAGCGGGCATCAACACCAAGACCTATGAGTACTACGTCGACTTCGCCGCGAAGTATGGCATCCCTTACATCATTCTCGACGAAGGCTGGTACAAGCTCGGCGACCTGTCGCAAGTCGTGCCTGAAATCAACATGGATGAACTCCTCGCCTATGCCAAGCAGAAGAATGTTGGCATCATTCTCTGGGTGGTCTGGAAGACGCTCGACGATGCGCTCATCCCGACGCTCGACAAGTTTGAAAAATGGGGAGTGAAGGGCATCAAAGTGGATTTCATGCAGCGCAGCGACCAGATCCTCGTCGATTATTACTACCGGGTGAGCCGCGAATGCGCCAAGCGCAAGATGTTGGTGGACTTCCACGGAGACCAGAAGCCCGCCACCATGACCCGCACCTGGCCGAACCTGATCAGCACCGAAGGCGTCCGCGGCATGGAGTGGAGCAAGTGGAGCGCCGACTCCGAGCCCAAGCACAACGTCACGCTGCCATTCACCCGCATGTTCCTCGGCCCCATGGACTACACGCCCGGCGCGATGCGGAACGCGACAAAAGCAACCTTCGCGGCAATTCATAGTCAGCCGATGGCGCTTGGTACGCGCTGCCATCAACTCGCAATGTACGTAGTTTTCGAAAGCCCGCTGCAAATGCTGTCCGACAGCCCGTCAAACTACCTGCGCGAGCCCGAAGCGATGGAATTCCTCGCGGCAGTTCCAACCGAGTGGGATGAAACAAGAGTGCTCGCCGCGAAAATTTCTGAATTCATCGCGGTGGCTCGCCGCAGCGGCAAAGACTGGTACATAGGTGCCATGAGCGATTGGACGCCCCACACCCTAGACGTAGATCTCTCATTCCTTCCCGACGGCAACTACACCATGGATGCCTACGTAGACGGCGTCAACGCCGACCGCAACGCCAGCGACTACAAAAAGATTTCGATGCAGGTCAACAAGACAACAAAGCTAAAACTCCCGCTAGCCAGCGGAGGCGGTTGGGCCGCCAGAATTCATCAGTAAGTCGGGAAATCCGCTGCCGCTTCACCATGGAAGAGCGGCCCTTCAGCGCCGCGTAAGGGGCGTTAATTTGTGAACAAGGCGCTTTAGCGCCCGCGCGGCAGCGCCCGCATTGCCCCGGTAGAAATCCCGCCATCCACCAACAAAATCTGCCCGGTAACATACCGGCTGGCCTCGGAAGCCAAAAACACAATCGCACCCTCCAAATCCCGAGGCTCTCCCGGACGCTTCACCGGAATCCGCTCCCGCAAATACTCCACCCACTCCGCATCTTCATACATGACCTTGTTCTGCTCCGTGCGAAACCATCCCGGCGCAAGACAATTCACGGTAATCCCATGCTTGCCCCAATCGTCGGCCAAACTCATCGTGAGTTGCCGAATCCCGCCGCGGCTCGCTCCATACGGCCCAAGCCCCGCATATCCCGCGACGCTGGTCACTGACCCGATGTTGATGATCCGCCCATACCCCCGCGGAATCATCCGCCGCGCCACCGCCTGCGCCACAAAAAAACTCCCGCGCAAATTCGTATCGAGAATCGTGTTCCAATCGTTCCACGTCACATCGAGTGCGGGCTTGCGGATGTTGCATCCCGCATTGTTCACAAGAATATCGAGATGCCCGAACGCCTCTTCTGCGGATGCGACCATCTGTTGAATACTCGCTTGATCGCGGACATCCAGTTCGAGCGAAACGACTCGCCGCCCAAGCGCGGAGATCTCCGCCTCGAAAGCCGCAAGGGAAGCCCGATCGCGGCTGGTGATGACGAGGTTCGCGCCGGCCCGGGCCAGAGCGCGAGCAAACGCCTGCCCCAGCCCGCGGCTCGTTCCGGTGACAATCGCCACCCGGCCGCTCAGATCGAAAAAGTTCTCATCCATGCTAATTACCCGGCGTCAGCACAACCTTCATCAAATTCGGCTCCCGCGCGTACAACCGCTCGAACCATCGCGGGCCCTCATGCAACGGCGCAACCGCAGTGATGAGAGGTTTCACGAGAACGGTTTCACTGCTCATGAGCTCGATTGCCCGCGGATATTCCCCTGAAGAAGCGCACGAACCCTGCAAGCGGATTTGACGGGAAACAACTTTCTGCAAGGGCAGAGTGACTTCGGGGGTGACGTTGCCGACGAGAACCACGCTTCCGCCTTTGCGCACACTGTCGATCGCGGAGCTTATGGTCGCGTTGATGCCGACCGCTTCAATCACAATATCCATACCGTTTCCGTTGGTCGCATCCTTCACCTGCTGGATGAGACTGGGCCCGGCGAGCAGGCTGGTTGCTACTCCGAACTGATCGGCCAGCTTCAGACGCGTTTGATCCAGATCGGAGACGTAAATGTGAGAGCAGCCGGCAGCGTGAAGAGCTTGCACAATTAAGAGTCCGATCATCCCAGCGCCGACTACCAAGGCGTTGTCCTGAGGACGAACGGAAACCGACGATACCGCATGCAGGGCTACAGAAACGGGTTCGAGCAGAGCAGCTTCTTCGAACGGGATAATTTCGGGGAGGCGGTAAACAATGCGAGCAGGGACCACAACGAATTCAGCAAATGCTCCGGCGCGCCTGTAGTCTCCGCAGGAAACCCCCAGAACCTGGCGGCGATCGCACAAGTTGACCTGTCCGCGAAGGCAGGGACCACATTCGCCGCAATAGATCGTCGAGTCAACGGTGATGCGGTCGCCTTCGGTTAAGCCTCGAACATTCTTACCGACGGCTGCGACGGTCCCTGCCGCTTCGTGGCCCATCACGATGGGTGGAATGCGCCGCCCTGAAGATCCGTCATAGCCATGAACATCGCTGCCACAGATGCCGCATGCCGCCACACGCATCAAAACGTCGTCCGGTCCGGGTTCAGGAACAGCGACATCGGCCAATTCGAGCTGACGGTATTGCGAGAGCAATAGAGCTTTCATTTTCCCGGCTTCGATTGCGATTTTGCAGAATCGACCATGCCGCTGCCCTCGCGGATTGTGATGATCTGGTTCGCCTTCACCTGCGTAAACTTTTCAATCTTCAAAGTAGTCGGCCACTTCACTTCAATCAGATCGACAGTCTGCGTTTTCCCCAACCCAAAGTGCAGGCGCAGATCGCTTTGCGACATCACACTCGACCCGCTGCGTACTTCATCCATCTGCGTATGTTTGCCGGTGATGACTCGCACCCGCGCCCCAATCGCCGTACGATTGCACTTCGTCCCGATCAACTTGATCTTGATCCAGTTCTGCTTGTTTCCGCCGTCGTTGCGCAGCAGGGACGGTAGATCGTTCATGTTGAGGACGAGAGCGTCTATGTCGCCGTCATTGTCATAATCGCCAAACGCCGCGCCGCGGCTGGAGAATTTCTCCGTGATCCCCGGCCCCATCCCCGCCGAAACATCTTTGAACGTCCCATTTCCCATGTTTCGATAAACCAGCCGCGGATTCTTGAACGTCTGCCCGATCTCATGCCCGCCGATCTCCGGATAAACATGCCCATTCACTTGCATGATGTCGGCCCAGCCGTCGTTGTCGTAATCCACAAACGCGCAGCCCCACGCGACATATTGATTGTTGATCCCGATCCCCGACGCGAACGTCACATCGCTGAACGTGCCATCGCCGTTGTTGTGATACAGGTTGCAGGTGTCGTCGGCAAAGTTCGTCTTGAAGATATCGAACCACCCATCGCAGTCATAGTCGCCAACGCCGACGCCCATCCCCGCCTGCTCATGGCCGTTCTCGCTATACGCGCAACCGGCCATCACCGCGATATCTGTGAAAGTCCCGTCGTGATTGTTGCGGAACAGAATGCTCGGCTCCGAATCCACCGCGACGTAGATATCGGGCCAGCCGTCATTATCGAAATCGTTTGCAACCGCAGTGATCGAATATCGCGGCCCCGGCTTGAGAATTCCAGCCTTCTGCGACACATCGGTAAACGTTCCATCGCCATTGTTGTGATAGAGAACGTTCGTGTCCCCAGTCAGCCCACGCGGCCCGCACATCACGGGGATACCCTTCCACTGGCAAGTCGGCGCATCACCCGCCACCGAAGTCTTTGCCGGATCAAGCTGAATGTAATTGCACACAAAAAGATCAAGATGCCCGTCGCGGTCGTAGTCGAGGAATGTACAGCCCGCGCCCCACCGCACGCGCTCGTCGTACACCCCGGCCCTCTTCGTCACATCGGTAAACGTTCCGTCGCCGTTGTTGTGGAACAGAATATTGTGTCCCCAGAAGCAGCAGAACAGATCATCCCAGCCGTCATTGTCGTAGTCGCCGACGCATACGCCGGTTTGCCAACCGGTTCGCGCGAGTCCGGACTTCTCCGTCACGTCGGTGAACGTTCCGTCGCGATTATTTTTGTAGAGATGTGAAGTCGGGGCTTTGCCCTCAGGCCATTTCTCGTCGAGGCGAGTCCCGTTCGTGAGATAAATATCGAGCCAGCCGTCGTGATCGTAATCGAAAAACGCCAGCCCGCTGCCCTTGGCCTCGATGATGTAGCGCTTGTGATCCGCCGCGCCCCACACGTTAGGAATGGTCAGTCCCGCTTCGTGAGCCACATCGACAAACTGCACTGGGGACGCCACAGCCGTCCCGGTAGATGTCTGAAGCGCGATACCCCGGTTCCACCTCCAGAGCGGCGTAGTCAGCGCATCAAGCAGCGAACTGCCGAGCACAAGCAGGGAAGAGCCCAGAAATCGTCGCCGCGGAAAGTTCATAGCGAAGTCAGCAAGCGCAGCCAGCGCGTACGAAATGCCAGTCGCCCGTCGTGCCCGTCAAAGCGTTGTCATCCTGGGCGCAGCCGTTTTTCAGGCGGAGCGAAGGATCTCCCGCGCCACGGAATTCGAAGGTTTTCATCGAAGATTCCAGCGTCGCGTTCAAACTCGATCCATTCCAAATCTATCACTTGCGCGCGGTAATCTTCGGAAACGCCCGCGGCACAATCCCCGATCCCTCTTTCACTGCGATAATCTGATCGGCCACCACATTGCGAAGCACGTCTTTCTGCCCGCAGGGCCAGGTAATTTCCAGTGACTCAATCTTCGTTCGCTTGCCCAATCCAAAATGAATTCTCGGATCGCTAGCCGACATATAACTCATCCCACCTTTGGCCTGTTCAACCTGCACAAATCCTTCCGTTGTCAGTTTCAATGAAGCGCCAATGCCGTCGCGATTCGATTTGGTCCCGATCAGTTGTACCGTCAGCCAGTGATTCGCGTTCCCGCCGTCGTTGCGCAGCAAGGAGGGGAAGTCGCCGCGATTGTTGGTGACGATATCAATGGCGCCGTCGTTGTTGTAGTCAGCGGTCGCAAGCCCGCGGCCCACAATCGGACGCGTGAAGTCCGTTCCCAGCGATTCTGAAACTTTCTCGAACTGTCCTTTACCCACATTGCGATACATCAGCAGCGGCTCTTTGTACGAAACCTCGCCGTGATACAGGTTCACATTGTCGAGCATCGCGCCGTTCAGTTGCAGGATGTCATTCCACCCGTCATTGTCGTAATCCAGAAACTTCATTGCCACGCCGCTCAACAGCACCGCCGTATTTCCAATGCGCGAGCGAAACGTTTCGTCGGTGAACGTTCCGTCGTGGCTGTTGCGATAGAGCCGGTTTAATTCAAAATCCAGATGCGTGATGTACACGTCC
Organism: Candidatus Sulfotelmatobacter sp.; assembly: GCA_036490405.1. GTDB lineage: Bacteria > Acidobacteriota > Terriglobia > Terriglobales > Acidobacteriaceae > Sulfotelmatobacter. Next base: position 55,638 of record DASXDY010000074.1, on the reverse strand, counting down.
TGCCATCCATCGCCATCCACGTCGGCCGCGTCAATGCCCATGCCGGCCTCATATTTCCCGTCTTCGCTCGCCGCAATCCCCGAAACCAGCGACACATCTTCAAACGTCCCATCGTGTTTGTTGATAAATAAAAAATTCGGCCAGGAATCATTCGCCACCGCAATATCAGGCCAGCCATCGTTATTGAAATCTGCCAGCACCACGCCCATGCCCTTCGCCTCAGGCTTGCCCACGCCCGACTTATCGCTTACATCGGTAAACGTCCCATCATGATTGTTGTGATAGAGCTTGATGTGCTGCCCTTTGTAATTTCCAGGATGGCAGTACGATCGATACCCAGGGCGGTGCTCGCCACACCAGATATTATTTTTCGGGCTCCAGTCGATGTAGTCCGTCACTACAAGATCAAGCCATCCGTCCTTGTCGTAATCAAACCATCCCGCGCTGGTGGACCACTGGCCTTCATTGGCTACGCCAGCTTTCGCCGTCACATCGGTAAACGTGCCGTTGCCGTTATTGTGATACAGAATCGCGCGGCCATAGCCGGTCACATACAAGTCGGGATATCCATCGTTATCGAAATCGCCGACAGCCACACCTTGCCCGTAGTGCCCCTCGCCGCCAACCCCGGCCTTCTCGGTGACATCGGTGAAAGTACCGTCGCCATTGTTGTGATAGAGCGCCGACCGCAGCGGACGCCTCGGCTTGTAAATATCCGTTGCCGCCGACTGCACAAAATACAAATCCATCAGCCCGTCCTGGTCGTAGTCGATCCAGCCCACGCCGGTGCCCATCGTCTCCAGGTAATACTTTTCGTCGGTCTGAGTGGAGTCCTGCTGAAAGGTAATCTTCGCAGCCTCGCGAACGTCGGTATAGCGGACAGGAATGGGCGGCTCGGATTTCGCCGGACTCTGCGCCGAAAGTTTCGAATGAACGACCGCAGCAAGAACGATGGCAACCGCAAGGCCCGTACCCACCCGGATTCCCAGTCCCGCCCTTCGAAGATTCCCCGTCATCATGCTCACAAACTGCGGTCCGCAATCATCATCGCAAGCTGGACCACCTGCTGCCGCGCCACCATCGGCATCGGTTGATCGGCCTGGGCCGCATTCGCCGGCGCCTTCGACAGGGTCTCTTCGATCCGGCCGACGTCCAGTCCCCCGGCATTGCTTCCTTTGAAGCGGTCGAGGACCTCCCGCGCCTTATCGATCTGCCCGGTCTGGTAATAAAAAATTCCCAGCGTGGAATAACTGCCAGCCCACTCCGGAAGAAGCTCCACTGCTTTCTCGAGACGATCCGTTGCCTGCGCCGAGTTGCCGCGCAAGACAGAAATCAATCCCAGCCCCCACACGATTTTTCCTGACCCGGGAATGCGCGCCTGCCCGTTCTGTAGCGTCTGTTCCGCGCCGCTCAAATCGCCGCTGCGCAACTGGGTCAGAGCGAGAGACAAATAGTACTGGTCGTTGTCTGGATTGCGCTCGATCGCCGCCCGAAAAATCTCCATCGCCTTCGCCGTTTCGCCGAGGTGCGCTTCGATATCTCCCAGCAGCGAAAGATAAGCATCGTCTTTCTGCCCCGCTACTGAAACCGCCTCCGCCGCCGCCAGCGCATCCTGATATTTGCCTCTGCGGAAATATGCGTCCGCCAGATCGAACTTCACGTCATCCGAATCGGGACTTGCTTGCAACGCATTTTGAAAATGCTGAATCGCGCCGTCATACCAATGAAACCGCGCCAGCAGCACTCCCACGCCTGTCTGCGTGCGAAAGTCGTTGGCGCTTAACGAATCGAGTTGCTCGATAGTCTTCCGCGCATTCGCCGCGTCACCCTGCTTCAAATATGTTTCCGCCAGCAGGTACAAGTCCTGTGTCTGCCCCGGATGCTTCTGAATCTGCTCATTCAACTCCGCCACATCAAGCTCCGTCCGGGCCTGCGATGAAAGCGTTGTCCGGCTATCCAGATAGTCGAACAGGTGCTGATAAGGAAACGGCCCCGTCGCCGGATTTTTCGACAGCGTCTGGAACACATTCAAATCCCGCTCCGCCGCAGCCGTCTGGTGCAAACTGCGCTCGACCATCGCCAGCTTGTAGTATCCCGTCGCCTCGTCCCGGCTGACTTTTACGTAGTGCCGCAGCAACTCCGCCGCTTCGGCAAACTTTTTCTCATTCACCCGCAGGTTCGCCAGCTCCAGCAACCCCTCCGACAAATCCGGATTCGCCTTCAACGCCTGCTGAAACAAACTCTCCGCCTGCGAATAGCTCCCTTGTCGTTCGGCGATGTAGCCTAGATTGAACAGGCACGACGCATCGTGCGGATCAAGTTTCAATCCTTCCTGAAAGTACTTCTTGGCCTCGTCAAACCGCCCCAGGTGCCGGTAAGAAAGCCCCATGAAGGAGTACGACCGGGCCGACGGCTCGAGCGCAATCAGCGTTTTGAACTCGTCAATCGCTTTTTCCACCTTACCCGACATGAAGTAACTTTCACCCAGCGCCGCATGCAGATCGGCACGCTGCGGAGCTATCTTCAGTCCGGACTCCAGCAGCGGAATCGCATCCTCGAAATAGTTCTGCGTCATGCTGACGCGCGCCATCAGGAAAATCACGTCGGTGTTCTGCGGCGCAAGTTTGTGCGCCCGCACCAGCAGTTCCAGCGCATCCAGCGGACGCGACTGCTCCGAATCCACCTGCGCCAGCAGGTAAAGCGTCTCGACCGATGCCGGCTTCAACTTCAAGGCTCGGCTAAGAGCAAGCGAGGCTTTCTCCCATTCGTGGCCCCGCAAATACGCCTGCCCAAGGTCGTGCAGAATCTCAAACGTGTCGGGCTGGAGTGCATTGGCTCGTTCCAGTTCCACTTGCGCCGGCTGATATTGCCTGGCCGACACCAGAATCACGCCGAGCGTCACGTGCAACTGCACGTCGTGGCTGTGCGCGCCGGAAAGTTCTCTGGACACTTGCAATGCCCGCGCACTCTTCCCGGCAGCAAGGTAGGCGCGAATCAGATTCAACTTCGTCTCTACACTTGGCGGCCGCACGCTCTGGAAATGCGCGATCGCATCCAGCGGTTTGCCCTCCGCCAGCAGCAGCAGCCCCAGGTTGTAGTTCGCGTCGCGGTCGCCAGGCGCGCTTCTCAGAACTCCTGCAAATTCTTTTTCCGCGAGATCAGATTTGCCTTCGGCGACATAGAGACTCCCCAGATTGTTGTGCGCACTCTTGGAATGCGGCGCCAGTTTCAGCGCCCGATCGAACGCTCCCTCAGCGCGGACGAAATCTTTTTTGTTGGTGTAAATGATTCCCAGCAGCTCAAATGTGTCCGCATTCGCAGGATTTCGCCGTACCTCCTGCTCGAGAATGGTCTCGGCCTCATCGAGATGTCCCTGCTGGATAAGAGCCCGCGCATCACCTACCGAAGAAGGGACCGCACTGGCGTCGGAGGACTGTGGCGAGGCGTGAACGGTATGAAACGCGGCCAGCGAAGCCGCGAACACCAGAAGTCTCAGGAAATTGCTTCGCATAGCGCAGGCCGGGCACATGCTGGCGCGCCACCGCTGTGTGCCCAACCGCCTAAATATAGCAGCCGAAGCCCAGCCGCGAAGCGGCGAAAGAATACAGCCCACAGCGCAAGCTGTGGGTGATCTCGGAAAGCAACGAACGAGCCCCGAAGGGGCGGAAGAAAATACTGCCGTGTGTGACGCAAACCATTGAAGTTACCCCGGCGCCGGCCCCGACGAATTTCCAATCACCAACTCCGACCCGATCTGATATTCCTTCCCCTGAGGGCTCACGGTGCTTGAGAGTTCATGCAGCGCATCCGCCGCCAGCCTTCCCAGCGTCTCGCGATGAATGTCTACCGTGGTCAGCGACGGATTGCAATATTCCGCCAGCCGGGTCTTGTCGAACCCTGTAACCGAAATATCCTCTGGCACGCGGCATCCTGCATTCAGCAAGCCTTTGATCACTCCCACCGCCGTCAGATCGTTCACCGCCATGACCGCCGTCGGACGCGGTGACAACTGCGCGATCGCCGCTCCCGCAGCCAGTCCTCCCTCGAATCGTAAGTTCCCAGGTAAGACCGGCCCAGGTTCCAGGCCGAGACCCCGCATGGCTTTTTCATAGGCCTGAAGTCGGACAGCATTTGACTTCAGTCCCGGACGTCCCGCGACGAATGCAATCTTCCGGTGCCCGTTCTGATGCAGATAGTTCACGATCTGTTCGATGCCCGATGGGTAGTCAATGCGCAAATTGCTGGTCAGGCCGCGCACCGGCGCCAGGTCGAGAAAGGTCACCGCGATCCTTCGCCGCGCCATCTCCGCCACCAATCGCGGGCTGATTTCCGAGGTCATGATTGCCACCCCGCGCACTTTGTGTTCCATCATGCGTTCGGCAGCCTCGCGGGTGCGCTGCGTATCGTAATTCGTGTCACTCAGAATCGCGTCATAGCCCAATTCCCGCGCGCGAGTCTCGAAGCTCTTGATCACTTCGGGAAAAAATGGGTTTTCGATGTCGGAGACGATGATTCCCAGGGTGCGCCGGTCATGCGACGCCAGGTGCCGCGCATGCACGTCGCGGATGTATCCCAACTTCCGGACCGTGGAAAGGACCAGCCGCCGCGTTTCGCGCCCCACTTTTCCGGTTTGATTCAGGACGTTCGAAACCGTCGCGGTAGAAACCTGTGCGGCCTTGGCAACATCGCGAATGGTCACACTCATGGCGGGAGTTTCTCAGAGTTTTCGCCCGCAGACGAACCACTCTTGAGACTGCGCGGGAGTATAGACGAGGAAAAAAATCTTGACAACGCCAACCGCCCCATGATATTTCCCGACACACGCGAATAGTAGATTTGTGTTAGGGCGCGTAAAGGTTAAGCGGTTAATCGGCGGCCCAAACCCCCGCCCTTCAACCGCAGTTGTTCCCAGACTCCACAGCAAAAGTTCGGCAGCGCATTTGATGTACCGCGGTTTTCACAAAGTCTCGCCCGGAAGCGAGCCACGAAGCTCAAAGGAGAGCTCAATGAACCGACCGGTCCTTCCCTGGTTTCTCCGCAGTGCTCTTGTTCTTGCCGTTGGCACGGTCCTCGGTGCCTCCAGCCTGTTCGCCCAGGTCGATACCGGTTCGATTACCGGCACTGTCGCCGACCCAACCGGGGCCGTGGTGAGCGGCGCCAAAGTCACCCTCACCAACGAAGGCACCGACGCCACCGTGACGGTGACCACCGGCAGCGATGGTCTGTATCGCTTCAGCCCGGTCCGTATCGGCAACTACAAGATCGAAGTTGTGGCCGAGGGGTTCAAGACCGCCAGCGAAGTCCACATCGCAGTCGACGTCAGTTCCAACGTCACCCGCAACATCAAGCTCCAGACTGGAAAAGTTTCCGAGACGGTCGAAGTCACGAGCGAAGCTCCGCTGCTGCAATCGGAAGACGCTTCCGTCGGTCAGGTGGTCAATCAGAAAAACGTCAACGACCTTCCCCTGAACGGCCGCAACTTCACCTTCCTCGCGCAGTTGGCTGCTGGCGTCAATCAGCCCCAGGCGGACACTCGTGGCAATGCCGCCAGCGGCGCATTCTCGGCCAACGGACTTCGTCCCGCCCAGAACAACTACATGCTCGACGGGATCGATAACAATTCCGATACGGTCGACTTCCTCAACGGGACGAACTACGTCGTGCTTCCGCCGGTTGACGCTGTCCAGGAATTCAAGGTCCAGACCTCCGATTTCAGCGCCGAGCTTGGCCGCTCCGCCGGTGCAGTTCTCAACGCCACCATTAAGTCGGGCACCAACCAGTTCCACGGCACTGCCTGGGAGTTCTTCCGCAACGACAAGCTCGACGCCGCTGATTACTTCGAAGACGCAGGCGGCATTCCCAAAGGCGAGTTGCGCCAGAACCAGTTCGGCGTCTCCGCCGGCGGCCCCATCATCAAGAACAAGATTTTTATTTTCGGTGACTATGAGGGCCTCCGCCGTGTGCAGGGAACGATTCAAACCGGGACAGTTCCGACCGCAGCCGATCGCTCCAGTGGCTACGCCGATCTCTCCGATCTGATCAGTCAAACCGGCGCGATTGCCGATTGCAGCGCGTCTGGCGCCCATTGCGATGGCCTTGGCCGTGTTATCCCTGGAGGAACGATTCTTGATCCCGCGACCACTCGCGCGATCACCGCTGGCAGTCCCGATCCAATTACGGGCCTCACAGCCACCACCACCGGCTTCGTCCGCGATCCCTTCAGCTTCAATCCAACTCTCGGCTCAAGCGTTTTCGGAACGGCCGGTTGCCCTGCGAATACGACGAATTTCTCCGGCCAGATTTCCAACTGCTTCCTGAACCAGATGGATCCAACCCGCTTCGATCAGAATGCAATCGCGTTGGCAAACTTGTTCCCGGCCCCGACCGGCGGGGGCATCAACAACAACTTCGCCAGCAGCCGTCCCTTGTATGAGCACCGAAATTCATTCGATACGCGAATGGATATCAACTTCAACGCAGCCAACCAGGTCTTCTTCCGTTTCAGCTACGTAGATGACCCGCAATATATTCCCGGTATTTTCGGCGGAGTGGCTGACGGAGGCGCATTCCAGCAGGGCATTCAGACTGCGCTTGCGCAACAGAGCGCTCTTGCCTACACGCATCTGTTTTCATCTTCGACGGTCAACGTCGCGCGGGTCGGATTGAATTACCTACACACTACGCGCACCGGCCCTGAAGGTGCGGACGACAGTGACATTCCTTCGCAATTTGGAATTCAGGACATCCCTCAGGGACAGCTGAATGGCGGACTTCCTACCATCACTTTCGGCGGGCTCTCCACGCTGGGCAGCAACTCCTTCCTGCCCTCGGACGAAGTCAGCCAGACGCTCCAGTTCACCGACGACTTCACCAAGATTTACGGCAAGCACAGCTTCAAAATGGGCGTGGAGTTCCAGCACATTCGCTTCGCGACTTTGCAGCCCGCATGGTCGCGCGGAGAGTTTGATTTCAATGGCGAATACACTGATATCGCCAACAACAACTCCAGCACCACCGGCCTTGCAAATTTTCTGTTGACCCCGACCACCTCGACCGTCGGCGGGGTTGACTATGTCGGCGGGCCCTATCAGGTCTACGCTTCCAATATCTCCAAGACTGACGACGGGAAGAATTACGTCGCCGCTTATTTCCAGGATGACTGGAAAGTCAGTAACAAGCTGACCTTGAACCTCGGCCTACGTTACGACTGGTTCGGGCTCATCTACGAAATGCACGGGCGGCAGGCGAACTGGGTGCCTTACGGCGCCCCAAGTGGTTCCCCGATGATGCTGTTTCCGGGCAATCTGGACCAAAGCACTCTCTCCCCGCAGTATGTTCAACAGTTGGCAGACGATAACATTCAGCTCAAAGTCGGCGGCTACGGCCTCGGTCTCGGCCATCCACAAAGGAACAACTTCGCCCCTCGACTGGGATTTGCTTATCAGGCCACTCCCAAACTTGTAGCGCGCGGCGGATTCGGAATTTTCTACAATGCGTTTGAAAACCAGGGATACGGCCCCAACGATGGAGAGAATTATCCCTTCGTCTTCAACTTCAATTGGAAAGCGACTAATGACTGGACGCCGCTGGGCTCAGCGTCGGGAGTTGCAAACCCATGGACCAACTGTCCTACTGCGGCACCCACTGGCGGCATTGCCACACTCAGCTACGGGTTCGCGTGTATTCCGCTCACTCCGGCCGCAGTGAGTCCGGTTGGATTGGGTCTGCAGGGACTTTCTTTCAACTTCAAGACCCCGTACGTTTTGAGCAGCAACTTCACCCTGCAATACCAGTTGCAGCCGACTTTGTCGGTGCAGGTGGCGTACGTCAACACTGAGTCCCGTCACCTTCAGACCGGCATCGGAGCAAATAATGTCGAGAGAATCCTGCCGGCAGGCTACAACACAGACATAAGCGCTACTAATCACGAGATTCCCTTCCATAATTTCTCGGGGGGGAGTTATCAAGCGACAGTCGCGAGCAGCGACTACAACGGACTGCAAACCAAAGTCGAAAAACAATTCGCTGGAGGGCTGAACTTCCTTGCCGCCTACACCTGGTCCAAGGCATTCTCCGACGCGGCGGATCTGCTGAACGGTGGCAGCATCGGCAACTACCGCGCCGTTAGCATTCCCGGATTCGGCATCGGCAAAGATCGGGGCCTCGCCGACTTCGACATCCGCAACGTCTTCCACTTCAGTGGTGGATACGCGCTGCCTTTTGGCAGGAACAAACGGTTCATGGGCAACTCCGGTGGTGTCGCCAATGCCATCGTTGGCGGCTGGAGCCTGAACTGGATCGCCACGCTCGAAGGCGGGCAGCCTTTGCGCCTCAACTGTCCCACTGCGACGACCTCCGGCACCAATTGCAATTCGCTGAATGTGCCCGGCCAGAGCCAGAAACTTGGTCTGCATACCGACGGCAACGGAAAGCTCAGTTGGTTCGGAAATCAGGCCGCCTTCACTCAGCCGTGCGTGCTGGGTACCGACAGCGGCGGCAATATAGTTCCGACTCCCAACAGTCCGAACGGCTGCGTGCCACTGACTGGCACCGACGCCCTTGGCGGCGGCCCGGCTACGACGCGCGGCCCCGGCTTCCACCGTCTCGACTTCTCCGCCTTTAAAGATTTCAAACTCAGCGAACGCTTCCTGGTTCAGTTCCGCGCGGAGTTGTTCAACATTTTCAATCACCCCAACTTCAACGCGCCCGGATTCGGCGGCAATGGTGTTGTAGCGGTTCCCAACTCAACCAACTTCCTCCAGGATCCGACCACAACCACTTTTGGCGAAATCGGCTCGACGCGTGACTCACCCTACGACCCGCGCCAGATCCAGTTCGCTTTGAAGCTGTATTTCTAGATGCCAGTATGTGCCGTGAACCGAGAAAGCGCTTCCTGGGAAGCGCTTTTCTCGTGCAGAAAGAGTTTCAATGAATTTACAGAACGGGTCGGTGGTCCACTCAAGCCCGATGTTGGCTTGAGTGGGGCAATGTGCCGATTCGGATGAAACCGTTCTAGCCGCGAAGCGGCGAAACAATGCAGCCCACAGCGCAAGCCGTGGTGCCGATAATTGAAAAGCTTAACCACCCCGAAAGGGCGCAAGAAGCCGGTCATGGCGCACTCCGCCAAACCGTGTTGGATACTCGCTCGCAGTGTTAGCATACCAACCGTGATTCTCCGAAGTTGGCCATGGGGGTGGATGTCTTTCGCAATGCTGGCTAGCGTACTCTCCGTCGCGCAAGACAAACACGCCCAGCGCCTCGACCGCGAATTCCAATCCGCCGTCGCCCAATACGACGCCGGACATCTCCCCGAAGCTGCCGTGCAACTCGAGAAACTCGTGCGCGAAGCTCCCCAGGTCTTCGAAGTCCACGAACTTCTCGGCCTCGTCTACGCCGCCCAAGCCCGCGACGCCCAGGCGACGCAGCAACTCGATGCCGCCGTCCGCATCAAGCCGAATGACCCCGCCGCCAGAACAAACCTCGCGACAAGCCTGATCCGCACCGGAAAGCTTGCCGACGCCGAAGAGCAACTAAAGAAAGCGGTGACTTTCGACCCGCACAGCTACGACGCCAACCACAACCTCGGCGAAGTCTACATTCGCGAGGGCAAGCTCGATGCAGCCATTCCTTATCTAAAGATCGCCCACGACGCGAATGCATCCTCCTACGACAACGAATACGACCTCGCGCTCGCCTATCTCTACACCAACAAGCCGAAGTCAGCGCGGCAAATCGTGCAGACGCTTCTGCAAGCGAAAAACGCAGCCGAACTCCACAACCTGCTGGGCCAGATCGAGGAAAAAGACGGCCAGTACGTAACCGCCGCCAACGAGTTCGAAACCGCGGCCCGTCAGGACCCGAGCGAAAGCAATCTGTTCGACTGGGCCAGCGAACTGCTGCTGCATCAGACGCTCGAGCCTGCCATCGAGGTCTTCCGCAAAGCCGCCGAGCGGTACCCTAATTCTCCGCGCGTCGCCATCGGCCTAGGCATTGCCTACTACTCGCGCGGCATCTACGACGAAGCGGTGAAGTCTCTGCTGCACGCCGCCGATCTCAGCCCTTCCGATCCGCGCAGCTATCAGTTTCTCTCCAAGGCCTACGATAGCTCTCCCGGACAGGCCGACGAGGTAATCCAGCGCTTCCGCCGCTTCTCCGAATTACAGCCCAACGACGCGCACGCGTCTTTTTACTATGCCATGAGCTTATGGAAGGGGAAGCGTGCCCAGGATCCAACCCTCGATCTCCATCAAGTCGAGTCGCTGCTGAAAAAAGCAATCGCGTCAGACCCCAAGCTCGTCGAAGCGCATTTGCAACTCGGCAACTGGTATTCAGACCAAACGCACTACGCGGAAGCAATTCCCGAATATCTGAAAGCCCTCGAGATCGACTCCAATCTCCCCGACGCGCACTATCGCCTCGGCCAGGCCTACGTGCACACCGGGGAAAAAGAAAAAGCGCAGCCGCAGTTCGAGATCTATCAGCAGCAACGCGCCGAAAAAATGGCCGACCTCGATCGCCAGCGAGCAGAAATTCGCCAGTTCGTCTATTCGGAGCAATCGCCCGCGAAGCCATGAACAATTGGGGTATATAAGTCGGATCGAAGAGTGGCCAGCCGCGAAGCGGCGAAAGAATGCAGCCCACGGCGCCAGCCGTGGGAGATCAAATTGGGAGAGATAATCAGCCCCGAAGGGGCGAAAGAAACGCGGCTCAGTATACAGCGTGGCTTGCAAGACGCGATAGACCGCGGAGGAAAACCACTGAACTGACATCGCAATGAAAACGCGATCCAAATCCACTCTCCGCAACGCCTCCGCCCGCGAGGCCAGCCACCTCCTCGCCCGCACGCGCCGCGACTTCCTCCGCGACGCCGCCAAACTCGCCGTCGGCAGCACGCTGCTCCGTCCCAAATGGATTCACGCTGCCACTCGCCCCAAGCGCAAAGTCATCGTCATCACCTTCGGCGGCGGAGCCCGCGATCAGGAAACCTTCATGGTCGAAGGCCAGGAAAACATTCCGCACCTGATGAGCGAACTCATCCCGCAATCTTCTTTCTTCACGCAGGTCGTCAACCGCGGAATCCTCGGACACTACGTCGCCACCGCCAGCCTCGCCACCGGCGTCTATGAGACCTTCAACAACTTCGCGGCCGTCTCGCCGCAATCGCCAACCGTCTTCGAATATTTCCGCAAGGATCTGAAGCGCCCCTCCTCCGATGCCTGGGTCGTCGCGCCCAGCAATGGGTTCAACCGCATCGGAGAAAGCACCCACCGCTCCTACGGCCCCGGCTTCGGCGCGCGCGTCATCCTGCCCAAGCGCCTGCTCAACGCCGCCACATCCGGCGCAAGCCGCGACTACCAGCATCTTCTGCGCGACAACTACGAAACTCCTTATTACACACCGGAACTCGCGGGCAGCGAATTCGAATTGCAGCAACTCGAAGAAATTCTGAAGCTCTCGGTCGACGATTTCAAAACCCACGCGCAAACGCTTTCGAGCCCGGACGAACTCTCGGTCTACATCGCGCGCCAGCTCATGCGCCATGTCGCGCCCAGCCTGCTCTGGATCACAATGCACGACATCGACATCGCGCACGCGGGAGCCTACTCGCTCTACATTGAAGGCATTCGCCGCACCGATCGCTTGTGTTCAGAACTTTGGAAAGCGATTCAAAGCGAGCCGGAATACGCTGGCAATACAACGATGTTCATCTTGCCGGATTTCGGACGCGACTCCGACGACGACGCGGGCGGCAACGGCTTCCAGCATCACCGCACCGGCGATTGGCTCTCGCGCACTACGTGGATGCTCGCCGCTGGCCCCGGCATTCGCGAAGGCGTTGTTTACGACCGCGCAGTGGATTCAACGGACCTGGTTCCAACGCTAGGAGCGCTATTCGGATTCTCCGCGTCAATGTCGGTGGGGAAACCGATCGCGGAGATTGTTTAGCCGCGCGGGGAGCAGGCCAGCCCACCGTGCCGCCGCATAAGAGCCGCGAAGCGGCGAAAGAATACACCCCACGGCGCAAACCGTGGGGAAAGATGAAAGTAGATTAGCCAGCCCCGCAGGGGCGCAAGAACGGCCGCCAAAATCAACCGTGCTCCCTCGCGACCTCAAACCCGAGCACTTCGCCGGATATCCGCCCGAGGCGCGCAAACTCGTAACAAATTATCTCGGAACGTTGCAACACCTCCCGTTGAGCTTTGTTCCCGGCCTGCTCCGCGAACTGATCGATTTCGACTTCAAATTTCCCGCCGAGCGCACCGCCCGCGAAAAGGAACTCGACTACCTCAACAGACTTTCTCCCGCTCAATTCAAGAGCCTATTCGACGCCTTCGCCCAAATTCATCTCTCACCCGACCTCGAACACTTTGACTGGCCCAGATTCCCCGCACAATTCGTCGAGCGCCTCAGCGCCCATCTCTGGGCTACGCATCAACTCGACGCCTTCCGCAAAGCCTCCAATGACTACGCCGATCGCCTGCATGAAGCCGCACCGCCGCCAAAGCCGCCGATCCCGCGACTCGGCATCACTATCATCGGCCAGGGAGTCGTTTCCTACGACGAACCTCTCTTCCGCAAACTCCGCGCCCACGGCGCATACTACAGCCGCATCAATCCGGAAAACGGTCTGCAACAGCTGCTCGATGCTGCCACCGTTCGCGCCCGAGAACATCCCACGGCGTACGGACACTGGTATATCGATGGCGGCGAATCTGCACCTCACGATCCGGCGTTGACTGCGGTCTCATACAGCGCGCTCGAGCCGGTTCGCTCCATCCTGCTGCGCAAGATGCAGGAAGAGATCGACAAACCCGGTATGGGCCCCGAAGCGCTGCGAACGACTCTCGCGCAAATGCGTCCCGCCGATCTCGGCATGAGCAAAGCTGCCCGCGACCAGGTGCTCGAACGTTTCGAAATCAGCCTGCTCACCGAAGGCTCGGGCACGCAAATCTTCAGCACCAGCTTCACCCAGTGGGCCGCGCGTGAAGCGCTACGCCGCGCCCAGCCGCTTACGTTGCTCGTGCGCTTTGCCCCGCGCCAGCGCCAGAAGCCAATGAACGAAATGCTCTCGGCCGTAAACGCCCGTCCAGAGCTCGATTTCACGGGATCGCTGGTCGACGCCGACTTCGGCGCCTACTACAACTGGTTGAACCAGCAGCGTTTGCCCGGCGCCGACCAGTCATCATTCATAGTGTGGTTCGAAGGCCACAACCAGGCCCTGGCGATTGGCCCGACAACTCCGCGCGGAACAGAATCCTCCGCCGCAACGACCTTGAAGCAAGTGCTGTCCTGGACCGTATGAAACACGATGAGCTCAGAAGCGCAAACGGATGTCATCACTACGACCAACGCGTCACTACGACGAACGCCGCCCCTGCCGTGGAAGAGCGGCCCTTCAGGGCGCGTGAGGGCTGTCTTGATCTGGGGCTTCAGCCCCTGGCTGTTTAGCTAATAAAGAAAGGTCACAAAAATGGATCGTCGCGAATTCATCAAAGAAACCGGAACCCTTCTCGCCACAGCCGCCATCGCCCCCTACGCCCTCGCGCAGTCAAATGCACCCACCTCCGGACGCCTCATCCTCCCGATGAACCGCAACTGGCGTTACAGCCGCACGGTGGTCGAAGGCGGGCATGGCAAAGATTTCGACGACTCCAAATTCGACCAGATCACCATCCCGCACACCAACGTCCCGCTACCGTGGCACGGCTTCGACGAAAAGACCTACGAGTTCGTCTCGCTCTACCGCCGCCGCTTCAAGCTTCCGCCCGAAGCCCGCGGCAAGCGCATCTTCGTCGACTTCGAAGGCGTCATGACCGCCTCTACCGTCTGGATTAACGGCCAGCGCCTCGGCGAATACAAAGGCGGATACACTCCCTTCTCCTTCGACCTCACGCCGCACATAGACTTCGAGGGAGAAAACATCCTCGCCGTCGACGTAGACTCCCGCGAGCGCCCCGACATCCCTCCCTTCGGATACGAAATCGACTACCTCACTTTCGGCGGCATTTATCGCGAAGTTTCGCTGCGCGTTGTCCCGGAAACATTCATTGAAAACATCTCAGTCCGGACGAAGAATGTCTTATCTGCTCCCGAAGCAACTGTCGTCTGCTTCGTCCAACATCTCGAAGCCTCGAAAGACGCCCACACGCTGGATGTCGAATTGCTCGAGGGCGACCGGGTAATCGCCAAAGCATCGCAGCCAGTACCCGCGTCGGGCGCGGCGTCCGAACCGCTCGCGCATGAAGTTCCTCTCGCCAATCTCAGCGGAATCAAGCTCTGGGATCTCAGCAATCGAAGTCTCTACACCGCCCGCGTCCGCCTCCGTCGCGGCACGCAGCTCGTCGACGAAGACTCCCGCCACTTCGGCTTCCGCGAAGCCCAATTCACCGATCACGGCTTCGAACTAAACGGCAAAGTCATCAAGCTGCGCGGACTCGACCGCCACCAGACTTTCCCCTGGGTCGGCCAGGCCATGCCCGGACGCGCCCAGCGCCGTGACGCGATCATTCTGCGCAACAGCCTGAAGTGCAACATCGTGCGCACCTCGCACTACCCGCAGTCGCGCCACTTCCTCGATGCTTGCGACGAAATCGGTCTGCTTGTCCTCGAAGAAATTCCCGGATGGCAGCACATCGGCGACGCCGCATGGAAGGACATCTCGGTCGACAACGTCCGCCGCATGGTCCGCCGCGACTGGAACCATCCCTCGATCATTCTCTGGGGAGTGCGCATCAACGAATCCAACGACGACCACGATTTCTACACCCGCACCAACGCGCTCGCGCATCAGCTCGACCCCACGCGCCAGACCGGTGGCATCCGTTACTTCCAGGAATCCGAATTCCTCGAAGACGTTTTCACCATGAACGACTTCGGATGGCCGTTGAAGCCGCCGAACCACCCGCGCTATCTGAATACCGAATTCGTCGGACACACCTATCCGACGAAAACGATCGACCAGGTCGAGCGCCTCACCGAGCACACCATCCGCCACGCCCGCATTCACGACCAGTTAGCTTCCAACCCGCAATACGCCGGAGGCATCGGCTGGTGCGCCTTCGATTACAACACCCACGGCAATTTCGGTTCGGGAGACCGCATCTGCTACCACGGCGTCACCGACATCTTCCGCGAACCCAAGCCCGCCGCGGGATTTTACAAATCACAATGCGATCCCGCGGAAGAAATTGTCCTCGAGCCCGCCTTTCACTGGGCGCGCGGCGATGCCTCCGTTGGATTCTCCAAAGCCATGGTCTGCTCCAACTGCGACCACCTGAAGTTCTACATCGACAACGAACTGGTCGCCGACGTCGACCCTGACCGCAAGCAGTTCGCGCATCTCAAGTACGCGCCGTTCATCGTGGAACTCGGCGAACTCTTCCATCGCTGGGGCGATCTGAAGATCGAAGGCTACATCCAGAACAAGCTGGTGACCACGAAGGTGATGTCAGGCAAAGGCGTCGACACGAAGTTCATCCTTTTGCCGGATGACTCCGAGCTATACGCCGACGGAGCAGACTCAACGCGAGTGGTTCTGCGGGTCACCGATGAATTCGGCAACATCCAACCCTTTGCCAACGATGCCGTCAAGTTTGAATTGGAAGGCCCGGCCAGGCTGATTGGAGATAACCCATTCTCGCTGATCGGAGGGACAGGCGCGGTCTGGATTCGCGCCCGAGATCAGGCTGGGAAAGTAACCCTTAAAGCTCTACATCCCTCGCTAGGACAGCAGAAGATTGAGATCGCGGTTCGGCCTGTCCCAGCTGAAACGGTGTGAAGAAAAGCCACAAAACGGATCCTTCCGGATCGGGCTGATCGGCTCTTAACTGATCCCCAACTGCTGCTGGATCTGCTCCAGCGGTACGCCCTTCGTTTCCGGCACCATCGTCTTCACCCAGATCAATTGCAGAACCATCATGCAGGTAAAGAACAGGAAGATATAACCGGGAGGGAACGCAGCGACCATCTTCGGAAAGAATGTAGTGAGCAGGGCGGCGAAGATCCAGTGTGTCGAACTGCCCAGCGTCTGTCCTTCCGCGCGATGGCGGTTCGGAAAGATTTCTGAAATAAACACCCAGATCACCGCGCCCTGTCCGATCGCATGTGCGGCGATAAATGCAAAGATGCACGCCGGAACAATCGCATAATGTTGTGTAAAAAACGCCCAGGCCACGAGGCCAAGCGATGCGATATATCCGAATGACCCAATGTAAAGAAGAGTGCGCCGCCCCAGCCGGTCGATCAGCCAAAGGCCGACGAACGTAAAAACCAGGTTGGTGATTCCAATTCCGATTGACTGCAGAAGCGAAGCCTTTGTGCCCAGTCCGGTCAATTCGAAAATCCGCGGGGCAAAGTACAGGATCGCGTTGATTCCGGATAGCTGATTAAAAAAAGCAATCAGGAATGCAAGCAGGATGGGCGTGCGCAATCGCGCAGTCCAGAAATCGCCGGAAGACGCCTTCTCCGAAGAGGCCGCGGCGATCGCATCCGCTTCGTCGGCGATCTGCTTGTCCGACGCGTCCGGCTCCGCCCGATGCAAAACCTTCAGCGCCGTCTCGCGGTCGCCCTTCTTGCTGATCAGCCAGCGTGGGCTCTCGGGCAGGCCGAAGCACATCAGGGCGTAGAGCACGGATGGAAACGCGGCTACCCCGAGCATCCATCGCCACGCATTCTCTCCAACGCCGGCCAGCAGATAATTCGAGGCGAACGCGACCACGATTCCAAACACAATGTTGAACTGGAACATCCCGGCCAGCCGTCCGCGTTGCTTGGGAGGAGCGATTTCCGAGATGTACATGGGCGCGACCACCGTCGAAATGCCGATGCCCAACCCGCCGATAACGCGCGCCGCAATGAATGTCTCAACATTGCTGGCCAGTCCCGAACCGACCGCGCCTGCAAAATAAAGTACGCCGATCCACAGCAGCGTGGCCTTGCGTCCGAAGTGGTCAGCAGGCCAGCCGCCGATCAGCGATCCGACGATGGTTCCATACAGCGCTGAAGCCATCGCGAACCCGTGCAGGCCCGGGCTCAGCGACCACATTGCCTGGATGGTTTTTTCCGCGCCGGAAATCACGACGGTATCGAAGCCGAAAAGAAATCCGGCCAGCGCCGAGGTCAGCGACCAATAGAAGATGCGAGCATTCATAGAAGAAGCGTGCCGCAGCTTACCATAACTCGAGGAGGGGTGACGGGCGCTTCGATCGGCAGCTTAAGCATTGTCATTTCGAGGAGCGAAGCGACGAGGAACCCGCTGTTTGCCGGGACCGCATCTGCCGCCGTCAGTTTCGTCAGCTCTTCACCAGCGGATATCCCTTCTCGCGCCAGCCGCGAATGCCTCCATCCATCGAAATGACGTTGGTGTAACCCATCTTCTGCAAATTGTCGGCAGCCAGCGCTGAGCGGAATCCGCCGCCGCAGTAAAGGATCATTTCGGTGCTGAGTCCGGGCGCCCGCGCTTCGATATCGCGCTCGATCACGCCCTTGCCCAAGTGAACTGCGCCTGGCAGATGGTCTTTCGCAAATTCACTCTCCTCGCGTACATCGACCAGCATAAATTTATCGCCGCGATCCATTCGCGACTTTACTTCGTCCACATTCGTTTCGCGAATGCGCGCGCGCGCATCGTCAACAATCTTAAGAAAACGGGGCGGATGATCGTGTGCCATAAGGAACTCCTTCGCCGCTATGGTATCAAGCGCGAGGCGCTGAGGTGAGACAGCGGCCCAAAGAGAACTATGTGGGGACAGCCGCCCCCGGCTGTCCAGCCGCACAGCGGCGTTGTTTCTTCGGTGTAGCATAATCCGCGTGCCCCAACGCGACACCCGCAAAATCGGCCTGGCCCGCGCGCTCTCCAAGCTCGGCTACTGCTCGCGTTCGCATGCGGAAGAAATAATTCGCGAAGGCCGAGTCTCCCTGAACGGCAAAATCCGCCGCAATGCCGAAACCCCAGTCCATCTCACCCGCGACAAAATTGAAGTCGACGGCAAGCCGATCGAACTATCCGAAAAGGCTTACCTCATGATGAACAAGCCCCGAGGCCTGATTACCACCGCCTCCGACGAAAAAGGACGCGAGACCATTTATTCGATTCTGAAGAACCGCGAGTCCCTGCCGTGGCTCGCGCCAGTCGGCCGCCTCGACAAAGCCAGCGAAGGCCTGCTCCTGCTGACGAATGACTCCGAATGGGGCGCGCGCATCACCGATCCTGAAACCCACCTCGACAAGACGTATCACGTCCAGATAGCGCGAGTCGCCGACGACGATTTCACCCAAACTCTGATGCGTGGCATCAGGATCGAAGCAGCCGAAATCCTTAAAGCCAAACGCGCCACCGTTCTCCGCGCAGGAGAGAAAAACTGCTGGCTCGAAATCACACTCGACGAAGGCAAGAACCGCCACATCCGCCGCATGTTCGGAGCGCTTGACGTTGAAGTATTGCGGCTGATCCGAATTGCAATCGGCCCGCTCGCGCTGGGAACCCTTCCCAAAGGACAGGCCCGGTCGCTCACTTCACAAGAAAAAAAGTCTCTCGATCACGCCATGACAAGGCGCCGCCATCCATGAGACGATGGCCGCTTTACTTCGAATATCGGGCCAAGGAATGAAAAAGAAATTCTCGGTGAATCGCAGGCAGTTTCTGGCTTCGACGTCCGCCGCGGCCGTCGCCGCGGCAGCTCTCAAAGGCAGCCCGGCGTCAGCCGCGACAACCAGTAAAGGAACTTTTCAGTCGCAGTCCGGTTCGACGATTCCGTTTTCTCGCGAAGAACTGCACGCCGCCAAGGCCGCTCCGCGAGTCTTTACCAATTGCAGCGAGATTGCATTTCCCCTCGGCGGAATTGGAACGGGCACGGTCTCGCTCGGTGGCCGCGGCGAGCTACGCGATTGGGAAATCTTCAACCGTCCCGCCAAGCGCCGAATCCTGCCCTACAGTTTCGCCGCCCTGTGGTTGAAGCCGGAGGGCGCTGAATCGACGGTTCGTGTCGTCGAAGCCGCGCCGCAGCCGCCATTTCGCGGATGGGAAGGTTTCGCGCGCCACTCTGGACAGGGCCTGCCGCATTTTCGCGCAGCGCACTTCTCGGCGACTTATCCTTTCGCGCACGTGGATTTCGAAGATGCCTCGCTACCCGTCGCAGTGTCTCTCGATGCCTTCAACCCTTTCATCCCGCTCAACGTCGACGACTCCAGCCTGCCCGTCGCGGTTCTGAAATACACGATCGGGAATCATTCGGCAAAGCCGGTCGACATCGCGCTCGCATTCTCGTTGCTCAATCCGGTCGGATATGACGGCAAGGCGTATCTCGACGGCACAGACCATCCCGGCTTCGGAAAAAATCTGAACACGTTAGTGAAGGAAAATGGCGCAACGGGCCTTCACCTCACATCAGAAAAATATTCGCACGGAGATCCTCGTTCCGGTTCCATGGCGCTGCTCACCGACGCGCCCGACTTCACCGCCTGCACCAGTTGGGAGAGCGGCGCATGGTGGGATTTCTACCAGCGCTGGTACGACGAATTCTCAGCCGATGGCCGCGTGCGCGATTCGCATCCGTCCGCGATTTCGCCAGATGGAAAGTCCGACTATTGCACGCTCGCGCCGCGTGTCCATCTTGCTCCCGGTGAATCGACGACCATCACGTTTGTTCTCGCCTGGAGCTTTCCCTTTCGCGAAAATTACTGGCACGACGACGACGACAAACTGAAAGGCAAAATTCTCCACAACTATTACGGCACTCGCTTTTCCACCGCATGGGAAGCGGCCGCGCACACGATGAAGCGGCTGCCCGAACTGGAAAAGAAGTCGCGCCTGTTTGCCGATACGATGTTAGCCAGCACGCTACCCTCGTATGTGATCGAAGCGGTCACCAGCCAGGCTTCGATCCTGCGCACCAATACCTGCATGCTACTCGAAGGCAAACAGTTCTTCGCCTTCGAAGGCTGCGGCGACGATCAGCACAATGGATGGATGAACTGCTCGCACGTCTGGAATTACGAGCAGGCGCTCGCGTTTCTTTTTCCGGAACTCGAGCGCTCCATGCGCGAGACTGACTTCCTGCACGAAATGCGCCCCGACGACAGCATGGCCTTCCGCTCGATGGTGCCGCTCGACATCAAGCAATGGGATTTTCGTCCCGCCGCCGACGGACAGATGGGATGCATTCTCAAGCTCTACCGCGAGTGGCAGATCTCCGGCGACGATGAATTTCTGAAAAAACTGTGGCCCAACGCGAAGCTCGCCCTCGAATTCGCGTGGAAATTCTGGGACGCCGACCGCGACGGCGTGATGGAAGGCGAACAGCACAACACCTACGACATCGAGTTTTTCGGCGGCAATCCGATGATGACCACGCTCTATCTCGGCGCGCTGACAGCCGGCGAACTCATGGCGCTCGCGGTAGACGATATCGCGGCGGCTGCGAGCTATCGCGCAGTCCGCGAAAAGGGCGCAAAGAACATCGAGCAACTCTGGAACGGCGAGTATTACTTTCAGAAAACCACGCCGGTCGCGGATATCCTGCCCATGGATCCTTACGACGACAAGAACTGGAAAGAGCGCGTAGTGCGCGATGGTCAGCTCAAATATCAGTTTGGCCCGGGCTGCTTGTCCGACCAGATGCTCGGCCAGTGGTTCGCGGACGTGCTCGGCCTCGATCTCGGACTAAATCCCGAGCGCGTGCAATCGGCGCTGCATTCCATCTACCGGCACAATTTCAAAAGCGATTTCTGGACGTATCCCAACCCGCAGCGCATCTACGCGCTCAATGACGAGAAAGGACTCGTGCTCTGCTCATGGCCCAAGGGCGGACGTCCTGCGCTGCCATTCGTATACTCCGACGAAGTCTGGACGGGCATCGAATATCAGGTCGCGGCGCATCTGATTTATCGCGGCATGATCGACGAAGGCCTCTCAATCGCGAAGGGAATCAGCGACCGCTACGACGCTGTGCGCCGCAATCCCTGGGACCAGATCGAGTGGGGACATCATTATTCGCGCGCACTGGCCAGCTATTCCGTACTGCTAGCGCTTTCGGGCTTCCGATATTCGGAGGTGACGAAGACGGCAACGTTTCAGCCGCGCATCAACTCTGAGACGTTTTCAAGCTTCTTTGCTGCTGGAACTGCTTGGGGCCTCTATACGCAGAAGTGGAGCGGGCGGGTACTTTGGGGAAAAATTGATTGTGTCCACGGCCAGTTCGCCTTGCGACGAATGATTGTGACGAGTGAAGAAAACTTTCTTAGTCATCCGAACGCCAGCGTAAAAATGGCCGACGGCCGAACTTTGTTCTGCAGGGCGACCAAGTTGCCCGGGGGCCTTGAGATAATTCTGCCGGACGAAATAAGTATTGGCGAGGGAGAATCGGCAGAATTTGAGGTCTCGTCGGCTCAATACAAGCGATGACCGATCTAACCTTCCTGTCCGCGGGCGAAATGGCGGCTCAAATTCACGCGCGTGAGCTTTCCGCGGTCGAGTTGGTCGAAGCACATCTCGCCAAAATCGACCGGCTCAATCCAATCCTCAATGCGTATGTACACTTTGATTCCGAGCGCGCCCGTGAAGAGGCAAAAGCTGCTGATGCCTTGGTTTCGCACGGCAAGCCGCTCGGTCCATTGCACGGTGTTCCCATCAGCATCAAGAGTTCGATCGACGTCGCAGAATTTCGCTGCGAAACCGGAACGCGCCTCCGCGCCGGCACAATCGCGGAAACAGATGCTCCTCTCGTCGCCCGACTGAAAGCCGCCGGCGCCATCATCCTCGGCGTCACCAACACGCCCGAGATGCTCATGGCATGGGAGACTGACAACCTGCTGCACGGCCGTACGAACAGCCCCTGGGATCTCGAACGCACTCCGGGCGGATCCAGCGGCGGCGAAGCGACAGCGATCGCGTCGGGCATGTCCGCGGGCGGCGTTGGCAGCGACGGCGGCGGGTCGATCCGGGTGCCTGCACATTTCAGCGGCATCTGCGGACTGAAGCCAACCCCCGGCCGCATTCCTTGCACTGGCCATTTTCCTCCCTCCGGCGGCCCGTTCGCGCTGATCGGAGTCGTCGGCCCCATGGCACGCATCGTCGCCGACCTGAAAGTTCTTTTCGAAGTCATGCAAGGCCCCGACGATGGCGACTCCTGCGCCGCTCCGGTGCCCGTACGCTGGCCGAATGAAGACGAAGTCAGAAAACTCCGCGTCGGATATTTCGAAGACGACGGACGCACTCCAGTCACGCCGGAAACTCGCGCTGCGATTCAAACTGCTGCAAGAGCCTTACTCAAAGCTGGATTCGAAGTCGAGCCATTCCGCCCCGATGGCCTCGAAGAAGCCCGCCAGCTCTGGAAAATATTTTTCGTTAAAATCGGCGGCACGCTGATCTCCGCCATGTTCGACAAAGACAAACTCGCGGCGAACGCAATGCTGGCTCAATTCGTCGACTGGTCCGCTGCTGAACCAGAATTAACGAGCAGCCGCCTGCTCAACGCCTGGATCAGCCGCGACACGCTCCGCGCAAAATTCCTCGCGCAGATGCAGAAGTACCCAATCCTGCTTTGTCCCGCGGCAGCGGTCCCAGCCTTCCGCCATCGCGAACGCAGTTGGATGATTGACGGAAAATCCGTTCACTACCTCGACGCCTGGAGCTACGCCGAATGGTTCAACCTGCTCGGTAATCCCGCAGCGGTCGTCCCGGTGAGTCACACCTCCGAAGGCCTGCCGATCGGCGTACAGATCGTCGGCCGCCCATGGGAAGAAGAGCAGGTGCTCGCGGTGGCAGCCGCGCTGGAGCGGGAATGCGGAGCGTGGCGAATTCCGCCGATCCACTAAATCGTCAATCAGCGTTTCTCTGTGATCCTCTGTGTCCTCTGTGGTTAAATCTTTATCGGTATGAATCTCAAGATTTCAGCCGCTATTGTTGCCGCCCTGCTGGCGATCTTCGAACTCACAGCCGCGCAACCCAATCCCATCGAGGCCGCGCGCCACAACAATCTCGGCGTGGCCTACATGAACCAGCAGCTCTTCGAAAAGGGATTAAAGGAATTCCAGCAGGCGCTCGAAGCCGATCCGAAGTTCGCGATCGCGCGGCTGAACGAAGGTGTCGCCTACCTGAACATGCAAAAGGTGGACGAAGCGAAAAAAGCTCTCGAAGACGCGCTCAAGCAGGACCCCAAGAATCCCAACGCGTGGTACAGCCTCGGCCTGCTCGCCAAGAATTCCGGAGACGCACCCAACTCCATCGACGCCTTTAAACATGTCACCGAGATCGACTCCAACGACGCCGACACCTGGTATTTCCTCGGCACGGCCCATGCGCAGGCCAAACAATTTCCGCAGGCGATCGAAGCCTTTCAGCACGCGCTGAAAATCAATCCGCTGCACGCCTCGGCCGAATTCGGATTGTCGCGCGCCTACCAGCAATCCGGTGACACCGAACAAGCCCGCGAGCATCTGAAGACATTCCAGCACATCACGCAGGACAAACTCGGCGCTCCCATGAGCCTCGCCTACGGCGAGCAGGGACAGTACTCGCGCGCGGTGGAGTCTCCGCAGTCGCAGTTGAAGCCCCCGGCGCAGATCAAGGTGCAGTTCGTGGACGTGACGAAGGACGCTGGGCTGATTTCAACGCCAGCCACTCCGTCCGCAAACGCTGAACCAGTTGGCGCATGCTTCATCGACTATGACAACGACGGAAAGATCGACCTTTTCCTTCCTGATAACGCCTCGCAAGGAGGGATGTCTCTTTATCACAACTTGGGAAATGGAAAGTTCGAAGATGTGACCAAGCAAGCCCAATTCGATCCGACGATGCGGGGAACTGGTTGCACGGTTGGAGATTACGACAACGACGGGTTCGCTGACATTGCGGTCGCGATAAATGCACATGCGACGCTTTTTCATAACGAAAAGAACGGCACCTTCAAGAACGCAACCGACAGTGCGAAGCTTTCGGCAACGAGTATCAACGATCTGGTTGGTGGCTCGTCCGCTAAAGAAGCCAGCGGGCTGACCTTCATCGATTATGACCACGATGGTGACTTGGACTTGTTCACAACATGCTCGCCCACCTTATGTAGTTTCACGGGCAAGACCAATGAGATGTGGCGCAACAACGGCGATGGGACATTCACGAAAGTTACGCGTGAAACCGGATTAGACGCCGGGGTCGCCGGCGGTTACGGTGCTGTTGGCACAGACTATAACAATGACCGGGCGGTTGATGTCGTTGAGGCCGCCAGCGGGATGGGCATAGGCTCGCCTAGTTCGACGACTCTTTTCGCCAATCCACGAGAAGGACAATTCGTGCGCCAGGATTTTATCCATCCCATTCCCGCGAATCCATCCGTCGGGGTTGCTGTTCTGGACTTCGACCACGATGGCTGGGTGGATTTGGCTTTCACGCATTCTGGTGTTCCCGCACTCACCCTCTGGCGTAACAACCACGGCAAGTCCTTCGAGCAGGTCCAGCTTCCCGAAACCAATTGGGCCCATGCCTTCGGCGTCGCCGCCTTCGACTATGACAACGACGGCTGGGTCGATCTCGTCGCGGTCGGCGAGACCAAAGACGGTAAAGGCGAAATCAAGCTCTTCCGCAATCTCGGACCTGACGGATTTAAAGACGTCACCGCCGACGTCGGACTCGACAGGATTCATCTCGAAGCGCCGCGCGCCATCATTACCGGCGACTACGACAACGACGGCGCGGTTGATCTGCTCATCACGCAGAACCACGGCCCCGCTGTCTTGCTGAAGAACGAAGGCGGCAACAAGAACCACTGGCTGCGCCTCGCGCTCAAGGGACTCGCTGACAATAAGTCGGCCATCGGGACGAAGGTCGAAGTCTTCTCCGGCGGCAATCGGCAGAAATTTGAAATCTACGGCTCGAACGGATACCTCGGCCAGAACTCGCCGTATCTCACCGTCGGCCTCGGCGAATCGAAAGACGCCGACATCGTGCGCATGCTCTGGCCGACCGGCGTCCTGCAGGACGAAATCAATATCCCCGGCGACAAGCAGCAGGACATTCTCGAAATCGACCGCCGCGGCAGTTCGTGCCCGACGCTGTTCGTGTGGAACGGCGAGCGCTACGAGTTCGTCGCCGATATGCTCGGAGCAGGCGTCGTCGGCCACTGGATCGGCCCGGACCAACGCGACATTCCGCGGCCGGTGGAGTGGATCAAGATTCCGACGGGGTTGGTGCATGAGAAACAAACGTCTTGTCATCCTGAGCGAAGCGAAGGATCTATGCACTCCGCGGCGAGTTGCACAGATCCTTCGCCGCAAAAAGCCGCGGCTCAGGATGACAACGCCATGAGGACGACCGGCGGCCGACGCCCGACGACCAAAGGCCAGCCAACGACCAACGACCAGCCAACGACCAACGACCAGCCAACGGCTAACGACCAGCGACCAACGACGGTTTTGAGCTTCCGCTTCATGGAACCGCTCGAAGAAGCTGTCTATCTTGACCAGGTGCGGCTGCTCGCAGTCGATCATCCGGCTGGCGTCGATGTCTATCCGAACGAATACTTCGCGTCGAATCCGCCGTATCCTCCGTTTAAGGTTGTCGTAAGCCGCGACGCGAAGCCCGTCGCCGGCGCCTGGGACGAACACGGCCACAACTTGTTACCCGATCTGCTCGCGCACAAATTCGTCGGCGATTTCGAGATGACACAGTTCCAGGGATTCGCGAATATTCACAGTCTCACGCTCGATCTCGGCAAACCTTACGACGGCGGCGCGCTGTGGCTGCTGATGCACGGTGAGATCGAATACTTCACCGCCAACAGCATGTACGCCGCGGCGCAGGCGAAGCTGGAGCCGATCGCTCCTTACGTCGAAGCGCTAACCGCAGATGGCAGATGGAAGCGCGTGATGGACGACATGGGATTCCCTGCCGGCGGCCCGCGCACCATGACCGCCGATCTCTCGGGCAAGCTTCCGCGCGGCACGCAGAAGATTCGCATCACCACGAATCTGCAAGTCTATTGGGACAGCATTCTGGTGGATCGCACGGAGCAGGGAAGCGGGCGGCAAACAGCAGGTTCCTCGGCGAGCGCAAAAAGCGCGCTCGCTCGGAATGACAAAGCAGGTAAGGGACCGGCGCAAGTTTTCTTCCCTGGCAGTGAAGCGCGAGACTATCGGCTTACACCAGTTCCCCTCCTGCACGCCGATCTCGACTTCCACGGCTACCCGTACAAAATCGAAGGCCTGCCGCCGGGCAATGTGAAATACGTCTACGAAAAAGCCAGCGCTACCGGGCCCTACACGCGCCCGCTGGGAACGTACACGCGCTACGGCGATGTATTGCCGCTGCTGACCTCGACCGATGACAAGCTCGCGGTCTTCGGCTCGGGAGACGAAGTACGCCTCGATTTCGATCCCTCGAAGCTGCCCGCGCTGCCGCAGGGATGGGTGCGCGATTATTTCTTCGCCGCCAACGGCTACGAAAAAGATATGGACTTCTACGCCGCCGACGGCAACTTCGTCGCGCCGCTGCCGTTCCTCAGCATGGGGGAGTATCCGTATACGCCGAAGAAGTCGTTCCCACTCGACGATGAGCACCTGAGGTATTTGCTCGAATACAACACGCGCCACATGTCGGGAAACGAGCAGCGGGGATACTGGTTCGACTACGGCTCCAAGTAGTCGAGCCGGTGCACATGATTAGCTTTTGGCAATACTTTCATTGACTTAGGAGCGTTGGCGACGTAACATTTCTGCGCAATGATCGGCCAGACGGTCTCCCACTACCGAATCCTCGAGAAACTCGGCGGGGGCGGGATGGGAGTTGTCTACAAGGCGGAGGACACGGAGCTGGGACGCTTCGTCGCTCTGAAATTTCTTCCTGACGATCTGGCACAGGATCCACAAGCGCTCGAGCGTTTCCGCCGCGAGGCCCGCGCAGCATCTGCCTTGAACCATCCCAACATCTGCACAATTTATGAAATCGGCAAGAGCGGCGACCAGCTCTTCATCGCCATGGAGTATCTCGAGGGCTCAACCCTGAAGCACATGATCGCGGGCCGTGGTCTCGATATCGATGCGCTGCTTGCGCTCGCCATTGAAATCGCTGAAGGACTCGAAGCTGCTCACTCCAAGAACATTGTTCATCGCGATATCAAGCCGGCAAACATTTTTGTTACGTCCGCAAAGCACGCCAAGATTCTCGACTTCGGCCTGGCCAAAGTGGAAAGCGATCGTAAGCTGGATGGCGAGACCGCGGCGAGCACCGGCGGGGCGCACCTTACGCGGCCGGGCAGCACGATCGGCACCGTGGCCTATATGTCTCCCGAGCAGACGCGCGCGAAGGAGCTTGATGCCCGCACCGATCTGTTCTCGTTCGGCGTGGTGCTCTATGAAATGAGCACGGCGCAACTGCCGTTTCAGGGTGAAACATCGGCGGTGATTTCCAGCGCGATTCTTGAGCACGATCCGATTCCGGCGAACCGCTACACCACGAACCTCCCGGCAAAGCTCGAAGACATCATCAACCGCGCTCTGGAAAAAGATCGCGACATGCGCTACCAGACAGCGCGCGACATGCGTGTCGAGCTGCAACGACTGAAGCGCGACCTGGAGACGGGCCGGCGTCAATCTTCATCCGAAAGTTCCTCCGGGTCTCATGCCTCGGTGGCGCCGCCATCCGCGCTGACTTCGCCGAATCCGGCTTCTGCTATGCGTCCGTCCGCGGCAATATCGGGCGAAGCGGCGGCAATGACAGGGACTAGCCGGTGGAAGTGGATTTCTGTTGCGGCCGTTGCGGTGATCGCACTTGCCGGCGGGCTTTACTACCGCTCGCACATGTCGTCCCGCAAGCTCACCGACAAAGACACCGTGGTCCTCGCGGATTTCGAAAACCGCACCGGCGATGCCGCGTTCGACGACACGCTCAAGCAGGCCGTGGCCGCGGATCTGGCACAGTCTCCTTTTCTCAATATTCTTTCGGACGAGAAAGTTTCCGAGACGCTGAAGCTGATGGGCAAGCCGTCGGGGCAACTGCTCACGAAAGACGTGGCTCGCGAGGTTTGCCAGCGGTCCGCGAGCACGGCAATGCTCAGCGGCTCGATCGGCCAGGTAGGAACTCACTACAACCTTGTGTTGAATGTGGTGAACTGCTCCACCGGCGACCTGATTGCGACGACGCAAGACGAGGTAACCGATAAGGACCACGTTCTCGGAGGGCTCGGCAAGCTGGCCACCGACCTTCGTGAAAAGCTCGGTGAGTCGCTGGTCACGATTCGCAAATACGACAAGCCGCTCGAGCAGGTGACGACGCCTTCTTTGGACGCGTTGAAGGCTTATACCCAGGGTGAAAAACTGAACGGAGTCGATGAACCGAGTGCACTGGCTTATTACCAGCGTGCGCTGAGTCTGGACCCCAAGTTTGCCAGCGCCTGGGTCAGCATTGGCATCGTGTACTCGAACATGTCTGAAAATGGCTTGTCGAACGATGCTTTCGCCAAGGCATTCGAGCTGCGCGACCATGTGAGCGACCGCGAGCGTTTTCGGATCGAGGGCGATTACTACATGTTCGTTCTCGGCGATCTGGACAGAGCAAGGCAGCTTTTCGATGTCTACGCGCAGGCTTATCCGACTGAAAGTCGTCCGTGGGTCAGCAAGGGAATTATCGAAATGGCCTATGGCCGCTTTGATGAAGCGGCCCGATCTACCGGGGAGGCCACCAGGGCCGATCCTACGAACAAAATTGCGCTCCCGAACATGGCCGAGGATTACACATTCAGTGGGAAACTCGATACGGCCAAGTCATTGTTTGACGAAGCGTTCGCCAAACAGATGGCGGGCTCCGATTCCCTGCGCGGGCGTTACGCGCTGGCATTTCTGGAAAATGACGAAAAGACGATGGCAGAGATGGTCGCGATGGCGCCGCAGATCCCGTCGGCCCTCGATACCATGGATTCGACGGTGTCAGATACTGAAGGCTACTATGGCAGGCTGTCGAATGCGCGGGAACTTTCACAGAAGGCAATTGATTTTGCGCTTCACGAAGACCGCAAAGAAGCGGCGGCCCTGTTGCGGCTGAATTCCGCGTTGCGGGAAGCGGACTTCGGCAACAGCCAGCAGGCGCGCCGTGAAGCCGAGGCTGCGCTCGCTCTGGCCTCAACCCACGATACGAAGCTTCTTGCGGCAGTCGCGCTGGCGCGCGCCGGAGATTTCGCCGCATCGCAGAAGCTTGCCGACGAACTGGTGAAGCAATATCCCTCGGACACAATGGTGAACGAGTATTGGGTCCCTATCGTGCGTGCTTCGGCGTTGCTGCCGGCCCGACCTGACGAAGCCATTCATGCGATCGAGATTGCAGCGCCATTCGAAATTGGCCAGGCGCAACCTCAAACCCAGGCAGGAGCTTTGCTCTATCCAGTCATCGTTCGTGGCGAGGCGCTGCTGGCCGCGCACCGCGGAGCGGACGCTGCGCGGGAATATCAGAGAGTGGTCGATGCCCGCACCGTCGTGCAGAATAATCCGCTGGCGTCGGTGGCGCTGCTCGGTGTGGCGCGCGGGCTGGCCATGAGTGGCGACTCCAAGGCGAAGGCAGCGTATCAGGCGTTCTTCGCGCGCTGGAAGGATGCCGACCCCGACATTCCCATCCTGAAGCAGGCCAAGGCTGAATTCGCCAGGCTTCCATAGGCATGTCGATTGCCGCCTCGGCTTTTAATTGTTCAACTGTTGTGAGCTATAGAATCGTTTTAATATTGACATTTTCAGGTCCGACATAATCCAATAGCCGGACTCATGGAAAACGCCTCGGCCTCCACCTCCGGCGTGCCGCGCCTGCGCCGCACGCTCACTCTCTGGGACCTGATTTTTTATGGCATCGTTCTGATTCAGCCCATCGCCCCGGTGCCGCTGTACGGCGTGGCGCAGAAACTTTCCGACGGGCACTTCGTCACCATCATTCTGATTGCGCTGTTCGCCATGATGATTACCGCGGTCAGCTATGGACGAATGGGAACCCTTTATCCAACGGCGGGTTCGGCATACACCTATGTCGGCAAGGGATTGAATCCGCATCTGGGATTTCTCGCCGGATGGGCGATGATTCTCGACTATCTCTTGCAGCCGCTCATCAACACCGTGTGGATTTCCACGGCGCTGCACGAGCGTTACGTTCAGCAGGTGCCATTTGTCATCTGGGCGCTGCTCATCGCCGGGATCATGACCGCGCTTAATCTGATTGGAGTGAAGGCGTCGGCGCGGGCGAATAAAGTGCTGCTGGCAATCATGTCGGTGGTGGTGGTTGCGTTCATCGTGCTGGCGCTGAAATTTCTCTATGGAGGGCAAGGCTGGGCTGGGCTGTTCTCGCTCCAGCCGATCTATAATCCGCAGACATTCAACGCGCACAAGATTCTTACAGCGACTTCGTTTGCGGCGCTGACCTACATCGGATTCGATGGTGTCACCACACTGGCCGAGGATGTGGAGAACCCCAAGCGCAATGTGCTGCTGGCCGTCGTCTTAACCTGCGTCTTTGCCGGCGTGAGCAGCGCAGTCGAGGCGTATCTGGGCGCGCGCGTGTGGCCGGATTGGCATACGTTTCCAAATCTCGAAACTGCATTCATGGATATTTGCTCGCGGGTTGGCGGCAAGTTCCTGTTCAATTCGATGGGATTCATTCTGATCGTGGCCGCGTTCGGCAGCGGGTTGACCGGAACGCTCGGCGCCGCTCGCTTGCTCTTCGGCATGGGCCGCGACGGCGTGCTGCCGAAGAAATTCTTCGGCCAGCTCAAGCCCGGCACCAGCACCCCGACCAACAACATTCTGCTCATTGGAGCGGTGTCGTTTTTGGGAGCCATCGCGCTCAACTACATCGGCAGCGCCTATGAACATGCCGGCGAATTGTTGAACTTCGGCGCCTTCCTTGCGTTCATGGGCGTGAACCTGGCCTGCTTCTGGCAGTTCTCTTTGAGAGCCCAGGCCGGATATCGAAGGCGGATTGTGGTGGATACAATTCTCCCGCTGATCGGATTTCTGTTCTGCGCGGTGATCTGGATCAATCTCAACATCATCGCCAAGACGGTTGGCGGCATCTGGTTTGCGATCGGCATTCTCTATGTGGGCTACAAGACAAACTGGTTCCGGTCTGCGCCGGTGATGATCGATTTCAGCGACAACTGAGGCCATTGAGTCATTGAGCGATTTTGCGATTGGGTGATTGACAAGAACGTAACCTACTCTATGCTCGGTTCCACGAATATCGTTGCATTTGTTGCGATCAGCGATGCTGATAGGGCGCGGGCATTTTACGAAGGGCTGCTTGGGCTGAAGTTTGTGAAAGACGATGGCTTCGCGCTGGTCTTCGACGCCAATGGCATCATGGTCCGGGCGGCGAAGATGAAAGAAGTGACGCCTCAGCAGTTCACGGTGCTCGGCTGGCAGGTAAACGACATTGAGGGTATGGTCCGGGCACTAACAGGCAAGGGCGTGAAATTCGAAGTGTTCGGATTCTTCAAGCAGGATGATTTGGGGATCTGGACCGCGCCGACCGGAGACAAGGTCGCGTGGTTCAAAGATCCGGACGGAAATATTCTTTCTCTCTCGCAGCACGCTTAGGCGGGTTGGGATAAAGCACTGTATCCGCCATTCGACTAACGAGCGTGAGACGGCCTTCGTTTGCGGTCGGTGGGAAGGCCCGAGCACAGGCCAGCGCCAGATTTCGTTGGATTGCCCCCGGGCAGGCGTGGCTACACTTCGGCCTTAGCGTGTTTTCTTCCGCCCCTTCGTGGCTGGCGAAAGATTATCTGGTTGGCTTTGCCACGGCTTATGCCGTGGGCTGTATTCTTTCGCCGCTTCGCGGCAGCATCGGTTGTGTTGCCGAAATCTCCGCTGGCCCTGACTTCTTGCTTACGTTCCGACTCCATAAAAAAGCTTAGGAGTGATCACTCCCACAACGAGTCAAGCCTTGGGTCATCCAAGGTGACCAATCCTGACCCGGTCGTTCAGATGTCCCACTGTGCCTCACTCGCATGGGGAGGTTGCGGGGGCCGCGTGTTTCCTAGGACAGCGTGGCGACACATCCGGTCCTTACTCGCCCAGTGTCGCGTAATGGAAATTCACAGTAAAGGTCAGATGTCACAAGGTTCGAAATAATTCCTGTGGAAAACTTTTGGAGTTGGTCTTCGGGAGCAGGGTTCAGGTCGAGCTGCGCTCGACCGGCAGCCGGGGTCGCTGTTTCTATATGGCTCTTAAGGACGTGTCATCCTGAGAGGCGGCGGAGCCGGCTTGAGAGACCTTACGTCGGTTGGCAGTTCTGATGGAGTGGATGGGAATGCCTAGGCTGCTTGCCGTGCAGCTGATCTCGCATGCGGCGTCGTGGCTGTTGACATGCGTAAGGTCCCTCGGACGGCTTTCGCCGTCCTCGGGATGACATCGGGGTTTGATCCCTCTGGCGCGGAAACCCCACTTCTCGCGCACAAAACGCGCGAGAAATGGGGCACCCGCGATTTCAATTACTCAATTTCCCACGTTCCAGCCGCTTACTTCTACTGACGGCTTCGCTGCGCCTAGCTCGCTGGCGCGGTACGTCGCACTGAGCTCGCGCTTTTCACCCGGCAGCAGGGAGATGTAGTTGTCCTGCCAGATTACCGGCAGGATTTCTTCTCCCTTGGGGCCTTTGTCGACTTTCAGGCGGACGAAGAAAGCCAGGTTCTTGCTTGGGTTTTCAAGCGTGACGTGCGTGATCGAGTCCTCGCCCATGCGTTCGGTGTGATCGGCGACTTTCAGTTTGACCTTGGGCATTTGCGAGATGGCGGTGAAGTCTGCGTAAGAAGCGGTTGGAGTCATCCACCAGGTGGACTTGGCCCAATCGATGGTTTCGGGTTTGGTCGAAAGCCAGTAGAAGTTCGATCCGACCTGCTTGCCGGTGGAGTCTTCCAGACGCAGTACAAGAAAGTACGTATTGGTTAGTCCAGATACGTCGGGCAATGTGAAGATTTTCGCGGTGCTGTCGGAGCCGGCGTCGACCGTATTCTCCTGCGAGAACTTTTCGGTCGCGTCGAGGTTGTAGATTTTAGTCGTGAGCTTCAAACCCTTGGCGTCTTCGTACTGGCTGCTGACGAGCCAGATGGAGTGGTCATCGTAGCCATAGATGGGATGCAGGGCTTCCATGGCGCGCTTGGCACCGAAGTATCCGCCGCCGGGGCGCAGGTAGTAATCGTAGAGGTGCCAGATCATCGAAGGCCAGGCGTTGTTGAGCATCCATTGAATGACGCCGGTCGCCTCGTATTTGTTGCGGCTGTAGGCTTCGTACATGGCGCGGACGCCTTCATAGGTCTGCATCTGCGATTTCATGGCGAAGTCTTCTGCGTTGTCGGATTTGCCGTAGCGGTTTTCGAGCGCGGTCGAAAAGACGCCGATGGTTTTGAATTCGCCGCCGCCCGCGTGATAGTTCCATACATCGTCGATCGGCCACATGTGATCTTTGCCGACCATGGCGCGGATGCTCTCGATCGGCGGAACGGCCGGCCCCATGCTGGTTTCGGTGTTGAAGCGGTATCCGCCGCCGCAGCCGCCGGGATTGCAGAGTTTGCGGCCGGGCTGGCCTTGCGGAGTGTCTGTTTCCCAATAGCTGGGAGCCACATATTCGTATGGCCCGCTCATTTTTACGCCACTGTCGCCGGTGACGCTGGTCTTTTTGCCGGTTGCGGATGAAACGGTCGGATTCGGCCAGAGCAAATCTTTTTCGACATCGAGATACATTTGCTCGACGTCCGGCGGCGGCGGATTGTCGCTGCCGTTGAGCCACATCACGATCGCCGGATGGCTGCGCAGGCGGTAGATCTGGTCGCGCAGCGACTGTTTAGCGATTTCAAAATCTTTGGGCTGCCACTTCGGCCAGCGCTCCCAGAAATCGCAGCAGCACCATCCCGCCATGACGAGAATGCCCTTGTGGTCGGCGATGTTGAAGAACTCCGGCACTTCGAGTTTGCCTTCGAGGCGGACCGTGTTCAGGCCCATGTCTTCGACATACTTGAATTCGTCCTGAAGGCGCTGTGAATTTTCGCGCAGCATCATGTCGGGGGTCCATCCGCCGCCTCGGATGAGGATGTTCTTGCCGTTGATGTGGAACTGTCGTCCGCCGATGGAGTTGAGTTCGCTGGTAATTTCACGAATGCCGAATTCGGAGTGCGAAGAGTCGCTGACTGCACCGTTGACTTCCAATTCCATCTTCAGCGGATAGAGATTCGGCTTGCCCATCTGCCTGGGCCACCACAGGCGTGGGGCGGTGAAGATGAGCTGCGGGAACTTGTCGGGCGTGAAGGTGACATCTTTGGCTTCATTGGGACCGAGTTCGACTTCCTGCTCGAAGGCGATGTGGTCGATCTGGCCTTTGAGTTTGCCTTTCACCGGCTCGCCGGTTCCGTTCTTCACTTGTGCCGTGACGGTAAGCTGCGCGCTGTCATTGGCGGGAGAACTTACTTTTGAAACGACCGTCGGATAACGTAGCGCGACCGGACCGCTGGTTGTGACGTAGACCTCGCGCCATAGTCCCATGTTCTTGTCTGGAGGCGCGGGATTCCAATCGACGAAGGTGATGGCTAGATCATGCTCGCTCGGAGAAAAAGCCTGCACGGCGAGAACATTTTCCGCGCCCGGCTTCGCGGCGGCGGTAATGTTGAGTTCATAGGTGCGCCAGGCTCCGGCGATGTCGCTATCGTTGGCGATCTGCTTGCCGTTCAGAAAAATGTTGGCGCGGTAGTTGATGCCCTTGAAATTCAGCCAGATCGCCTTTCCTTTGTCCGATGCGGGAAGCGTGAAGGCCTTGCGATACCACCACGAAACGGCGTACGGGCTGTCGGCGGCCATCGCGATGTTGGAGAAATTTGCGCCGATCGGGTAATTCATGCCGGCGTACTTGCGCAGGTTCATGCCGGAGAACGGTTCGGCGAGGGTCTTGTCTTTGATCAGCGCCGCGACGACCGTGGTCGGTACGGCGACCTGGTGCCATCCCTGCGTGGTGAACTTCGGGGTGGAGATGGCTTCGCCTTTGGCCTCGACTTTGGCGGAAGTCTGGAGCGCCCAGCCGTCGCGGAGGGCGATTTTGTTCTCTGCGGCTGTCTGGGTGGTTGGCTTAGCTGAACTCTTCTCCTGGGCAAAAAGCGACGAAGCAAGAGCGAGGATAGGAAGAAAAACCGTTACCGCCAGACGCTGGCTGCGGGTCATGATGCTCCTTGGGGGACGGGTTGCTTGCTCAGAATCAAGAGGGATGGCGAAATTCTCTCGCAGAATGGATAACACTTCTATTAATTCGTTTCAATAGCGGAGTTTTTGAACGGGTGTCGTGAACCCGGCGGGTCGCGGGATGAGGCACGGTATGACGGCCGGCCCGCCCGGCAGTGGGTGCGAGGCCCTCTCTACTGCATTCGAGCTTTACGCCTCCGTAGGGTCCCTCGCGCTGGTTTCGCCGCCGATCACGATGACATCGGAATGGGAGTAGCTCGAAAATCCCGCTGAGCCATTCCTTTGGAATGGGAGTAGGCGGCCCAATAGCCCGGCTGGTTTATAATCAGTAATTCGGCGGTTACTCTTCCGGAGCGATCATCTCATGATTCGATTTTTGCAGACCCCCGGCCCTTTCAAAAAGTATGTCCTGGGCGCGATTCTGATAGTGATTACCATCTCGATGTGTTGGTACCTGGTACCCAGCGGGAGCAATACCAGCTACAACTTCGGCGGGACCAAACAGGGCGTGGTGGCGCAGGTAGACGGCAATGAGATCACATCCGAGGATGTGCGTGAGACGGCGCGTCAGATGGCGGCGCAGCAGGCGCAGCGCTACGGCGAAATGGCAAACCGCATCCTGCCGTTCCTGGTTTCGCAATCGATCCAGCCCGCGGCCGACCAGTTGATCGAACGGCAGGCCCTGCTTACCGAGGCGGGTAGGATGGGGTTGCACGTGACGCCCGACGAAGTGCGGGATGACCTGCAACATGGACGCTATGCCGCAACTTTCTTTCCCGGGGGAAATTTTATCGGGCAGCAGGAATACGAGGACACGCTGGCGCGCGCGAACCTGACCCCGGCAAAATTTGAAGACGCCGTTGGCAAAGACATCGTGCTTTCGAAGCTACAGGCGCTGGTGACCGGAAGCGCGAGCGTCAGCGAGTCGGCGATCCACGAAGAATTCATGAAGCAGAACACGAAAGTAAAGTTCGACTACGCGGTGCTGAAGCAGGATGACATCAAAAAGGGCCTGCACCCGACCGACGCCGAACTGAAGGCCTACTACGAAAGCCACAAGCCGAGCTACGCGAATTCGATTCCGGAAAAACGCAAAGTGAAGTACGCCGTTATCGATACGAACAAAGAAGAAGCGGACGTGAAGGTCACGCAGGACGATCTGCGGAGTTATTACGACCAGCACCGCGACCAATACCGGGTGCCGGAACAGATCAAAGTAAGCCATATCTGGATCAAGATGCCGCTCACCGGCGACGACGGGAAAGTCGACGATAAGAAAGTGGCCGAGGCGCAGCATCGCGCCGAAGATCTGCTGAAGCAGATCAAAAGCGGCGCGAAGTTTGAAGATGTTGCGAAGAAATACTCGGAAGATTCCGGCAGCGCGAATGTCGGCGGATCGCTGGGCTGGATTGGCAAAGGACAGATGACGCCGGAGTTCGAGAAGGCCGCGAATTCGCTGACGAAGGGCCAGATCAGCGACGTGGTGAAGAGCACGGACGGCTTCCACATTATCCGGCTTGACGACAAGCAGGATGCGCATGTGAAGCCGCTGGACGAAGTGAAAGACCAGATTGAGCCCCAGCTCAAGCACCAGAAAGCGCTGCAGCTGGCGCAGAAGAAGGCGGAAGATCTGCTGGCGCAGGCGAAGACGAAAGGCCTGGACGCGGCCGCGGCGGCGATGAACGTTCCGCTGATCACGTCGGATTTCTTCTCGCGCAAAGACATGCTGCCCGGGCTCGGGCCGGCGCCGCAGTTCATCGATGCGGTATTCAACGCGCAGGAAAAATCTCCGCCGGACGCGGTCACCGCTTCGCAGGGAATCGCGGTGTTCCAGTTGATCGCGATCCAGCCGGCTTCTACGCCGACGTTTGAGCAAATTCGGAGCCGGGTGGAATCGGAGTTTCAGAACGAGCGGTCGAGCGTATTGCTTTCGCAGAAGGTGCAGGAGCTTTCGGACCGGGCCAAAGCAGAGCACGATCTGAAGAAAGCGGCGAAGGAACTCGGGGCGACGGTCAAGACGAGCGATCTTGTCCTTCCCGACGGGCAAGTTCCGGACGTGGGTTCCATGGCCGGCCAGGCTTCGGTGGCATTCAGCATGAAGTCGAGAGAGATCAGCGGACCTATCAACGAAGGCAATACCGCGAGTGTGTTGCAGCTGATTGAAAGCGATCCGCCTTCAGAAGCGGATTATGCGGCCAAGCGCGACCAGATCCGCGATTCTCTGCTCCAGGCCAAGCAGCAGGAGCGCTTCAGCCTGTTCGTATCCAATCTGATCGACCAGATGACCAAGGCGGGCAAGATCAGGAAAAACGAAGACGAACTGAAGACGCTCAGCAAAGCCAACACTGAGTCTGGAATCTAGCGGCGGTGACATGTCTTCTTTCGAGCGCGCCGCAGGAATTCTGCTGCATCCCACATCTTTTCCTTCCCGCGGCGGCGTGGGCGACTTCGGCCCCGCCGCGTATCGTTCTGTAGATTTCCTTGCTTCGGCGCGCCTTGGAGTCTGGCAGGTCTTGCCGCTGGGGCCGCTGGGCTACGGCAACTCCCCATATTCCGCGACGTCGGCGTTTGCCGGCAATCCACTGCTGATCAGTCTGGAACGGCTGGCCGAACGCGGTTGGATCAGTCCCGCGAAACTCGAAGAGCTTGCGGCTGGATCGGCGGCGGTGGAGTATGACCAGGTATTTGCCCGGAAGATGCCGCTATTGTTCGAGGCCGGAAGAAATTTTCTGCGATCGGGGCGGCCCGATGCCCAGCGCGCGTTCGAATCATTCCGCGAAGCGAATTCATGGTGGCTGGAGGATTTTGTTTTGTTCGACTCCCTGCGCGCGAAACACAAGCTCGCACCCTGGAACGAATGGCCGCCGGAGTTGGCGCAGCGCGATGGGAGCGCGTTAGAAGCGGCGCGCAAAGAGTTGGCCGACGATATCCGCATCCGGTGCGCTTTGCAGTTCGCGTTTTACGAGCAATGGCGGGCGTTGCGCCAATATTGCGCCGAGCGCTCGATTCGAGTTGTGGGCGACGTTGCGATCTTTGTGAATCACGACAGCGCGGATGTGTGGACGCATCCCGAGTTGTTTCGGCTCGACGCTAAAT
The DNA here is from genome assembly GCA_036490405.1 of Candidatus Sulfotelmatobacter sp. GTDB lineage: Bacteria > Acidobacteriota > Terriglobia > Terriglobales > Acidobacteriaceae > Sulfotelmatobacter. The sequence continues at coordinate 17,361 of DASXDY010000074.1, read as the reverse complement.
TACTGCCCGAAGTTGTGGCGGGCGTGCCCCCGGACTTTTTCAGCAAGACGGGGCAGCGCTGGGGAAATCCGCTGTATCGCTGGGACGTGATGAAGCAGCGGGGATACAAGTGGTGGATTCAGCGGATGCGATGGGCGACACAGAATTGCGATTACATCCGGCTCGACCACTTTCGCGGCTTCGACCAGTTCTGGGAGATCCCGGCGGGTGACGATACGGCGGTCAATGGCCGGTGGGTGGATGGTCCGCGCGACGATCTGTTCTTGAAATTGCGCGAGGCGCTCGGCGGATTGCCATTTTTTGCGGAGGATTTGGGTTACATCACGCCCGAGGTTCACGCGCTACGCGAGCGACTGCAGATTCCGGGCATGTCGGTGCTGCAATTCGGATTCGGCGACGAGGGCGCACATATGTATTTGCCGCATCGTTCGGCCGGCAGAGTGATCTATACCGGAACGCACGATAACGATACTGTCGCGGGCTGGTGGAAATCGGGCGCGGGGGAGCACGAGCGGCGGAATGCGCAAGCTTATGTTGGGATCGGGGATGAAGGAGTTTCCTGGGCATTCGTTCGGGCGGCAATGTGTTCTCCCGCGAGCCTGAGCATCATTCCGCTACAGGATGTGCTTGGCCTGGGCAGCGAAGCGCGCATGAACACTCCCAGCCTTCACGGCGGGAACTGGCGCTGGCGGTTTGATGAAGGGCAGCTTTCGAGTGAGATCGCGGCGAAGCTGGCGCTGTTGGTGGATCTGAGCGATCGGTTGCCGGAGAAGACTGAACCGGCGGGTTCGGAAACTTTTTTCGCTTAGCCTATTTTCTTTCGCCCCTTCGGGCTTGTTCCCCCTTAGATTGACCAGTCCCACGGTTTGCGCCCCTTCGACAGAGTCAGGGCGGCCTGCGGGCGGTCTCATTTCGCTGCTGCGCGGCTGCTGGTCGCCGGTGGCTGACATTCCCCTGGCTAGAGCCGGTTACCTTCTTGCTTCCTGGACTGGACCATTTCATCAGCTTTTAACGTGCGCTTCATCGCTGCGAAATGAGGCTGCGGTATCGCTGGAGAATGCCATCCGTGCATTCGCAGGGCGAGGCGGCGCGCGACGCGGTCTTGTCGCGCATCGCGGAATTTCCGGGATTAGCCGGCAAACTGGCGCCCGTGGGCAAGGCGCGAGAGCTTTACCGGCGCGTGCAGCGGCTTTCGAGCGGATTTCATCTGGAGAACCTGCTTGCGGCCATGCGTGTGGAACTGCGCGTCAGCGCGGACGATCAGGCGCGGATTCCGGTGAGCGGTCCGGCGGTAGTGGTGGCGAACCACCCTTATGGCGTGCTGGATGGTGCTGTGCTGGCGGTACTGCTGACACGCGCGAGGCGCGATGTGAAGGTGCTTACGAATTCGCTGCTGGGTGATGTGCCCGAGTTGCAGCGGCATTGTATTTTTGTCGATCCATTTCATAGCAAACGCTCGATCGAGGCAAATCGCAGGGCGCTGCGCGCGTCATTGCAGTGGCTGCAATCGGGAGGAATGCTCGGAATTTTCCCCGCGGGAAAAGTTTCGCACTGGCAGACACCGGCGGGGCAGGTGATCGATCCTGACTGGAGCCAGACGGCGGTACGGTTGATTGGCCGCACCCGCGCAGCGGCGGTGCCGGTTTATTTCTGCGGACACAACAGCGTCGGATTTCAGATGCTGGGTATGGTGCATCCGCGGCTGCGGACAGCGTTTCTGCTGCACGAGTTTTTGCAGCAAGAGGGGCGGACTGTCGAAGTCCGCGTGGGCAGCCCGGTTTCGGGCGAGGCGATCCTGGCCGTTGGGGATGACCGCGACGCCACGAAGTATTTGCGCTCGCGAGTGTATTTGCTGGCGAAGCGAACCAGGGCGGAGACTTCGTGGCCCGTCGCCCTTCGGACCGCCTTACGGACAAAGATCGCGTCGAAGTTCCAGGAGCCGCTGGCCGAGCCGTCAGATGCGGATTCTACGGTGGCGGAGATCGGCTCGCTTCCACCGGAACGATGTCTCGCGCGGAGTGGCGATCTGGCAGTTTTTGTTGCGGATGCGAGCGAGATTCCCCAGCTGACGCTGGAAGTGGGGCGGTTGCGCGAGTTGACCTTTCGCAGGGTGGGCGAAGGCACCGGCAAGAGACGCGATCTCGACTCGTTTGATGACTACTACTCGCATGTTCTGCTTTGGAACGAAGCCAGGCGCGAGTTGGCCGGCGCCTACCGCGCCGGAGACACGGCAAAGATTCTGCGCGAACGCGGAATTGCCGGACTCTATACCAGCACGCTATTTCGCTATGATCCACGCATTTTCGAGAAGCTGGGCCCGGCGCTGGAGCTGGGGCGATCGTTCGTGCGGCCGGAGTACCAGCGGCAATATGGGCCGTTGCTTTTGCTGTGGAAGGGGATCGCGCAGCTGGTGGCGACGCGTCCGCAGACGCCAGTTCTGTTTGGCGCGGTGAGCGTCAGCAATGCATACAACGAGGCTTCGCGGGAGATGATCTGCCGTTTTTTCGAGGACCGCATGCGTGCGGACGATCTGGCGGGGCTGGTGGAACCGCGGCATCCGTTCCGGTCGAATCCTTTGCGAAGATGGGACTGCCGCAGCCTGTGCCGGGCGCTGCGCGATCTCGATGAACTGGCTGCGCCGATCGCAGACGTTGAGGCCGACGGCAAGGGATTGCCGGTTCTCCTGCGTCAGTACGCGAAGATTGGCGGGAAGATGATCGGGTTCAACGTGGACCGGAAGTTCTCTAACGTGCTCGATGGGCTTGTGGTGGTGGATCTGCGGCAGACTGAGACGGCGGTGCTGGATCGTTATATGGGCCGCGAGGCGGCACGGCGATTCCGAGCGTTTCATGCGTTAGCGGCTTAAGAGTGCGGACGAACGCGGCCGCCGCTATTTGAATTCTTGCTTCGCCGGACGCAAGGCGCACGCTTGTGTGGCGTCTTTGAGCGCGTCTTGGAGCTTTTTGCCAAGCGCATCGAGCTCTTCCCGGCTCATCTGTTTCTGCATGCCTTCGAACAGAAGGCGCTCTTCCTTGCGGATGTGAGAAGAGAGGCGGTCGGTAAGGTTCCTCATTTCGCCGCAGGTGACAGCGCCTGCTATCACGCGGCTGAAGTGTTCACGAAGCCAGCGATGGTCCGCGCGGAGGTCTTCGACAATCGGCGCCAGATCGCTGAACGATTCCGCGCGTGGGAACAACACGTTTTCTTCGGCTGCGAAGTGAATTGTTATCTCGGACTGGAAGATTTGCGCAAGTTCCGATTGCCAGGCGGGCAGGTCGGGATCGGGAATGGGAGACGCGCGGTCGATGCGCACGCAAAGGGCGAGCGCGTGCTGGTGCTGGTGCGAGAGCGGGATGAGGTTCTTGTCACGGAGCATGAAGCACTGAGGCTAACGCCCTTCCATCATTATCGCGCTTTCGCGGCGCTGAATCTTTCCCGATTCTTCACGGCGCGTCGGGTAGAGACATAGCGAGCTAGGTCTCTGCGACTTGCACGCTTGGCTCCGCCGGGCGGATGGTCAGCCAATCGGTGCGGACTCGCTCCCATTCCTGGATCAGCATGCCGTTGGCTTCGAAGAAGCTGCGGACGCGGCAGCGGGGCCATCCCGCGATCTCTTCGAGGATCGGCGCGAGGACGGCGAGCGCGCTGGTGCTCAACACGGTACGCTTGGCGATCTGGGTGACGTTTTGCGATTCGGAGACGGCGATGGTCAACCCGTCGCGCGAGTTGATGTGCAGCATGACATGAATGTCGGAGCTGCCGTCGCCGGTATAAACGACGTGATCGGGACCGGCAACGCGGTCGATCAGCAAGTTGTCGAGCACGGCGACTTTGCCGTATCCGGCGGTGGCGCGGATGATGGTGTCGATTTCGCCGGCCGGCGTGTAACGGAATTCCGTGCCGTAAATGTGGTCGGGCGGAACGATGTCTTCGAGCGCGGAGCGCACGATTTCAACCGGCGCCGCCGACAGCACGTAAAAATCGAATTGATGGCCCTCTATGCCAGAGTGAAGCAGTTGATAGAGCAATTTGATGTCACCCTTCAGACGGATGCGCTTGCCGACTTCGTGCAGATGTTCCTTGCGCACTTTCGCCTGGAATTCGGGATCGTGCAGCAGTAAATAGGCAAGCTCCGCCCCTTGTTGCACGAGATTGATCTTGGCCATGCCTTTGGCCTTGCGCTCGAATTCCTCGGTGGAGATGCCGACCAGCTCGGCAAGCACGTAACCGGAGTCGTTGAAGGTGAGCGTCTGGTCGAAATCGCTGGCAAAAATGTATCGTCTTAGCGGGCTGTCTGCCATATAAGTATTCGATTCCGCAGCCAATGCGCGCGAGCCATAAAAAGAATTGATTGGGATTATATGACGGGCTGCTTGGGTGCGGGTTAAATATAGGGTCACAACAAACAGTCGAACTGCGCGCAACCGGACAGCCGAGGGCGGCTGTCCCTACATGGTTCACTTCGCTTTACTAAAGTTGATGTCCCGTCCACAATAGAAAGTTCGGTGCCTGCATGTGCTTGCGTCCGCGGGCGAAAGAATTGTTCCGAAGCGAAAGAGGAGATTTCATGGCAGTAGTTACTGGTGAGCTGATTCGAGCGATGAACTATGTCGAGGACATCACGGCGACCTTACGCCGGATCACGATTTACATTCCGAACATGAGCGCGGATGAGCGCAAGCGTCTGGCCGAAGCGATGCGCGGGGCCGCCGCCGCCATGAGCGCCGCGATATCCGACCTGGAAAAGGCGGAAAAGTAGTGACCGAGGTCAATACGATTGCCGTTATCGGCGCCGGAATCATGGGGCGCGGCATCGCCCACGCAGCGGCGCTTGGCGGCTATCGCACGATTCTCGAAGATCTCGTGCCGGCGGCGCTGCGCAAGGCTGAAAGCGAAATTCGAGCCAATCTGGACAAGGCAGTGGAACTGAAAAAAGTGGCAGCGCCCGCCGCCGACGCCGCTTTCCACCGGCTGGAGTATGCCGGATCGGTGGAAGAGGCGGCGCGTGAAGCCGACCTCGTGATCGAAGCTGTTCCGGAGGAACTGGAGTCGAAGATCGAGATCTTCACCCTGCTCGACAAGATTTGTCGTCCGGCGACCATTCTGGCATCCAATACTTCTTCCCTCAGCGTGACCGAAATTGCCGGCGTGACCTATCGCGCGAACCGGTGCGTCGGCATGCATTTTTTCAATCCTGTGCACAAGATGAAGCTGATTGAAATTGTTCGCGCCCGCGAAACCGACGATGCGACGCTGGCCTGTGCCGTGGAAGTCGGCAAGCGCATGGGCAAAGAAGTCGTTGTGATCAAGGAGTCGCCCGGCTTCGTCACCAGCCGCATCAATGCCATGATCGGCAATGAAGCGTTCTACATGCTGCAAGAGGGAATTGCTTCGGCGGCGGACATCGATAAGGCGCTGAAGCTAGGCCTGAATCATCCCATGGGGCCGTTTGAGTTGGTGGATTTGGTGGGGCTTGATACCCGTCTCAGCATTCTGGAATATCTGCACAGCACGCTGGGGGAGAAGTATCGTCCGGCGCCGTTGCTGGTGGAGTATGTGCAAGAAGGGCGGCTGGGGCGGAAGGCTGGGCGCGGAGTCTATGAGTATCCGGATGGAGCCGCGAGGTCATAGCCAGCAAGAATTGATCAGGGGATCGGCAGATCTCTAAACAAAGCGTCCACAATCTCCTGCCATTCCAGTTCGCTGGCCGCCTGCGGACGCCGCTTTCCGGCCCGAGCATACCAATAGTCCGCGTTCGATACGTCGCCTTCTTTGCGATGAAGGTAGGCGTGCACCCATGCTCCAGCCTGTCCGTTATCTTGCTGGGCGTCCTCGTGAGCCTGGCTCCAGTTGCCCTTCGCATCCCACCAGAGTGCGGCCAGGGCAAGGGGCAAACTCGGGGGCGGAGAGTCGGTTTTCAGGCTGGCTAGAAATTTCTCCCGGTCCATGGTGATTTCCGCAAGACCCGCAAGCTACTCCAGTTTATTTCGGTGGCCGGTGCTGCTGCCAGTCTTTACCGATGGCAATGCAGGCGGCTTTCACGGAGTTTCCCAGCATCAGTGAATCGCCGGATGCGATCACATCGCCGTTTTTGTCGGATAGAGCCCATCGATTTCCCTTGCCGCCCCCGTGCTGAAGCAGCAGAAAATAGTCTGCTTTCTCTTTGATCATGTTTTCGGCGAATCCCTGGCAGTCTTTCTGGCGTTGCAACTCCTGATAAATTTTGGCGACCTGCGGCTCCTTGCCGTTGTGGGACGAATCCACGACAACCTGGGAGTTTTCGCCAGGTCCCGGATTCGCGACTGCGTTCGGCATCACGTAGATGATGGGCCGCCTTGCCTGCGCCGCTTCCGGCGAGGATTGTGCCAGGCCGGTGACACCAAGGAGCAAACTTGCGGCGACAAATGAGAGAAGCAACCGAATCGTTCGGGTGTTCATTGATCCTCCAAACCGCAACAAAGCACGTCTCGAGGAAAAGACGGTCTGACTGCCCTGATGTTACCGAACAATTTGGTAGAGATTTGTGATGGCAAGTAGAGTTTTCTATTCGTGCGCCACTGCGCGTCCGAAGCTCAGCCCGCTGAGAGAGGCGGTTTTCGACTCATCGATTCCGCTCTGCGCGACGAGCACGTGGAAGCTTTCTCCCATGCCCGCAGGCGTGACCAGATGCTTGAGTTGGAGAGCGATTTTGGCGCGCTCCTGCGGCAAGCGGCATTCTTCGAAGGCGTCGGCGAACTGGTTCGCTTCTCCGATACCCAGGAGAAACTGGGACTGGGTGATGAGCCTGTGCACGTGAAGGCCGTGGTTCTCGGCGGCGGAGGCCAGGGCGGTGAAGTTGACGTCGGCGGTGATGTCCTGTTCGCCGGGAGCTTCGTAGGGATTGGCGCTGATGGAGTGTTGGCGGATGGCTTTGAGCGTGCCCCGATGGCGTCCGGCGAGTTGTTCCTCGCGGGTGTAGCCATAGTCGATGAGAATGGCGAATCCGCGGGTGAGTTGTGCGCCAATTTCGTTGGCGGTGCGTTGGGTGGCCAGTGGGATTTCGATGCGTTCGTCATTTTCCGGACGGATTGAGTAACGGTCGAGAAATTCGAGTTCTCCTGGCGAAGGCGCGGACCAAGTTTCGATAAATTTGCCCTCGCGTGCGTCGATTCGCAGAGAGCCTTGCTGCGAGATAATTTCGACCGGGAGAGCGTCGAAAAATTCGTTGGCGAAGAGGATCGTGTGGGGCGTTAAAGGCGTTTTCTTGCGCCCCTCCAGGGCTCGTTCTGCCTTTGCCTCCGACCCACGGCTTGCGCCGTGGGCTGCATTCTTTCGCCGCTTCGCGGCTGGGTCTATGCCGCTGCTTGCATCGTCCTGAGCTGGTGATTCAATACATTCTTGGAGCACTACTTTGCCTGAGCTCAGATGGCGGCCGAGCGTGCGGACGATCTGCCGGCGAAGCGCCGGCGAGCGTTCAATCAATCGGTAGCGAAGTGTGGCGAAAAACTCCGGGAATTTCTTTTCTGACCAGTCGAGAACATCTTGTGCGAAGAGGCCGCGGCCCGGTCCGAACTCCCGGATCTCGATTTGTCCCGGACGATCCAGGGCGCGCCACATTTCTTCGAATTGGCGGGCGAGAAGACGTCCGAAGACGGCGTGAATGTCGCTGGAGGTGAAGAAGTCTCCGGCTTTGCCAAATTGCTCGGCATTGCGCGAGTAGTAGCCGAGTTCGGGATGGTAAAGGCAGAGTTCCATGTAGCGCGAAAAGGGAATTGGGCCGTCGGCGCGGATTTCCTGCTCGATGATTTGACGGAGTTGGATCACAATCCCTTTTGTTGGCGGTCTTTGCGATCTTGCGGAGTACGGATGAACATTTCTACGAAATAATCGTGCAGAGCGTCATAGAGCTGGCGCTGGAAGGTCCATTCGAATTGCGGATGATCAAGATCGCGGGGGTGGAGGTCGAAATAGTAGGTGTGGACCGGGACGGAGTCGTCTTTAAACCGGATGATGACTTCCACGCCTTCGCCTTTGGCGCGGGCATCGAAGGTTAGCAGCGGATGCTCGTAGAGGCGTAGTTGCGCCAGGACGCGGTCGAGGCGGTTTGATAAGGGAGACACGGAAAGATTGTAAATGCCGCATTGAAAGACGTACAGGAATTCTGTACACTGAGTGAAAATGACGGAAACAACGTATACCAATCTGCGCCAAAGTCTGGCTTCGGTGCTCGATCGCGTGGCCAATGACCACGAAGTCGTGATTGTGCGCCGGAAGGGGGATCGAAAGGTCGCCATGATTCCGGCAGAAGAGCTCGCTGGTCTTCTTGAGACCGCTCACTTGTTGAGATCTCCGCGCAATGCCCGGCGGCTTCTTTCCGCCTTGACGAAAGCTATCGATAGAAAAGGAAAACCGGAATCGGTAGATAAGCTTCGCCGGGCGCTGGGACTCTCCATTAAGGATTGATCTGCAAAATTCAAAAAAGAAGCCTGATCACGGGCCGAAGACAACAAAATATGGAAGCCATATTCCACCTTGAATTTCGGCAAGACCTTCGATATTGGGTCGAAACAGACCGGAGGGTGGCAATCCGTGCTCTTGAACTTGTCGATCAAGTTCTGAAGAGTCCGTTCACCGGAATTGGGAAGCCAGAGCCGTTGAAGTACGCGTTAGCTGGTTGCTGGTCTCGACGGCTGACCCAGGAGCACCGTCTTGTTTACCGCGTAAGTCGCAAGCGAGTTGATTTTCTGCAAGCTCGCTACCATTACTAGCTGCCTGCCGTTGCGTTCGAATTTACCAGACTTGGCAAACCTTCACCGGCATCATGGGCTGCCCTTTCTTGCAGCCGAAGGCTTCGCCGAATTCGGGCATGTTTTTCACCACGCCGTTCACCCGGAACTTGCGGGGCGAATGGGGATCGGTTTGCACCTGGAGCCGCACTTGTTCGGGGCGTGTTTCGCCGCACCAGCCTTGTCCGTGGCCGAGGAAGAATTGTTGCAGGGGCGTATACCCGTTTTGCTTCCGGCTGAGATCGATTCCTTTTCTTTTGGCGTCGGCGAGGAATGCGAGTAAGGCGAGGCGCAAGCCGCCATTGTCGGCTGTGTTTTCTCCGAGCGTCAATTTGCCATTGACCTTTACATCGTCGACGGCCGTGAAACTTCCGTACTCTTTGACTGTGCAGTCCGCTTTTTCTTCGAACTTCTTGCCGTCTTCGGCGGTCCACCAGTCGGAGAGATTGCCGTTTCCGTCAAACTGCCGTCCCTCGTCGTCGAAGCCGTGAGTTAATTCGTGGCCTACAACCCCGCCGATATCGCCGTAGTTGGTTGCGTCGCTGGCTTTGGGATCGTAAAAGGGCGGCTGAAGAATTCCGGCGGGGAAGTTGATGTCGTTCATGCTGGGGTTGTAGTACGCGTCGACTGTCGGCGGCGTCATGCCCCATTCGCCACGGTCGACGGGCTTGCCGATCTTGTTGATCTGGCGCAAGTTTTCAAACACCGTCGCGTGTTCGACGTTCTCGTAGGCGTTGTCGCGAACGATGGTTAATTTGGAGTAGTCGCGCCAGTGGTCCGGATAGCCGATCTTGTCGGCGACCGCATGCAGCTTGGCCTTGGCGCGGACTTTGGTTTCCGGGCTCATCCAGTCGAGCGTGTCGATGTCCTGATTCATGGCGCTCTCAATGTCGTGGACCATCTGAAGAGTAGCGGCTTTGCTCGAGGCGGGAAATTCCTGGGCGACATAAACCTCGCCAAGCGCTTCCCCGAGCGCACGGTCCGTCGCCTGCACACAGCGCTTCCAACGCGGCTGCTGCTCAGGCTGTCCCCGCAGCTTATGGCCGAAGAAGTCGAAGTGCTCCTCGTCGAGCGCTTTCGGAAGCACAAACGGATCCGCGGAAGCCACAACCTGCCAGCGCAGATAAGCTTTGAGCGTATTGAGGTCTGTGGCCTCGATGGCCGCATTCATTCCCTTGAAGTAGCCGGGATTTACCACGTTGAGTTCGCTGACAGTGGGGAACTTTGCGTCGGCGAGCAACTTCGTCCAGTCGACCGCGGGATTCAGCTTCTCGAAGTCCGCGACCGACATCATGTGGTAGACGTTCTTGGGCTCGCGGCGCGAAGTGATGTCCATGGAAGCTTTGGCCAGCGCAGTTTCGAGTTGGAAGATGTTTGCCGCATCCTGTGCGGCGTCGGCGTCGGATTCTCCCAACAGCTTCAATGTGTTGGTGATGTGCTGCACGTACTGCTTGCGGATCTTTTCGTCGTTATCGCCCTGGCGCAGGTAGTAATCGCGTTCGGGCAGACCGAGTCCGCCCTGGTCGGCCGCGGCGATCTGTTTGGTCGCATCCTTAAAATCCTGTTGTTCGCCAACCCCGAAGAAGGCATTGACGTTGATCAGTTGATAATGGGCGAGCAGCGGCGTGAGATCGCCTTTGTCTTTCAGCGCCTGGATGCGGTCGAACTCCGCTTTGAACGCATCGATGCCTTTCTTGTCGATTGCCGCGGCATCCATACACGCGGCGTAGTAATCGCCGATCTTCTGTTGGTTGGGCGTGCGGTTCGGGCCGCCTCCCGCTGCTTTCTCGATCATGTCATGCAGGATGGCTTCGTTGTGATCGAACAGCAATGCTCCCGCGCTGTAGGAGGAGCGGTCATTTGGAATGGGATAGTACCTGGAAAAGTTTCCGCAGGCGTATTGAAAAAAATCCACGCAGGGGTCGGCGGAGGTGTCGAGAAAGCGGGGATCCAGCCCCGGAGGGAGGTTCCTGGTTTCGCCGGCCTGGACGTTTGCCGTTGATTGAGCCAGCGCATCTCCAGGAAGAAGTAAGCCGACTATGAAAAACATGATCATTCGAGCAATCGGGAATTTAGCTTTCACGGTTTCCTCTGGTCCATCGCAGGGTCGAAGTTAGTGCCGGGAAGAAATTGTATCTCAGTCATTTCGGGACTGCGGCATGGATTCTTGTTGGACTCATGCTGCTGGCATCGCCCGGTTTGGGCTGCACGGTCTGCTTGGTTGCATCTCAACGATCGAAACAAAACAATGCCCCCACGCCTCCGGGGAGGAGCGTGGGGGCACCCGGGTAAACGTTCAGGCGAGGGGTCTCAATCCCGCCCTAACATCTGATCAGTAATACGCAGCCGGGTCCTCGAAAGTTCCAGGCTGTATTTATGTAGTTAGACCCCGCCAGGAGGAAAAAGGTTAGCTCGCCGCGAGTGATTGGGAAGATTTCCGCCACCGGCGAACGGAGTCTCAAGAACGGAACCTTTTTGCCGATATCGCTATCGTGCCCCCCGACCGAAGGCTCCCGCTATCGAAACGTTCTCCAGGGCCAGGGGACCAAGGTTCCGTTGTCGCCCAGGAGAAATCCGAAATCACCTTTGTCATTGACGTGAAGAAGAGACTTGTGGCGATGAAAACCGGTAAGCGGATCACGCCCACAGGCCTGCAGCGGTACACCAATCTCGTGCAATCGAATCCATCCTTCGATCGGAGCTTCTCCGAGATCGCGGATTTGAGAGGGGCTGAAACGATTGACATCAATGCGGAGGAAATGATCAAGGCCGCCGACAAGCTTGATCCTTTTTCTCACGACGCCTGCCGGGCATTCGTGGTGCAGACAAAGACGCAAGCGCATGCTGCACGCATGCATAAGATCCTGCGGTCGCAGAGGAATTTCCAGATATTTTATTCCTTTGAGGAAGCGGAGCAGTGGATCCGGAAGCAGAACTTGCAGGCTGATGTCCGCCGATAAAACCTTGTGTGAATGAGAAATCTTATTGGCTGGCGCGTTCCTTGGGGCGTTCGAAGGCTTTCTGGAGATACTTTCGCGCTTCTTCCAATGCGCCGAAGGTGTTGTCATTGGTCTGGAGGGCCTGGCGGTATTCGTTGACGGCGCGCTCGCGCTGTCCGGTGATGTCGAAGATTTTTCCCAGTTGCAGGCGGCTCCAGACTTCAGTCCAGCGCGGGTCGCCGTCTCCGTTGATGGACTCGCGATAAGCGTTGGCCGACGACTGATAGTTGCGCTGGATGAAGAACACATCTGCCACGCGATAGTGCGCGAGCGAGCTGTTTTTGTTGAGGTCGAGCGCCTTATTGAATTCGGTGAGCGCGGCGGTGAGGTCGCCCTGCTGCTGCAAGGCCTGTCCGCGAAGGATCGAGGCGCGGAGTTTTACGTCGCTCGAATTGGTCAGCACCTGGTGGTCGGGATCGATCGAAATGCGGCGCGGGCGGCCAAAGGTTTCAATGGAGAACGGCGAGTTCGTGCCGACCACTTCGATGCGCTTGCTTTCCGTCTTGCCGTCGGTGTCGATTCTGAGAGTCACGGGCATGCGGAAGAGGTCGAGATCCTGCGAGATTTCCCCAGTGACGCGGAAGCCGGGAATCTTTTCTTCTTTGGGATTCTGCGCCGCTGCTCCGCCGAGGCGATAAGTTGTGTACTTCACCTTGAACTCGGGCGCGCCGGTGGAATCGAGCCACTGCGAGAAGAACCAGGTCAGCTGGTCTCCGTAATTCTTTTCGGCGATGGTACGGAAGTCGTCGGTGGTGGCGGATTTCCCGGCATATTGGCCGGCGAAGTCGCGCATCGTCTTATTGAACTTGTCTTCGCCGAGTACGCCGCGAAGCATGTGCAGGATCATCCCGCCCTTGTCGGTGGAGAGCGACTGGAATTCTGGCGAGTAAAGATCGAGCTTGCTGGCTTGCGAAAGCGGCACGGTGTCATAGGCCAGCGCGCCGACCGACATGTCTTTTACCGCTTCTTCCAGTCCCGCAGCACCGGCGGCGTTTTCGACGTAGAGAGCTTCGGAGTAGCGCGAGAAACCGTCGCTTAACCACCAGTCATCCTTGGTTGCGGGGCTGACTGAAACTCCCCACCACTGGTGCGCGATGCCGTCGGCCAGCAGGCGATAGTTGGTCTTCTCGGTGATCGAGGGGCTGGCGAGTCCGACGATTTCCGGGGCCCAGACGTAGGGAACCGTGTCGCCGGGGATCTCGACGATGTTTAACTTCTGCGATGGCGGAAGACCAAAAAGCGTCAGGAAGTAGGTGAATTCCTGGACCGCTGTGGTGGTGTATGCCGGGGCTATGCTTTGATGCGTGGGCTTGAAGTAAACGTGCAGGTCGAGTCCGGCTTCGTCGCTTTTGTATTCCTGAAAGACTCCGGCGATGATCGTGCCGGGAAAACTGGGTTTGTCCGCGACAAAGGTATAGGTCTTTGTCGGAAGCACGCTGGCGTTCGGCTTGTTCGAGGCGGCGTGGTCGGCGGTCGTGACCTTGCCGCTGCCGACGGCGATCATGTGGGCTGGCACGGTAACACTGATGGTGGATGTGAAGCGGTTCAGGCCGAACCCGCTGACGGGAAACCAGCGTCCGGCGTAGAGCAGGTAGCTGGTGTCGTCGCCGATGCGGGCCAGGCTCAGACCGGGAACCGGGCTGTTGTCGGGGTTCTCGAGTTGGCCCTCGTATTCAAAGGTCAGAGTGGTCGAGGCGTCTTTCGAAAGGCCCGCAGGTAAGGGAACGCGGATCGTTGAATCCTGGGTGACGCGCTCGGCGGAGAGCGTCTGGTTCTTTTCGTCTGTGACCTTAGTGACCCGGAGGTCATTGTTCAATTCGAAGACGGCGACGCTTAAGTCCTGTAAAGCCGTGAACTTGACCTTAGCCTTAGCCGTGATTTGATGGAGATGCGGCTGAAGGGTCGCGTCGATCTGGTAATCGTCCACGCGCAGGTGGCTCTTCTCGGCGGCCTGGGAAGGCCGGGCCGACAGCAGCAGAAATAGCGACATCAGGAACGTGGTTAGCGCGCTGAGGAGGCGCGGCCGGCTAGTTGGCATTCAGAGGAATCCCTTGAAAATGATAACTCATTTCCTATGATGAAGATTCTTACGCAAAAGATGCGCGGGGACAAGGGTTTGTAGGCCGGCGGTGTCAAGAATTTGTCATTGGATGACTGGCTGGCGGAACAGCAGGTTCCTCGTCGCTTCGCTCCTCGGAATGACAACATTGAGAGGGCTGGGCGAGCATATCTAGGCGAGCATGTTCAGGATGATTTCGGCGGCGCGGTCGGCTGGATGGCGAATTACTCCCAGCGTCGACTCCGGGGGGCGCAGGCGGGCCTTCACTTCGGCCAGGCTCTTAGTTATGCGGTCGCGCGTGCGGTGGTCCAGCAGGATGTCCTGGATATGGGCGACTACGTTTTGTGGGGTGAAGTCGTCTTGCACGAGTTCGGGGACAACCACTTCGCCGGCGATCAGGTTGACCATGGCGAATCTGGGGACTTTCACTCGGGGCTTGCCGAGCCTGTAGGTCAGCGGGGAGACTCGGTAGACCATCACGAAGGGAAGATTCATCATGGCGGCTTCGACCGTGGCCGTGCCGCTGGCGATGATGCCGACGCGCGAGTGGTAGAGCGCCGGGAGCGTCTCGGGAACCAGGGTTATTTTCTGTTGGCCGATGAAGGCGTGAAGAAAGTCTCTGTCGAGCGTGGGCGCGACGGGAAGCAGATATTCGTAGGCCGGGCCGAGGATCGCCGCCGATTCGACGATGGCCGGAAGGTTCATGCGGACTTCTTTCACGCGGCTGCCGGGCATGAGGGCGATCCATGACTTGGCGGGATCGAGATGGAATTGTTTGGCAAAGTCTTCGCGCGTGATGGTCGGGTAAGGCAACTCTGCCAGCGGGTGTCCGACGAAAGTCGCGTCGACGCCGCGATCGCGGTAGAACTTTTCTTCGAAGGGGAAGATGACCAGAGCCTTGTCGATGTAGTCGCGGATGAGGCGGACGCGTCCCTGACGCCAGGCCCAGAACTGCGGCGCGACGTAATAGACGGTGGGAATGCCGCGCTTTTTCATCTGGCGGGCGACGCGCCAGTTGAAGGCTGGAGAGTCGATGACGATGGCGAGATCGGGCTGGCGGCGGTCGGCTTCTTTGATGAGTTTCCTGTAGAGGCCGTAGATCTTGGGCAGGTGACTAAGAATTTCGGTGATGCCGACGACGGCGAGGTCCTTGGAGTCGACGATCGTGTCGCACCCAGCAGCACGCATGCGGTCGGAACCGACACCGAAGAATTCGAGGGGTTCTGGTGCCGTAGGACCAGAGGTTTGTGCGGGGACAGCCGCCCCCGGCTGTCCGGCGGACCGAAGGTCCGCTGCTGCTGCAGGCAGAAACCCTGCGGAGCTGCGCTCCGCTGGACAGCCAGGGGCGGCTGTCGCTACGTGGCCTTTGGTGGCTTTCAACGCAGGGGCGCGGCGCAGGGCTTCGATCAACTGAGCGCCGTACATTTCACCGGAGGCTTCGCCGGCCGAGATCAGGATTCGCACGCTGGGATTGTAGCAACCGGCTTTCGCGGGCAGGAGTGCCTGCGCCACACTCGCTCAGTGCGCGGCTCCGGTTTCGGCCACGAACTTGTCGCGGCATTGCTTGGCTTCGGCAAGAATCTGCTTGAACTCAGGCAGATCGCGCAGGGAGGCCCAGATGGCGTCCTGCTGCATGGCCTGGTAGGCGCAATACTTACCCTCGATCGAACTTTTCAGCAACCGCAAAGCTACATCGTCCTGGCCGCAGAATGCGAGGTCCGAGGCAAACAGGTATCGGTTCTCGGGGTCGGGATTACTCTGCAATGCCGGCTCAGCTTCGCGGACTCGTTTGACGAACTCCGATGAGGGCGCTTGGCCCGCCATCTTGAATGCGAAACATGCGCGGAAAGCGCTGCGCGCAGGATCGTCGACTGCGAATTTTTCGATGTTGTCCTGCGCTTCCCTGACTTTGCCCTGGCGGATGAGCACGCGGATCACGTTCGATTTGTACCAATCGGTGCCTGCATCCTTGCTTAGAAATTCCATCGCGCGGTCCGGCTGCCCCAGTTCCATAAAAGTTTGAAAGCAGGCCCGGAGCGCGTAACTGCCGGGATCGATCGACATTTCTTTTTCGCATTCGCGGGCAGACTCATCCAGCAGTCCGCCATAGCGCAGAACGTAGCTGAGGGCAAAGTGGCCGTCAAAGCTGTTTGGCTTTCGCTTGACGAAGGCGTCGGCTTGCTTAAAGGCGTCAGCCAGATCTCCGCGCTCGACATGGTTGGCAACAAGCTGGCCGACGGCCTGATCGAGATCGGGATCGAGGGCGAGAGCGCGTTCGCCGGCGGAATTGGATTTTAGAAAACTGGCCTCTCCGCCGCCTCCATATTGTGAATCGAGATAGTAGCGGAAGCCAAGGTACGACCAGGCCGGGGCGTAGGTTGGGTCGAGGCCCACGGCGCGCTCCAGCATGGTGATTGCCTCTCTGTTCGGTGCCGCATCGCGAGGCATGGCAACGCTGCGGAGATAGAGATCGTAGGCTTCTTCGTTTTTAGGCCTCGTCGCACCCTCTGCCGAGTTCGAACCCGCACCCAAAGCGGGGACAAGTCCGGAGCGTACTTTCTCCGTGATTTGGCCGCGCATCGAGATCAGGTCGGGAGCGGCGGCGGTGATGGTGTCGCGCCAGAGCGTGCGGTTGTTGGCGACGTCGACGGCTTCGAGCGTGATTTGAAGCTGGTTGCCTTCTTTGAGGAAGTGTCCGGTGACGACGTTGGTCACGTGCATTTCATTTCCGGCCTGCTGCACGTCAACGCTTGGTCCGGTGTACTTGCTGGTCGTGGTGAATGGCCGGATGGAGAGCGAGCGCACATAGCTGAGAGCTGTCGCAATTTCATCCGGTAGCGCGAGGCGAAGGTAGTCGAGAGATGTATCGGGGCCCATGTTCTGGAAGGGAAGGACGGCAATCGTCGTGGGATTGGCTGAGTCGGGTTTTGATGTCGACGCGCTTTTCGATCGCCACAAAGATACGGCGATGGCGACTAGAGCGATGAAGACGATAACTCCCTTGAAGATCAATCCGCCGTTGTTCGATTTTGGAACTTCCGATCCGGAGACGGGAGCATTGCCTGGGCTCGAGCTGATTTTTTTCGTTCCGCTGTCCAAATCTTGCTGTCCGACGCCGGAGTGCGCGGCGCTGCGTCCGGTTTCGGTGTCGCGCTTCAGGCGTTGCAGATCGCTGCGCATCTCCGACGCGTGCTGGTAGCGCAGGTTGCGGTCTTTTTCGAGCGCCTTGTTGATGATCTCTTCCAGCCTAACCGGAACTTCGCGATTCAACCGCACTGGCGGGACGGGCGCGCGGTTCATGATCGCTTCGCAGATCACGGCCGAACTTTCTCCGTGAAAGGGCACATCGCCCGTAGCCATTTCGTAGAGCACGGCACCGAACGAAAACAGATCGGAACGGGCGTCGAGGTCGCGGGCGCGCACTTGCTCCGGGGACATGTAGGCTACCGTGCCGACCATCGTGCCGGGGCTGGTGAGATGGGCATCGTCCATGGTCTGCGTGATGCCGGCCTGGCTTGTGCTCGCGGAAGTTGGTGCG
>DASXDY010000055.1:0-47945 GCA_036490405.1 Candidatus Sulfotelmatobacter sp. | reverse complement strand
GCGGCAGCGATGGGCTCCGTGTTGGCCGCGCGACCGGAGGAAGTATGAGCGTTGCCACCCACCTCCGGGCGCTCGCGACCAAACTGCTCCATCGCTCCGAATTCAGCGAAGACATGGACGAGGAGCTTCGCTCCCACATTCAACTTCGTGCCGACGACCTGGAACGCAGGGGAATGATGCGCGCCGAAGCGGAACGCCGCGCCCGCATCGAATTCGGTGGGCAGGAAAAATTCAAAGAGCAGAGTTACGAAGCGCTCGGCGGCAACTTCATCGAAAGCCTGATGCAGGACGTGCGCTTCGGCGCCCGCGTTTTGCTGAAGTCTCCCGGCTTCGCCCTGGCCGCGATTTGCACGCTCGCCTTGGCCATCGGCGCAAATTCGGTCGTCTTCGGGGTCATGAATGCATTGGTGTTGCGGCCACTGAATGTGCCGCGAAGCCAGAGTTTGTGGGGCACGGTATACGGAGAAAATCCGGAATGGCAGTCCTATCCGAACTATATCGACCTGCGCGACCGCAACCATAGTTTCGAAGATCTGGCGGCATTTCGATTTGCGTTTGTCGGGCTCGACACGGGAAACAATCCCGCCGTCACCAGCGGATTCGCGGCCAGCGGCAACTACTTCGACGTGCTGGGCATTCAGCCGTATCTCGGGCGTTTTTTTCATGCATCCGACGAGCACGGCCCTAACAGCGCGCCCTATCTGGTACTGAGTTATCCCTACTGGCACACGCACTTTCATGACGACAGAAATGTCATCGGGCGGACGGCGGAGCTGAACAAGCACACATTCACCATCATCGGGGTTGCGCCGCCGGAGTTCGTTGGAACGCTACTGTTTGTGACTCCGGATTTCTTCATGCCGCTGGTAAACCAGGAGCAGATCGAAGGGCTTCCCGAAATGGCGAACCGAGGCAGCACCAACGGCGTATTCGAAGTGCTGGGGCATCTTAAGCCGGGCGTTACCCGGGCGCAGGCCATCGCCGACCTCGAATCGGTCGACGCTTATCTGGAGAAGACTTATCCCAAAGAGGTCAAGAAAAGGAACTCGTCTCTGGCGCATCCGGGGCTGACGGCGTTCAACGGGCCGGCGCGCGCGTTTGTGGGCGGGCTGATGGCGCTGACATCGCTGATTCTGCTGGCGGCCTGCGCCAATCTGGGCGGCCTGTTTGCCGCGCGGGCGGCCGACCGCGGGCGCGAGGTCGCGTTGCGCCTGGCTCTCGGTTCAAGCCGCCGGCGCATTCTGCGGCAGTTGTTGACCGAGGCCCTTCTGATCTCGCTGGCTGGCGGAATGCTGGGACTTTGGGGCAGCGTGTTCGTGCTGAACCGGCTCAATGCCTGGCGTCCGTTTGACGGAGCGCCGATTCATATCCCCATTATGCTGGACTGGAAGACTTACATCGTGGCGCTGGGGCTGGCGCTGGTCAGCGGATTTCTCTTTGGCATGGTTCCGGTGCGGCAGGTCCTGCGGGCCAATCCATACGAGGTGGTCAAAGCTGGATCAATCGCACGCAACCGGCGCCGGATTAGCGCGCGGGATGTGATGCTGGCAGTGCAGATCGCGATCTGTGCGGTGCTGGTCACTTCGTCGATCGTAGCGCTGCGCGGGCTGATGCGGTCACTGCACAGCAACTTTGGCATCGAGCCCAAAAACACGCTGCTGGCCAACACAAATCTGGTCATGGCCGGTTACAGCAGCGATCACTTCCTCGACACGCAGAAACGGATGGTCCACGCGCTTCAGGCGATTCCCGGAGTAGAGCAGGTTGGATTGGTGAACGATTATCCACCGATGGTTTACACGGCTGGCTCGAAAACCAACGTGTTTCGCGAGGAAACCACCGACCTGCGCGCGGCCAATGCCGCGGCCCGGCCCTATAGATATGAAGTGTCGCCCGAATATTTTCAGGCCGCGGGGACGGCGCTGTTGGCGGGGCGCAGCTTCACCTGGCACGACGACAAAGACGCCCCGAAAGTTGCTCTGGTGAACCGGGAGTTCGCTTCCACAATCTTCGGCTCCGTCCCTGACGCCGTCGGGCGCTACTGCAAATTGCAGGATGGCCTGCGCGTGCAGGTGGTGGGCGTGGTCGAAGATGGAAAATATGTGGCCCTGACCGAAGACCGGCAGGCGGCCATGTTTCTGCCATTCCTGCAATCGCCGTCGGGTTCCTCTTATCTGATCGTGCGGTCGAGCCGGGACCCGCAGCAGTTGTCGTCGGTCATGCGGGCTGCCTTGCACAAAGTCGACGCTGGACTTCCGGTCGACTTCGACACCTGGACCAGCTTGATGGGGGTCGCGATGTTCCCCGCGCGGATCGCAACGCTGGCGCTCGGAGTATTGGGGCTGATGGGCGCCATCCTTTCCATCAACGGCATTTTCGGAATGGCAGCTTACTCGGTGAGCATAAGGATGCGCGAGTTGGGCATCCGGATGGCGCTGGGCGGGCAGCGCTGGGAAGTGTTGCAGGCAGCGCTGGGCCGGGCATTCAAGCTGCTGGCGTTCGGATCGCTGGCCGGATTGATTCTAGGCGTGCTGGCCAGCCGCGTGCTGGCTTACATCGTGTATCAGGCCACGCCGCGCGATCCGCTCGTTCTGGGAGGCGCCGTGCTGGCCATGGCGCTGCTGGGGTTCATCGCCACCTGGATTCCCGCGCAACGGGCATTGTCGGTGAATCCGTTGATTCTTCTGCGCGAAGAATAAGGCCGGCAAACTTTGGGTACATTACCATTGTGCCCCCAACGGCGGGGCCATTTTCAAACCTGGCGGGGTGGTTGAGAATGGTTTCCAGCAAATGGCCAGCGAATCCAAGTCGGGTAAAGATACCCTGAAGGTCGAGAAGGCGTCTTTAGGTGTTCTGGGGATTTGCGTCGTAGTGCTGATGTATTTGCTGATCTTCCGGCCGTTCTAGGCTGCCGCCGAATTCCTGCCGATTTTCGTCCCTCATTTGCCTCGATCCGTGTTCTTCATGGGTCGTTTTCGCTGGGATCCTGCCGTTAAAGCTGCCGTCAAAGCGCTTTACAACAGTCGCCAACAGGCGCAATATTTGGGGGTCCGCCGCAACGATTTTCTAAAGGACGGAACCCGTCAGATGCCCTTTTTCCCGGCACCTCCCATGTGGACATTCTCAAGAAACTTGCGTCGGATTGCCGCAAGCCTCACAGCCCTGGTATTGGTCGCTCCCGCATGTCTTGCTCAGAATGGACCCGGTCAGACCGAATCGCGTCAGACCGAACCGGCCAAGCCGGCGCCCGCGCAAACGACCGTGGTGACTGTGAATGAGGTGTCGCTCAACCTCGTAGTGCGGAACAAGCAAGGGAAACTCGTCACGGATCTGAAGCCGGAAGACATTAGCGTCAGCGATGGGGGCACGCCCGTCAAGATTTCCACCCTGCGCCTGGTTTCCGGCGATAGCGGCCAGCACATCGTGACCCTTGTCTTTGACCGCCTCGGCCTGGCATCCGGCCACAACGCGCAGGAGATCGCAGACAAAATTTTGAAGATGGTCCCGCAGAACGGTTTTTCGATTTGCGTGATGAAGGCCGAAGGCCGGCTGATGCTTTATCACGATTACACCTCGGACCGGAAAGGGCTGGCGGATGCCATCAGCCTGGCGACGGATGATGAAAAGTCCGCAGGGGGAAAAGGTGCGGAGGCGGCTGAGAAACGCATCATTGCCATCGCGCAGACTGGAAGCGATGAGGCCGGAGCGAAGGTGACGGCGCAGGAACGCTCGATGGCGCAAGTTCTGCTGGCATCGCTCCAGGAGTCGCAGCGCGTGGCGCAGGAGTTGCACACGCAGCCGGGTTTGTCGGGACTGCTGGCGCTGGCGCGCACCCAGCAGAAAATGCCGGGGCGGAAGACAATCATTTATTTCGCCGAAGGCCTGGAATCCGAAGCGACCACGGAAACCCGCCTGCGCGACATTGTCGGCGCGGCCAACCGGGCCGGCGTGAGCATCTATGTCATCGACGCAACTGCGCTCACGGCCCAGGCCGACGAAAGCATGGTCGCAATGATGGCGATGGGGAACACGCGGTCAGCGCAGGCCCAGGCGCCGCCTCATCCGGTCACAACCACCGGCGGCGGTGGTCTGCCGCAAACCACGCCGCAAGCGCCGGCGGGCCTTGCGCCGATGGTCGCAAACCAGGTTGATCGATACGAAGCCGCCGATCCGAACGCCAACAAGAGTCCGTTGATTGCCTTCGCGGAAAGCACGGGCGGAGCCTACGTGGCGCCGGGCGCGGACATGAAGAAACCGTTGCGCCGCATGATCGAAGACATGACGACGTACTACGATGCGTCGTATGCCTCGCCGATTGAGAACTATGACGGCCAGTTCCGGGCTATTGCGGTGCAGCCGGTGCGCCAGGGACTGAGGATCAGTTCGCGGGCCGGTTACTTTGCTCTCCCGCCGGCTTCGGGCCGAACCGTCCGGCCATTTGAAGCGCCTCTGCTCAAAGTCCTGGCCGAAGAGCCATTGCCGTCGAACGTGGCGTTCCATACGAAGGTGCTGCGGCTGGGAGATTTGCCGACCGGCAACCAGAACACACTGGTCGTGCAGGTCCCGATCAGCGCGATCGAAACCTGGAACGATCCCAACTCGAACCTTTATTCGCTGCACATCACGCTGGTGGCGCAGATCAAAGACAAATCCGGCGCCGTGGTCGAGCATTTCAGCGAGGACATTCCCCGGCATGGCTCGTTGAGCGCGAAGGACGCGCAGCCGGAGTTCATCACCATGCAACGCCACTTCACGGCGGAGCCGGGCCAGTATGTGCTGGAGGCAGCTGTGCTTGACCAGAACAGCGGGAAGTCGGGGGCGCAACGCATGCCGTTCGAAGTGCCACGCGATCCCGAAGGGCCATCGTTGAGCGACGTGGCGATGGTGCAGCGGATCGATCCCGTCCCGGAAGAGGCCGATCCCGACGAGCCCATGCGCTATGGCAACGGCAAGGTTGTGGCCGGCGTGTCAGATCGCGTGATGAAGGGAACCAAAGAGCTGGCTTTCTTTTTCGTGGTGCACTCCGAGGGCGATCCCGACAGCCGCCCGCGGCTGGAAATGGAAGTGTTGAAGAGCGGGGAGGCGATTGCACAAGTGCCGCTCGCACTGCGCAAGACGGACGGCCCCGCGGCCGTTCCATACCTGGCATCGATTCAGTCGGGAGCTTTGCCGGGCGGCGATTATCAGGTCGTGGAACGGCTCACCGAAGGCGGCAAGACGTCGGAACAATCCGTCTCCTTCCGGATCGAGGGCGGCGAAGCGGAAGAGGCGGCCAACCCCACTGGAAAGGGAGCGGCCGGCGAAGACAGCGAACCCGATACCGCTTCCGGGCTGCAAATTCCTCCTTCGGATGCCAACGAGCCTCGGCTCGTCATCACCGCACTTCCGGCGGACACCGTTCCGCCGCCAACAGCCGAGCAGTTGGACGACATGATCGCGGCCGCCCGAAAGCGCGCGCTCGACTACAGCAAGACGCTGCCGAATTTTGTCTGCGTCGAAATGACCAACCGCTCGGCGGATTCCTCCGGCAAAGGCAACTGGAAACATCGCGACTCGATCGCCGAGCTGCTCACCTATCACGACAACGCGGAAAGCCGCACCACGCTCGAGGTCAATGGAAGGCGCAGCACCCTGAAGCGCGCCGACTTGAATTCCACCTGGCCGCTCTCGGTCGGAGAGTTCGGCGCAATCCTGAACCTGGTATTTCAGCCCAGTTCGAAGACCGAGTTTGCCTGGAAGGAATCTGCCTCACTCGGAGGCGGAAATACGACGGTGCAGGTGCTGAGCTATCGTGTGGCGCGAAAGAATGCCACGATCGTTCTGACTCAGGGCAATACGGATGTCGCCGTGGGGTTTCACGGGCTGGTTTACATCGATCGCGCCACCAACGGTGTCCGCAGGGTTACGCTCGAAGCGGATGATGTGCCGAAGTCGTTTCCAGTTCGCGCCTCGGTGATGACCGTGGATTATGACTATATCGCGATTTCCGATCGCGACTACCTGCTGCCCGTGCGCTCGAGCGTGATGCTGGAGCGCGCTCACCGCAAGACCGAGTTGAACGAGATCACGTTCCGCAACTATCACCGCTACGCCTCGCGGGCGAAGATCAAGATGATGCAGTAGATTTTGCGAGTGTGGAGCGGGCACTCCTGCCCGCTGCTTTCCAGGGAATTATGAACAAGCGGGGAAGAGTGCCCGCTCCAAATTTATTTCCGCGCTACTGCGCTTTATTCTCTGACGGCTTCTCGAACAGCTTCGAGTCGAGCTGTGGATTCAAGTCGATCTTCTTGTAGTCCGCGTTGCCGATATCCTGCCCATTCTGCTTGTTCTTGTGCTGATAGGGCAGCGTCACGCCATCGGCAGTGCGCCAGTCGCTGAGGTCGGTTTGGCCGTCGACCGGGCCCGAACGCCCCATGGCCTTGTACTGCTCGCGGAGAACGTGGCCGGTCTTTGGATCGACGTACCAGCGCACCCACGGGACCGCGCCGCCAACATCAACAATGGCCGCGTCCACGTCTCCGATTTTTTCTGTGCCGTTTGCGCTGAATGTAAACGCGGGGTCGTCGGCATGCTGCGCGATGTAGACCAGTTCGTGATGAAGCTGCGCCAGCGTGTCGGCCTTCTGCTCGGGAGGCATGCTGCGGCTGCCCCGTCCGGCCATGCTCATGAATGCGGTGGCGGGCGAGGCCACGATGGTCAACGGACCTTGTTCGGTCTTGACCTCGACGTGAATGCTGTCCGGAAATTGCATGCTCACGTCAATGGGAGTCATCGGCGCGCCGGCTTCGCCTTCGTCGAGCAGCACGTGCATCGTCTGGATCGACTTCAGCTTCGGCAGCCCTCCCATGGCGGCGGCTACTTTTTCCGCCAGCGCCTTGCCCTCAGCATTCGACGCCGCGGGCTTGGCTTCTTCCTTCGCCCCGGCAGGCGGAGGGATCGTAATATCGATTTCTTTCACCGGGCCGAGCGATGAAAGCGGCTGGTCGAAGTCTTTCGTATTGCCAACCACCAGCACCGCGAGCTGATCTTTGTGCATGTACTTCGCGGCCACCCGGTTCACCTCGGCGGCCGTGACTTTCTTGATTTCCGATTGATACTTATCGAGCCAGTCGGGCGGATATCCGTAGTACTCATACGTCATGCGCTCGGCCAGAATCTTGTCGGGGGAGTCGAGGCGGAAGATGAACGTATTCAGGATGTCATCCTTCGCTCGCTCGACTTCATCCCCGCCGAACGGCTGCTTCGACAGACCCTCGATGTCTTCGTCGACCGCCTTCACGGCTTCGATCGTGCTCTGACTCTTCGTCCCCATGGAGATTTGCAGAATTCCCGGATGGCCAAAGTTCGTACCGACTCCGCCGCCAACTCCATACGCGAGCCCGCGCTTGGTGCGGATGTCGTTGAACAGGCGCGATGAAAATCCGCCGCCAAACGCTTCGTTGAACACGCTGAGAGCGTAGTAGTCGGGATTGTCGCGCGTGGTGCCGAGTGCCACCATGTGGATGTTGCTCTGGTTCACATCATCCTTGGGGATGAGGTAGTAACCAGGCTTTGCGGGCGAATACTGGATATTGTTTTTCGGAATCGCCGGCCCCTTCGCCCACGAATCGAACGCGGCGCGCAGCCGGGCTTCCATCGCCGCAGAATCGAAATCTCCCGTAATACCGAGAATGATGTTGTTCGGGTGAATGTATCGCGCGTGCCAGTCGATCAAATCCTGGCGCGTGATCGCATCCACGGTCGCGTATTCGGGTTCGCGCGCATACGGGTTGTCGGGGCCATAGGCGAGCTTTACGGCTTCACGCTGCGCGATCTCACTGGCTTCATCGTTGCGGCGCGAGATCGCGTCCTGCATGCCCTTTTTCGCGATGTCGATCTTGTCCGCGCGAAATTCCGGGTTCTGAAGCACGTCCACGAAGATCTTGAAAACGTCGTCGAGATCGCCCTTGAGGCAATTGAAGCTGATGGTGGTGGAGTCGGGGCCGCCGCCGGTTTCAACCTTCGCCGCGCGGATTTCCAGGAAGTCGTCAAGCTGATCCCCGGTCTGCGACTTCGTTCCTCCGGTGCGCCAGACTTCGCCGAAAATGTCAACTAATCCGACTTTGTCCGCAGGTTCGTTGACCGATCCGCCGCGGATGCGGGCTGTCCCATCGATCAGCGGCAGTTCGTGGTCTTCCTGAAGAAAAATCACCATGCCGTTGGAAAGTTCGATGCGCTTTGGTTGTTGCGGCTTGAATGCCGGCAACGGCGGAACGGGAATCTGCTTCCAGCTTGCGACCTGCGCGGTGCAAGGAATGGACAGCGTTGCAGCCAGGATGATGAGCGCGATCCGCTTCATTGCACACCTCCCTCATGGCTGGAACCCTGGCCGGATTCATCGGACGACTGTCCGCCTCCGCCGCCTCCACTGCCTGGGTTCGTTTGCAGAACGCCGACGGTGCGATTGTTCTCGTTGAAAACTTCGTTGGCGATGCGGCGGATGTCGGCCTTCGAAACCTGATCGATGCGGTCGACAGAGCGAAAAAGTTCGCGCCAGTCGCCGTAGCGGGTCTCGTAAGTCGCTAGCTGTGCCGCCAGCCCTTCGTTGTCAGCCAGCCCGCGGATCAGGTTCGCTTTGCTGCGCGTCCGGATCATCTTCAATTCTTCGTCGCTGATGTCTTCCTTCTTCAGTCGCTCAATTTCAGCATGGATCGCGTCGCCCATCTCCTGTGGAGTGTGGCCCGGCAGCGGGACCGCGATGAAAGCGAACAGGTGCGGATACTTCACTCCCGGATAACCGGTCAGCCCTTCCGAGAAAGAAGCGATCTTCTTGTCGCGCACCAGCGAGCGGTACAGACGCGAGGTGCGGCCTTCGGACATCAGGTCGCTGATGGCGTCGAAAACCGCATCGTCTTTGCTGCGATAATCGGGCCGGTGGTAGCCCTCGATGTAGATGGGCTGCGAACGCTCCGTCAGTACGACCCGGCGCTCCGAATTCTGCGGAGGCTCTACGGTTGTAGTCTCGTCCGGGTGTGGGTGCGTAGGGAGGCGGCCAAAATATTTTTCCAGGACCGGCATCGCCTGGGCCGGTTTCAGGTCGCCCGCGACCGCGACCACCATGTTCGAAGGAACGTAGTACTCGTCGAAGAATTTCTGCGCGTCGGTGGCGGAGAAGTGATTCAGATCTGACATCCATCCCACGCCAGGCCGATGATACGGATGCGCCGCGAAGGCTTCTTCTGTGAACTGCTCAAGCAGACGTCCGAACGGGTTGCTGTCGATCCGCATGCGCCGCTCTTCGATCACCACATTCCGCTCTTTGTAAAACTCCCGCAGCACCGGATGCAGAAATCGCTCGGACTCGAGATAGGCCCAGAGTTCCAGCCGGTTCTCCGGCATCGAGTAGTGATATTCAGTTTCATCGTGGCTGGTGGAGGCGTTCATGCCCTCGCCGCCGTTCTGTTCGACGATCTTGCCGAATTCGTTCGGCTTCACATATTTGTCGGCTTCTGCGATGGCGTCTTTCCACGCCTTTTCCAGTTGTTGCAGCTTGGCTTTGTCTTGTCCGACAGTCTTGTCGCGCTCCGCAATATAAGCTGCGTAAGTGGTCTCGACTTTGGCTAATGCTGGTTTTTCGGCGGCGTAGTTTGTAGTCCCGATCGTGTCGGTGCCCTTGAAGGCCATGTGCTCGAACATGTGCGCGAGTCCCGTGGCGAGCAGGGGATCCTGCGCCGATCCGGCGTCAACCAGCGTGAAGAAGGAAAAGACCGGCGCCTCGGGACGCTCGCAGACGATCAAGGTGAGGCCGTTGGGCAGCTTCTTGACTGTGACGCGTTTTTCAAATGACGCGACATCCTGGGCCAGGGCAACGGCGGAAAAAAGAAGGATGAGACAAGTTATTTTCAGAACGCGGGCTTTCATCGAACCTCCGACGGATGCGCGGAATGAGTCCAACACATAGATTTGACGGGCCAAAAGGGCAGAAGTTTGAAAGTACGTGGGCAGCAGGGGCATTGTCAAACGCGGCAGTGGCTCGCCGGCAAACCTCCGTGCTCCTCTGTGCCCCCTGTGGTAAAGATTTTGCCTTTGCTTTCCCTGTATTTTGCTCAACAGCGTCTTTCAGGCAAAATGAGGCACGGAGATCCCGTGACCGACTCGGCTGTCGACATCCAGGGCAGGCACCTCAAGCTGTCAAATCTGGAAAAGGTTTTGTATCCCGCCGCCGGATTCACCAAGAAGGACGTAATCGACTACTACGTCCGCATCGCGCCAGCACTGCTTCCGCATCTGCACGGCCGCGCGCTGACGCGCAAGCGCTATCCCGACGGCGTCGACGCCGAACCGTTCTTCGAAAAAAATGCGCCCATGCACAAGCCCGACTGGGTGAAGACCGCTCCCGTCTGGAGCAGGCACAACCGGCGGACAATTCACTACATCCTCGCCGATGACCTGGCGACGCTGGTGTGGCTGGCGAACCTGGCCGCCCTGGAATTGCATCCTTCGTTGGCCCTGGCCAAAGACATCGAATGTCCCACAGAGATGGTCTTCGATCTCGATCCCGGGCCCCCGGCAAACATCGTGCAATGTTGCCAGGTCGGGTTGTGGCTGCGTGAGATTTTCGAGCATTTCGGATTGCAGAGTTTTCCGAAGACCTCCGGCTCGAAGGGAATGCAGATTTACGTTCCGCTCAATACGCCAGTCAAGTATGACGATACCAAGACGTTTGCGCTTGCCTTGGCACATCTGCTCGAGGACCAGCATCGCGACCTGGTCGTGTCGGACATGAAGAAGAATATCCGCACTGGAAAAGTGTTCGTCGACTGGAGCCAGAACGACGAGCATAAGACAACAATTTCCGTCTATTCGCTGCGGGCGCGGGAGCGGCCTACGGTCTCGACGCCGGTGACGTGGGAGGAAGTCGAGAAGACGCTGAAGAAAAAAGATGCATCGCTTCTTGTGTTTGAGTCGAAGCAGGCGGTTGCGCGCTTCGAGAAAATGGGCGACTTGTTCGAGCCGCTGCTGGAATTGAAGCAGAAGCTGCCGAATTTG
This sequence comes from Candidatus Sulfotelmatobacter sp., assembly GCA_036490405.1. GTDB lineage: Bacteria > Acidobacteriota > Terriglobia > Terriglobales > Acidobacteriaceae > Sulfotelmatobacter. The sequence continues at coordinate 36,917 of DASXDY010000055.1, read as the reverse complement.
AAGGCCGCCATGACCGCCGAGCACGCGCCGATCGAAATCGCGGCGGAAGCGGAGGATGAGGAAAGGGCCGCGCGTTCAGCGAGGCCGGCGAAACCGAAGAAGTCTTCGTCCCGCAAGAAGCCGGGTAAAAGATAGCTTTATACCCAGATCGGCCGGTTCCTTTTCAAGCTATGGCACAACTCTTTGTCGGCACATCAGGATGGGCGTATCCGAGCTGGAAACCGGACTTCTATCCGCAAAAGCTCGCCCAGAAGAAATTTCTTGGTCACTACGCGACGCAACTGAATACTGTCGAAGTCAATTTCACCTTTCGTCAGCTGGTGAAAGAGACGACCATCCAGAAGTGGATGCAGGAGACTCCTCCGCACTTTCTGTTCGGAATCAAGGCCCACCAGGTGATCACGCACATCAAGCGGTTGAAGACGACGGAAGAATTCCTGCCGCGATTTCTGGCGACCATCGAGCCGTTGGCCGCGGCAGGGAAGCTGGGGCCGGTGCTGTTTCAACTGCCTCCGAACTTGAAGATGGATGCGGCACTGCTCCAAGATTTTCTTGCAATTCTGCCACGCACCGTGCCGTCCGCATTCGAGTTTCGGCATGAGTCATGGTTCAGTGATTCGACGTGGGAGTTGCTGAAGTCGGCAGGCGCCGGATTGTGCGTCGCGGAAACCGAAGAGCGCACCACGCCCGACATTGTGACCGGCTCCTTCGCTTACTACCGTTACCGCAAGCCCGAGTACACCGGCGAAGAGCGGCGAGCGATGGTAGATAGAATCCGCGAGCATCTTGCCGAGGGCCGCAACGTGTTTGCGTACTTCAAGCACGAAGAAACACCGCAGGGCGCGTTGTATGCCGTGGAAGTATTGCGCGAAGCCGGTAGCGCCGGCGGGGGCTAGAGAGACCTAGCAAGCTACATCCCTACGAATCTGCTTCGACACTTTGAACCGCGTCCGATAACGCGCCATACTATCTCTCCCTTGCCTGCTGAAGCCAACTCGCGCCTGCTTGCGGATTTTCTCGATTATCTTCGCATCGAGAAAGGCCTGGCGAAGCTCACGGTCAGCGCCTATTCGACCGATCTCCTGCAATTTGCGGAATTCCTGGAAAAGCGGAGGCGGGCATTGCTGACCGCGCAACGCACCGATGTTCGTGAATTCCTGCAACAGCTTTTCTCTCATCAGGTCGACGGGCGCAGCGTGGGCCGGAAGCTGTCGGCGCTGCGGCATTTATATCGGTACCTGCTGCTGGATAAGAGAATCGAGCACGATCCGACGCTGAACATCGAATCGCCGAAACAGTGGAAAGTTCTGCCCAAGTCGCTCGCGCGCGACGAAATGGAAGCGACACTGAAGGCTCCCGGCGAGTCGCTTGCGAATGCGAAGCGAAACTCGAAAGACACTGTGGCGATAGCTTTGCGCGACCAGGCGATGCTGGAGTTGCTGTACGCAGGTGCGCTGCGCGTTTCAGAGTTGGTGGGGGCGGGGCTCGAAGATCTGAAATTGGAATCGGGATACATGCTGGTCCGCGGCAAGGGAGATAAAGAGCGGATAGTTCCCTTAGGAAAGCCTGCGCAGGATGCTCTGACGGACTACTTGAAGAATGGGCGGCCAGTGCTTGCTGGAACAAATCAAAGTCCCCACATCTCGCAAAAAACGCGAGACATGGGGCACCCATCCACTTCAATATTCATCGCACGCGGCGGAAGAAAGCTTACGCGCCAGCGGGTGTGGCAGATGGTTGGAACGGCTTCGGCGGCATCGGGCCGGCATGCCTCACCGCACATGCTGCGGCATTCCTGTGCGACGCACATGGTCGAGAATGGCGCCGATCTGCGTACGGTGCAAACGATCCTGGGCCATTCCGATATTTCCACCACACAGATTTACACCCATCTTGCACTGGATCGATTGCGAACCGTTTATCAGAAGCATCATCCCAGGGCGAAGGCGAAGTGACGAACAAACCCAATACCGTCGTCGGCAAGGCTGTGGCGGACTTCCTGCGCCATTTGAAAGAGAAGAATGCTTCACCGCATACCATCAAGGCCTACAGCGGCGATCTGGCGAACTTTTCTGCCTATGCCGGCCCGCGCGGATGGAAGCAGATTGATCACATCGCGGTTCGCGGATTCCTCTCGCAACTCTACGAAAAAGGCCTGAGCAAGACTTCGGTCGCCCGGTCGCTGGCGGCCGTTCGCTCGCTGTATCGATGGTTGGCGCGCGAAGGAGTAGTCGAGCAGAATCCGGCGAAACTGGTGGCCACACCGAAGCTGCCGAAGAAATTGCCGCGCGTTCCGACGATCGAAGAAATGAATTTCGTGCTCGATGGGGAAATGCCTGAGGCCGCAGCGTTCCCGGAGCGCGACCGGCTGATGCTGGAATTGCTCTACGGATGCGGAATTCGAAATTCCGAGTTAACCGGGATTAACCTCGACGACATTCGCTTGAGCGCAGAGGCGATTCTGATTCGCGGCAAAGGGAAAAAAGAACGCTACGTTCCGTTTGGCGGGTCGGCGAAATCTGCGCTCGCGTCCTATTTGCCGGCTCGGCAAGCGTCTCTGAGCGGCGCGGGCAAGACTACACCTGCGCTGCTCATCAATCATCGCGGCGGCCGGCTTACAACGCGCAGCGTTGGCCGCATCATCAAGAAGATTGCCGTCGCGAAAGGACTATCGCCCGACGTGCATCCGCACACCTTGCGCCACGCGTTTGGCACGCACATGCTGGAAGAGGGCGCAGACTTACGGGCGATCCAGGAACTCCTCGGCCACGAACGGCTGGCGACGACCCAGCGCTACACGCAGCTTTCCATGAAGCATGTCTTGCAGGTCTACGACCAGACGCACCCGCGCGCGAAATAGCCCACCCCTCCGCTGTCATCCTGAGCGAAGCGAAGGATCTGTGTATTCAGCCGGCAGCTCCGCCGTCGCGAACGAGTGCAGAGATCTTTCGCTTCGTTCAGGATGACAGCGCTCGGAGCGGGATGGTTAGCGCGCTCGCAATGCCTCCCACATGGTGACGATCTTTTCCTTCACCAACGCACTGTGCTTTTCATAGATCTCTTCCGAGGCCTGCGACTCCGGTGGCGGCAGAATCGGATCGCCGAAAACCATCTTCAGCGGCTTGAATCCCTTGAAGCCCTGGTTCCGCGGCCACGCTTCATAGAAGCCTTCGATGGCCACGGGAACGATCGGCACTTGCTCGTGAATCGAAAGGATGGCAGCGCCCTTCTTGAAGATTCGCGGCGTGCCGTCGATCGAGCGCTCGCCCTCGGGATAAAGAATCAGCGCCATGCCATGCTTCAGTCCGAAAGCTCCGGCGCGCATGGCAGGCATAAGGTTCGCGTCCGGATCGAGCACCACCACCTTGATCGACCGCGCCAGCTTCCGCATAAATCCTTTGCCGAAAATTTCGCTGGTGCCGACCGCGAAGCACCGCCGAAAAACGTCCGGCGGGAGCACCGAAGCCAGAATCAGCGGATCAAGATAGCTCTGGTGGTTCGACGAAATGATGTAAGGGCCGGCTTTCGGCAGTTTCTCGATGCCGCTCACCTTCAGGTCGAAGCGGTCCAGCGCCACTACCTGGATGAAGCGCGAAACCAGATACCAGAAGAAATCATTAAAAGGACGAGGCTTGATGAGCGCGAGAACTTCTGGATCGTCCGGATCCGCCGCCAGAATCGCTTTCCATCCCGCGAATGCAGCGCGCGGAGCGGCAGCGCCCGACGCGGAACTCTTAAGCACCGCATCAACCAAATCGCGTACGGTGTAAATTTCACCCAGTTGCGACTCTTCGACATTGCCTCCAAGCTCTTCTTCCAGGCGGCTGAGCACTTCGACGCGCTGCATGGAGTCGAGGCCGAGATCGAGTTCCAGATTCAGCGTGGGACGCATGCCGGGAAGCGCGGCGCTCGCGAACTCACGGATCACTTTCAACGCACGCTGCACGTCTGGTTGATCGAGCCATTCCTGTTCTTCCCCCGTGAGCGGTTTCTCGGCGGGAACATCCGAATCCGACAGCTTTTTCCCCTGGTTCGCGCGTACGCGCTTTTCCACTTCGAAGCGTTTGATCTTGCGCGTGGTGGTGCGGGGAAGGTCGTCCTGCCAGATCTCGTAGCTGGCGATGCGCTTGGTGGAAGCAATCTTCTGCGAGAGTCCTTCCACATCGAAGCGGATGACTTCCTTCGCATTCACGACTTTTCTCTGGCGCAGCGCATCGAAATTCGGGACGATCACCGCGTGCAGCCGGTCGCGCGCCTCGCCCGGCTTGCCCTCCAGTCCCATGACGGCGATTTCCTTGATGTACGGCGATTTCAGATAGTGCGCTTCGATTTCTTCGGGATAAACATTCTTCCCGTTGCTGAGAACGATGACTTCCTTCTGCCGCCCGGTGAGAAAAAGATGGCCTTGGGCATCGAAGTAGCCGAGATCGCCGGTATGGAACCATCCGTCTTTCAAGACGGCGGCGGTCGCGTCGGGGCGATTCCAGTATCCTTTCATGACGACCGCGCCGCGAATCGCGACTTCGCCGACCGGCGGTCCTTCTTCCTGCGGCTGCGGATTTACGATCTTTCCTTCCACGCCCTTCATGGCCTTGCCGACCGATCCGATTTCGTTGTCGCCAGGGGAATTGATGAAGACGGCAGCGGCGGTTTCGGTAAGTCCGTAGGCCTGCAAAACATCAATGCCGAGATCGTAGAACGCGCGGGCGATTTCAGGATCGAAACGCGATCCTCCGGTGACCAGGTATCGCATCTTCGGTCCGAGCGTATTGTGGATTTTCTTGAACAAAATAGGGCCGAGATTAATTCCGACTTTGCGCGAGGCCCGATTGATGGCGACCATAGCCGAGAAAGCCCGTTGCGCAACCGCGCCGCGCTTCTTGATTTCCTCATCGATGCGCTCGTGAATCAAATAGAAAAACTGCGGAACCACCGCGAACGCCGTGATCTGGCGCTCGCTCAGCGCGCGCAGAAGTTCTGTCGTGTTGAGCGTTTCGAGATACACCACCCGCGCGCCCTTCACCAGCGGGAGCAGCAAATTCGCCATCTGCGCCAGAACGTGGAATAGCGGCAGGACTCCCAGCAGGGCATCGCTCGGACCCAGATCGATCCAGTCAAAAACCGCTTCCACTTCGCCCAGAATGTTGGCGTGCGTGAGCATCACGCCCTTTGGATCGGCGGTCGTGCCCGAGGTATAAATCAGCGAAGCGAGATCGTCGCTGTTGGCCGCGGCAGGCTGGAAGTTGCCCGGGCCACTCTTGAAGATGGCGGGCAGATTACCCAGAAATTGTCCGTCGGCCGCGGCGTCCTTCATACGGTCCGGATCCATCAGGACGACGCCGAGCTTCAGTTCATTGGCCGCCGGACGGGCGACGGGAAGATGTTTTCCATCGCAGAAGATGGCCGACGCGCCTGCATCCTTCAGCAGCTTGGCGACTTGATCGTCGTGCAGCGCAGTGTCAAGTGGAACTACGGCACACCCGGAGGCGATGATGCCGAGATACGCGGCGACCCAGCGCGGATGATTGTCGGCGAGGATGGCGATGCGTGAGCCGCGGGGAAACTGGCGATCGTTGATCCAGCGGCCCACCGATCTGGCCATTTCATGCAACTCGCCATAGGTGCAGCTCTCGAGATGGTCGTGACGCTGGAGTTCTATCGCGACGTTGCCCGGCCAGCGTTCGGAACATTCAACGAAGCGATCGTAGAACGTGGGCATGAGTGGGCTGAACTTGGATCAGTGGGATTCGTGGGGAATATACACGAAAGGGCGTGCTGCCGCGCACGCAAATCAAACTCTTGAACCACAGAGGGCACAGAGGATCACAGAGGAAATCTCGCATCCATCACGGCTTCTGCTGCGGCGGAACTTTCGGTTTCTCTGAATCCGTAACCAGCTTGCGGAATTTCTCTACCGCGCTGACCTCCGGCGCTCGTAGGCAATTCTTCGCGATGTATCGCCACACCGGCGGCGCATCCCGAGGATAAGAGGCGCTGCCTCCCCGGTAGACCACGAACATGTCGTCGGACGGCCCCATTTCAGTTCCCATGTGCGGCCCGCGGTCCATTGGGTCCATGCCTGGCCGATTCATGCCCGGCTGCTGGCCCGTGTGGCCGCCGATTCGAATAGTCGAGTCGGTGCCTTGCGCCACTCCGCCGCGCTGGTCAATCGGGCCGCCGTTGATTGTCGGCGTTCCCGCGCGAGTCCCGGTGCGCACGGAAATGATCAGGTCGGCAGGCTGGCCGTCCATCACCAGCCGATAACGTCCCCACTCGCTCAACGCTTTTTCGACGTTCTCACGGGCGGTCGAGTTGGCCATGGGATGGTCGAGAGGCTCTCCCGCATCCGGTTCGACGACGACCGCCACCGTCTGTGCGCGAAGCACATCTTCGGGCAGGGCAGACTTGTTTTTGTCTTTATCTTTCGCAAGGGCCGGAACAGCCAGCAGGATCGAGAACAGAAGCAGTGCCGAGAGGCGGACGGTCATAAGGACCTCCAACATGCGGACGCGGCCCATTATACTGAAAGGGTAACAAGCGCTTCTCGCGGGACTTCTGTTGCATCTAATATGCTAGGCTTTTAACTGGGGCAGGCTGTGCCCTCCCAAGGACTTCCGGTTTGATTAACACACTGCTGGGCAAGGTTTTCGGCACCAAGAACGAGCGTGTGGTCAAGTCGCTCATGCCGAAGGTGCGGGCCATCAACGAGCTGGAACCCGAGATGCAGAAGCTCTCGGACGCCGAACTGCGCGCCAAAACGGACGTTTTCCGCCAGCGCATCCAGGAACGGCTGAGCAAAGTCGCCAAGAACTCCGCCCCGGAGCCCTCCGCCCCGGAATCCGAAGATGAGTCCGATTTCGACCAGCAGAAGCAATTTGAAAAGCAGGCATACGAAGCGTTGCAGGATGTGCTCGACGAAATTCTGGTCGAGGCCTTTGCCGTGGCGCGCGAGGCCGGCCGTCGCGTGCTCAACATGCGCCACTTCGACGTGCAATTGGTCGGCGGCATGGTGCTGCACAAGGGCACGATCTCCGAAATGAAGACCGGAGAAGGCAAGACGCTGGTCGCAACCCTTCCCGTGTATCTCAATGCGCTGAGCGGGCGCGGCGTGCATGTGGTGACGGTCAACGATTATCTGGCCAAGCGCGATTCCGAGTGGATGGGCAAGCTCTACCGCTTCCTCGGATTGTCGGTCGGCGTCATCGTGCACGATCTCGACGATGAAGACCGCCGCGCCGCCTATGCTGCCGATGTAACTTACGGCACCAATAACGAGTTCGGCTTCGACTACCTGCGCGACAACATGAAGTTCGACATCAAGGATTGCGTGCAGCGCGGGCACAACTACGCCATCGTTGACGAAGTCGATTCCATCCTCATCGACGAAGCCCGCACCCCGCTGATCATTTCCGGCGCCAGCGAAGAATCCACCGACAAGTATTACAAGGTAAACCGCATCATTCCGAAGCTGGATAAGGGCGAAGAACTTTCTCCGAATGAAGTCCGGCAATATCTGGAAGAGGGAAAGATCGCAGCCGACCGGCGGGAGATGATCATCCAGGACCTCAACAACGCCGCTGACGATCCCCAAAGGAAGATTCTTACCGGCGACTACGTGATCGATGAAAAGCATCGCAGCATCACGGTGAGCGATGAAGGCTGGGAAAAAGTAGAAGGCCTGCTCGGCATCGGCAACGTCGCCGACCCGGAAAACTGGGGATGGAAGCACCACACCGAAACCGCGATCAAAGCCCACGCGCTCTACCGCCGGGACGTGGAGTATGTGGTGAAAGACGGCGAAGTCATTATCGTCGATGAATTTACCGGGCGCATGATGCCCGGCCGCCGCTGGTCCGATGGCTTGCATCAGGCGGTGGAAGCTAAAGAGGGCGTCAAGATCGAGCGCGAAAACCAGACGCTGGCCACGATCACCTTCCAGAATTATTTCCGCATGTTCAAGAAACTGGCCGGCATGACGGGTACGGCGGAGACGGAAGCCACCGAGTTCGACAAGATTTACAAGCTGGACGTCGTGGTGATCCCCACCAACAAGACGCTGCGCCGCGTGGAGAACCCTGACGTTGTCTACCGCACGGAGAAGGAAAAATATTTCGCGGTTGCGGACGAGATTCAGGTGCTGGCGGCCAAAGGCCAGCCGGCGCTGGTGGGCACGACCTCGGTGGAGAAGTCCGAGCGTCTTTCCGAGTTGCTCAAGAAAAAAGGCGTGAAGCACGTGGTGCTGAACGCGAAATTCCACGAGCGCGAAGCTGAGATCGTCGCGCAGGCCGGACGCAAAGGCATGGTCACGATTGCGACCAACATGGCCGGCCGCGGCACCGACATTCTTCTTGGCGGAAATCCTGAGTTCATGGCCAAGCAGGATATGGTCAAGAAGGGCATCGCGCAGCAGTTGCGCGTGGCGCAGGGCAAGATTGAGGGGCCGCAGGAAGACGGCGAGACTTCGATTTTCTATTACAACGGCAACGAATACACGGTCCCCACCGACAAGTGGGCCGCGGCATTCAACTTCCACAAGGCGCAGACCGACGTGGAGCACGACGAAGTGATCGCCGTCGGCGGCTTGCACATTCTCGGCACCGAGCGTCACGAGTCGCGGCGCATCGATAACCAGCTGCGCGGGCGCGCCGGACGCCAGGGCGATCCCGGATCGTCGCGCTTCTATCTCGCGCTCGAAGACGACCTGATGCGCATCTTCGCCAAGGAGTGGGTGTCAAAACTTCTGGAGCGCCTGGGCATGGAAGAAGGCGTCCCGATTGAATCGAAGCTCATCAGCCGCCGCATTGAGAGCGCGCAGGAGGCGGTCGAAGGCCAGCACTTCGAGTCGCGCAAACATCTCCTGGAGTACGACGATGTCATGAACAAGCAGCGCGAGGCCGTCTATGGCCTGCGCCGCCGCCTGCTCGAAGGCACCGACCAGAAAGACCTGATTCTCGAAGATTACGTCTCATCGATTCTCGGCGAGCAGTTCGACGAATTCTGCCCGCCCAAGGCGCACGCCGACGACTGGAAGATCAAAGCGCTGAAGGATGCCATCTTTACGCGCTTCGGCGTCGACTTCCTGGCTGAAGGAGTAAAGCCGGAGACGCTCAACCGCCAGGAACTCGGCGACGCGATCTTCGACAAGCTGAAAGAGCGCTACGACGCGAAAGAGAAGCTCATCGGGCCGCAGGCCATGCGCCATCACGAGCGCATGATCATGCTGAGCGTGATCGACCAGCAGTGGAAAGACCATCTGCTGGCGATGGACCACCTGAAGGAGGGCATCGGCCTGCGCGGATATGGCCAGCACGATCCGCTGGTCGAGTACAAGAAAGAATCCTTCGACATGTTCGAAGCGATGATGAAGCGCTTCCAGGAAGACACGGTCCGGTATCTCTACCTGATGCAGATTCTGGAGCGTCCTCCGGATTCGGGTGGGCCTCCGCCAAGCCAGCCGACGGGAACGGGCGGCGATTCCGGCGTCCCTGCCATGCGGGGCGGAGATGGAAACGGCAGGCGATCGGCGAAGATGGTTTCAACTTCCGCCGACGAACTCGAAGAAGCCTTCATGCGCCGCAAGCGCCGCGAACTGGAACAGGCACGCATGGCCGGCGCCGGCGATGCGGCAGCCCCGGTGCAGCAGGTCGTGCGCGGCCAGGAAAAAGTCGGCAGGAACGATCCTTGCCCGTGTGGCTCAGGCAAGAAATACAAGAAATGCCACGGGGCGTAGGTTCATGGCAGGACAGCCGGCCGTGACTGTTCAGCCGGCGAACCTCGGCTTTGCGGAAGGAAATCTCACCTAGAGTTTTCCACAGGCGATTTTCGGAACTCGTCTCGAATCAGCAGATCTGAATTTTGCGAGTTGCACTTGTGGTCGTGCAAACGCTACTAAGCTGAACAAAACACGCCAGAAAGAACCTCATCTCCCTGTTGATAAAAAACTGTCTAAGCTGTTTATTTTGAAAGGCTTACATTCGACATTTAAATCGATTTAACTGGCGGCTGGAGAGGCCGCTTTTTCCCTCGATTCCCAGGGCATTGCGGAAGCCTGCGGCTTGTCCCCGACGATCTGGTGCTGCGCAAACTGCATCGCAGCAAATGAGCCGCCTCACAAATCGTCCTCATTTTTTCCCTGTGGTTCTCCGTGAACTCTGTGGTGAAGGTTTTGATCTCCATCCATAACCACAGAGGTCATTTCTCTGGATCGCCTGCGACTGCGGCAAATGTCATCGCCTGCGCGTTGCTCTTCGTCGATTCTCTCCACTCCGCGAACAGCGTGGCATAGTTCTTCGTGATGTAGTCTGCGGAATTTACTCCCAGCTTCTTCGCGGTCTGATCGATCCAGCGCGGGGGGCCTTCGATCTCGCAGAAATCCCCTATCGGCGTGTGGTCGACGACGACTTGTCCTTTGCCGTCGGACCACTCGGAACGAAATTTCTCGTAGCGGAAGGATGGGGAATATCCCAGCGCTCGGAAGATAGCATCCAGCGTGTGACCGTCTTCGACTTGAGTTTCCAGTTCCACGCGGCTGGCATGGCGGGCGCGCGTCGATCCGCTCTTGTGAGTGACGGTCCACTTCTTTCCGTACTTGCGGATGCGCAGGAGTTCTTTCCGATTGCGCAGGATTTTTCCCGGAAGATCGTAGAGCGTGTTCATCTCATGCGTGCGCGGCGTGAGCAGACGGAATTTCGCGGCGCTCAGCTTCTTTTCCAGCCCGCGCACGCTGGCGACGCGGAATTTGATTTCGACTTCCTGCGGCATGGGATGAGTGTACCTTCGATCGCCGTCAATGGTTCGGGGCAAGTGGAGGACACGCTGCGAGCAGAGTTTCCATTTTCCAGTTCACCTCTTCGATCGGGCCGATGATGAACGTCCACGCGATTGCGCCGAGCCAGGCTACGGCAGCCGCGATGAAGAACGGCCAGGAATAGTTTCCGGTGTGGTCCAGCAGATAGCCGGTGAGAAAGGGAGCCACGGCGCCGCCGAGATTTCCCACGAAATTCTGCCAACCGATCCAGCGGCCGACCATCGCGCGGCCCGCCAGGGTTTGCGGGATGGTCCAGGTTGCACAGGCGGCGATTCCCATGAACGCTCCGGTGATGAACATCATCCACGGCAGGGCCCGGTCCGATGTAAGTGCGGTGAGCGCGATACAGATGCCAAGACCGGTGGATCCGACGGCCATCGAGCCTTTGCGTACCAGGGTCGGCGACGAGCCACCGCGAATCCACCGGTCGGAAAGCTTGCCGCACAGGGTCGTACCGATTGCGTAGACCAGAAACAGCAAGCCTCCGTCCCAGGCCATCATGCGCATGGAAAGGCCTCGTCCGCGTACCAGATACGAGGGCAGCCAGGTAACCAGAAAATACAGGCAGTAGTTGATTGCTGCCTGCCCGAGTGCCGTGCCCCAGGCCGATCGGCGGCGGAGGATCGGAATCCATCCCGACCAGGGAAACGCCGGAAGTTCAACCGGCGCCGAGCGTCGTGGCATCCAGGCAGTCCACGGCACCAGCCATAACAGGCCGATCAGGCCGAGTGCGAAAAAAAACGGCCGCCAACCAAAACGGCCGACGACGTTCCCGCCAATGAACATGCCGAATGCCGGCCCCAGCGCGAGTCCGCTGAGTAACAGCCCATTGGCAAAGCCACGATGCTCCTCGGGAAAGTGTCCGCAGAGAATCTTGCCGTAGGAGGGAAAGGCCACAGATTCTCCAACGCCCAGGACCAGGCGTACCAGGAACAATGCAAGGAATCCGTGAAGCAGGCCGGTAACAGCCGTCGCCGACGACCAGAGGAAGAATCCTATGGCGAAGACCCACTTGACGTCGAAGCGATCGACCAGCCAGCCCGCGGGAACCTGAAGGAGAGCGTAAATCCAGAAAAAGGCGGAGAGCAGCGATCCCAGTTGCGTGTTGGAGATGCCGAGTTCCGATTGCAGCAGCGGCGCTGCAATCGAAAGATTGCTGCGGTCAATGTAGTTGATGAGGACCGACAGGCTCAGAAGAAAGAGCACGCGGTTCATGCCCGGAACGGGTTTCGCAACCGATTCCGACGCGGCGTGCGCCCGGCTTTCTTCGCGAACGGCAGAAGGGCTCATCGGCAAAGCCGCCCAATTGTACACGCGGCAGGAAACTGCCCTCTAGTTTTGACGAGAGTATGATCTGGTCAGCCGAAGGCTGCGCTCTTTGCGCTCGGACCATGAAAAATCTATTCGAACCGGATGCAGTCGATGAGGTAATCGCACGCATCGATCGGTTGCAACCGAGTTCCCCAAGGCAGTGGGGCAAAATGAATGTTGCGCAAATGATGGCGCATTGCTCTGCCACGCTGGACATGGCCTCCGGGAAGATCAATCCGCCGCGAATATTTATCGGCAGAATTCTTGGCCCGTTTGTCAGGCCGATCTATACCAACGAAAAGCCATTTTCCAAGAGCAACCCGACCGATAAGGCGCTCGTCATCGCCGACCAGCGCGATTTTTCACAGGAACAGCAGAGACTGAAGCAGACGGTCCAGCAATTCCACGAGGGCGGCGAGGCGAAATGTACGCGCCATCCGCATCCATTCTTTGGGAAGCTGTCCGCGCAGGACTGGAGCCGGGGAATGTACAAGCACCTCGACCATCACCTGCGGCAGTTCGGGGCCTGAGCTTCGCGCTCGCGGCTTGCCTCAGGCAAACGTCGGCAACTTGACCAGATCGCTCTTGGGAACGGACTCGAAATGGCCGCCGGCCTTGCGCCAGGCAGCCAGCCCTCCAACGATCACGAAGGCATTGAAGCCACGTTCGCGCAGCAGGTGTGCGACCTTGGCGCTGGTGGCGTCGCGGGCGCAGGTGCAGTAGACGTAAATGTCTTTGTCCTTGGGGAGGTTCTTGATCTCTTCGTCGAGATTGTTGGGCTCGATGCGGATCGATCCGAAAATTCGCTCTGCGCCGACATCGTAGTAGCCATGGCTGCGCACGTCGACGACCTGTACGCGGGCTGAATCGGGAGACTGAATGATCGAGCTCAGTTGCTCGGCCTGCACCCGCGGCACGACGTTGTATTTGCGGTACTTCATGGCCTGCGTGACGCGATAGATCGCGTAGGCCAAAAAGATGGCGAGAAGCACAATCTCCATGGCGCGGCCAGCGGCCCGGAAGCTGTTCAGGGTTACGACCAGAAAGTCGCGGGAGACGAAGCCGATCAGCAGGTAGGTCACGGAATAGAGCAAGGCTCCCAGGAAATCCAGGCGAAGGAACTGCCAGAAACGCATTTTCATGCTGCCGGCCAGCGGCGCGGCCATGGTGTTGACGCCGGGAATGAACTTGGCGATCACGAGCGTGAGCTTGCCGCGTTTATAGAACGACTCGGCCGAGCGTAGCATGCAGGTCTCGGGATTCATCGAGAGCCGGCACAGGAAGCCGAGCAGGGCCCATCCGGTGTGGCGGCCAAGAAAGAACTGCGCGATGTCGCCGATCATCAGGCCGACCATCGCCGCCACCAGAACCCCAGTTCCCAATAAGACATGCGAAGCCACCGCAGCCCCTGCGGCCACCAGAGCCAGGGCGGCGGGAAACGGGAAACCGATCGCTTCGGCCAGAAGCAGGACGAAGACGAGGGCATACCCGTGGGGCGCGATTAAAGAAAGCAAGTAGTTCATGTGAAGTCAGGCTGGACGAACAGATCCAGTCGGCGGCAACGCACTTGTTTGATTCGAGTGCGCCTCGAAAAGCTTCAAGTATAAAGCGAAATCAGCCGCTGGACGGTGAATGGAGCAAAAAAGGGCGGCCAGTGCGGCCGCCCTGGGTTCTAGTGCGATTGTTCTGCGGCTACTTCAACATCTTGACGCTCATCACGTGGATCGAGTCCTTGTCGGCGTAAACGTGCGCGGTGAGCTGGACATGATGGCCTTCATGGTCCTTGAGGGTTTCGGGGTTCATGACGTCCCAGCTCTTGCTGTCTTTGTCGTTGACGAACATGACCTTGTCGCCTTCGGTCTTGACCGTGCCCTTGAGCGTCTTGAGCGGGGCCGAGGCGGCGGTCTTGTCGGGCGGGGCCATGGTGTCCTGTTGCGCGAAGGCGACCAGGCTGGTCGCAAAGGTGAGAGCCAGCAGGCAAATCATCAGTTTTTTCATTGAAATTCTCCTTGGTATAGTTTGCGGCCAGATTCCTAACGTGCAGTTCGATTTCCCGACTTCTGAATGCAGTACGGATGAAGGATGGGAATGGATTGGTTGCTGGCAGAATCCAGTGGGGGGACGATTGGGCATGGTTTGGGGGCCTTGGGCGAAAGGGAAGGGGGTTACTTCTCGCGAGCGACGACGAATTCGGGTGCCCAGAGCAGGGCGCGCTTGATTTCGGAGTCGGGGAAGGTGCAGATGCACTTGCAGGCGGATTCTGCGTATTCGGCGGCGCGATCGTGGGCGGCTTCGAGCGAGCCATAGCGCTCGAGAATTTCAAGAATCTGGGCGTGCGTGACGCCGTTGAAGGCGCCCTGGCGCAGGATGGTTTCGATTTTCCCGCGTTCGTCGGGGGTGCAGCGTTCCGCGGCATGAATGACGGCCATGGTCATCTTGCCTTCACGCAGGTCGCTGGCCACTGGCTTGCCCAGGACATCCTCGGAGGCGGTCAGGTCGAGGACATCGTCGACAATCTGGAATGCCATTCCCAGGTCGTGGCCATAACAGCCCAGGGCAGCTTCCTGCTCGGGGGTCGCGCCGCCCAGGATCGCGCCCAGCCGCATGCAGACGGAGAACAGGCAGGCGGTTTTGCGGAAGATAAGATCGAAATGCTCGCGGAGGGTGATCAACTGGCCCAGCTTTTCCATCTGGAGCAGTTCCCCCTCGACCATCTGCTGGGTGAGTTCGATGAGGGTATCGAGAATGCGGAAGTTGCGCTCCTGCACGGCGATCTTGAAGGCCTGCATGTAGAGCCAGTCGCCGGCCAGCACGCACTTGGAGTTTCCCCACTGGGTGTTGGCGGCGGGGCGGCCGCGGCGGGTCCTGGCTTCGTCGATGATGTCGTCGTGGACGAGCGTGGCGGTGTGGATGATTTCGACGACGGCACCCAGGCGAACAGCGCCGCGGCCGTCGTAGCCCAGAAGTTTCGCCGCGAGCAGCAGCAGAGCGGGGCGGATACGTTTGCCGCCTCCGGCGCGCAGATATTCGCCGATCTCGGTGATGGCGCCGACATTGGAGACGGTGTCGCGGCCGAACTCGTCCTCGAGCGCGACCAGGTCATCGCGCAGCAGATCGAATACTTCTTTGCCGTTAATGGTTGCGGGCGCGCTCAAGTCAAACTCTTTTTCACCACGGAGTCACAGAGACACGGAGGAAATCAAACCATTCGTGTTGTCTCCGTGCCTCTGTGTCTCCGTGGTGAATCGGTATTAGTTCGTACGATAGTTTGTAAACTGCAAATCGATTCCGAAATCGTGGTGCTTCAGCAGGGCGATGACTTCCTGCAAGGCGTCGCGGTCTTTGCCGCTGACGCGCACCAGATCGCCCTGGATCGAGGCTTGCGCTTTCTTTTTGGAGTCCTTGACCAGTTTCACGATCTCCCGGGCTTTTTCAATTGCGATGCCTTGCTGCAAGGTGGCCTTGCGTTTGGCGGTCCCGCCGGCGGCGGGCTCGACCGGGCCATAGGTCATGGCCCTGATGGAGACGCCGCGCTTCACCAGCTTCTGCTGCAACACGTCGTTGACCGCTTTCAGCTTATATTCGTCGGCGGAGTGCAGCACGATGGCGTCTTTTTCCAGTTCGATGTTCGACTTGGAATCTTTCAGGTCGAAGCGAGTGTGGATCTCCTTCAGCGCCTGCTGGATGGCGTTGGAGACTTCCTGAAGGTCGACCTTGCTGACGACGTCGAAGCTGTTGTCCGGCATATTTCTATTCTTTCTGAAACAAAGGAATCTTTAACTGAGGTTAACAGAAACTCGCGAGCTAGCGGATGGTAACTTTGCTTTCAGCGATTTCAGATAATTTGAAAAATTCGTAGAAATTGTGTGAAGTCTGCTCGCCGATCTGTTCGCCGGAGAGAGTTCGCAGCTCTCCGAGCTTGGCGGCCGTATTTTTCACGAATGCGGGTTCGTTGCGCTTGCCGCGATGGGGCACCGGAGCAAGATAGGGCGAGTCGGTTTCGATCAGCATACGGTCGAGCGGGACTTCGAGCGCGGCATCGCGAATCTGCTGCGCTTTGGGGAAGGTGATGTTGCCGGCGAAGGAGATCATGAATCCCATGTCGAGCGCGCGCTTGGCCTGCGGCCACGTGCCGGTAAAGCAGTGCAGGATGCCGCCGATTCGGTTCGGGGTCCATTGCTCGTCGATCAGGCGCAGGCAATCCTGCCATGCATCGTCGCTGTTGTCCGACGGCCGGCAGTGGATCACGATGGGCAGCTTTGCGGCTGCGGCCAGTTCCATCTGGCGAATGAAAACCTGCTCCTGAATGTCTCTTGGAGAATGGTCGTAAAAGTAGTCGAGGCCAATTTCGCCCCAGGCGATGACCTTGGGATGTCGTGCCAGACGCTCCATTTCGGCGTATGCATCTTCCGACGCGAGCTTGGCTTCGTGCGGATGGATGCCGACGGTGGCGTACATGAAGTCATACTTTTCCGCCAGCCGAACTCCCGCGTCGAGCGTCGGAGGACCGTCTCCGTTGCCGATCGCAACCATGGTGCGAACGCCGGCTTCGCGGGCACGGGAAATGACTTGCTCGCGGTCCGAGTCGAACTGCTTGCCGTCAAGATGGGCGTGGGAGTCTACGAACAAGGGCTGGAGGTCTCCTGACGGCATTGTAGGGCATTGAGAGCGGTGGGCAGTGGGCACAGCCCACTGATTCTGTAATATGGATACGTTCTCAGGGTGGCGAACGCGGGCAGGAGCGCCCGCGCAGCATTGTCTGTTCGGAACTTGCCACCGCTTCCTTCCGTAATGATCAGAGGAAAATTACGACAATGGAACTACGCATCGAAAATCTCTCGAAACGATATCCGAACGGCACCCAGGCTTTGCAGAGCGTCTCTCTGAATATTCCGCAGGGAATGTTCGGATTGCTGGGGCCGAACGGCGCGGGAAAATCAACGCTGATGCGGACGCTGGCGACCTTGCAGGAAGCCGACAGCGGTCGCGCATCGCTGGGCGATATTGACGTTCTGCGGCAGAAGGATGCCGTCCGCCGTGTGCTGGGCTATCTGCCGCAGGAGTTCGGACTTTATCCGAAAGTTTCGGCGGAAGACCTGTTGGCACATTTCGCGGTGCTGAAGGGGATCAGTGACGCAAAGGAACGCCGCGACGCCGTGCAGGCGCTCCTGGAGCAGACCAATCTTTATGACCATCGGAAAAAGCCTCTGGGCAGTTTTTCCGGCGGGATGAAGCAGCGCTTTGGAATCGCGCAGGCGCTGCTGGGAAATCCCAAGCTGATTATTGTGGATGAGCCGACGGCGGGCCTCGATCCCGAGGAGCGCGTGCGCTTCCACAATCTGCTCAGCGCCATTGGACAGAACATCATCGTAATTCTCTCCACGCATATCGTTTCGGATGTCAGCGATCTCTGCCAGGCCATGGCGATCATCCACGAAGGACGATTGCGGGTGACGGGGAACCCAACGGTGCTGGTCGCCGAGATGAATGGGAAAGTCTGGAAGAAATCCATCGCGCACGACGAGATTGCCAATTACCGGGAGCGCTTTCAGTTGATCTCGATGCGGCTGTTCGCGGGGCAGACGCTGGTGCATGTGCTGAGCGATCAGTCCCCGGAAGCGGGCTTCGAGCCGACCACGCCCGATCTGGAAGACTTGTATTTTGCAACCATCAAGGGCTTCGCGCACCGGCCTGCGGCCGGGCCGGTGAACTAGCATGATTGTCTCCATCGCGTGGTTCGAATGTTCGCGGCGGCTGCGGCAAATCTCGACATACGTTTATTTTGTGGTGTATTTCGCTCTGGCGTTTCTGTTTGTGCTGATGTCGGGCGGGGCGTTTCCCACGGCGACGGTTGATTTCGGCACCGGGGGGAAAGTGCTGGTGACCTCTCCCTTCGCCCTGGCCGCCATCATTATGTACATCAGCTTCTTCGGCGTGGTGGTGACGGCGGCGCTCGCGGGGCAGGCGACCTACCAGGATGTAGACAGCCATACGACCGCATTTTTCTACACGGCGCCGATCACGAAATTCCAGTATCTCGCCGGGCGTTTTCTGGGCTGTATTGCGGTGCAGTTGGTGATTTTCAGCAGCGTGGGCCTGGGGGCATTGATCGGGACGAAAGTGCCATGGCTCGATCCGGCGCGGGTGGGCCCGCAGAGTTTTGCGGCATACATCCAGCCGTACTTCACGCTGGTGATTCCGAACCTGATTTTTATCAGCGCGATTTTCTTCGCATTGGCCGCGTTAGGAAAGAAGATGCTGCCGGTATATGCGGGGAGCGTGATCCTGCTGATCGGATATTTTGTGGCGAACCAGCTCTCCGCCGATCTGACGGTGAGCAAAATGGCGGCGATGGTTGACCCATTCGGGGGCAACGCCTTCGGCCACCTGACGCAATACTGGACGCCGTTTCAGCGCAATACGCAGCTCATACCCCTCAGCGGCGTGCTTTTGTGGAACCGCGCGCTATGGCTGGGAGTGGGCGGGTTGATTCTGGCTTTTACCTACGTTCGGTTCTCGTTCAGTTACGCCGGCGCGAAGGCGAAAGGTAAAGCGCAGGCCGAGGCCGCGGCGTCCGATCTGCCAATCGTGACCACGCGGGCCTTGCCGGTTTCGCATCCCACGTTTTCGCGGGCGGAGTCGTTCCGGCAACTGGCTTCGTTCACCCAGTTGCAGTTTGTCGAAACCATCAAGAATGTCTTTTTCGCGGTGCTGGTGCTTGCCGGATCGCTGTTCGCGATCTTTTCCGCGTACGGCATCAACGCGCCATTCACCACGCCAGTGTATCCGGTGACGTGGAGAATGCTGGAGCTGGGCGGCGGCGGGTTCGCGATTTTCATCCTGGCCATCGTCACTTTTTATTCCGGCGAACTGGTGTGGCGCGAGCGCGATGCACGGCTGAGCCAGATCATGGACGCGATGCCGGTGCGGCGCTGGGTGCTTTACGGCAGCAAACTCGGGGCCCTGATGCTGGTGATGGTGCTGCTGGCGGCGATGGTGATGATCAGTGGCCTCATCGTGCAGGTCGCCCGGGGCTATCACCACTTCGAGTTCGGACTCTACGCCACCGACCTGATCGGGAACCGGCTGGTTTCTTTCTGGATTTTGTGCGTAATCGCGCTGCTGGTGCACACCATCGTCAATCACAAATATGTCGGCCATTTCGTGATGGTGCTGTACTTCATCGTCGGCATCGCGCTGCCGCAGATGAACATGCAGGACTACCTCTACCGCCTGGGCCAGTCGCCGGCAGTCATTTATTCCGACATGAACGGTTATGGGCCGATGGCGAAGTCGCTCATCTGGTTCCACATCTATTGGGGAATTGGAGCGGTGATTCTGGCAATCGCGACCAACGTTCTTTGGGTGCGCGGCATGGAGACCAGCCTGCGGAACCGGCTGAAGCTGGCGGGCGAGCGGCTGACGTTATCGACGAAGCTGGGGTTCGCGGCGTGCGCCATCGTGTTCGCGGCGGTTGGCGGTTACATCTACAACAACACGCACGTTCAGAATCGATATCTCACGACGTTCAAGATCCAGGAAGAGCGGGCGCAATACGAGAGGAAGTACCGGCAGTATCAGAAAATGCCGCAGCCGAGGTTAACTGACGTTAACGTCGATGTGGATCTTTATCCGGAGCAGCGGATTGTGGACTTCCGCGGGAAAGAATGGCTGGAGAACAAGACCGGCGCGCCGATTGACCGGGTTGCGCTGACCCTTTGGCCGGAAGATGTGGATGTGATTCCGCATCCCCGGATCGATGTGCGGCAGTTGAGCTTTGAAGGCGGCCAGACGCCGGTCATTCAGGATGCCGCGCTAGGTTTCTATATCTTCCAGCTGGCGCAACCGCTTCCTCCGCACGGACGCGTGGCGCTTGATTTCGATCTGGCGTATCCGAACCCGGGATTTGTGAATTCGAATCCCAATGGCGACATCGTGCATAACGGCAGCTTCGTCAGCGGAAGTTATCTGCCGTTCATCGGCTATTTCCAGGACGTGCAGATGGTGGATGACAGCGCACGCCATAAGCATGGGCTGGAAAAATCTCCGGGGCTAGCGAAGCTCGAAGATCCCGCGGCGCGCGAGAGTTCCTACATCGCGGCCAACGCCGATTGGGTGAACTTTGAAGGCACGGTCAGCACGACGCCCGACCAGACCGCGATCATGCCCGGATATTTGCAGAAAGAATGGGTGCAGGATGGCCGCCGTTATTTTCATTACAAGGCCGATGCGCCGATCATGAGCGGCATCTTTTCGATGAACTCCGCGCGCTACGAAACCCGGCACGACCGCTGGCACGATGTAAATCTGGAAATTTACTATCATCCGGGCCATGAGTTTGACCTGGACAGGATGATGCTGGGAATGAAGTCGGCCCTCGACTATTGCACGACGGCGTTCAGTCCGTTTCAGTTCAAGCAGCTGCGTATTATCGAGTTCCCGCGCTATGGAAATTTTGCCGAGTCGTTTCCCAACACGATTCCGTTTTCCGAAGGCATTGGATTTATCACCTACGTCGATCCAAAGAAGAAGGACGCCATCAACCTGCCGTTCTTTGTGACCGCGCACGAGACCGCGCACCAGTGGTGGGGACATCAGGTAGTCAGCGCCAACAACGAAGGCGCCACCGCCGTCGTTGAAACGCTGGCGCAGTACACGGCGCTGATGGTGATGCGCCACACGTATGGCCCGGAGTCGATGAAGAAATTTCTGCGCCAGCAGCTGGATGGCTATCTTCGCGGACGAGCGCAGGAGCGCGCCGAGGAGAAGCCGCTGCTGCGGGTTGAGCCGCTTCAGGGATATATCCACTACAACAAGGGCGGGCAGGTCATGTATGCGCTGGCGGACTATATCGGCGAAGACAATGTGAGCCGCGCGCTGGCGCAGTTGGTGAAGGATTATGGCTTTAAAGGTCCGCCATATCCGACCTCGCTCGACCTGGAAAACTATTTGAAGAAAGTCACGCCGCCGGAATTTCAGTATTTGTATGACGACTGGTTCGACAACATCACGATCTTCGATAACCGCGCCGTGTCCGCGAACTATACAGTGCTGCCGGACGGCAAGTACCAGGTGAAGATCGAAGTCGAATCGAAGAAGTACCGCGCCGACGGCAAAGGACAAGAACACCTGATTCCCGTCCACGATCTGGTGGATATCGGCGTGCTTGATGCCGATGGAAAGTTTCTGTACTTGCAAAAGCAGAAGATCGATCAGGAGCGGCAGGAGTTTACGGTCACGGTGGACAAAGTTCCGAGCGAAGCGGGAGTCGATCCGTTGATCAAGCTGATTGACCGCAATCCCGATGACAACGTGACCGCGGTGAAGAAGCAGTAGATCAGAACCCGATCAGGTTGCGGATGATCTTGGTATATCCCAACCCGGTTGCCCAGACATCAAGGACGGCGAGCGCGGCCTCATCGATCAGCGGGACCGCGTTTGGCTCCATGGCGAGGTCCACTACTTTCAGATAATTCTGGCAGTTGTCGCAGGCCTCGACGTGGATGTACTTCCATTCATCCGATTTGTAGTGCGGCAGTTTTTCCTCGTCCGCTACGCCACAGGCAGGGCAGCTTCCCCGTGGAAACGACCATTCGCAGAAGCAGAGCGAGCAGAGCAGGGAGCGGCGGGGGGCGTCGCCGCCAGGACGCTCAATCGCCAGTTGGGGCAAGCCTCCGCACGCCGGGCAGACATTCCGGGTATAGCCGGGATCGTTGGGCAATTGAACCTGAAGATTTTCAGCCAGGGGCTGGAGGCAAGCGCGAGCGAAGAAATCGTGCGCCGCTACAGAAACGGGATCGCCGGATGCCAGTACTTCCTCCACCATGGGCCGCCAGCGGTCCGGGCCCAGTTGACGCATCCGGTGCGCCTCGAAGCGGAGCTGATCGGGGCCGCGCTCGGCGGCGATGGTGAGAAGAGTCGGCAGCGCGGAGACTACCGCAGATAAATCAATCTGACGCCGCAAGGGCGCGCCTGGGTCGACTGTGGTTTCGAAGCGGGAGGCGAGTTCCGCCTGGAATTCGAGGGTCGTCAGGTAAAGGCGGAGAGCGTTTGCGATCGCCGAATGCTTGCTGACCAGTTCCTGGGCACGGCGAATGCGCGCGTCCCAGCGGGTGCGGACGTTGGTTTCGGTTGGCAAAGGGTTCCCGCACATCTTCGCATAAGTTGGCGAGAACTGAAACGCTTACGTCCGTAACTTTCTACGTGGGCGCAATAATCAACGAGCACCTGCCGTGTCCCTGGTCGGCAGGATCTGGGCAGGCGCTGTGTAGTTCGCCTTGCTCGGGTTTCTTCTTGAGCGTCATCCACCTGAGGCTACTTGCCGCCTTGACACTGATTCAGATTCCAGCTGATCGTTGTGGTTGTCCCTGGGGAGGGTGTATTTTCACGCGGCTCGCTGCCATGGAGCACTCCCGGGTTATTGGGGTCTTCTTTGGCCGTTGCGCTGGCTCCGAGTACCGAATATTGGATCGGGTTATTCATGTCGGGCGGGTTCGTGCCTTTGCATAAGCCGGTGCAACCGGTGTGCCAATGGTGGGTGCCCTCGAGAGGCGCTGGCATAATATGGATCTCGTATTTGTTGTTTCCGGCGGCAGTAAGTTCGACTGTCGTTTCTCCGTTGCCCGCAGCGCCCGTCATCTCGTCTGTTGTGATAGCGGCCACGCGATTGACGACTACGCCTGTGGCTCTCAGACCATAAGAAGCCGTGAAACTGCCATGAGACGACCCACCCCAGCCACTTCGGCCATTTGGGTCACCCCGCAAAGTGATCTCGTCTTCCATGGTTTCGTCGCGG
The DNA here is from genome assembly GCA_036490405.1 of Candidatus Sulfotelmatobacter sp. Classification (GTDB taxonomy): domain Bacteria; phylum Acidobacteriota; class Terriglobia; order Terriglobales; family Acidobacteriaceae; genus Sulfotelmatobacter. Next base: position 14,004 of record DASXDY010000055.1, on the reverse strand, counting down.
CTGTTAACCTGCACATCAAAACTGCCATGAATGGTCTGAACACTGTGAGCGGCCGTTGTATAGCTGATGGTCCCGCCCCAACTGCCGTCGCATGATATCCAATCTCTTACCGGGATAGTGAGCGTCTTGGAGAGATGAATCTTGCTGCGAAGGAGCGTTTCTACCAACCCTCCGACCGCGAGAGAGAGCGGGCCGGCAATGGGCGCTTTACCGCCGAGTCCAATGCCCGGCTTGCCGCCCTCGCGCATAGGGATTCCCGTGCCAACTCCCACGGCATCGATGATGTCCTGTCGCATGGAGACCGCTTTGGCCGGAACGCTGAAATTGACCTGTGCTTCTTTCATGATGGGTGATGGGTTGAACAGCTGCTCTCGCTGCTTCAAGCCCTCGATACCAATAGTGATCTCGCCTTCCTCGTTAGTTTTCGGAGCGGTTGCGTTGCTGTAGGGGCCTATTGCGTCCTGCACGTGGTTCGTGCCGTCGGGGGATATCAGCCCGACAATCGCCCAGGTGATATCGTGGCCGCTGAGGCTAGTGCCGCCTTTTGCCAAGTACCATTGCACTTCCACGTCTTTCACCGGTCCATCGTTAGGCAGGCTGATATCGAGGTTGGCGCCGTTGAGCGCGATGCGGGTACAGTTCACGGCTTGCCAGTTCCCGATGTTTTCCCGGACCGACCCGACCAGCGTGCGGCGTTCCCCGTTCTTGTTCATGTCCGGAGTCCGCTTCAGAGGGGCGTCTCCTTCCATCTTGATATCCGTTTCCATGCATGCGTAGTAAGCGATGAGCTTGATCAGGGCGAGCACGGCATTGGCTTTCGACGTAGCTTTACCGTATTTGCCCGCGCCTTCCATTCCCGCATGCTCTTCCAAATACTCGAGGATTGCGTCGAACACTTTTCCCGACAGGTATGCATTTACATCCAGGATCTGGTTCACATATTCCTCCAGCGTGCAGGGGAGATTTGAACCGGCTTCTGCTGCGAGCACGAGCCTCGGGCCAAGCTCGGGATGCCAGACGGCATCCCGGATGTAGGGCCGCGTTCCATTTTCCAAGTCAAACGACGCCGGTTCCCATCGCGAAGAAGTCGAGTCCCGCTCGCGATCCGGTGTCGATTGTCCTTTCTGATCCTTGTTGCCCTCCTGGATCATCAACTCAACTGCAAGCCGGCGCAGGATGAGCGAGACCTGGATCGCATCCAGGTCGACCTTGGTGGGGTCGACGTCCGGGGCGAGCAGGTCGTATGGCTGCGGGGACTGTCGCCCGAGTTCGATAATGAAATCGGCCCAGAAACGCAGCGCCGGCTGATTTCCCTGCGCCGCGCCGCGAACGCCGTCCACGAGTAGCTTGGCGACGGGGGCGTTCTTGAGTTGGGGCATGGCGCCGGCGAAGGCGTCGCTGAGATCTGACAGCTTGACCTGCATCCCCTCGCCGAACAGCTTGGCCAGGGCAGCGACTTCCCAGGCGTCGATCCAGATTCCCTGGCCGGGCTTTACCGACTCATAGGCCAGCGTGCCGTCATCGGCGCGCACGCTGAATCCGGACATTTGCACGGCCGTCAGCAATGCGGCAGTGGACTGCTCATCTTCGGCCATGACCCGTTTCGCCAATTGCATGGCTGCCAGTTCGGGAATATCTGTGGGTTGGGGCAGCGGCGCGGGCAGCCGGCCGCTGCGGAAAGCCTGAGCCATGGCCTCGTTCTCTATGACCACGGGAAGCGAGTCACCCTGGGTTGAAGTCAGTTCTTTGTTTGCAGGCGTGCTGGTTGCAGGAGGGCCCTGAGCCAACTGAGTGGCCGAGGGAGCATTCGAAAAGGCCCGCTTGACCGCGCGGTATGCCGCGAATGATAGCGCCGTGACCGCGACCACGAGCCCGAGAACCAATCCTGAAATAAGTTTGCCGTGTCGCATCGAGCCTCGCCTCGCCTCTTCCATCAACCGGGCGGCAATCGCATACGCCAGCTACGACCATTCCTCCAACGAAGCTGGCGCGAAAAAAAAGGGGCATGACCTTCCCCCCCGGGAGCCATGCCCCTGCTGGTTCGAACAACTTTATTTTTTCTGTGCCGGCTGAGCTTGCGCCTGCGGTTGGGCCGCAGCCTGGGCTTGCGGTTGCGGCGTACTGACTTGCGTCAACACAGACGTTGCCGCCTGCGTGAGCAACGGCGTCAGCACATCTTCGCCGTCGGACTTCGCCTTGCCCTGCAGGGTGTTCTGCACGACTGGCGTGGTCTGCCCAGGAGCGACGAGCTGATACTGCACGGTCACGTCGTCCTTGTTCTTGATCTGCCCGTTGAAGCTCGCGAGCTGGTTCATGGCTTGCTGCTGTGCCATTTGCGATGCCGCCATCCCCGCAGCCTGGGCGGCTGCGGCTCCGGCCATTCCGTGGGCCATCATGCCCATCGGCGTCATGCTGGCCGCCATGCCGCCGAACTTGGCAAACTTACCGAAGCCGCCCTGTTGATGCTTGACCACCACCGACGAGTACATGACGTAGTCGCATTGCTTCTGCTGCGCTTCGGCCTGAAGCTGTATAGGAATGTGAGCGTCAAGCGGGGCGATCTCCACCGCCGGGCCGCTCATCAGCGTGACTTCGGCATTGCGGATCGGCGTGCTGTAATCGCCGCCCGTGTTGTTGCCTTGTCCGACCTGAGCATCCGGAGGCGCGATGCCGATCCGGATATGGCCGGTTTTTTTCGGGCCAAGCGGAGCCGTTCCGGCTGCGGCCGTTGGACCTGTGCCACCGGGCATGCCGTTCGCTCCGGGAGTGCCCATGGCGTTGTTGTACATACCCATCTGGCTCGTAGCCATGGCATTCGCATTCTGTTGTGCGCCTTTGGCCGCGGCTGGATTGAACATTCCTGCCACCATTGATTTCTTCAAAGCGCTGGAGTTCTGGGCTGACTGCTGCGCGAGGGCCTGCTGCGCCGGAGGCGTAGAGCCTGCCGGCTGCGGCGCCTGGGCCACCTGCTGGGCCGGCGCGGGTGTGCCATTCAATTCGGCGCTGGTTTTCACTTCCCGGTAGCCGGCGGGAACGTCGAACAGTGCCTTTTCCAGCGTCGGCTTGCTGATCTCCGAAGTGATCACCCCAACCTGCTGCGTGCTGCCGTCGGCGCTGTGCAGGGTTAGATTCTCCTGGATCGGATATCCAGGCTTAGCGCTGCCGCTGCGCTTGCGGATGACGCGATCGCTACAGCCTTCAGGCTGGCGGACCGGCGGAAGAAACTGCTGGCAGGCGCCCGACATCTCCTTCGAAATGTCCGCGTACCAGCCGTCCACTTCATATTGCTGGTTGAGCTGCGAGCACGAATTCTGAGAAGAAACCACGCTCACCTTCGACTTCAGATGCCGTGCCTGATAACCGTACAAGGTCTTGCGTTCACCGGTGTCGGTGACGGAGGCAGTTTCCGTGATGTAGGCGCCGGAATCGGCCGCGGGCGCGCCGCTCATCATGGCCGCAGCCTTAAGGGCGGCGTCATCGGGAGCATCGTTGACTACGAGATAGGTTTGCGCCTGCTCGTTGATGGTGAGCGTGCGATGCAGATCGCATTGATGGAGAGTGATCACGGTTCCCGTCGGCTGCTGGCTGACGGTCCGTTCGCGGGCTCCCTTGATCGAAGTTTCGCTGCTGGAGACGAAGTTTCCTCCCGCGGTGATGCTTTTCTTGATGTGCAGGTCCTGCGCATGAATGTTCTGCGCTGGTACTGCCAGGGCCACGAACAAGGCGAGAAATGGAACGCTAGGACGGGAAATCAGGGTAGGCATACGCCACTCCTTGGAGATCGGTCGGAGGCGCTTATGCAAGTCGTCACAGCCACTGCCAAGGTTCGCGAACAGCATTGGCAGTCCAACCGGCCGTAACGTCCTGCATAATGCCTCCCTATTCCAAGAGGCGCAAAAAAACGGCGGACTGGCTCAGGGTGTGCATCTTTTTTTAGGGGTAGAAACCTTTCACCACAGAGGTCACGAAGTTACCCGAAGGCCGGTAGCAAAGGCGAAAAAACCCCGAAATGGTTTACAGAATCGCAAAGCGGAGACGACGGAGCAACTGCCAGCGCGCCGTAAGTCCAGCTTTTTCATTGTCTTGACTTGCGGTGGAAAGCGAAGTATGCTTCGTTCCCAAACGCGCTTCCCCGGCGCGTATGGGGCGATATCGGTGCAGGGCAAGTCTTCCTCGCAGGTTACGACGCTATTGGGGCGATGGCGCGGCGGAGACCGCGAAGCCCTCGATTTGCTTGTTCCTCTGGTCTACGACGAACTCCGGCGGATCGCGCAGAACTATTTGCGGAATGAACGTCCGGGCCACACTCTGCAAAGCACCGCTTTAGTGCACGAAGCGTATGTGCGGATGATCCATCAGGACTTGCCGCAGTGGCAGAATCGCGCCCATTTTTTCGCCGTGGCGGCGCAACTGATGCGCCAGATCCTGGTGGACCACGCGCGGGCGCATCGCGCCGACAAGCGCGGAGGCGGCGCCTGCAAGCTGGCTTTGGAAGACGCACAGGAAAGCGCGCAGCCGGTCGATGTGGACATTGTCGCACTGGATGATGCTCTGAAAACTCTCTCCGAAATGGATCCCCAGCAGGGAAAGGTCGTGGAACTCAAGTTCTTCGGCGGACTATCGATTGACGACACGGCAGAAGTGCTGGGCGTCTCTTCGTCGACCGTAAAGCGCGACTGGATCACCGCGCGCGCATGGCTGTACCGCGAACTGGACCGGAGCGCGGCGTTATGAATTCTGAACGCTGGAAGCGGGTGAGAGAGGTATTCGATAAGGCTGTCGCTGTGCCGGACGCCGAGCGCAGTGCGCTTCTCGATTCTGTTTGCAATGGAGATTCCGAACTGCGGCGGGAGGTGGAATCTCTGTTGCGTTCTCACCAGGAAGCGGGCAGCGTTTTTCTGGAAAAGCCAGCCGCGGACCTGAATGCCGCCGTGGCCGAGGCCGCCGAGCATGGGAGCCGGGCCGGCCGGAGAGTGGGAGTCTATCGCCTGATCGAGCGGATTGGCGAAGGAGGCATGGGCGAAGTCTACCGGGCGGAACGGGCGGACGGGCAATACGACAAACAAGTTGCCATCAAGTTCGTGCGGGTCGGCTTCGATACCAGGACGGTCCTGGAACGCTTTCGCCACGAGCGCCAGGTGCTGGCTTCGCTCGATCATCCCAATATCGCGCGCCTGCTCGATGGAGGCACGACCGAAGAGGGTGTTCCCTATCTGGTAATGGAATTGATTGAAGGCATCCCTTTCGATGAATATTGCGAAAGCCACAAGCTGAACGTGAATGAACGTCTGCGGTTGTTTCTGCAGGTTTGCTCCGCCGTGCAGTACGCGCACCAGCATCTGGTGATCCATCGCGACATCAAGCCCGGCAATATTCTGGTTACAACGGAAGGCGTGCCCAAGCTGCTGGATTTCGGAATCGCCAAGATTCTGGATCCTGCGGCGAGAACGCAGGCTACCGCGATTAATCCGATGACCCCGGAATACGCGAGCCCGGAGCAGGTGCGGGGCGAGGCGATTACGACTTCCACCGACGTGTATTCGCTGGGAGTGGTGCTATACCAGCTTCTGGCCGGCCGTTCTCCTTATCCGCGGGACACGCAAGTGCCGCACGAGCTGGCGCGGGCGATCTGCGAGCACGAGCCGGAGCGTCCCAGCGTGGCGGTGGCGAAATCATGAGCCGGCAAGGGATTCAATCCAAAGTCGTGCCAGACCCGACGGGCGCGGCGGAGGCGTTCGCCAGCGCAGAAGGTTCGAGCGCGAAGTTGAGACGGCGACTGAGCGGCGATCTCGATGTGATCACGCTGAAAGCGTTGCGCAAGGATCCGCAGCGGCGCTACGCGTCGGTCGAGCAATTCGCGGAAGATATCCGGCGCCATCTGGATGGGCTGCCGGTGCAGGCCGCGCCGGATTCGCTCCGCTACCGGGGCAGAAAGTTTGTGCTGCGGCACAAGGCGGGAGTGGCGGCGTCGTTGCTGATTGTGCTGGCGGTCTCCGGCGGCGTGGCGACGACGATTCGCGAGGCGCGGATTGCCGCCGCGCACCAGCGCCGGGCCGAACAGCGATTTAACGACGTGCGCAAGCTGGCGAATTCGCTGATGTTTGAAATTCACGATGCGATCCGCGATTTGCCCGGCTCGACTCCGGCGCGGCGATTGCTGGTTACCCGGGCGCAGGAATATCTCGACAATCTGAGCGCGCAATCGAAGGGCGATCCATCGCTGCAAAGCGAATTGTCGGCCGCCTACGAGAGAGTTGGCGATGTGCTGGGATACCCCTACGGTGCGAATTTAGGCGACAAGCCGGGAGCGGTGCGGAACTATCAGAAGGCGCAGGCCATCCGCGAGTCGCTGGCGGCCTCCAATCCGAATGACCAGGGACTGCAACGCGATCTCATCAACGTCTACTTTCGTCTGGCGCAAACATTCGAAGCGGGAGGCGAATTTCCAGAAGCGCTGGCGGTTTTGAACAAAGGCCAGAGTCTGGCGCAGCGGCTCTCTCTGAACACGAACGACCCGAGCCTCGCCGACTATGCCGCCGGAGGGCTTTACTTCAGCGCCGAGATTCAGAGCCGCACTGGCGACTGGGATGGAGCGCTGCAAAATTACCAGCGCGGCGCGGCGATCCGCAAGGAGGCGATCCAACGAAGTCCAGAGTATCTTTTGCTGCGCTCCCATCTGGCGGCGGATTATTCGGGGATCGCGCAATGCCTGGCGCACCAGAACGATTTTCCGCATTCCATCGAGATGCAATCCAAATCCAACGCTTTGCTGGAGGACCTGACGAAATCGAACCCCGGCAATGCGACCCTTTCGGAATATCTGGGCGAAGCCAAGAACCGGCTGGCCACCTACGAGTGGGAGAGCGGAAATTATCCGGCTGGGCTCGACAGCTACCGCGCCGCACATGAGATTTTCAGCGGGCTAGTGGCTGCCGATCCCAGGAATTCGCTGGCCAAGGCGAATTTTGGATTCAGCGACAACGGGATCGGGCATACGCTGGTTGCGATGCGCAAGCCCGCGGCGGCCATAAAGTTTTTTCACGAGTCGATTGCCAGCTTTGACGAGATGTCCGTGGCCACGAGCGGGAACCGTTACGGGCGCTCGGGATTGGCCGATGCATACTCCGGTTTAGGAGAAGCTTACCTGGCGATGGCGAGGGCGAAAAACGTCTCAGCCGGACAACGGAACGAATATCGGCAGAATGCCCGCTCTTCCTGTGAGAAGAGCCTCAACCTGTGGAACGATAAACTGCACCGCGGCGAACTGGAGAGCGTGGAGCAGAATTCCGGGGCGGAAGCGGAGAAGTGTGTTGCAGCCAGCGAATCGGGACACACTGCCGCGAAGACGAAGCTGGCTGAATCGCGCTGACTGAGCCGGAGCAGCAGGATCAGCTTGCGCTGATTGATCATTCACGGGCAGCGTGCTCACTTCACCTCGAAGTCGTAGCTTCCGGAACCCACATGAACTACCGACGAAGCTCCTTCTGGTTGCGTCTCGATCGGATTGCCACTTTCCGTCACGTGCGCTCCGGCGATTGCCGGCAGGAATATTTTCGCGGATGTGTTGGCGGGAATCGTTAGGTGCAGCGAGAACGGTCCCGCGGGCGTGCCCTTCCAGTCGCTGACGATTTTTCCGTAGATCGAGTCATACTCCGCGCGGGCTGAGGGCATGCGCGAATCGAGATGCGGATGAACGATGATTTCCTTGAAGCCGGGCGCGTTCAGGGTGGTGTCGATTCCTGCTGCATAACGGTAGACCCAGGCGATTACCGACCCGAAGGCGTAGTGATTGTAGGAATTCATCGATGGATCGCCGGTGTCGCCGTTCCAGCGCTCCCACCACGTGGTTGCGCCCTTCGAGAGCATGTATCCCCAGGAAGGATAGGTGTCGTTCAGGAGCAGGCGGTATGCGACGTCGGAGCGGCCGTGATCGGAGAGGGTGAAAAGCAGGAACGGGGTTCCAAGGAACCCGGTCGAGAGATGCCAATTGCGGGACTCAATATCTTTTACAAGCTTGTTCACCAGCATGGGCTCGAGCGTCTCGGGAGCCATTCTGGTGTAGAGGGCGACGACGTAGGAAGTCTGCGTTCCGGTCCCGACAGTGCCGTCCTCCTTGATAAATGTTTTTTGGAACGCGGCGCGGATGTTGCCGACAAGGTCTTCATAATGTTTGGCGTCGGCTTCATTGCCGGTGGCATGGGCCATCTGCGCCATCTGGTTGGCGATTAGGGCCCAGTAGGCGGTCGCCAACAGGTCTTTGTTTGTATTTGGATCGGGTGCGAGCCAGTCGGCGAAGTTCGGGCCAACTCCGTTTTTGCGGATGAAATCCGGATTGCGCGACTGAATGAAATCCATCCAGCGCTGCATCGAGTCCCAATATTTCCGGATTACTGCTTTGTCGCCGTATTGCACCCAGGTGGTCCAGGGAACGATGACGCCGGCATCTCCCCATCCCGGCGCGCCGACTCGACCTTCTTCCCAGGCCGCGGTACCTTCGGTTTCGCCGACGTCAGTGGGAAGCGTGTCGGGAGAGACGTTCGTGAATGCTCCCTGACTGGTTTGCGCGTCGACGATATCCTGAATGAACTTTTGCGAGAAGGCCGCGACGCCGAAGTTGTAGGTGCCGGTGCGCCAGAAGACACCGGCGTCGCCCATCCAGCCGAGGCGCTCGTCGCGCTGCGGACAATCGGTGGGAACGCTGAGGAAATTGCCGCGCTGGCCCCAGAGGCCGATCTGCCACATGCGGTTGACCAGATCGCTGGACGTAGCCAGCGTGGCTGCGGGCGCGGCGCTTACGCTGCTGACGACTTCTCCCTGAATCGCATCGAGCGAAGGCGTGCCGGGATATCCCGTCATCTCGACATAGCGGAAGCCGTGGAAAGTGAAGTGGGGCGCGAAGGTTTCTTCTCCGCCGCCCTTGAGAATGTAGGTGTCGGTGGCTTCGGCATTGCGCAGGTTCGCGGTGTAAATGCTGCCGTCAGGGTTCAGAATCTCGGCGAACCGCATGCGGACCTTTGTGCCCGCTTTGCCATTCACCTTGAGCTTCGCCCATCCGACCATGTTCTGGCCCATGTCGAAAATGTAGCTTCCGTCAGCCAGTTTGTTGACCGTCTTGGGAGACAGCGTTTCGATCACTCGTGTCGGCACGTCGATCTGGCTGGAGATCGCGATGGATGGAGCGTCGGCGATGGTTGCCCGGCTCCAGTGGGAGTCGTCAAAGTCGGGCTGCTTCCATCCGGGTTTTTCGCGGCGGGCGTCGTAGGTTTCGCCGCCATAGATTTGCGATTCGATAATGGGAGACGGCGCGGCTCGCCAGGATTCGTCGGTGATGACAGTATCTTGGCTGCCGTCGGTGTATGAGATTTCCAATTGGGCTGCGAAGCGGTCCGGCGGCTTGAAGAAATACATTCCCACCCATGTCAGCGGGCTGCCGTACCAGCCATCGCCGAGAAGCGCGCTGATCTGATTCCTGCCTTGCTTCAGCAACGACGTCACATCATAGGTCTGGTAGAGAACGCGCTTGTGGTAATCGGTGAAGTCGGGGGTGAGGACATCGTCACCCACGCGGCTGCCGTTCAAGTACATGCGATAGCTGCCGAGGGCGGCGACATAAAGACGGGCGCTGGTGGGAGTCTTTGCGAGTTGCAGAGTTCGACGAAAAGAAGCGGCGGGTTGCGGAAACGGCCCGGGATCTCCGAGCCGCTTGTCGTCGAGTTCCGCGACGACATTCGCGGCTTGCCATGAAGGATTGTTTTCGGCGGACGCCTGCCAGTCTTTTCCAGAGGGAAAGCGCCGCACGGAACCGTTGGCGCCGGTGACTTTTACCAGCGCGGCCAGGCCGGTCTTTGTGGTTTGCTGTCCGGCATTCGGGCCCCATTGCGGCACATCGGGTGCGGTGACTTTGATCTCGACCGTGTTGTCGCCGATCTTCAGGGCGTCGGAGATGTCGCGGCGGTCGAACGAGCCCCATCGGCTTTTGGCTCCGACCTCTATGCCATTCACTTTTGCGACGTAATCGCCGCGGACCGCGAGCAGCAGCAAAGCCTCCCGGGGCACGTCCGCGAGCTTTACATTCAGGCGAAAATTTGCCGACGCCTTTGCCGGGGCCGCGAGGGGATCCTGACCTTTGACCCAAATCCAGCGGATATTCTTGCGGTCGGCTTCGTCGTCCGGATTTTTCCACGCGATCCACTTTGCGCTCCAGTCGGCGGGATGCATCAGGCCTGTCTCCCACCAGGCTTCTTCGGTCGAGTCGGAGACATTTCCCTCCGCATCCCAGACGCGGACCTTCCAGTGATAGCGCTTTCTGGATTGCAGCGCGGGGCCTTTATAGGGGATGCCCACTGAGTCGCCGGATTCAGTCTTCCCACTGTCCCAGACATCCGCTTGCCCGGCCGCCAGCCGATCGGCGTTGCTCGCGACCAACACCTGATAAGCCGCCTGCTTCCAATTCCGCGTGGCGCTGTCGCTCTGCCAGGAGAGATGAGGCGGAAGCGCATCGATGCCGAGCGGATTGTTCAAATATTCGCAGCGCAGGTGGACGGGCTTGGCAAAGGCGGCACTTGTCAGTCCGGCAAACGCAAGGAGAGTCAGCAACAGTCCTGGAAGCTTCAAATAGTTCTCCTGTCAGGATCGCGAGCAGTGCGATTCCCTGGTGGCAGACATGATAGGCTGCCGGAAAGCGGATGGCGGCGATGGTTTCACCGCACGAACAGTCATGTCAACTGCCGGCGGAGCGTGAAATCAGGGGCATCGGGAGAAGCCAAAGAACCTCGCGAACCGAAGCCGCAAAATGCTGTAATCTTCCGTCTCTGGAGTGTTTTGCATGGACACGGGTTTGAGCGACAGAGTCTTCGCGGCGCTCGACGCATTCCGCATCGAGCTTCCGTCCTGGGGTTTCGCCAATACGGGCACCCGCTTCGGAAAGTTCGTACAGGCCGCCGCGGCCACGACGACAGAAGAGAAGTTCAGCGACGCCGGCCAGGTTCATCTGCTTACGGGAGTATGCCCGACGATTGCTTTACATGTGCTATGGGATTGCCCGGATGGATTGCAGAGCGCTGCCGGGATCAGGCAGTTTTCTGACAAGTATGGAATTGCCCCGGGATCGATCAACCCGAATCTTTTTCAGGACCAGGAATATAAGTACGGATCGTTCGGCAATCCCGAGGCGGTGGTCCGGCAGCGAGCGTTGCGGCATACCAAAGACAGCATTGAAATCGCAAAGCGCCTGCACAGCCGCGATATTTCGATGTGGTTTGCCGATGGCTCGAACTATCCGGGGACGGCGAATATCCGGCAGCGCAAGGAGTGGTTTACGGAGGCGCTGAGGGAATCACACGCGGAGTTATCGGCGGAGCAACGCATGCTGGTCGAGTACAAGCCCTTCGAACCCGCGTTCTATCACACCGATATTGCGGACTGGGGCATGGCCCTCCTTTTGGCGAGAGAAGCTGGTCCACAAGCGAAAGTGCTCGTCGATACCGGCCATCACTACGCCGCGCAGAATATCGAGCAGATCGTTGCCTGGCTTCTTTCAGAAAGCATGCTGGGTGGCTTTCACTTCAACGATCGCCGCTATGCCGACGACGACCTGACGCTGGGCTCGATCGATCCGTATCAGGTGTTCCGGATTTTTCATGAGATCCACTTTTTCGAATGGGAAACGGGAGCGCGAGCCGACATCGCGTACATGGTGGACCAAAGCCACAACCTCAAAGGAAAGATCGAAGCCATGATCCAGACCGTCACCATGGCGCAGCAACTGTTTGCGAAGGCTGCTCTGGTCGATCTGGCAAAACTTAGGACGGCGCAGAAAAGCTGCGATCCGGTTCGGGCAGAATCTTTATTGCAGGATGCATTCGCTACCGACGTACGTCCTGCGATCCAGGAGTGGAGGGCATCGAAGGGCCTGCCGAAAGATCCGATGGAAGCGTTTCGCGAGAGCGGCTATCTCGAGCGGATCACCAAAGAGCGCGCTGCAAGAAATTCGCAAAACGTTTCTTCCTATGCCTGATCCGGTCATGCGCATCTCTGGAAATAGCAAGCCTTATCTGGCGTTCGATCTCGGGGCCGAGAGTGGCCGAGCGGTGCTGGGCCGTCTGGAATCGGGGATACTGTCGATCCGGGAAGTGCATCGCTTTTCTAACGATCCGGTGGAATACGGCGGCGCTTTGCACTGGGACGTAGCACGGCTGTGGTTGGAGATGCGAAAGGCCTTGAGCCTGGTTGAGAGCGGGGAACTCGCTGGAATCGGCGTGGATGCGTGGGGTGTGGATTATGCGCTGCTCGGCGAGCGCGGAGAACTTCTTCAGAATCCATATCACTACCGCGACCGCCGCACACAGGGCGTGATGGAAGAGGTTTTTCGGAAAGTATCCAAAGAAGAGATCTACCGCATGACCGGAATTCAGTTCATGCCCATCAATACGCTCTATCAACTCTTCGCCGAGCAGCGGGACACGCCTGCAATCGTAGCGGCCGCGAAGACGCTGATTACGATTCCCGATCTCTTTAACTACTGGCTGACGGGCAACGCAGTTTGCGAGTACACCAATGCGACCACTACACAAATGGTCGATCCTGTGCGCCGAAGCTGGGCGGTTGATCTGATGCAGCGTCTCGAATTGCCGGCTGCGCTTCCGGCGCAGATCGTTGAGCCGAGGTCGATCGTCGGAACGCTGCTGCCGGGCGTTGCAGGGAATACTTCGCTATCCGGAACTCCGGTGATTGCGCCGGCGTGCCATGACACAGGCTCGGCTGTGGCCGCGATCTCGGCGCGGGAGGGAACTGTATTTCTCAGCTCCGGCACATGGTCGCTGCTGGGGACAGAGATCGACGCGCCGATCATCACTCCGGAGGCGTTGCGGCTAAATTTCACCAATGAAGGCGGAGTGAACGGCACGACCCGCTTCCTCAAGAATGTGATGGGCCTGTGGATGCTGCAAGGCTGCCGCAATGCATGGAAGGCGCAGGGGAAATCCTATGAGTATGGAGGTCTCATGGCGATGGCCGGTGCAGAAAACGCATTTGCACATCTGGTCAATCCGGATGACGAATCGTTCCTGCGTGCTTCGGATATGCCTGGGGCAGTGGACGAGTTCTGCCGAAGGACGCACCAGCCCGCACCCGCCACGCCTGGTGCCTACGTGCGGTGCGTGCTGGAGAGCCTGGCGATGAAGTATCGCGTCGTGCTTAGAAATCTCGAACAACTCACGGGTAGGTGCATCGAGCAGATCCGAGTGATCGGCGGCGGATCGAAGAATCGGCTGCTCAACCAGTTCACGGCGGACGCGATCGGCAGAAGAGTACTGGCGGGGCCGGCGGAAGCTACGGCCCTGGGAAATATTGCGGTCCAGATTCTGGCCACGGGCGAGGCCTCGTCACTCGGGGAAGCCCGCGCGATCATCGATCGGTCATTTCCCACCGAAGTTTTCGAGCCGTCGAATACCGATCAGTGGCTGCGTCATGCGGAGCGTTTCGAGCAATATTGCGAGATGACTTATGCCTGAAATCAAACAGACGACATACCTGAAGGATTTGTGGAGCCAGGAAAAGGCGGGGCAACTGGCGGGCGATGGCTTGGCCCTCTTGCGTTATCGCTCGAACCTGCTGGGCGCCGATTTGCGCATTACGAATTTCGGTGGCGGCAATACCAGCTCCAAGATTGAATTGCCCGATACATTCAACGGGCAGGCCGTGCGCGTGCTGGCAGTGAAGGGAAGCGGTGGCGACATCGGTTCGATCACCGAGTCGGGATTCGCGCTTCTTTATCTCGATCGACTGGAACAGCTCAAGACTTTATATCGCGGCGAAGAGTTCGAAGATGAGATGGTGCGCTACTATCCGCTTTCGGCGTTCGGTGAGAATCGCGTCGCGGCTTCGATCGATACGCCCCTGCACGCGTTCCTGCCATTTCCGCACGTCGATCACCTGCATCCCGACTGGGCCGTTGCACTGGCCGCAAGCGCCAATGGCAAACGCAAGCTTGAGGAGTTCAACCAA
>DASXDY010000037.1:0-221264 GCA_036490405.1 Candidatus Sulfotelmatobacter sp. | reverse complement strand
AAGGTGGACTCTTTCCTCGCCAGAGGTGGCCAGTCTGACGCCCGCGGGCGTCGCAAGAAGCGCACGTGCAGGAATGACCACTGTGACCGCGACCATGGACGGCATAAGCGGAGCCGCTGTCCTAAGCGTTCACTAAAATGGGAGTGCCCATCGAGAGGAGGTAGCCCGATTGCGAGCTAAATTGAAGAATTCCAGCAGTTCCGTGCGACTCTTAGCAAAGCTGTCCATCTTCGCTGTCGTGCTCGCTACTCCTTTGTTCGCCCAATACGCTCCCGCGCCTGCCGCCGAAATCACTCCGGGGGACATCGCGGTTGGCTACAGCCACCTTAGACTAGGTTTTGCAGGGAAGCCGGCGGTCGATTTGAATGGCGTCGACATCAGCGGCACAATCAACATGAATCAAAGTTGGGGCGCGACTTTGGATTCCAGCTATGTGCGCGCCGGACGGGATCTCGAATCCGGACACAGCAGCTCGGTTCTGAGCGCCTTCGTAGGTCCGGTGTTTACTGCGGCTCAGAAACGTAATTTTCGTTTCCTCATTCGGCCACTTGTAGGCATGACCCTGGTGGATGGCTCCGTTCCAGTGAATGATGTGTTTTTCAGAGGATGGGAGTCCCGCTTTTCATGGGCAATCGGAGGCGGAGTTGAATACGAACTGTCGCCGTCCTATGCCGTTCGCTTTAATGCCGATTACCTGCGGGCGCATTTCATGGGCTCGAATGCTACCGTAGAGCCCCAGAACGGAATTCGTTTCAGCACAAATTTCGTATTCCGGCTTTCTCCGCGCTCGCGGGACGCCAGCATCGCAAGTGACCGGAACTAGGATTTGCATTTTCAATCTTAAAGTTTGGTCGTCGTCGAGTGCTGTGATCGCCAAAACTTCCTTTACGACAGGTGGGACGTTTGGGCCTGGAATCCCCGTCTCCCGGTTTCGGCGAGCAAAACGAGAAAGCCATCCGTTTGCAAGACGGATGGCTAGGTTTGAAGAGTTCCGCTTAGGCTTAGAACGTTAGGCGTAAGCCGAATTCGAGTTGCCGTGGCGAACCGAGCGAGTAGACGCCCGTGCCGTTGCCGACGCGAAGCGACCCTTGATTCGCCGCAGTGGTTCCGTTCAGCGATTGCGTACTTCCGTTCAAGAGGCCGGTCATAACTTCCGGCAGCAGGTTGAAGTTGGCGAAGTTGAACAGGTTGAAGACGCCCATGCTAGGTTCAATGGTGAACCGCTCCATGAACGTGCGCCTCCATGCCAGCCTTAAATCGGTAGCTCGGAGCCATCCGAAATTTACCTGGCCGGTGGGCGGCGGGCTAATCATGGGAGATACACCACCCAAGGCTTGCAGCTGCGCAAGCATCATGACACCATTGGCGATCAAGACATTACCCGCGGGGGTTGGCTGATTTCCCTGGGTGGTGTTGTAGTTGTTGATCAGGTTGGTGAGACCGGCGGCATTGACGCTGCGGTCAAACGCCCCGAGTTTGGTCCCCGGAAGAGGATCCTGAACGCTTCCGTCCCCTGTAAAGTCCGTGCGGAAGATGTCGCCGTCCGAGCCTGTGTTGGGAACATCAAGCGCGCTCGCCAATGGGCTGTCGAAGTGAGAGATCAGCCCAATGCGGAATCCGGCTGGTACATCCACATACCCCCCAAAAGATAACTGGTGGGTGCGATCCAGCAGCGTAGGTCCGAAGTACCGGCCAGGGTTGTCGTTGTCCGCGGCAATTATGACAAAATCCTGGTCGTTATCAGACGCGACTCCGTTAGCCTGCTGGCCGCCGGTACTGGAGAATCGTGACAGGCTGTAAGACACCTGGAAGTTCGCCGCTTTGATGCCGCGCATCGGGTTGGTCACGTTTTGCTTCAACGTCATCTGCAAAGCGTTATAAACCGAGCGTCCGATGGGTTTGAGGAAGTACATCTGCGACTGGTCTGGATTCACTCCGCCAAAAGCGCACGGCCGCCCGATTCCATTCACGGCGTTCGTGCAACCTGCGCCGATATCGGTCGAGCTGCCAAGGCCGTTATCGGCGAAATCGGCCATGGTAGCGCCGGCGGCGATTGCGCAATCCACTGATGCACAACCGAAAGAGGCGTTGGTAGCCGCCACGGCAGCGTTTGCGCCCGCCAGGTTAAAGGTACTCACGTCGCCGGCACGGTTGACGTCAATAGCGGCTGGTGTGCGCGTTTCCACGTTGCGCAGGTAATCGGCGCTGAATACCATGCCATGGCGGATTTCACGCTGAACGCCGATGTTCAACTGCAACGAGCGCGGCGATCTGTAATTGGGGTCGAATAAGGCCGCTGCTGCGTTCGTGCCTATACCCTGAGTCAAGAAGTTGCCGATGAAACTGGGGTTGGGAGCCTGGAGATCAAATGGATTCCCAGCCTTCACCTGGTTGAAGAACGAGAGGATCGCCGGAATCTGGTCGCCGATGCGATTGTCATTGCCGCAGAAATCGGTGGTGCCTGGATCGCCCGGCGTTAATGTCCCGCCTGTTACAGGTACGGGCTTCGGCGAACCGCCGACACAAGCGTTGGTGGTCTGATTGAAGGCTCCGGTTCTCAAGCGCAACGGCCGATCAAACAGCACGTTGTTGTAAATTACGTTCTCGTAGTACAGCCCGGCGCCGCCGCGAATCACGGTCTTGCCGTCCTTCCTGGGATCCCAGGCGAAGCCAAACTGGGGCGCGAAATTGAGGTTGGGCTGCTTCACCGGGTTTCCGTAGCCGGGGAAAGCGGCATTGATTTCTGGAATGGCGGGTAGATCGGTGTCGACGCGGCCGGTATCGCGGTCATAGCGCACGCCGACGCTCAGGGTGAGGTTTGGTTTGACTTTCCAGGTGTCGCCTACATAGAGACCGATACGGTTATCCGGTCCGAGTCCTCCAGCGGGGAAGCCTAGAGCTGGATTTTCGGTACTGAAGCCCTGCCCGTTGCCGAATCTGATCTTGTTGACAGGGTAGGTCCGCCCAGGCCAATTCTGATCCGAAATCCAAAATTCGCGCAGTCAGGTTCTCACCTAGATACCCCTCCGCTACTTCGGTCGAATTTTAATTGTCTGGAGAAAACACTCATTGTGGAGTGGCTCGAACCACGGGCCTCTTGACCACTCGATGAGACCACGCGAGAGTTCAAACCTTTCCCTTTCCCGCACAGTCTCCAGTGGCACTTAAGACAAAAGCGAGGTATCCCAATGAGGGCTTCGTCTCTCAGTCTCAATTCTTTTGTGTATCAGAAGACGCTCCTATTTTGCGCGCTCTGGTATGTTGGGCTTGGCGCCCTGCCCTCAGCTGCTTGGAGTCAAGACTCTGGAGCCAGTACGGCTACTTCGCATCCGCTGATCACACAGAGCGTTGACGAATCCCGTCTAACGACATTACGTGGCAATACCCATCCGCTCGCGCGGGCCGAATACGATCTGGGCACGGCAGCTGCGACCGCAGTCCAGACTGTCTGGCCGAGAGTGAGGGATTCGAACCCTCGGCACAGGTGTTAGCCCGTACAACGGTTTAGCAAAAGGGTCATTTCTCTTCGCCCTCCCTCGTTTTCAAAAGCCTACATTCATCTCCAACACTCCAAGTCGGACTCAGAGTCTTTCAGTCGGCAACAATTGTGCTCCGCTTTGTGCTCCAAGAATCTGGCTGGAACCAGATCAAAGCCAGGCAAGCGATTCGAGGTGATCACCGCGGAACAAGCTGTTGGGCCAATTGCGAACACTCCGAAGATCACCGCCACGATTTCAGCGTCACCATCCACCTCGAACGGATTCCGCTCGGATAATTCCATGTTCCAGCATATTACACTGATTCAGTATTGCCATCGCCGGACAATGTCTGGCACTTTTCGGTGTTGGCTAAGTACGCATGGATGTCGTCGAGAGTGCGCGTTTACTTTCTCGGATTTGCTCTGCTGTGAACTCTCCTCCGCAAACGCTGCAACGCCATCCAGCAGACCCGAATGATATGCCTCCGGGCGCTCCCTGCTTATCAGTGCACCTGGCTCGCACCAGCTCGCTGCTACAGCGCGGACATGCTCTGTGAATCACAAGGCCTCCTACAGCGACGATTGCCCGCCACTCCGAGAGTCAATTGGTGGGATGGATCGTGCTCGTCTCGTCAGTCGTGAGCCGGGAAGGATCGCAATAGCCGAGTCCCTTCAAGCAGGCCGCGTAATTACGTTTGTGCTCGGCATCGGCCAGGGCTTTGGCTTCCAAAGTAGTCAGCTGCGCATAGTCACAGGTTGCCTCGCCACTCTTACAGCTTGAGAGATTGCGCTGGTGTTCCGAATACGCTGTCTGCCGCGCCTGCAACGGAGTCAGTTGGGAGTGGTCGCATTCGTCCCAGCCGTTTTCGCAATTCTGCGCGTTGCGCCGGTTTTCCGCCGCAGCCGTGTCCTTCGTTTGCGAAGGAGTTAACGTGGAGTGATCGCAACGCCCGGCACCGTTTGCGCAGTCGGCTGCATTGAGTTGGCGCCTGGCACTATTCACTTCCTCGACATCCGGTGCAGTCAGCCTGGAGCGATCACAAGCGCCCGACGCATCTTTGCATGCGGTGAGATTGCGCTCTTGCTCTGCTGCGGAGGCCGCGCGGGCTTCCGAGGGGGTCAATTTGGAGTGGTCGCAGGACTGCATCCCGTCGTTGCAGTCGGTCACATTTCGCTGGTGATCTGCGACGGCCAACGCAATCGTCTCGGGTCCGGAAAGTTTTGAGCGATCGCAGGAATCGTAGCCATTACGGCAGTTCGCGACATTGCGTCCATGAACCGCGAGGGCCACGTCCGCCAACTGTGCGGAACTCAATTGCGACCGATCGCAGGTCTCGCGGCCAGCCTTGCAGGCGTCCAAATTCTGTGCAAGGCCGGAAGACTGCGCGAATACCGGGATCGGCAAGAGACAAAGACTAAGACAGGCTGCTTGTACCAAAAGATATTTCCTGAAGCTAGCTTTCATATTTTCCACCCTCTGAACAATTCCCACCGACCGACACGAGCGACTTGGTACATGCTTCTAGTTGAACTGGCCGAAATCCGTGTTGCGATTCCGGCCAGTAACAAATCGTGCTGCCATTACTTCGTGTCTTCTTTTGCTTCGGCAACTTTGGCCTGTTGGCCCGCTTCTGAGACAGCCTTTAAGAATGCCTCTGCACTACGCGGAGTCGCTGCCTTCCCCGAAAGGATGTTGCGGAACATCATGTGCTTGCCGTAAATCGCGTGAGTGGAGTCGTTGTCCTGCTGCACGACTGCACCCTCGAGCGTCAAGCCAGCGAATACGCCCCTGGAGCGCGAGTAAGTCAGCATTTCCGTGTTCATCTTCCAGTCCGTTCCCGCTGAGGCATGACGTCCGACCGGGCCGCCTGCGACGGATCCTTCACCCGTGAGTTCGAACTTGCTCGAAAGTAGATGCTGGAATCCTTGCTCGTTCATGACCAGCATGACCAGATCCACACCTTCGACTCCGATCTGCAATCCCCAGCTGCCGCCGCCGATGGAGACGAATGCCGGAGCGCTCCAGCCATCGGCAGTACGGCAAGTGGCTACACCACGTCCGTGCTTGCCGCCAACGATGAAGCCGCCCTTGATCAGGTCTGGTACGACCAGAATGCACTTTGCGTTGCTCAGAACTTCTTCCGGGATACCTTTGTCTGGCGTGGACATAATGGCGTGCAGAACATCCACGGACTTTTGCAGGCGGTCCACGGAATCTTCACGTGCCGACCCTGCCGAAGCGTACGTTCCAACCATACCCATGACGCTCATCAACAGCAGTGACATTGTTTTTTTCATGAATGTTTTTCCTTTAGGAGTTTCCGGACTGATTTCCGGACCGATTTCCGGACCGATTTCCGAACTAAGAGGAGAGAGCTTCAGATAGCTGACTTAGTTCAGAGGACCTGAAAGAGAGAGAAGAACGGCTCGTCTCTGCAACTATGATCGCTCAAGCGGAAAAGAATAGATGGTCTTAATTGCTCAATTTTCAATAGACCAGAACTCCAACGGCTAATTGAAGAATCTGGGAAAATGTGGCGGATTTCACGCTCCTGAACATCCGGAGCGAATCAAATCGCCCCCTTTGGGAACCGCCAGGTTCTCCTGCGATGACGCCAAGAAAAGGCGCGAGCCGAAAGCGGCCCGCGCCCAAGGTTAACTGTGGACGGCGAAGCTACAGCGTGACGCTGAGAACGATGTTCACGCCCGGATAGTCCGCGTTGCACAGGTAGTACACGCCGTCAATTTCGACGACGTACACGTCCTGAGTGTAGAGCCAGTTGGAGGGCCATACACCCTCAAATCCGAACCAGTAGCCGCCGTATTGGAAGCGACGATTGCGGTAGTCAGCTTGACTCACCCGGAAGCGGTGTTCCTGCCCGAAATGAGCGCGGAAGCGGTCTTCGGGGATGCGGCCATTGCCGTTACTGCGGGCGTGCTCGTCCTGCTTGCCAGGCTTTGCTTCCTGGGCATGTTGCTGTTGCGCCTGTTTTTCCTGCTTGCTATTCTTCTCCTGCCGTTGCCGCGCGTTTTTCTCTTCTTGCTTGGTATTCTCTTGCTGCTGCGCTTGCTTCTCTTCTGACTTACTGTTCTTTTCCTGCTGTGCCTTCTGCTCTTCAGGCTTGGTGTTCTTGTCTGCCTGCCGCGTGTTTCTCTCCTCTTGCTTCGCGGGTTTCTCTGGTTGTGCTTTCTTCTCTTCTTGCTGGGCAGGCTTGTCTTTGTTTTCTTCCCGCTGCTCATGCTGTTCCTGCTGGGCGTATGCCGGAATGGCAACTCCGAGACTCAAAGTGAGGACTGCTGCGCTGATAGCGCCAACAAGTTTCATAAAGTGTGTCTCCATTGTCGATGCGGATATGTTCGGGGCCTTACTGCAAGCTTCCTGTCGTGGCGTTGACCGGGCTTCCGATCGCTTCGCCGGATACAAGCAGCTCCACTCTCCGATTCTGCTGACGGCCGGCCGGGGTTTCGTTGGAAACCACGGGCAGCGTACTGCCAAAACCCTGGGCCGACACCGCGTTCGTGGATACGCCTTGTTGGATCAGATAATCGCGTACTGATCCAGCGCGATTTTCCGAGAGTGTCTGGTTCATGGAATCTCCACCCACGTTGTCTGTATATCCGCCGACTGCAATGTTGAGTCCGGGATAGCTGAGCAGGATACCGGCGACCTTCGCCAGTTTCTCGCGCGCTCCCGATTTCAACGAGTATTTCCCGCTATCGAACAACACGTCGGACATGCTGACGATGAGTCCGCGCGCGCTGTCGCGAGTCTGGAGAATCGAATTCAGCTGCTCGGACAATTTCGTGCGCATGGCCGCTTTGTCGGTTTCCGCCTGTTGCACGTTCAACTGCGCCTGCTGTGCCGCCAGACGGGATTGGTCTGCGTCCGCCTGCGCCGCCGCGAGCGCCTCGGCCGAAGAGGCCTGGTTGGCCGCCATATCGGATTGCGACTTCGCCGTCGCAGCCTGAGCATCGGCAGCATCATTCCGTGCCGTTGCCGCGTCAGACTCAGCCTGCATCTTGCCAGCCTGCGCATTTGCAGCATCTGATTCCGCACGGGCCGTGGCCGCTCGCGCACTCACCGTGTCTGATTCTGCCTGGGCTGTTGCGGCCTGGGCGTTCGCTGTATCGGACTCCGCCTGCTGCTTGCGCAGCACGGCATCGTCGGCTTGTTCTTGTAGTTTGGCCTGGGCATCGGCAGCATCCTGGCGCTCGTTGGCCAGGCGTACATCATCCATTTTCTTGACTGCGATCGCGCGGGCATCTTCCGCAGTCTGCACTGCTTCGCGGGAGATCGCGACCAGCGGCTTCTTGTCGATGTGTTTCCGCGTGGCATAGCCATCGGCAGTGTCCATCAGCTTAACGGCGTGCTGATAACTGTCCGGTGCGTACTGTGCCGCTCCCTCGGATTGCGCGATGCGTACTGCATTTCGCGCTTCAAAGAATTCCAGTGGCAGCTTGGTGTTCAAGACAATCGGATCAAATTTGTAGCCGGTAGGAAGGTAGCCGCCACGTTCCATCAGTTCGTACTTGGCGTTCACCGCTTCGGTAGTGCCCTTGGTGTCTTCGCGCACGACGTTCTCCAGCACGATCACGTTGCTGGGCTGGCGCACGGCATAGTAAGGTTCCGCGGTTACGAGCAGCGCGAAGGCCTGAAGGTCGGTAGTCACATCGAGCTTGCTGCGATGGTTGTCACCTACGATCACTTCTCCCAGATTCACGGCGCGGCCCTCGGGCGAAATCGCCCACAGGATGTAGGTGAGGTATTCGCCGCCAAAAGTCGTGGGCTTGTCCAGATTGCCAAACTCCACTTCGATTTCGATATAACCCTTCTTGCTTTCGACTTTGGCCTGTCCGTTCGCCGCTGGCATCAGGCTCGTGCCTGCGAAGTCAACCTTGGAAGCGCCGCTGCGGTGCTTGTAATTGACTGCCTGCACGCTGCGGCTGATGACAGTCACGCGGAACGTGGGCGTGGTGCTCATCGGCTCGAGGTTGCCTGCGGTCTGCGAAGTGGTTTGAGCAAACGCGCTCAAACTAAGGGTGAGGCCGAGTGTGAGTAATAACTGAGTTTTCAAAGTATCTCCTTGCGGCATATGTCTGCCGTATTGCGTAGGACGAATATTGATGGGTGCGGTTACCGGAACAGCAGGGTGCCCACGCGCATTCGCGACAGTGCGTGAAAGAGCCCGAAAATATTCATCAGCCAGAGGACCACGGCAATCACAACGACTGCGTTCAGGATCGACTTGATGGTTCCCTGCATGGGAATGAAACGGTTGATCAGCCACAGAACGACGCCGACCACGACGAGAACTTCCAGGAGTTGAAGTAAAGGCATGTTTTTACCTTCTTTGCTTGCGAGCGATTAGTTAAGGAGGGAGAGCTTCAGATAGCTGACTTAGTTCAGAGGACCTGAAAGAGAGAGAAGAAGTGCTCGTCTCTGGCATCATGATCGCTCAAGCAAAAGGAAATAGATGGTCTGAATTGCTCAACTCGCAAAAGACCAGAGTTCGATCCCTGATTGGACAATCTTTGGGAATGTGAGCAATCCAGCACAGAATCACATGCCCCTTGCCTGTCATCTTTGAAATTGTCGTGGATTTAGCTCAATCGGTGGAGAAGCGACGCAAAGGTGAAATTGAATGGAACCGTATCGTCCGTCGCTCGGCCGGCGCCTGGCTTCTGCACGGGAAGTTCTCAGATCGTTGCTGAAGAAACTTAAGCCGCAGGCCCCGGAAGTTCGGTTACAAAGGGTGTGCCCGCATTGCGGCCTGATCACCCCACGAGCCAAACGAGTGTGTCTCGAATGCGGGAAGTCGCTCACCGCTGCCACGCTGGAGAGGAAAGAAGCACGACAGGAATAAATTGAGGGGCCTTCACGCCTGGGTGCGAGAGTTCAGAGCGGCACGACATTCTTCAGAGGTGTAGCGGCGCACGATTCGATCAAACCCGTCCACGGCAATTACTTCGCCTCCCTGGGCCGCTTTCTGCAGGGCTGCAGAGGCTTCCCGCAGGCTGGCATAACTCACGCCATCGACTGCGCTGCCATTCTTGTGGATTTGGAAAAACGTTGATTTTCGGGCGTAATTTTGTCTGAAAGGCATCTTTTTGTACTTTATTTGTGGTGAAACAGAAGCCGAAGGCCGCGGCCGGTAAATTCTCGCAGGGAGCGTAGCGCGGCGACGCCCGCGTTCTCGGGGCGAGGAGCTCTGGCAGCTGCCAATCCTCTGTCCAGATGGGTCTTATTCGACGGATGTCCCGTCGTCATCGTGCATTTCTCTCGGGGTTTCGCCCTGCAAACAGGGCACGGCACCGACAATATTCGTTTCTGCGACAGTGGCGCGGTTCCCACATCCTAAGTATCGAGCAACCGAAAATCGAGAGCTGGTCAATTTTGCTCTCTTTAGACTGCCGGCCCAAGGTCGCGAACCGCACAACCAATCGACCGGTGTCTCGTGCGACGTAAAGCGAGCAATACAGACCAGAAATACCGATCTCGGCAGCCTAGGATTTTTCTATGCGAGGGTCCTTATGAGAAGAGAATGTCTCCATCTGCGGGTTTATCCCTGTGACTTGTGCGCAGGACCAGTCGTGGCCGGCTCCACTGCAGTTCGCGAAAATGAAATATCGAAGGAAATCGACATTCGGCAGGTGGGAGCGATCTGCCTGTCGTGCGGCCATCGGCAAGACAAGGCAACCGAACCGGCGCGTGTGCGTCAACTACCGCCCATTGCGTGGGAGCCTGCGGCCCTCATGGGCGGCGATCTTCCGGTGGCGCTCTCACTGAAGCATTCAATCGTGCAGAACGACATTGAGCAGCGAACTGTGGACCTGCAAAGCACCCTCTGAGCCGCCGGCGTAGTGAATGAAACCCAGCTTCCTGAACCGGTTCATGAAGAAGCTGACGCGCGAACGGGTGGTTCCAACCATCTCAGCCAGCGTTTCCTGGCTGATCTTGGGGACCACGGTCTCGGGTATGCCCTCCTTGCCAAAATGAGCGAGCAAGAGCAGTACGCGGGCCAGGCGTTTTTCACTGGAGTTGAACAGTTGGTCGACGAGATCTTCTTCGTAACGAATATTCCGCGCCAGCAAGTAAGCTACGAACATAGCAGAGAGCGCGGGTTCGCGTTGGAGGACATCCATCATCGTCTTCTTCTCTACGCGGAGAATTTCGCAATCGGTCATGGCCGAGGCGGAGCCCATCCGTAACAGCTGGCCCGCCAGTGAACCCTCTCCGAAGAAGTTCCCCTGGCTGACGATCGCGATGGTTGCTTCCTTGCCGATCTTGGAAACGACGGTGAGCCTCACTTTGCCTTTCTGCAAATAGAAAACCGCGTCTGCCTCGTCCCCTTGCGCGAAAATGGTCTGCTTTTTCGGGACAGTCAGGATCTTCCGGCCGTCGCCGATGGTGGCGAGGAAAATATCGGGGTCGAATCCGCCGTTCTTCTTAGCTGCAATCGAGGAGGGGCACATCCTCCACAAGTATAGCCCGCGCATGGGCGCCGACCGCACAAATCACCAGCTTCCTGGTCCCGGCGACCGCAAAAACGCCAGCAAGAGTGGTCACTATTGAGCAGCTTTTCTTGCCATACCGGGCGAGTATTGATGCAGCAAGAAAGGCACACCGCACTCATGTCAGAAACCGTTCAAGTGGGCTCGATCCTGATGAAAGAGTGGCCGGGAATGCCGCAGATGCTGGGATTTGAAACTGAGCCATGGTCCGGGGAATGGAGCCTGGTCAAAATGCTCAACGGTTTCGCCCTCGATCGCAAGATCCATGCTGCGGGATGGAACTTCTTCTTCATGGCTCCGGAAATCAAGGCGATGTTCCTCGGATTTCTAGCGCCAGTGAAGATACAGAGTGCGTTGAAACGGATATTGGCTCAGGTGGACTCGCAGCATTTCAACGGTCTTGAGGTCACTGAAATCGCCGCCCGGCGTTTTCTCGGCGTGCCCTACGGGACCGTTTCCGCCCATTGTCGACAGATTCAACAGAGCAGCAGCCTGGACAGCTCCGAAGCTAGGCGGACTTCCCAGAACGATGCCGCATGGGCAAGGGGTTGAAGGCAACTGTGCGTCAGAGGGATGACTCCTGCGCAGGCGAATGGACTCGCGACGCCTTGGATCGTCTCGGAGCCACCATCGCCGGCCCCGCGCCCGCTTAACCCTTCAGGGACTGCTTTTCCGAACCGGCTAGACGCCGGTCCCGATGCGGGTCCGTGCGGGGCAGGCCGGTGCTCAGTTCGCACTTTTCTCCGGGCTTTGCGCCGCATGTAGGACAGCGAACCGCGAGGGCCAGCTTCTTTTTGGCTTTCATGGTTTCCACAATGAGCCGTTGCCCCGCAACAAAATGGTCAATAGTGACCAGTCCGAAATCTTCCGCGGAGCGCATCATCGCTGCCGATACAGGCGAGGGCTAGTGCTGGAGTTCACAGGAGCTACCCATGTTCAACGTGTTCAATCAATCTGCAGCGGACGCGCGCAAAGTACCCGGAGTGCCGCTCACAAATCCGGAATTACTTCCTGACTCGGAGCGCAATAAACAGTCACCACCGCTTGACCCCGCGTATAAACCCTTCGACCAGGAGTCCGCCCTGAGACAGTCTCCCTACAAACCCTACGCGGACAAGCCTGGCGTGGGGGAGCCTCCGTACAAGCCTTACGAGGGCATGTAGTCCCTGTCGTCGTATGGCGTAAAGCGTTTCCGTTTGCTCAGAAATCTCTCAGCTGTAGGCTTCTCCGCAAATGCGGCCACTGCAGACTGGTCAATTTTGACCAGTCCGGAAACAGACTGTCGCTGATACTGATGACAGAAGACTCCACCAGTGGAAAAGTATCGAGAGTCGAATGCGTCGAACCTGCCATGCAGGTCTCGGCGCGTCGGCGATTTCTTTTGCACAGACCGTTGCTATCGGACGAGCGGGAAATCCGACCACTCGTCGCCGTTTTCTCTCCAGCGTTAAAGGGAAGCTATGTCGTTGCCGACCACCGTGCTGCCGAACACTTTTTTGCAGGTTGTCGCCCCGCGTCTCCTGACGCAGGAAAGGCCCGCGGCGGCACGGATCCGATCACAAACAAAGCCATCCCTGCCGAGTCGAATCGCAGTGATTGGAAACTATCTTCCGCGTCAGTGTGGAATCGCCACGTTCACTACCGACTTGTGCAGCGCCATTTCGGCGGAATATGGCACGGCCCGGTTGCTGACGCTTCCGGTGAACGACATTGAAGAGGGATATGACTACCCGTCGCGGGTGCGGTGGTCGCTGGCCCAGGATGACCTGAAGTCTTATGAGGATGCGGCCGATTTTCTGAACTTCAACAACATCGACATGGTGTGCCTGCAGCACGAGTATGGAATTTTCGGCGGCCCCGCCGGAAGCCACATTCTGCATTTGCTGCGCCGCCTGAAGATGCCGGTGGTGACCACGCTGCACACGGTACTGCGCGAGCCGAACCCGGACCAGTTGATAGTCATGGAGCAGATCACGGAACTCTCTGACCGCCTTGTCGTGATGAGCCAGTTGTCGTCCCAATTTCTGCAGGAAATCTTCAAGGTACCCGGCAGCAAGATCGACATGGTGCCGCACGGAGTTCCAGATCTGCCGTTCCTGGATCCAAATTTCTATAAAGACCGCTTCGGCGTCGAAGGCAAGGCGGTACTTCTCACGTTCGGCCTGCTCTCGCCGAACAAGGGAATCGAAAACGTAATCGAAGCGCTGCCGCAAATCCTGGCTAAACACAAAAATGTCGTCTACATCGTGGCCGGGGCGACCCATCCTCACATCCTCCGTCGTCAGGGAGAGAAGTATCGAGCCAGCCTGCAAGCCTTGGCCAAAGAAGTGGGAGTGGAATCGCAAGTGATTTTCCACAACCGCTTCGTCAGCCCGGAAGAGATGGTGGAGTTCATTGGCGCCGCGGACATTTACATCACGCCCTACCGGCACGAAGCGCAGGTGGTTTCCGGGACGCTTGCCTATGCGCTGGGGGCGGGCAAGGCGATCATATCGACTCCCTACTGGCACGCGATCGAATTATTGGACGATCGCAGAGGCGCGCTCGTGCCATTCCAAAACCCCGATGCGATTGCGAACAAGACCATCGAACTCCTGGATACTCCCGCGATACGCCATGCCATGCGGAAACGCGCGTATCTATTTGCGCGGGAGATGGTCTGGAAACGAGTAGCGCAGGGCTACATGGAGAGTTTCGCGCGCGTCCGCAGCGACCGCATGGAAGCTCCGAAAGTGCAGTTCGCGGCCCGAATGATTCCCAAGTTGTTAAATCAGTTGCCGGAATTGAAGTTGAATCACCTGCATCGTCTTACCGACGACACTGGCATGTTCCAGCATTCGATCTTCACCATCCCCAACCGTCGAGAGGGATACACCACCGACGACAATTCGCGCGCGCTTATTTTTTCCGTGCTGCTGGGACAAATGGAAAAGCGAGACCGTGGGACGGTCGATCCGTCTACGGAAGCATCGGCTCTCCGTTATTCGTCATTCCTGGAGCATGCTTTCAATCAAGCGAAGGGCAGGTTCAGAAATTTCCTTCGCTACGATCGGCGTTGGAACGAGCCGGTAGGATCCGAAGACTCGCATGGACGGGCATTGTGGGCACTTGGAACGCTCCTGGGCCGATCTGAAGATCAGGGATTGAGAGGCGCCGCCGGACGCTTGTTCGAGTTCTCGCTCCCTGCGGCGTTGGAATTCAACAGCCCGCGGGCGTGGGCCTACAGCTTGCTCGGGATTCAGGAATACCTGACTTCCTATCCCGGAGATCGCGACGCACAGAAAATGCGCTCCGCCCTGAGCCGGCGGCTTCTCGAAATGTATGAATCCATCCGACGGCCAGAGTGGAAGTGGTTCGAGAATGTGGTCGCTTATGGAAACGCGAGATTGCCACAAGCCCTGCTGCTCGTCGGATCCGCTTGCTCGGACGACCGCATGGTTTCTGCTGGCCTCGAATCACTGGATTGGCTGCTGGAAATGCAACGCTGCGAAGCCAATGGTCACTTTGTTCCCATCGGTTCGCAAGGTTTTTTTCAACAGGGTAGTGAAAAAGCTCGCTTCGATCAGCAGCCGCTTGAAGCCGCCGGCGCAGTCTCTGCTTGTCTGCAGGCCTACCGTGTAACCAATAACCGCCGATGGAGCAGTGAAGCCTGGTCAGCGTTTAACTGGTTCCTGGGTGACAACGATCTGCAACTTCCTCTTTATGACGCCGTCTCCGGCGGTTGCCGCGACGGCCTGCATCCCGAACGAGTGAACGAAAACCAGGGAGCGGAATCAACACTATCGTTCCTAATGGCGCTGCTCGACATGCGCTCTCTGCAAGAATCCGAGCAAAAGGAACCTCTTTCATGACTCTACCCGCAGAAAAGCAGGAAAGCCTGCTGAGCACTCGCTTCGAGCCGCTACTTCTTCGCCATCCCTCAAACCCGATCCTGACCAGCAAGGATTGGCCCTATCCGATCAACAGCGTATTCAATGCGGGAGCCACGCTGCTCGCGGATGGCACGACGCTGCTGCTCTGCCGCGTGGAGGAACGTCGCGGTCTCTCCCATCTTTGCGCTGCGCGCTCGCGAAACGGCGTTGACGGATGGCAAATCGATAACGAGCCCACCTTGATGCCCGACCCGAATAACTATCCAGAAGAAATCTGGGGTATTGAAGACCCTCGCATCACCTTCGTTCCCGAACTGCAGCAATATGTCATTACATATACCTCCTATTCGCGCGGTGGCCCCGGAGTGTCGCTGGCTCTGACCAAAGATTTCCACAGCTTCGAACGCTTCGGCGTAATCATGCCCCCCGACGACAAGGATTCGGCTCTTTTGCCTCGGCGAATCGATGGATGCTGGGCGCTGATTCATCGTCCCATGACAACTCTCGGGTCGCACATGTGGCTTTCCTATTCTCCCGATCTGCGCTACTGGGGCAGACACAGGCTCATGCTGGAAGCGCGCCGCGGAGCGTGGTGGGATGCCAACAAAATCGGGCTCTCGCCGCCGCCCATTGAAACTTCCAGAGGATGGCTGGTCTTCTACCACGGAGTGCGGCATACGCCCTCGGGTTGTTTGTATCGACTCGGGCTGGCTCTGTTCGATCTTGAGAATCCGGAAAAGTGCCTGCTTCGCGGAGATTCCTGGATCTTCGGGCCGGAAGCCGAGTACGAACGCCATGGCGATGTGGACGATGTAGTGTTCCCCTGTGGATACACCATGGGCGCCGATGGCGACTCGCTCAATATTTATTACGGAGCAGCCGACTGCTCGATTGCCCTGGCCCGGGCCAGCGTTCGCTCCCTGCTCGATTGGCTGGATACAAACGGAAGTTGTGAGCGTCGTCAGCACGCACGGGATTTATGAAACCGCTGCTCGGCTTTTTCCAGTTTATCTTTGGCTGCCGGCACCGTCACAAGAGCCGCGTGTTCACCATCAAGCAGCGCACGTACCGCGTGTGCTTCGACTGCGGCCGGGAATTTGATTTGCCTGCCGCATAGTTATCGCTGACTGATCCAGCAAACGCGGCAGTCCAACCTCGCAGGTTCTCGTGGAGGTCGGCCGGATGACACCCTGGGGGTTGAAGTTTGGGAATGCGACCCTTGCCATCACATCCAATTCTTCCGCACAGGCCTGCTAGCGCAGCCCAATGCTGCCCGTTCTAGAAGAAAACCCTTCAGGCTTCGTATATCGACGGGCGTCTATATACCCCTAAGCCCTTGGTTTTATTCTGGCGGAGAGGGAGGGATTCGAACCCTCGGTACAGGTGTTAGCCCGTACAACGGTTTAGCAAACCGCCGCATTCGGCCACTCTGCCACCTCTCCGCGCTGTTTTCCTGGCCTGATTGCTGTGGAGAAACTCCGCCTCTTCAGCTTGTGACGACTTGCATCTTGCGCCACTCTCCGGGAGGTGGCTCGCTCCACAGCACGCTTTGAAAAGCATACTACAAGTGGTCCCCTTCGCGACCATGGCAGCAGCAGCCCGCGCCGATTCAGAGCGCGAGAAACATTCCGGCCCGGGAACCGGTCCATGCCGCGCCGCTTCGACTCGTTCACCGCACAGGCTCAGCCGGATGGTCAATTCGGGGAACGAAAAACTTTGAAAACAAATTGCGCCATCCACTTTTCTTCCGTGAAGCCGGACGGGGCATTCCGGCCCGCCGTCCGGGCGAATTTGTTCGGGATTCGTAACGCAAATGACTCCGTGAGGGGTTTTTCCTAAATGTAATGGAGAATACTTTTAATAGTGAGGGGGAGAGGAGTGGATCCGGAGGACTGCCCGACTTGCGGGGGTTCTGGATACGTCGCCAAACCTGTGGACTTGAACGGTAAGTCCGAGGGCGTGGCGTTTATCCGCCTGAAGTGCCCTGTTTGCGGGGGCACTGGCCGGAACCGCCCGATCTCACCCAAGACCGCCGGCTGACCGCACGGCCTGCGGTGCTTGCGAAACGTACCGGTCCGGGCTGTCCTACTTCCCGTCCTGAGGACGACAGCCCGGAGCGGACGTCGAATGACGTCGAGCGCCTGATCGATTCCCCATGTTTTTTGTGCCGGTCAGGCGATGCCAGCGGCCTGGCTTCGGGCGCGGCGTCTCGTTGGAGCGGTTTCCAGGCGGTTCCTTCCATTCGCTTTGGCGCGGTAGAGCGCCTTGTCGGCGGCTTCAATGACCGATTCGGGAGTGGTGTTGCCGGCCTCCGGCATTGCGACACCGATGCTCACGGTGACCGAGAGCCCGCGCCACGAGTTTTCCTGAGTCAGCCGCCGGATCGCGTGCCCCTTTTTCTTCGTGCGCGTCGAAGCGCGCTCGCGGCGGTCCGGCCCGCGCGGCATTTTGCGTCGGTCTTCGTTGCCGCGCATGTGGAACTGGGACGATTCGATGGCCGCGCGCAACATTTCCAGATGGTCCACAACCTCAGGCGCCATTTTCCCGGGAAAAAGGATAGTGAACTCTTCGCCTCCGCAGCGATAAGCGACTCCGCCTCCGGTGACCCGCGAAAGATTCGATGCGACCAGCCGCAGGACCTGGTCCCCGGTGTCGTGACCGTAGGTATCGTTGAATTGCTTGAAGTGATCGATATCGGCGACGGCAATGGCGTAAGGCTCCTGGAGCCGCAGCAGCGCGTCGTTGAAGGCGCGGCGCGAGGGCAGGCCGGTGAGTTCGTCGTGATAGGCGAGGAGGTAAGAATTCTCGATGATCGAAACCGCCAGAATGGCGATGGCAGTCGCCGAATAGATCAGGGAAAGCCGCGCCGATCCGGCGAAGTGCAGCGACAGGAAAAAAGCGCAAAGCGACCAGAGCAGGGCGCTCTCCGCGGGCTTCCGGCTGCGCAGGACCCGCGCCGCGAAAAAGACCAGTACCACGACGAACAGGAAGAAGGAATAGTTGGGCAGGGCGATTGTCGAATCCAGATGGCGCGGGTGCACGGCCAGGTTGGGCGCCTGGGCGCTGCGGCAAAGAATGGCTACAACGGAGAATTCAATGAAAAGGAACAATCCGACCGGCCCTGCCGAGCCAGTGGTGAATCCGCGCTCCTGCATCAGCGCGATCAAAAGAAAATTGAGCGGCAGCAAGAGCGCGATGGCATGAACCGCGGCCGTACCGGCCGCAGTGAGGGACGGTTGCGCCCCTCCGAACAGCGAGACTGCCTGCCCGGAGAGAAAGAGCACGCACAGGGCAAAAAAGATGCGGCTGGAGTGGAATCTCCATGCCAGCAGCAAGCCTCCGATCAGGCCGCAATAATAAAGGAAGCTGAGCGCGGGCAGAGTCAGGGTCAGCCAGCCGGAATAGTCGAGCAAGGCAACCGCCAGCAGCAGAATGCCGCCGGGCATAACCAGCGATTGCAGAGTTTTTCTATTCCACACCGGCGCCGCTCCAGTTGCAGAAAAGTACTTTCCAATTATCCGCGCCGGAGCGCGGAATAAGGAATTGTCCACCAAGGTTCGCAGACGAGTTCCAAATCCAAATTGGGCCCATTTCTGGAGTCCCATACCTCCGTGCAGTCACGGTTTTCGCCGCGGCTGAGCCTCCTCTAACTACACTGGGAATTCGATTAAGGACGGTTGAACTCTATGCGAATTCTCATCGCCGAAGACGACGAAGCGCTGGCCAGGTTTTTGCGGCAGGGGCTCGAATCGGAACGCTACACGGTCGACGTTGCGGCCGATGGCGAACAGGCGCGCGCGGCCGCCACGGAATCGGAATACGACGTGGTGATTCTCGATTTGAATCTGCCGAAGGTGGATGGCGTAACCGTGCTGCGGCATCTGCGCGCGAAGAAGCCGTCGGTGCCGGTCCTGGTGCTCACCCAGCGCACACGCGTCGAAGATCGCGTGCAGTGCCTGGATACCGGGGCCGACGACTATCTCGGCAAACCGTTTTCGTTCAGCGAACTGTCGGCGCGGGTGCGGGCGCTGGTGCGGCGGAGCCATTTGCCGTCGGAGACAGTGTTGAGCATCGCCGACTTAAAGGTGGAGCGGGTGCAGCATCTGGTCGAACGCGCCGGCAAGCGAATCGATCTTACGAGCAAAGAATTCTCCCTCCTGGAATACCTGATGCGCAACGCCGGGCGCCGGGTCACGCGCTCCATGATTATCGAGCACGTCTGGAACCTGACCTTCGATACCACCACGAATGTAGTGGATGTGTACATCAACTATTCCTCGGCGCAAGTCGATAAGCGCAAGATGGGAAAGCTCTCGAGCGCGATTCAGGAGGCATTTCAGCAGTTCGGCGTACTACCCGCAGGCAAAACCGAAGGGCTGACCAGCCCCCTGCCGCTCGAGGTGCAGCCAATCCAGCAGTCGAAACGCGCTGCAGAAAAGCCCGCGGCCGCTCTGCCCCCGTCGGCCATTGACAGTCCGATGGAACCCAGCCTGAACACTTTGCAGGATGAATTGAAGCTGGCCTTGCAAGATGAAATCTCCCGGAACACCATCACACTTCACCGCGAAAACGAAGGACTCGTCATCACCCTGCGCGAGTTCGGATTTTTCGACAGCGCTTCGGTTGTCCTGAGGCCCGAGGCGTTGCCCGCGCTCGATCGCATCGCATCCGTGCTCGCAGTTCGTACCTACCGGCTGCGCATCGAAGGCCACACCGACAACATTCCGATCCATACCAGGCAGATTGGCTCGAACTGGGAACTCTCTACGATGCGCTCGACAGAAATTGTTCGCTTGCTCATTGTGCGCTACCGTTTTTCTCCCGTTCGACTGTCGGCCGCCGGATATGCCCAATTCCATCCCATCGCATCGAACGACACGCCGGAAGGACGCGCTCAGAATCGTCGCATTGACATCGTAGTTCTTCCGGATATGTCGCCTGAGTGATGAAGATGCAAGCAGTCGCAGGCCGCTGTGGGACCTCTGCCGATTCTAAAGTGGTTTTGCAGGAACGCCGATAAATGGAACCGAAGCCGGCCGATTCAGTTTCAGGAGTGCATAGCTTGACGAGCCTGACTTTGACGACGCCGAGCGCGAACATCGTGCTGACACCGTTACCCGTCAATGCCAGGCCTTCACCCTCCGCCGACGCGGAGAGGACGCCGTCCATTTCTGCCGATGGGCGGCCCGATCCAGAGCTGGTCCGCATTCGCGACCTCATTTATCAGGTTGCCGGAATCTTTCATCCCGACACCAAGCTGCGCCTGCTGCTTGACCGTTGCAACCGCCGCATGAAAGCCGTCAATCTTGGCACCCTGTGCGAATATCGCGCCTGCCTCACCATCAAGCCTGGGCACGAGCAGGAGATGACTGCACTACTGAATGAGATCACCATCGGCGAGACCAGTTTCTTCCGCAACCAGCCGCAGTTGGAGGCGCTGAGGCAAGTAGTAATTCCCAGGCTTCTGGCATTGAAGAATACCGCCCCGTCACGCCGCCTGCGCATCTGGACCGCCGGCTGCTCCACGGGCGAAGAGCCCTATACGCTCGCCATCCTGGCGCTCGAGGAGTCGCTTCAGATCCTGAAAGGGTGGACGGTGGAGATTCTCGCCACCGACCTCAACGAACTCTCTCTCGCCCACGCGCGGACCGCGCTCTACAACGCATACAGCACCCGCTATTTACCGCAACGCTACCGCAACAAATATTTCACCTCGGCGGGGGATTTGTGGCAGCTCGACCAGCCGGCGCGCCAGAAAGTCGCCTTCGATCGGCTGAACCTTTCCGACGAATCAAGCATGCTCCGGATGACAGAAGCGGACATCATCTTCTGCTGCAATGTCCTTATCTATTTCGACGTGGCTTCGAAGCGGCGCGTCATCGGCCATTTTTACAACACGCTTCTTCCTCACGGATATCTCTTCCTGGGACAGTCGGAATCGCTGTATGGGGTCAGCGAGAATTTCCGCCTCGTTCACTTGCCCGGCTCGACCGCTTACATCAAGACGGAATGCGGGTCGGCGGAAAGACCGGCGCCATGAGTTCGACTCCGGTCAAGGCCAGCTTGCTCTCGAGAATCGAAGGGCTGAACAATATCCCGACGATCCCGGCCGTTCTCGGCCCCCTGATGCGCTATTTGCAACAGCCGATCGAGCAACTCGACCTGCAAATAGTCGCCGACATGATCGCGCAAGACAAGTCTCTGGCCGCGCAGTGCCTGCAAATGGCCAATAGTCCACTGTTTGGGCGCTGGCAGAAAATCGATTCGATCAAAGGCGCGATTACCGGACTTGGGCTTCAGCGCCTGAGCGACATTGCCATGTCGTGCAGCATCCTCAACCTGACTCCGAAGGATGGGACCGGAATCGACCCGGTCGCGTTCTGGGAGCACGCTTTGGGGTGCGCGCTCGTCTGCCGCCATTTCGCGCGCAAGATCTCGTATCCCGATCCCGGCAAAGCTTATCTCGCGGGCCTGTTGCACGACCTGGGCATCATCGTAAATCTCTGGATGTTGCCCAACGAATTCCGCGCGGCGTATCAACTTGCGAGCAAGCAAGGCATTCCTCTTCACGAAGCCGAGCAGTTGACCCTCGGTTTCACCCACTGTGAGAGCGGGCGCCTGCTTGCCCGGCACTGGGAGCTTCCTTCCGATCTCCTCGAAGTCGTGTCGCTGCACCATGCGGCCGACGAATCGCAAGAGCATGGGACGCTGGTCACGCTGGTGGAACTCAGCGACCTGCTCTGCCGCATGAGCGGCCTGAATCACGGCTTCATCGAAAAACGGCAGGTCAACGTGCTCGAGCAGCCCGGCTTCGCCCTGCTGGCGCAACAGTGCCCGGCGTTGCGGGATTTCGACTGGGCGCGGCTTACCTTCGAACTCGACTCCTACATGGACGAGGTCCATGCATTAGTCCACTCCATTTACCGCAAATGACCGAGACGACAAATTCCGGCACACGCACCCGCGTACTCGTGGTGGATGACAGCGCCTTTATGCGGACTGCGCTCGCCCGCATGATCGCTTCCGAATCCTCTTTCGAAGTGGTGGCCACGGCGTGCAATGGCAGCGAGGCGCTGGAGAAAATTGCTGCTCTCGATCCGGAAGTGGTGACACTCGATGTGGAAATGCCCCAACTCGACGGGTTGGCCACCTTGCGGGTGATCATGTCCCGCTTCCCGCGACCCGTCATCATGGTCAGCGCCATCACGGAAGAAGGCGCGGCAACCACATTTAACGCGCTGAGCGCCGGGGCGTTCGACTACGTTCCCAAAATGTTGTCAGGCACGTCGCTCGATATCGACCACATCCGCAACGATCTGGTTGCGAAAATACG
Source organism: Candidatus Sulfotelmatobacter sp. (assembly GCA_036490405.1). Taxonomy (GTDB): domain Bacteria; phylum Acidobacteriota; class Terriglobia; order Terriglobales; family Acidobacteriaceae; genus Sulfotelmatobacter. The sequence continues at coordinate 199,069 of DASXDY010000037.1, read as the reverse complement.
CGCCGCAGCCTTCGCGCGGAAGCAAAAAAACGATTCCGAATCGGTGAAAAAGCCGGTGCAAGCGGCAGCCAGGCGGCGAAGAACGACGGATATCATCCCCGAGATCGTCGCGATCGGCACCTCCACCGGCGGCCCCAAGGCCCTGCAGGAAATTCTGCCACGATTTTCCAGCGACCTGGCCGTGCCTTTATTGATCGTGCAGCACATGCCCGAAGGGTTCAGTACTTCGTTCGCGGCGCGCCTGAACGGGTTATGCTCGATCCCGGTCTGCGAAGCGGAGGACGGAGAGATTGTGCGCCCGGGAGCCGCATATATCGCCCCCAGCGGCGCACAGATGCGCGTGGTGCGCAAGCCCTCGGATTTGCGCCCCGTGATTTCACTCGATAGCGGCCCGCGGGGCGCTCAACATGCTCCATCCATCGACGTCATGATGAAATCGGTCGCCCTGCTCTACAAGAGCCGCGCGATGGGAATCATCATGACGGGTATGGGCTCCGATGGAGCGGAGGGAATGAAGGCCATACACAGCGCGGGAGGCTTCACCATCGGCCAGGACGAGGCGACATCGATCGTCTATAGCATGCCGCGCATTTGCGCGGAGATGGGCATCCTCGACCGAATCGTTCCACTCTCAGGCATTCCGGCCCAGGTCATGCAGGCAACCCTCCGCCGACGCCACGCCTGAAGGCTCGCCGGGAGTGTCGCCCGACGATAGCGCTTGCCCAACCGCCGCCAAAAGCTTTTCGGACGAGAACGGCTTCGCCAGGAATCTCTCCCGATGCGACTCCAGCATCTTCATCTGCTCCGCATATCCCGTTACATAGAGAACGTTCATCTGCGGATCTTTAGACCTGAGTCGCGCAGCCAGGGCTGGGCCGGTTTCTCTGGGCAGGACGACATCGGTAAGAAGCAGGTCTACTCCGCCGCCGATGTCGAGCAAGACGCGAACGGCTTCCTCGGCGCTCCGCACGGCGACAACACTGAATCCCGCCGCTCGCAACACTTCGCGGGTCACTTCGCGCACAAAGCTTTCATCCTCGACCAGCAAGATTGTTTTCCGAAGCGTCTCTTCTGCTGCGAATTCGCCGTCCGGCTGATTCGGCAGTTGCACCAGGTGAATTCCCGCGGAGCATGCCTCTTGTTCTCGGTTCGCTGGCTCGTCAGATCGTTGGCTGAACATTGAGAGGGCCCGGCAACACAGGGAAGCACATCGACGGCCATTCTAAGAATCTGCCAAGAACGAGCCAGTGACGTTGCAAACATTCAAGATAGGAAAGAAGAAAAGGTGCGGGAGCATATCCGCAAAATCTGCTCGGCCATTTTGGGAAGTCCGATTGCGGATGCGTTCCAATTCGGACCGCGCACAGGCGGATTATTTCGGGCGGGTGAGAACTGTATCGTAGGGATCGAGCTCGATCTTCCGAACCCCCGCCGGCGCCGGCAAGCGAAACGAGGATTCGCGCCCATCGGCGAAAACGCGGCCCAACAGCACAAGTTGTTTCCCATTCATCAGCGCATAAACCGGGACGGATGTGACCAGGTCTTCCGGCGCGTCTTTTTGAACGATGGTCCCGCTTACCGTTACCCCCGTCCCTTTGGGCGCGATCTTCGCGGATTTCAGTTCCAGCTTCGGCAGCGAGATGCCATTGACCCATCCGTCGAGAAACCAGTCGAGTGAACTCTTCCCTTCATAACGGAGCGAGGCAGGCAATTCGGAGGCGAAGACATCCATAAGCTCTTTGGTACTGATGGATCTCCCTTCATATTGCTGCCGTGTTTTCTTTAAGGCGCGCACGAAAGGCTCATCCTTGTTTGATGCGCCCGGCTTTTCCTGGCCCGCGGCATCTTTCATCATGGTGCGCAGCATGTGAAACAACCAGGTGCTGCGGCCATAACTGATCGCCTCATAAGCCTCCGGGAATTTTGAGGACAGCAACCGTGTACCCAACGTGACTGGGCCGGCGTCCATTGGGGCCTGTCCATCTTTGTTCTGCGCGATCAGATCTTCGCGGTACTTCTCCATTACCTGCCGGAAACCGCTGGGATCTTTCTCCTGCAACATCATCAGAGCGCAATAATTCGCCAGCCCCTCAGAGAGCCACTGATCGCGATAGCTCTTCCACATCACCAGATCGCCCCACCACTGGTGTGCAGTCTCATGAGCTGGTATCGAATCCTGGAGCAAAATGCGATAGGGCTCGAAATGCAACTCCAGCCGCTGATCGTTGCTCAGGAAAGCGTAAGACGAAAGGAAGACCAGCCCGGGCCAGCCCTGGCTGTCGCGTCCCGGCATTTGCGTTAAGGCAAGTTGGCTATAAGGAAAAGGGCCGAACCGGTCGGAGAAGTACTGGATCGCACGTGCCGCGGATTCAGCCACATTCACTTCGTTTTGCGCCGGGGATGGCCGCGGCGAAACCATCAGTTGAGGTGGCCGCAGGCCGGTCGGGTCGGCGGGGCTGGGATCAATGACCTGTATCTTCGCGCTGGGGAAATCTCGCTCGACCCCCTGCGTTGCGTAGGTTTCGACCAGGACATTGCCGGCCCGGGCCGTCACCTCCCGGTACTTTCCGAGGTTGAAGCCCGCGAGCGGAATCGGCCGGTCCGAAAGCCAACGGGAGGCTTGTGCCCCGCCGCCCGGATTCTGCAAGCGGTCGGGTGCGACAGCTACTGGTTTTCCGGTCGCCACTAAAGTCCAGTCCTGCGGATAACTGAACTGCAAATCAAAATCAGCCATCTCCAGACCACGGTTCGGATACCATGTGCCGCGGGCCCCTACATAGAGCAATCCACTTCCCGCTTCCGCCAGCACTTCCCCGCCATAAACGAATTCAAGGGACAGGGTTTCGCCGACTTTGGGTACGTCGGGCAAGACTACCGCCACGAAGTCATTCCCCTGGCGCGCGAGCTGAGTGCCTTCCAACGACGGATTATGAATAAATTCGACGGGCAGGCCGTTCAGCTTGACGCTTTCTACGTTGAGTGCGCGTGACAGCTCGAAAATCAGGATGCGCGATCCGGTGTCCCGCACCACGCAGGTAAGCTGCGCCCGAGCGTGAATCCGTTTCGGAGGAACTACTTCGGTAGTGATCGTGTATCTCCGGGTCTCGATTCGCCCCAGCCGCAGCTTCTCAGGCGGCGCTGGCGCGCGGCCGCGTCCGGATCGCGCTTCATCGAGAGAAAATGAAGTCCAGACATCGTAAAAAGTTTCTCCATTCGGCGCGGCTTTGGGTTGCCCGGCTTGCACCTGCTCGCTGGCGGTCGAATCAAAGTAGACGTCGAAGACTCCGAGCTTCGATCCTTGCAGCCGTGCGTGCAGAAAGCGGTCCGATGAATTGTCGAAGCCGGAATTGGCTGCCCGATTTGCCGCCGGCAGCATCTGGCTGAACGTCGAGAGCAGCCGCATCGCATCGCCCGAGGCCAGGTTCTGCGCCGAGGTTTGCCACTGATCCACGAATGCTTGCTTGTTCTCCGTGGCCCGCAGATCGGGGCGCAATTCGCTCATCACGTCGTCATTGAAGCGGAAATACGCTGTCTCGAACCGCTCTTCCAGAATGGCCATGCCCGTGAACAGAGCCATCGATCGGCGCTCTACTTCATCGGGAGGAGTCAACAGGATTTCCCCATAGCCTTCGAAAAAAGCGCCGGTGATGTGACCCATTACGTCCTGGGTAAAGCCGATGGTTCCATCCTCGAGGGAGATCTGGATCGACGGGCGGTCAATCGATGCCTCCCGCACCTGGTAGACGCGCGAGGGATCGAGGCCTACTTTTCCAAGCTGTAGATAGAGGTCCTGCGCGGGGTTGTTAACGTTGTCAGGGCTGGCGCTGCGCGCCGGACAAGTGCTGAGCGCAAGACAAATCGCTGCGATCCGCAACATTGGCGATCTCGGTAGTACCTTCGTCACCTCGGTCGGTACCTCTCCATTGCTAGAATGCGCCTGAATGCGCCTTCGTGTCACTTTCCTCATGTTTTGCCTCGCTCCGGCCTTTGCCGCAGCGTGGGCAGATACGATCCATCTGAAAAACGGGCGCGCGATTGTGGCCGATAGGGTGCGTGAAAACGGTAACCGTTATGAATACGAGATTGGGGAAGACAGCTACGCCATTCCGAAGTCGGCGGTGGATCGGGTGGACGCCGGGGGTTTTGTCCCTGGCAGCAGCGGCGGAAGCGCGCCAGCCCTTCTGACATTCACTCCCGCCGACAGCCTGGCAAATGAGGGCGATCTCGTCGGCAAGATCGTCAAAGAGGGCAAAGTCGACGCTGACGCGCTGGCGGTTCTGGAAAACAAGGGCAACGCCGAACTGGGCGCGACCGCCGATTTCATCGCGGGAAAGTTCGAGTTCGAGCGCGGCAACATAGCGCAATCGAAGCAGTACTTCGAGAGTGCGTTGCGCTTCCAGCCATCGAATTCGACGATCCTTGTTTATTATTCCGCTCTGCTCGTCCGCACCGGAAACGCCAGCCAGGCTTTGCAATACGCTGAACGCGCGGTGCAGTCGCGGCCCGATTCCGCCGATGCTTACACCATGCTGGGGTACGCGCAGTTCTCCTCGGACCATACGAAGGATGCAGTCCTGTCGTGGAAGCGGTCGCTTGAGCTTCGGCCGGACGGCAAGGTGCAGCAGCTATTAGCGAAGGCTCAACGCGAGCAGAATGTCGAATCGAACTTCTCGGAGGGTGAAAGCAGCCATTTCATTCTCCACTATGAAGGACATCAGACCTCGGACGCGCTGCGCGGCCAGATTCTTGCCGCACTCGAATCCGACTACGACGACCTGGTCCGCGAACTCGGCACGCCGCCACGTGACAATATTCTGGTCACACTCTATACCGAGCAGGCCTTCTTTGACGTAACCAATGCCCCCGGCTGGTCCGGCGCAATTAACGATGGCAAGCTGCGGATTCCAGTCCATGGCCTGAGTTCGGTGACGCCTGAATTGGCGCATGTCCTGAAGCATGAACTCGCCCATTCGTTCATCACGCAACTCTCTGGCGGCCGTTGCCCGATGTGGCTGCACGAGGGCATCGCCCAGTTCCTGGAGCCGCGCAATCTCAGCGGCGAGGGTCATCAGCTTTCGCAGCTTTTCAAAGTCCAGCGCAATATCCCGCTTAATGCCCTCGAAGGAAGCTTCATGGGGTTCAATGGCGTCCAGGCTTATGTTGCGTACGGAGAATCGCTGGCCGCTGTTACTTACATCAACGACACCTACGGCATGAGCGACATTCAGCGGATTCTACAGCGCCTGAGCCAGGGGAATTCAACCGAAGCTGCGTTGCGCGCCACGATCCACTCCGATTATGGCCAGCTTGAATCTGATGTCGGCCGCTATCTGGCTGATAAGTACGGCGAATAAATAAAGTGAAGCGTTTCCCGCGGTTTGCCCGTCCACTATTCCTGTGCTAGTTTCGCCATGATCCCTTCAAGCATGCGCGCACTCTTTCATCGCCGGGATGCCGGGCTGCCGCCGGTCGTTGAACCCGTGCCGACGATCTTTCCCGAGATCACCGGTGCGGATATTGCCGCGGTTTTCGCCGATAAGCGCATTGCCGGAGACTTCTATGACTCGATCAGGGTCAGCCCGGAGCGCGTTCTCATTGGATTGCTCGATGCCGCCGGCCCCCGCGAGAGCAACCGCAATCTTCTGAGCACGGCCCAGGAGGTTTTCCGCACGTCCGGCGCGGAACTGTTCGCCGCTCCCGACATCAACGAAGCCGATGCGATGACAGAGTTGAGCCTGCGGATCAATCGCGCGCTCATCGGGGCGGCCGCCCGCGTTCACTCGTGTCCGGCATTTATCGCCTGCTATCACGAGAAATTCGGCACGCTTTGCTACACCAATGCCGGGCACACGCCGGGCCTTCTCCGCGACAGCAGCGGCATCTCAGAACTGGATTCAACCGGACTTCCCCTCGGCTTGTTTTCCCATGCCACGGCCGACGCTCGAATCGTGGGCCTTGAAAAAGGATCGGCCTTGCTGCTGGTTTCGCGGGGAGTGATTGCCTGCGAGCGAAATCACGGCAGCCTGGACGAATTCGGACTGGATCGAGTCCAACAGTCGCTGCAAGGCTCCGCCAGCAGCGAGGCGCGATCGCTTTGCACCGCAATCCTCAATGCGGCTGCTGAGTTTACGTGCGCCGGGCCTCCATCCGACGACCGTACCGCCCTGGCCCTGATGCGAACAGCCTGAGTCTCGGCCAACTCGTTTTCCTTCGGCGGCGTCCAAGCAAAGAGATCCCTCCTCTGCAAGCTGAAAGGAATCACTCAGATCGCGAAGGCAGGCGACGTAAATCGTTCATTTGAGGACTTTCGGTAAGGCTTCTCGTCTTTGGAAGTCCGCGAATTTTGACTGCGGGGGATCGAGTTTGCGCCCCGAAAATGGCAAACAAGAGTAAAATCTATGTTTCGGCCCAAGCCTACCGATCGCCCGCAAGCTCAGCGGTCTTGAACAATAGAGCGTGGCGGCCCAGAAAAACCATGAAACGACTCTCCCTGATTCTGCTCGGACTCACATGCTTGACGGCGTTCGCCCATGCGCAGGTGGTGGAAGAAATCATCGCTCGGGTGAACAACCAGATCATCACGCGCTCGGAGTACGCGCGCAGCAAAGATACGCTCCGCGATGAAGCCAAGTCGCAGGATCCAAACAACGCCGACAAGCTTTATGAAGAAAAAGAGAAAGATGTTCTCCGTGACCTGATCGATCAGCAGCTTTTGCTCGAGAAGGGCAAGGACCTGGGGATCACCGGCGATACCGATCTGATCAAGGAACTCGACTCCATGCGCAAGGAGATGAAGCTCGATTCCATGGAATCGCTGGAAAAGGAAGCGGAGAAGCAGGGCGTGTCCTGGGAAGATTTCAAGCAGCAAAAGAAGAACCAGATCATCACCCGAAAAGTAATCGGTGAAGAAGTTGGCGGCCATCTTTCGCTGAGTAAAGAGGACGAGCAGAAGTTCTACGACGAGCACAAGAAGGAGATGGAGCAGCCGGAGTTTATCCGCCTGAGTGAAATCCTTGTTGCCCCGAAGACCACAGAAAATAAGGCTGGGGACGCCAAGGCCGCGAATGATCCGCCATCGGACCCTGCCGCCGACGCGGCAAAGCAGGCAGCGGACCCGGCCGCTCTGAGCGCAGCCGAAGCCAAGGCCAACGATCTGCTCAAACAGATCAAGGGCGGCGCCAATTTCGATGACATCGCCAAGAAATACTCCGACGGGCCTTCGGCGGCGGACGGCGGTGCGCTGGGCATGTTCAAGCGCGGCCAACTGGCAAAAGAACTCGAAGACAAGACGTTCGCCATGAAAACCGGTGAGGTCACAGACGTCATCCGCACCAAGCAGGGATTCGTCATCCTGAAGGTCCTGGACCACCAGCAGGCCGGTGTTCCCCCGCTCAAGGAAGTTCAGGGGAAGATCGACGATGCGCTTTACTATGACAAGTTGCAGCCTGCGCTTCGGGCGTATCTGACCAAGTTGCGTGAGGAAGCCTTCATCGACATCAAGACCGGATACGTCGACAGTGGCGCCAGCCCCAATGAAACCAAGCCGGTGGAAACCACCGCAGCCAAAGAATCCGACGCTAAGAAGCTGGGCAAGAAGAAGCACAAGAAGCTGGGAATTCTGTAGGGCGTTTTGAAGCGGCGCACCGCCGCGGCATTTCCGCTGAATCTGGCCGGCCTCTGGCCCCGTTGCTTTATACTCACTCAACCGATGAAGGACTTCTACATCTGCGACTGCGCGCGCCACGAAAACAAGGTTGTTACTTCCACCTTCGTCGTGGTCGCCAAACAGATCAAGCCGAAGAAAACCGGGGAACCTTATCTCGCCCTCACGCTTGGGGATCGCAGCGGCCAGGTCGAGGCCAAGATGTGGGACAACGTCGAAGAGGTGCTTGAGGCGTTCGAGCAGGATGACTTCGTCAAAGCCAAGGGCCTGGTGAACAAATACAAGCAGCGCTTCCAGTTCACCATCCACAAGGTGCGCAAGCTGGGCGAATCGGAGATCGAATTTGCCGATTATCTGCCCAAGACGACAAAAGATATCAATCAACTCTGGCAGACACTCAGCGGCTTCGTTGCCAGTTTTCAGAACCAGCATCTGAAGGCGCTGGTGCAGGCCTTTATGGCCGATCCGGAAATTGCCACGGCTTACCGCAATGCTCCCGCTGCGAAGACACTGCATCACGCCTACATCGGGGGACTGCTCGACCACGTGGTCTCGCTCTATCGTTGCTGCGATCTGGTATGCCAGAACTATCCGCAGATTCATCGCGACCTGCTTCTAACTGGTGCATTTCTGCACGATATTGGCAAGATCCATGAGCTGACTTATAAGCGGTCTTTCTCTTACACAACCAAGGGCCAGCTTCTCGGACACATGGTGATCGAACTGGAGATGCTCCAGGCGAAGCTTGCGGGCCTGCCGGGATTTCCCGGTGAGCTGAAGACCATGCTCGAGCATCTGATCATCAGCCATCACGGACAATATGAGTTCGGCTCACCCAAGCTGCCCATGTTTCCCGAGGCGCTGGTGCTGCATTATCTGGACGATCTCGACTCAAAGATGGAGGCCATGCGCGCCCAATTTGAGCGCGAAGCCATGCTCGATGGTCCATGGACGAGCTATAACGCTTCCCTCGGCCGTCCACTTTTGAATACGGAAAAATTTCTCGCGCCGAAGACCGCCGCGCCTGGGCCAGCTGCAAGTGAGCATCCATCCGCGGAAGAACGCTCATCGCAACCAGCCCCGGAGCTGATCTCTGACGCCTCCGAACTCGAGCCCGCGAAGCAGATCGCCGATCCAGGCACCGGAGAGGTGGCGCCCTAAAGTTGCACCGGTAACAAAGAGATCGAACTTGCGACGGAAGCTGTCCTGATACGCCAGCCGGGAAGTCATTGCAGATAAAACAATAGATTAGGAAAGTTTCAGCGCTACCGTGAGACCTTCATGGGGCACGGCTTTGCCGTACCTATTGCTGGCCTCTCACGCCGGGGCTTCCCGTGATGCGCTAACCTATTCTTGCGGCCATGCTCGATTTCACACGCTACGAAATCCTCACGTTCGACTGCTATGGGACCCTCATTCACTGGGAAGCCGGGCTTCTTCCGGTACTTCGACGAATTCTTTCTGCCCACGGCAAAAGCGCGGACGACTCGACCCTGCTAAAACTCTATGGCGATTTCGAGCAGGACGCCGAACAGCCTCCATATCGGCCGTATCGGGAGGTTCTGAGATCGGTCGTCCGCCAGCTTGGATCCGAACTTGGATTCACACCCACCGCCGAGGAGGAAAGCTCTTTGCCGGATTCGCTTGGGGCATGGAAGCCATGGCCCGACACCAGGGCGGCGCTCCGTCTTCTCAAGACGCGTTACCGGCTCGCGATTCTTTCAAACATCGATGATGATCTATTTGCGGCAACCGGCCCGCAACTGGGGGTGGAATTCGACGATGTCATCACCGCTCAACAGGCGAAGGCCTACAAGCCATCGCACAGGCTTTTCGAACTCGCGCTCTCGCGGATCAAGACACCCGCCCATCGTGTGTTGCACGTGGGACAGAGCCTCTACCACGACGTTGTCCCGGCCCAGTCTCTTGGGCTAGCGACGGTGTGGGTGAACCGTCCCTCCGCGCGGCCGGGCGTGGGAGCGGTAAAAGCCGCGAAGGCCAAGCCCGACCTGACGGTCACGAGTCTGGCAGAGTTAGCGGCGATGGCGGCAAAAGAATAAAAGAGGCGGATGAGAAGGGCCCTCGAATGGAGATCGGCATTCGGTGGCGACCAGGTTGGGGCGGTAATGGCTAGAAATTTACCGGCAACTTCACCACTCGTTTCTGGATCGCCCACATCACCAACTCGGCCTTGTTGTGAAGGCCCAGCTTCCGCATGAGATTGAATTTGTGCGCGTCTACCGTCTTCATGCTGAGCCCCAGAGTTTCGGCCGCTGACCGCACGGTCCGCCCTTCCGCGAGCAGCTTCAGCACCTGGCGCTCGCGGGCAGTGAGTAGCCGTTGGCGCGGGAATATATCTTCGGATGGCCACTCGGCCAGGGCGCTACGGCGCACCTTCCGGCTCGCAACCTCGTGCGACGAAGCGGCCCGCCGAATCATCTCCATGAATTCTGCGACCGAAGTTTGCCGCATGACGTACCCGGTTTGATGGGCCGAGGCCCGGTCTTCCTCGCCTTCGTCGTCGTGCGCCGTCAGAAACACGACTTTACTGTGAGGCGATTCCTTGAGCATCATTCGTTCCGCCTGGCCGGGATCGCATTCGAACATGTGAACGTCGGCGATCACGACCCCAGGGCGCTGCTCGGAGATCACCCGCAGGGCTTCCGCGGCGCTGCCTGCCTCCGCCGCAATTTCGATGTCGGCTTCGTCGTCGATCAGGCACCGGAGCGCATGGCGGAGGAGCACGTGATCATGCACCAGCACGCACCGGATTGGCTCTTCCTTATGAATATGGGCGTGGGGACACACGGTCCCTCCTCGTTGGACAGCGGGATGAGATGCGGATTGCGGGGCCCGGGAACACCAGACCTTGATCATTGTACATATAGGAACGGGAGGGAACGGCAAAATCGGCCATAACGCTGCTTCTGCGGATGTGAAAATCGATTCATACTGAAAACATTTTCATGCGGCTTCGTACAGGCCGAAATTGCTCTGATTCGTGCACGCCCGGAATTCCCTCGTCGTCCGCTCTCAAAGCACGGGGTTTAGCCCGGTCAGGTACAATCGAACATTTATGTTGCGCTATTTCACAGCGGGAGAATCTCACGGCGAGGCTCTGGTCGCTTTTCTCTCCGGCATGCCTGCCGGATTGAAAATCGACCAAACGTTCCTCGACCGGGAACTCTGGCGCCGGCAGCAGGGTTATGGCCGCGGCGGTCGCATGAAGATCGAGCGCGACACTGCCCACATCCTTTCTGGAGTGCGGCACGGCCAGACCATCGGTTCTCCCATATCAATCCAGCTCGAAAATCGCGACTGGAAGAACTGGCAGGAATCGCTTCCCGTCGGCGATGGCGATCCCGAGAAACACAAGCGCGTGGCCTCTCCTCGCCCCGGCCACGCCGATCTGGCCGGCGCGCTCAAATACAACTTTCCCGAGGCCCGCTACATTCTCGAACGCGCATCCGCCCGCGAATCCGCCGCCCGTGTCGCCATCGGAGCCATCGCCAAACTGTTTCTGCGCGAACTCGGGATCGAGGTCCTGAGTCATGTGATTACGACCGGCCCCGTGAGCGTTCAATGCGAAATTCCCTGGGAACAAGTCCAGGGTTTGCATGGGAAAGAAGAAGTCCTCCTCAATTGCGCCGACCGGGAAGCCGAGCAGCGCATGAAAGAAGAGGTCGATAAAGTTCTCAAGACCGGAGACTCGCTCGGCGGCGTCTTCGAGGTCGTCGCCCACAGTGTGCCCCCGGGGCTCGGCACTTACGCTCAATGGGACGAGCGACTGGACGCCCAACTGGCCGCCGCCGTGATGTCACTCCAGGCGGTGAAAGCGGTCGAGATCGGTTCGGGAGTGGGCGCGGCTTTCAGCCCTGGATCCAAGGTTCATGACGAGATTGGATATGCTGGCAACTCCGGCTACACGGCTTTCTCGAGGACACACAACAATGCCGGTGGAATCGAAGGCGGCATCTCCAATGGCGAGGAAATTCGCGTCCGCGGATATTTGAAACCGATTTCGACGCTGCGTCGCCCGTTACAATCGGTGGACTTCTCGACTCGCGAACCGGTGAAAGCAGCCTACGAACGCTCCGATGTTTGCGTCGTACCCGCCGCCGGAGTCGCCGCCGAAGCCATGGTAGCCCTGACGCTAGCGCGCGGCGCCCTGGAAAAATTCGGCGGCGATTCCATGACCGAAACCCTGCGAAACTTCGAAGGGTATCGCCGGCAGTTGAAGGATTTTTGAACTAAAGTTCGACCGGAGCCGGAAAGGGAAATCGCCTGTACAAGTACGTTGCAGAGCGCAACTGCTGGAGACCAAATGCGAATCGCTGAGAGCTGAAGGCTGATAGCTGATAGCTAATTCATGATCTACCCCATCGTAAAATTCGGCAATCCAGTGCTCGAGAAGCCCGCGGAGAAGGTCACCGTCTTCGACGACGAACTGCAAAAGCTCATCGAAGACATGTTCGAATCCATGTACGCCGCCCACGGAGTCGGGCTGGCCGCCCCGCAGATCGGCATAAGCCGCCGCATCGCGGTGATTGACGTGACATTCAAGGAAGACCCAAAGGCGAAGCTCGTCCTCATTAATCCAGAGATCATCCACACCGAAGGCAAGCACACCCAAAGCGAAGGATGCCTCAGCATCCCCGAATTCCGTGAGAATGTCGCGCGGCCGAACAAAGTCACAGTTCGGGCGCAAGACGCTCACGGTAAAGTCTACGAAAAAACCGGAGAAGAACTTCTCGCCCGCGCTTTCCTCCACGAAACCGACCACTTGAATGGCAAGCTCTACATAAGTCACTTAAGCGCATTGAAACGTGACTTCATCAAACGCAAAATCCGCAAGCTGATCAAAGCAGGCGAGTGGTAGGAATTGAGTAATTGAGTAATTAAGTAATTGTGTAATTGTGTAATTGTGTAATTGCAAAGAATCATATTGGGGCAGCCGCCATCGGCTGTCCAGTCGAGCGAAGCTCGACGGTATTATGAAATCAATTACTGAATTACCCAATTTTCCAATTACTCAATCCCTCATGGACCTCGTCTTCTGCGGCACGCCGCGCTTTGCCGTCCCGTCGCTGGAAAAACTCGCTGCGTCCGGACACCGCGTTCATCTCGTCGTCACTCAGCCCGATCGTCCCAAAGGACGCGGCCTCGAACTCGTTGCCTCGCCTGTCAAAGAATCGGCGCTGAAGCTGGGCCTGCCCATCATCCAGCCCGACCGCATCAAGAACAACGAAGAGTTCCGCGCGCAACTCGCTGCCATCAAGGCCGATGCCATCATCGTGGTGGGCTACGGACGCATCATCCCGCAGTGGATGCTCGATCTTCCTCCGCTCGGCAACATCAACCTGCACGCCTCGCTGCTGCCGAAATACCGCGGAGCGGCGCCGATCCAATGGGCGATTGCTAATGGCGAGACCGTTACGGGGAACACCACCATGCGCATCGACGCCGGCCTCGACACTGGCGACATTCTGCTTCAACAAGAGCTAGCGATCGCGGCGGAAGATACGGCCGAAACGCTGGCCCCACGCCTCGCCGCTATGGGAGCCGATATTCTCGTTGAAACTCTGCGCGGAGTCGAAGCCGGTACAATTCAACCGCGCCCACAAGACAACTCGCAATCCAGCCTCGCGCCCATCCTGAAAAAAGAAGACGGCCTCGCCGATTTTTCCCGGCCCGCGTCCGAAATCGCCAACCGCATCCGCGGCTTTCAACCCTGGCCCGGCGTCTACACAAGATTCCGCGGCAAGAACCTGCAAATCCTGAAGGCGAATGCCGCCAGCAGCTCCGCGCCGATCAGTGAACTCCAAACGATCGAAAGCCGCCTGCTCGTCGGCTGCGGGAAAAACACTGCCATCGAAATCATCGAACTCCAACTCGAAGGTAAGAAGCGAACAACAGCCCGCGACTTCATCCAGGGCTACCGCATCAACCCCGGCGAAAAGCTCGGCGACAAATGATTTGCGAATAGATTCATGTAGGGACAGCCGCCCTCGGCTGTCGCGCGGGCGCAACCCGCGAATGCATACCTCGCCGATCTGCCTGTGCGCTCCTCCGCGCCCTCGGTGGTGAAATGCTTTTCCGTACAATCAACCCATGCCCGTCTCCCCCGCCCGCGCAGCCGCCTTCGACATCCTGCTCCGCGTCGAGCGCGAATCCTCTTACGCGAGCGAACTGCTGCACGCCACGAATTACGAGGCATTCTCAACTGTCGATCACGCCCTGGCCACAGAGCTAGTGATGGGAGTCCTTCGCTGGCGCTCGCGATTAGACGACGAAATCCAGCAAGCCTCATCGCAGCCGCTTTCGAAACTCGACCTCGAAGTTCTCATCGCCCTGCGGCTAGGCCTGTATCAATTTCGCAGGCTCGACCGCATTCCCCAGCGCGCAGCGCTACATGAGAGCGTCGAACTCGTGAAGCGCTCGCGTAAACGCTCTGCTGCGCCCTTCGTCAACGCGATTCTGCGCAAGCTGGGACAAACAGCTTGGAACAAGCCGGGATGCGAAGTAAAACAACTTTCGCCGCAAGAACTCGCCTCCTCCTACGCGCATCCGCTCTGGATGGTTGAGCGCTGGGCGCGAGAATTCGGCTCGGCGACAGTGCAGCAGATCTGCATTCACAATCAGTCCACACCGCAAACCAGCATTCGCATTCGCGACGAGAGCTTTCAAGCCGACGGGATTACCCTGGCTCCCGGCGCGCTTCTTTCGTCAGCCCGCCGCGTGCTCTCCGGAGACATCACCAAAACTCCGGCATTCCGCGACGGACAGTGCACGATCCAGGATGAAGCCTCACAACTCGTAGCCGTCCTCGTGAATCTGGAAGCATCGGGCGAAAGCGCCCGCGTCCTTGACTGCTGCGCCGCCCCCGGCGGCAAGACGCTGGCCATCGCTGACAGAAGTCCGCAGGCATCCATCACTGCCGTGGAACTCCATCCGCACCGCGCCCGCCTCATGAAAAGATTGCTCCAGAAAACTTCTCAGTCCGAACGAATCCAAATCATCGGCGCAGACGCCCGCGATCTCCCACTCTCAGGTTCCTTCGACAGAGTGCTCGCAGACGTCCCGTGCTCCGGTACCGGAACGCTCGCGCGCAATCCCGAAATCAAGTGGCGCTTGAAAGCCGCCGATCTCGCAGAGCTGCACAACCGGCAGGTAGCGATCCTGCGGTCCGCCATGTCCCGCGTGGCGCCCAAGGGACGCCTCATCTACTCAACTTGTTCGCTGGAAAGAGAAGAGAACGAAGACGTGGTCGCAGAAGCCCTGAGCGAAACGAAATCTTTCCGCGTCGTAGACTGTGGCACAGAACTCGATCGCCTGAAATCCGCCGGAGAACTAACCTGGCCCGATCCCGCTCAACTCACGAACGGCCCCTACCTCCGCACAATCCCGGGCGTGCACCCGTGTGACGGTTTCTTCGCCGCCATCCTCGAAAGAATGTGAAAAAGGTTTATCCGTGAAAATCCGCGCAAATCCGTGGACAAAACTTATCGAACCTCGAAGCTCACATAGGTCCCAGCGCTGACCTTGGTTCCCGCCGCTGGCGCCTGCGAGACGATAACGCTGGCTGGCGAAGACTCCGCCACAGGCGCGACGGAGGGAGCAGCAGGCGTGGTGACTGGAGACGCAGCAGCATTTCCACCATCCGCCGCCGGAGCACTCGGCGGCGGAGCCACGCTCACATTTCCCAGCTTGAATCCATTGTCCTGCAATGTACGACTGGCACTGCCCAAGGGCTGGCCCAGAAAACTCGGCATGACATACACAGGAGGATCCGGCGCAGCAGTCACCAGCAAATTAATCCGCGGCGCAAGCACCTGCGTGTCATTCGCCACGGGATTCTGCGCCAGTACCTGGTCCGCCGGGACACCGGCTGCTTCGACCTCCGCCGTCGAAGCAACTTCCAGCCCGCGCCGCCGGATGTTCAACTCCGCCGCGTGCTCGCTCTGTCCGGTCACATCTGGAATCGCGACCCGCGTGGGACCCAGGCTTTGCGCGACGCGCACCTGCCAGCCGTGCCGCACTTTTGTTCCCGGCAGCGGCAGTTGCGACATGATTTTTCCTTCGGCAATCTGCTGGCTGTAATACTGCCGCTCGATATTCATTTGGAGTCCGAGTCCGGTGACGGCTCGCTCCGCGTCCGCCGGAGTCATCCCCACCAGCGCCGGAACGGCAACCTCCTGTCCGTGAATTGCCAGCCGCATCGCCGCCAGCGCCGATACCATGGCCACAATCAGCAACACCATCGCCAGCAAGGCAAATCGAAAAAAAGATTTCATGCTCTGGGCAGAATTATAGAACCCCGGCAAAGTGACGGTTGCAAATGTAGGGACAGCCGCCCTCGGCTGTCCGGCGAGCGCAGCTAACCTTCGGCGTCTCACAATCCGCAAGTCTTTTCAATAAGATGCAGCCAGATTACCTGCGGAAGTACCTGTCGTCACGAGCATCCGGACAGCGCTTCCGTGCAATCTAATGTAACTGCGACGTTCTTACTTTCGAGGTCTGCCATGGCTTTTCAACTGGAGTATCATGTGTCTGTGAAGCGTTCGAACTCGGCTTCGGTATTGGCTTTCGGGTTGATTGCGGCTTCGCTGGCGTTCGCGCCGCAGAGCAGCGCGCAGATCAATGGTGCGCCCTCATCGGTGACTTCTCCCGGATTCGGTGGTCGATCCGTCAATGGCACCGCCTCGAGCGTCACTTCCCTTGGGCCTCGCGGCTACACATCGAATCCGCACGTGGCCATCTCTACTTCCCCGACGCATTCGCCGAAGAACCGTGTGCCCGACCAGAACCATCGCCGCCGCGGTGGTTACCTGTATGCCTATCCCGTTCCATACGCAGTAGACGGCTCGAACTCTTACGAAGACGCGCCGGAGAACGATCCCAACTACGACGACCCAAACTATCAGGGCGGGCCAACAATTTTCGACCGGCGCGGCTCTGGCGAGCATTCCTACATTCCGCCAGTGAAGGATGCGGTCGGCGCGCACGCAGCGCAGAATAATTTCGCGGAGACGGCCGGTGATCCGGCGGCGGAAGAAGGATCCGCCGAATCCACGACCCTGGTCTTCAAAGACGGGCACATGCTCGATATCGGAAACTACGCAATCGTCGGGCAGACTTTATTCGACATGACGCCGGGGCACTCACGTCACATTGCCCTGGCCGATCTGAATCTCGACGCGACGCGCCAGAAGAACGACGATCACGGAGTGCTCTTCCAACTGCCACAATCGCAGCTGCCACCATCGCTTCAGGCAAACTGATCATGCGTCTCGTCGCCGCCATCACGCTGCTCGCCGCGATAACGCCGTGGGCCGGTGCGCAGCGGATGTCGGGATTTGCACCACATGCCGGAATGCCGGCCACACCGGGATTCGCCGGAAGCGGCTTCAGGGGCCCCCATTTCACGGGGAACGGTTTCGGGAAATCTGGTTTTGCCCGCAGCAATCGCGAATTTCCCGGAGCCCTGGCCATCCCATTCCTTTCTGACGATCTATATTCCGATCTGCTGGCAACGGGATATCCTTCCGCTTCCCAGCCTCCGGTCCTGGTGATGCAAGCGCCCCCGACCGCATCGCCGTCGGTGGCGTTTCCCGCTCCAAAGGACGCGCTGATGATCGAATTGCAGGGCGGCCGTTATGTCCAGATCAGCGGCGAGGGAAGTTCCGGCGCTGAATCGCTGAGCCTGAAATCAGCCTCCTCTCCGAAAGCAGCACTGCCACCGGTTGACATAGTGGCACGGGCCTCAGAGAAGGCAACGCTTCGCGCGACTCTCGTCTACCGCGATGGACACAGTGAGGCCGTCTCCGACTACACCATCACCAACGGCGCGATCTATGCCAACGCCGACTACTACCAGTCAGGCGCATGGAACCGCAGAATCGAACTTTCGTCGCTGAATCTGCCTGAAACGGTCCAACTGAATCAAGCCCGCGGACTCAATTTCCAGCTTCCGTCCTCGCCGAACGAAGTAGTCGTCGGCCCATAGTGAATAGCGGGAGAATTCCCAGCCGCTTCGTGGCCAATTCCGTGAAATCAACTTCGTGAATCGCCGATGGATCCGCATCCTGCACGCAACGGAAGCCAAGCGGGCCCGCGCGGTCTTTGCCGGTCGGCGGAAGAAGAAATTTTCCGGAAACGGCCACATGCATTGCCCGGGTCGTGCGCGCCGCGCTGCCGCTTCCTGACGCGCGGCGAACTCATGGCATAATTCTCCCCGTCATGCGAGATTTCTCGCCCCGCCGACGGGCTGCCCCCATCATTGCTGTTTGTGTTCTTCTTTCGCTCGTCCGCCCGGGATGTTTGAACCTCCTCGGAGCGCAGAGTTCGTCCGCAGCCAAAAGCGACTGGCGTGCCGATCACCATATGCACCTGGCGTCCCCCGAGTTGTGTGCGCTGGTAGGCGAATGTATGGACTCGAACAATCCTCCGGCGGTCTTTGCAAAGGATGCCGTCCGTGCACTGGACGACGCTCATATCTCCAGGGGGGTGATTCTGTCCTGCGCCTATCTTTACGGGTTGGCTTCACTTCACTTGAAACAATCCGATCTGGCAGCAAAGGTCCGCAGGGAAAACGAATTCACCGCCGCACAAGTCGCGCGATACCCCGGCCGACTGGTGGGGTTTCTATCGGTAGATCCCCGGGCCGGCTCCGCCATCGAAGAAATCCGCCACTGGCGCGGAAGCGCCGTGTTAATCGGATTGAAGCTGCACTTCACGGCGTCTGCGGTGAATATTCGTGATAGCACACAACGCCGCCGCATTGCCGAAGTGATGGCGGCTGCCGCGGCCCAGCAGCTTCCCATGGTGATCCACGTGGGAGGCGGAAAGTTCAATGGTGCCGACGCGGAGCTTTTCATTCGAGATGTTTTGCCCAGCGCCGGCAGTTCGTGGGTCCAGATCGCGCACGCCGGCGGCGGGCTGCCGCGAGAGGATGATAATAATCTGGCCGTGCTTCGCACCTTCGCCGACCACATCGTTCGAGACGATCCGGCGACGCGGCGCGTCCTGTTCGATATTTCCTATGTACCTGCTCCGGACGAAACGGCCCAAGCGACTGCCGCCCTGCTGCAACAGATGCGCCGAATCGGCATGAAGCGATTTGTGTTCGGTTCGGACTTCAATGTCCTCACGCCACTACAAGAAATAAACGATCTCAAGAAATTGGGATTGACGGAGCCGGAACTGCAAACCATGCAGCAGAATTGTGCTCCCTGGGCTTGTCCGTAATCTGACCGTCAATATCAGACGATCGTCGGCGCGCTTTTCGTTTCCAAGCCCGGCCTAGTCACAGCGCAGCGAGATTAGCGGATCAATCCGAGCAGCACGCCTGGCAGGAACATAACAGGCGAGGAGCGTGATGATCGCGAGCAGGAACGCGATGCCGGCGAAAGTGAGGGGATCCGACGCCTGCACGCCGAACAGCAGACTTCGAATCAATCGGGCGAGCAACAAAGCCGCAGCCAAACCCAGAGTGACGCCGGCGAAAGCGAGCGTCATGCCCTGACGAATCACAAGATGCAGGATGTTGCGCGGGGACGCGCCGAGCGCCATTCGAATCCCTAACTCTCGAGTTCCCTGATTGACCAGGTACACCATCACTCCGTAAATGCCGATCGTGGCCAGAATGAGCGCGACGCTCGCGAAAAGTCCCAGGAGCAGCATCGAAAAACGCCGGCGGGCCAGGGATTCGTCGACACGCTGATCCATGGTTCGAATGTGGTACATCGGAAGGTCGGGATCGAGATTGCGCAGTTCGTTTCTGGAAGCCGCGAGTAAAGCGGACGGAGTTATGGCGCCGCGGAAGGCCACCGTCATGGCCCGCGTGGGGAATTGAGTCTGAGCGACGTAAAAGGCGATTCGCGGATCGGAGTCGAGAGACTCCTGCTTTATCCGTCCGACTACGCCGACGACCGTCTGCCACGGGTCTTTCGACTCGAGTTGGACAATATGAATGCGCTTGCCGACCGGGTCCTGCCCCGGCCACAGTTGCTCGGCCATGTATTCGTCGATGAGAACCACGACCGGCCTGGTCAGGTCGTCCTGCTCGTTGAAAAAGCGTCCGCGCCGCAACGGGATCTGCATGGCTTCGAAGTAGTGTCCACCAACCACCCGCTCGTCCGCATTCAGGAATTTTTCGCCTGGAAGAGGTACGCGCCCTTCGACGGTAATCGGAGTCCAGGCGAACGATTCGCTCAAGGGAGGTGAAGTGATTCCACCTGCCGCAATGCCGCCATGAGATTTCTCCAGCCGCTCCCAAAGCTGCCGGTAGGTGCTCAATACGGATTGTTTGTCGTTGTATTTTCGACCGGTCATAGTCAGATCGAAGGTAAGCACGCCATGCGGATTAAATCCGGGAGATACATCCTGAAGGTGGGCAAAGCTTCGAATTAAAAGTCCTGCGCCGATCAACAGCACAACCGACAGGGCCAATTCAGAAATCACAAGCAACCGGCGAAAGTTGTTGCCGCGGGCCCAAACCGAACTCGCTCCTGCCGAACCGCGGTTGGTGTCTTTCAGCGTCGAATTCAGATCGAGCCTTGAAACGCGAAGGGCCGGGAAAAGTCCGAAGAAAATGCCGCAGAAGATCGAGAGCAGCATGGTGAACAGCAGGACACGGCCATCGATGCCTACGTCCCGCAAGCGCGGGATGCTTCTCGTTCCCAGAGCATGAATGCCCTGCACGCTGATGAGGCAGATTAAAACGCCCAGCGCGCCTCCGGCGATGGAAATCAGCAGGCTCTCCGTTAATAGCTGACGAACAATATCCCAGCGGGTTGCTCCCAGAGCCGTGCGCACGGCAATTTCCTGCTGGCGGCCGACAGCCCGGGACAGCATCAGGTTCGCCACATTGGCACACGCGATCAGCAGGACAAAGCCGACAGATGCGAGCAGCACCCAGAGAGAGCGGCGCACGTTGCCGACGACCTGTTCCAGCAGCGGAACGATGCTGAACGTCAACCCCCCATTGGGCGGATAATTCTCCGGATACTGTCGCCGGAGCCGGGCCGTGAGGGTATCCATCTCTGCCTGGGCCTGAGTCAGCGAAACCCCCGGTTTCAGTTTTCCGACGATGTTGTAATCTTCGTGATCGCGCGCCAGGGAAGCGGCGGCGGGTGAAAGCGGCAAGGGCAAGAAAATATCGGCCTGCTCCGTTCCGTCGAGCAGAGGCACAACTTCCTGAGACAAAGAAAAGCTCTGTGGAAGCACGCCGACGATTTCGTAGGTTTGTCCATTGATGAGGACGGATTTGCCGATGACGTGCGGATCACGGCCAAAATGCCGCGACCACATTCCGTGGGTCAGAACGGCAGTAGCGGGCAGCCCAGGCGAATCCTCCTCTCGCGTCAGCAGGCGGCCAAGCGCCGGACGGGCGCCGAGCATCGGCAGAAGATTTGAAGACACGCGAATCGCCCCCACTCGTTCCGGTTCGCCCGATCCGGTCAAGTTATAGGTGCCGCCAATCGCGATCGCAACCTGCTCAAATCCGCTGTGGCCGTTCTTGATGTCGAAGTACTGCGCGGTGGAAAACCAGTCCTGGGCGATGCCGAGGCCGGGCGAACGATTCCAGAGGATTACCAGCCGGCCAGGGTCTTCGTAGGGCAGAGGCCGGAGCAGCAGTGCATTGGCAACACTGAAGATGGACGTATTCGCCCCAATCCCAATGGCCAGAGATAACACCGACACCAGAGCGAACCACGGATTCTTAGCCAGTGAGCGAAGGGCGAATCGAATGTCCCGCATTGAGGTCCTCATTAGAACGTCGTGCTATTTTACGGTCGGGGTGAAACAACTTGCATAGTGCCTCCCTATGACGTCGCCAGCCCATCACTGGCGGACCTCCGCAGTGTAAAATAGGTTTGCGTCTGAAACGCAGGCTGGCCGCGGCAAGTTGCCTACCCCCTGGGCACGATCGGCCGCTTCGCAACAGCAAGAATTCACGATGAAAAAAACTTTTTGCAACGCATTCTTCGTGGTGTCTCTTTCCGCGTGTCTGCTTTCCTGCGGAGGAGGGGGCGCGCCCACCAGCGGCGGGGGTGGGGGAACCGGTGGTGGTGGCGGGCTGGGCACGCAGATTCCCTGTAATTCACCCGCGGGCACGCTTTGTTATTCACTCGTCGTCAGTGGAGTCACGCGCACCTATGCCCTGCATGTTCCCACAAATTTCCAGAAAGACGTCAGCGCGCTCGTGATCGCTCTTCACGGATCCGGGGGCAACGGATTGACAATCGAAGGCTCTACCGGGTTCAGCACTCTCGCGGACCAAACCGGGTTTGCTGTTGTATATCCAGACGGCCTGGTTGAGCCAGGTGAAGGTGTACCGGATTGGTCCTATTTCTTCAACGACTTTGCCGATGATGTAGGTTTCATTCGCCAACTGATCACGACCTTGCAGACGAACGTTGGGCCTGATCCTAAGAAAATTTACGCCACTGGCTTTTCGGCTGGGGCTTTCATGTCGCACCGGCTCGGCGTACAAGCCTCCGATCTGATTGCGGCCATTGGCGTCGTGGAGGGTGCAATCTCTTCTGGTGCCGGTTCGCAGTCAGTGCCTGCCGCGCTTGGTCCAGTCTCGGTTGTAGTGCTTCACGGCGATCAGGATCAAACCGTCCGTTACTGCGGTAGCCAGACCGATGCGTCGCAGGAAGATACGTTCAACTACTGGTCGGGGACATCGGCAAACAGCTGTTCCAGCCTCGACACATCCTCGGCGCTATGCGACTCACAGGGAAACATCACGGCAGCGGCAGAGAAAGACGCTACGAATTGCCGGGAGAGCACCGAAGTCAAGTTCTACAAGCTGATCGGCGGAACCCACGTCTGGGCAACCGGGCCCATGGATCTACCTGGCATGCCACCTTACAATCCCGACCTGAATTCGAGTACCGGGATTACCACGAGAGACATCGTGTGGAATTTTTTTGCGGCGCATCCCAAGCCCTGAGTTCGATTTCTTGCTTCGGCGCGACTCTTTTTGGTCGCGGCGGTCCGCATTAGAGTCGCGCCGTCCAGCTAGAACGGGAACCGGATTGACAATATTCCGTTGTGATTGCTGGTATGAAAGTGCGTGGTTGCAATCTGAAAGCCGCCCCCAAGGGTCAACCCCAGGCGCCCCGCCAGATGAAACCTGCCGAGAACCAGGCCCGGCGTCACAAAGTTCTGCTTCTTGCCATCATTCTTGCCATCTTGAAAAAAGGTGGAGTTGAGTTCGACCTCCGGCCATAATTTCTTCAGCAAGTGATATTGGAATGCGTTATTCCAGGCGTACGTGCGGCCCACAAGATCCGTATCGGCGACCGGCAGTCCTATCCCAAAAGTTCCTTGCTCGTCGAAGTGCCGGAAGCCTTTTCCGTAAGCAAGGGTTGGAGTAATCACTGCGTGAAGCGCGCCGTTCGTGTGGGACCCGGTGGGTAAACTCCAGCCAAGGAATGCGGTCAGAATATAGTTTCCGTGCTCTTCGTTTGAGGCCAGCAGGCGGTACTTCACGAGAAACGCGACGTCTCCCAGTCCGTCAGCTACCGCCGGATTGTGATGGACGAGGTAAGGGGCAGCGTTGAAGATCACTTCCACTTTTTCGAACGGGATTAATTCCAGTCCCTTGCCGCCATCGTAGTTGTCTGTAGCCACTCCCTCGTTGTTGACTTGCCAGATCTGGTCATAGCGGAATTCTTCTTCGAGGCGCGGAGTAGTGGTCGCGACCGGAGTGACCCAGTGCGGTTGCTCGGCCTGCGTTTTGTTTACGCGCTGGAACCAATTCGAGAAATAGCTTTCCTGGGCGAATGTTGGGCTCGCGCAAACGGCGAGAGCGATCAGGCACAACCCGTGTCGCATATTCCGGGACGACAGAAATAGCGAGCTTGCGCGACTCATATCCATTACACGATTCATGCCATCGATTCTATACGAGTCATTATTACTTGCGGGGCGCCGGCAAACGGGCCGTAGCGGCTTCAATGTTGCGGTTACCAGGACGGATTGGCAGGTGCGCCAGGGGCATCGCTTCCATCTTGGCCACGGTTTCACTAGGGGAATAACGCGTAGCAAGGAAGGCTCGATAGTAGCTTCCTACTATTGCTCGCGATTCGTGCGGCCAGTATTTTTGCTCTCCAAGATTTCGATCTCCACCGCAGTTCAGCCGTCCCAGATCGACAGATCCCTCGCGGATCGTTTGAGGAGCCTACGATGAAGCTGGCAGTCCTGATGTGCGTGTGTGTGTCGATCTTCTGCTCGGCCATGTCTTTCGGTCAGCAACCGGTCTCCGCAACCGCTCCCGCCTCTGCGAATCCGAAGGCGGCGGGAAAGAAAGACGGTCCGCCGCCCAAACACAAGATCGGCCCCCTCGAGGTCTCGGTCAATTGGCGAACGCGCGCGGAAGGCTGGAACTGGTTCGAAGCGCCCACAGGCAATAGCGATTACGGATTTTGGGATTCTCTGCTGCGCGTTGGAGTCGGGCAGACCGGCGAAAAATTCGACTGGTTTATCGAGGGCTCGCAGCCGTCGATTCTCGGATTGCCCGACGATGCCGTGATCGGCGCGCCACAAGGACAACTCGGCCTGGGCGGAAGCTATTTCGCCGCCAACCACAACCACACCAATGTCGCCAACGGATTCGTCAAGCAGGCCTTCCTGAACTTCAAGCAACTAGGCCCGGCTGCTTTGAAGATTGGGCGCTTCGAATACTTCGACGGTCTCGAAGTAAAGCCCAAAGATCCGCTTCTCGCCACGGTTGTTCAGACTAGAATCTCGAGCCGCCTGATTTCCAATTTCGCCTTTACTGCGGCGCAGAGGAGCTTCGACGGCCTGCAATTCTCGGCCAACGCCGGGGCCAACAACTTCACCTTCTTTGGCGGACGCCCCACCCAAGGCGTATTTCAGGTGAAGGGCATGGATGAACTCGACGTCGACCTATACTACGGCGCCTATACGCGATCGGTATCGGCCGGTGAGGGTTCGGGGCAGTTTCGCCTGTTCGCCATCGGTTATATCGATCACCGCACAACGGTTCTGAAGACCGATAACCGGCCCTCGGCCATTCGGGCAGCGGACTTCGGCAAGATTGAGATCGCAACCTGGGGCGCGGACTACGTTCACATCTTCAACACGCCCACAGCGGGAAAATTCGATGTCCTGGCCTGGGGTGCGATACAAACTGGCTCGTGGGGCAACCAATCGCAACATGCCGGGTCGTTCGTCGGGGAAGCGGGCTGGCAGCTTCCCGTCCGAGCTCTCAAGCCCTGGGCCAGCGTCGGGTACTCATGGGGCAGCGGCGATAACAATCCCAACGACTCGCGCCACGGGACCTTCTTCCAGGATTTGCCCACCCCCCGCCAGTACGCCCGCTTTCCGTTCTATAACATGATGAACAATGAAGATGCGTACGCGACACTGAACCTGAAGCCAGCTTCGAAGCTGGGAATCCGCAGCGAAGTTCATGCCTTGCGTCTGGCCAGCGCCGCGGACTTCTGGTACACCGGCGGCGGCGCATTCCAGCCCTCCACTTTCGGCTATACCGGCCGTCCAAGCAATGGAAATCGGGGATTGGCCAATGTGTGGGATGCCAGCGGCGACTACCAGTTCACGCGCTCGTTCGGCGCCACGCTCTACTACGGCCATGCCTGGGGAAAAGGCGTAATTTCATCGCTCTACCCCAAAGACAAGAATGGCCAGCTCGTTTTCCTGGAGACGAATCTTCACTTCTGAGTTCCGTCGGCGTCAACCAATCGGGGCTTCCTAGTATGATTGCATTATTGATCTAAGCCGTTCCAAGTGTGATCTTTATGAACGTTTTGTAGGCTCTGTCCCAAGGAGAAAACCGATGGCAGTCTCCGAACCAGCGGTTCCCAGCATTCATGCCGCTCCCAGTCAGGATGCCGGCTTCTTCGAGAAGCTCAATACCACGTGGCACAAGCGCGCTCTTCAGGGTTTCATGTTCATCGTGTTGGCCCATTGGGGAGAGCATCTGGTTCAGGCTTATCAGATCTATGTGATGGGATGGCCTCGCCCCAAAGCCAATGGGATTCTGGGCCTGTGGTATCCGTGGCTGATCAAATCTGAGGCCCTGCACTACGGCTATGCGCTGATCATGCTCATCGGATTCTGGATACTCCGCAAGGGATTCACTGGCACTTCGCATACCTGGTGGATGGTGGCATTCTGGATCCAGTTCTGGCACCACATCGAGCACTTCCTGCTGATCTTCCAGGCGACCACTCATCACAATTTCTGGGGAAAGCCGGTTCCGTTCAGCATCCTGCAGCTCGTCTTGCCGCGCGTGGAATTGCATTTGTTCTACAACTCGGTGGTCTTCATCCCCATGATGATCGCGATGTATTACCACTTGTTTCCGCGCGTCGGTGAAAAGCGAGCCGCCTGCACCTGCGCTTGGCATCAACACGAACTGCCGAGCGCGGCGTAATTTGTCCGCTGTGAGGAAGGTTTTGAGCTTTGGAAGGGGCGGGCGAGAAGCCCGCCTCTTTGCACGAGAGTGGCTTCTGGCATTCGCATTTGCGGCGTCGCTGGTTTGCGCAGCATGCCAGAAAAAAGCGCCGAACCGCACGAACTTCGCGGTTTTTTTTGAGGTCACCCCACAGCCCCCTCGGGTCGGACCCGTCACCGCGACAGTCGTGATCGATGACCCGCAGGGCAAGCCGATTGCCGGAGCCCATGTGACCGCCGAAGCGGACATGTCGCACGCGGGGATGAGCCCGGTTTTCGCCGATGCGAAAGAAATCGAACCGGGGCGCTACCAATCGACGCTGAAGCTCAGCATGGGCGGCGACTGGGTCATTCTTTTCCATGGCTCGCTTCCCGGCGGAGAAACGCTGGAACGGCAATTTGATCTTAGGGGCGTTCGGCCCAACTAGGCTTGCGGTTTGACTTTACATTCCATCGCGGACGCGGAAGACATCGACTCGCCATCGTTCGATTTGTTGCGGATGCCGCTGATTGGAGCGTTACTGCGCTGGCGGTACGTTCGTCCGATCCTGCAACTGCCGCTTCTCATCGTCAGCCTGCTGATGATTCTTCATGGACTGTTCGGGCCGTCCCTTGCGCCCAAGAACCTCGCAACTACTCTGAGCTGGCTGCATTTTCGCGGTGTCCTCGTTCTGGTGTTGCTGTGCGCCGGGAACTTTTTCTGTCTAGCATGCCCCTTCATGCTGGTAAGGCAGGTAGCGCGCCGTTTCTTCACGCCGCGGTGGAACTGGCCGCGAGCGTTGCGCAATAAATGGGTTTCGGTCGGCCTCTTCATCGCCATTCTGTTCGTCTATGAACTGTTTGACCTGTGGTCTTCCCCGTGGTGGACGGCATGGCTGATCATCGGCTACTTCGGAACCGTGCTGGTCGTCGATGGCCTGTTCAAACACGCATCGTTTTGCAAGTTCGTGTGCCCCATCGGGCAGTTCAACTTTGTCGCATCCGTCTTATCGCCCCTTGAAGTGAAAGTGCGCGAGCAAACAATCTGCACGAGCTGCGAAACCAAGGATTGCATTCGCGGCCGCCGCGAGCCGGCATCAGAACTGGTCACCATCCGCGGCTGCGAACTGGCACTGTTCCAGCCGAGCAAGACCGGCAATATGGACTGCACATTTTGCATGGATTGCGTACACGCCTGTCCGCACGACAACATCGGCATCCTAAGCCGCCTGCCGGGAAGCGAGTTGCTCTCCGACCCGCTGCGCTCGGGAATTGGCTATTTCTCGAAGCGCAAAGATCTTGCGGCGCTGGTGATTGTGTTTTGCTTCGGAGCGCTACTCAATGCTTTCGGAATGGTCAGCCCAGTTTATGCCGTCGAGAACTGGCTCGGAAGAGTTCTCCACATCAGCCACGAAGCTCCAGTGTTGGGCCTGATTTTTGCATGCTTTCTGATCGTCGAACCGGTTGTTTTGTTTGGCCTCGCAGTGTGGCTGACTCGTACCTGGGGACGCGTCGAGCACTCCGCAATCGCATTGGCCGTTCGCTATAGTTACAGTCTGGTTCCGCTCGGCTTCGGCATGTGGCTCGCCCATTACGGATTTCATTTTTTCACCGGACTGTTCACGATTATTCCAGTCACCCAAAGCGCGGTCGCGAGCCTGGGCCGGGCAGTCCTGGGCGAACCGCGATGGACTCTGACAGGCATTCCGTCCAACATCGTGCAAGTCGTCGAAATCGGGTTCCTGCTGCTCGGATTCGCAGGTTCATTGACTCTTGTTCACGGGCTGGCCGAAGAAGACGCTCCGAGTCATCCCATGCGCGCATTCATTCCCTGGGCCGCGCTGTGTACGGTCCTTTGGTTGGCCTCGATGTGGCTGATTTTTCAGCCGATGGAAATGCGCGCCACGTTGATGAGCGGATAGAACATGAACATCGAAGAAGGGCGGATTGAAGGCGAAAGCGCGGAGGATAGGCGGCCTGAACGCGCTCGGGGAGAGGGCATCCATAGGCCTTTCATACGCCCTCGCGTCTTTTGTGGTTGCCGCCTCTCGATTTCGGTCTGGACGGCAGCGCTTCTGGCCGCAACGCTATTGGTTCCGCTTTCCGCCATCGCCCACAATGGCCCCCCGTTCCCGATCATCGAAAATCGGAAAATCGGGCCCTACACCGTCGCATTGTGGACGCACCCCGATGTGGGCACGGGGACATTTTTCGTCTTGATCGATCCGGCGCCGGGCGGCAAAGTTCCGGACGATCTAAAAGTCTCGATCGGAGTACAGCCAGAGAGCGGTCGTCTCCCGGAAGTCATTTACGCGGCCCAGCGGGACAGTACACGAGGGCAAATAGAATACCAGGCTGCGGCGCAGTTCGATCGCGACGAGTTCTGGCGGATACGGCTGGTCCTGCAAAGTTCCGGAGGTGGCGGCGAAGGACTGTCAAGAGTGGAAGCGACGCCTCCCGGCTACGGCCGCTGGGACCTCCTCTTTTATATGTTGCCCTTCCTTGCGATCGCAGTGGTATGGTTCATCGGCATCACGCGGCACCGCGGCAAGAAGAGAAAGGCAAGACTTCAGGCCGCATAAATGGCGAACTCATTGGCTTGAAGTCATGGAATGAAACTGCCGCACCGGCAACCACTCTCATGTGCATCGGAAAGCATTCGAATCGTCGGATAATCGGTTGGCTGGTTCTTTCTGGGACACTCGCCCTGACGTTCAGTTGCGCAGCGAAACCCAGATTCCCCAAACAGAACACGCCGGCTTACGAGCATGTAGTCTCCGCGTTCTATATCGGTCTTTCGGCTTTGCAGGTCGGCGACGACGTTCATGCGGGGGAGCAACTTGCGCAAGTCACACAACTTGTTCCCGGCGAGCCGGCCGGATGGGCGAACTGGGGAATCCTCGCGCTACGTCAGCGGAACTACGATCTGGCCGCGCAACGCCTTGAAAAAGCTCGCGATCTCGCTCCCCAGAATGACCAGATTTACAACTTGCTTGGCATTCTGGAAAGCCAGCGCGGCAATTCGTCGCAGGCCGTCGCCGACTTTCGCAAGGCTGCCAGCCTGAACCCCCACAACCTGCGTGCTCTTTATTCGTTGGCCGAAGAAACCGAGCGCCAGGGCGACTCTACCAGCGACGCCGATTATCAGTCGCTCATACGGAAAATTCTTTCAGCCCAGCCCAACAACCTCGCTGCACAACTGGAATTCAGCCGCATGGCCGCCAAGCGGGGCGACGGCGATGCCCTCAAAGCGGAGCTGGCGAAAATCGGCGGCCAGTCTTCTTCATGGCCGCAGGAAGCCCAGCGTCAGCTAGTCTCGGTTCAGAATGCCGTTTCTGGCGGGGATCTCCGCGGCGCGGCGACGCAAACAACATTTCTTCGCAATGTCCTGATGCGGGATCCGGATTATCGCCACAGCCTGCGCGTCATCAAGGCCGCCCCGGGCGACGAAGCCGAACCCTTCACGCGCTTCCTGCTGATGGAAACTCCAGCTTTTAAGCCAGCCCCACCCGACACGGCGCTGACCTTTAACTCTCAGGCTTTACCAAATCCCGGCGGGACCAAATGGAACTGGATCGGGGCCATCTCGCTCGGCAGTAGCGGGACTCCGGTCGTTGCAGAGGCAACCGGCCGCGAGGTCCGGCTGGCCACGGGCGCGAGCTTCCCGTTTCCCGGCGGACCCTCTGCGACTCCGCCTGGGCCGGAAGGAATTATCCCGATCGACTTCAATTATGACT
This sequence comes from Candidatus Sulfotelmatobacter sp., assembly GCA_036490405.1. Classification (GTDB taxonomy): domain Bacteria; phylum Acidobacteriota; class Terriglobia; order Terriglobales; family Acidobacteriaceae; genus Sulfotelmatobacter. The sequence continues at coordinate 169,237 of DASXDY010000037.1, read as the reverse complement.
TCAAAACCGATCTGGTCCTTGCCGGCGCAGGTGGCGTGCGTCTTCTTCGCCAAGACAACCCGAGCACCTTCACCGACGTAACGGCACAAGCCAAACTACCGAAATCGGTCACGAGCGCGCCCTACACCGGCGCCTGGGCTGTCGACATCGAAGCTGATGGCGATCTTGACATCGTGCTCGGCGCAAAAGACGGGGTGCCGGCGGTCTTAAGAAACAATGGCGACGGGACTTTCCTCACGATTCATCCCTTCACCGGCGTTTCGGGGCTGCGGGGATTTGCGTGGGCGGACCTCGATGGAGACGGCAATCCCGACGCGGCAATAATCGACGGCACGGGCAAGCTGCACATCTTCATGAATATGCGTCAGGGCCAATTCCGCGAGCGTCCCTTGCCCGATGGCTTCACTTCCGTAAAAGCAGTTGCGGTCGCGGACGCAAATAACGACGGCATTCTCGATCTGCTTGCCGTTCGCAGCGATGGTGCGATCGTCCGGATCTCGGACAAGAACGATGGCCAAAGCTGGGAAACGGCAGAACTCGCGCGTGCAACGGAAACTGGGCACGATTTTTCCGGCGAGGTACGACTTTATGTCGCCGATCTTGATAACAATGGCGCGCTCGATCTGATTCTGTCCTCCGTCTCCCCTGCGCCGTCGATTCCCTCGGTCTGGCTCGGCGATGAAAAAGGAACCTTCGCACTGCTGAAGCAGCAAGGGGCGCCAGCCTTTGTCTTCAGCGTTGCGGATTTGAGCGGCAAGGGCAAACTCGATCTGATCGCGCTTTCCGCCGATGGCCAGCCTCTTCGCGAAGTGAACCAGAGCACCAGGAACTATCACTGGCAGGTGGTCCGTCCGCATGCGGTGCAGGCGGTCGGCGATCAACGCATCAATCCTTTTGGAGTCGGCGGCGAAATCGAAATTCGTTCAGGCCTTCTCGTACAGAAGCAGCCGATCACGGGACCTGTGCTTCACTTCGGATTGGGAGAGCAGACGGAAGCCGAAGTAGTCCGCGTCGTCTGGCCAAACGGCATGTTGCGCGCGGAGTTTGGCGTAAAGGCCGACACCGATATTGTCACCGAACAACGCCTCAAAGCCTCCTGCCCATTTTTGTTCGCATACAACGGCAAGCAGATGGAGTTCGTGAAAGACGCTGTGCCCTGGGGATCGGCGATCGGACTGCGCATCAACACGCTCGGCTCCGCGCAGATCGCTGCCACCGGAGAGTGGTACAAGATTGGCCGGGATCAACTCGTGCCCCATGACGGCTACTACGACATCCGCGTCACTGCCGAACTGTGGGAGGTCTACTACTACGACTACATCGGTCTGATGACCGTAGACCATCCTGTTGGAACAGAAATCTTCGTCGACGAACGCTTCGTCATTCCGCCGACAAAGCTGGGCTTCACCGTCGTCGAAACGCCGCACGAGATCGCGCAGGCAACGGATGACACCGGCCACGACGTAACTGAACTCGTCCGAACGCTCGATGGCAAAGCGGTGAGCAGCTTCGGCAAAGGCCAATTCCAGGGTGTAACTCGTGATCACTATCTCGAAGTCGATCTCGGCGAAGATGCTCCAACGAGCGGCCCGTTATATCTGATCGCGCAAGGCTCGATTCATGACACCGAATCGTCGGTGAACGTGGCCATCACGCAAGGGAATCGCTGGCGTGCCCATGGCATGAGCGTCGAAGTTCCCGACGGCCATGGCGGGTGGGTCACGGCGCAGGACAATCTGGGATTCCCCGCTGGCCGCAAGAAAACGGTCCTGTTTAACCTGACTAACATTTTCAAGCCCGGAACTCCACACCGGGTTCGTCTGCGCACAAATCTTGAAATTTATTGGGACGCGATCCACTGGGCGAAAGGCGCACCTGACGCTCCGTTGAAGGAAACGACTCTAGATCCAACAGTCGCCGATCTGCACTATCGCGGATATTCCGTGATGCAGATGCCCGTCGGCGCCGGCGCGCCGGAGGTCCCTGATTACAACCGCATCGAAGGCACGAAGCAGCGCTGGCGTGACCTGATCGGCTATTACACCCGTTTCGGCGATGTTCGCGAACTGATAAAGACCATCGACGACCGTTACCTGATCGTGAATTCCGGAGACGAACTTTCCATGCGCTTCGCCGAGCAGCCTCCGCCGGCTGCGGGCTGGGTGCGCGATTTCGTCATCAAAGGCGACGGATGGATCAAAGACGGCGACTACAACTCGACCTTCTCCAAGACGGTCCAGCCTTTGCCGCATCACTCGCAGAACGAGTACACAGTCCGCCCCGGCGAACTGGAAGATGAGTGGACCTACAAACAACATCCGGAAGATTGGCGCAACTATCACACGCGCTACATCACGCCGGAAGTTTTCCAGAACGCGTTGCGGAGTGATTCGACGCAATGAGCAGCAACCGAATCGCGCGCGCGATTGTCACGGTCATTTTCATCGGGCTGCTGCTTACCCCGCTCGCGATGAAGAGGTATACCGTGCGGCGCGCAACGGACAGTTCCTCTTCCAACGCCGCAAGCGCAATTGCACGGCATGGATTCTACCTGCAGGAAGTCTCGCATGAAGCTGGCATCAATTTTGTCCATCAGGCCCCGCAACTTGATCCGAAACTTGAACGCATCATGCCCGAAGTCGCTTCGATGGGCGCGTCGGTCTCTATCGTTGACTACGACCGCGATGGCTGGCCCGACATTTACGTGACCAACAGCGCCATCGGCAGCAAGAATGCCCTCTATCACAATTTGGGCAACGGCAAGTTTGAAGACGTCGCTCCCGCGCTTGGAATCGCCGACGTCAACCAGCAAGGCACCGGTGTTTCTACCGGCGCAGTGTGGGGCGACTATGACAACGACGGCTATGAAGATCTTTTCCTCATCAAGTGGGGCCGTCCCGAGCTATATCACAATGATCAGGGGCATGGCTTCACTCGTGTGACCGAGCAGGCAGGCCTGCCGAAGTGGATCAATGCAAACACGGCGATCTGGTTCGACTACGACGGGGACGGGTTGCTCGATTTGTTCGTCGGCGGCTACTACTCCGAAGACATTGACCTGTGGCATCTCACGACGACGCGCATCATGCCCGACAGCTTCGAGTACGCCAGGAATGGCGGGCGGAAATATCTCTTCCACAATTTAGGCAACGGGAAATTCGAGGAGGTCAGCGCGAAGCTGGGCATCAACAGCCATCGCTGGGCGCTCGCGGCTTCGGCCGCAGACTTACGTGGCACAGGACATCCCGACCTGTTCGTCGCTAACGATTATGGCGTCTCCGAACTCTATTTCAACGATGGCGCGAAGTTCCGTGAGATGGGCGAGCAGACGGGAGTCGGCTTCGCCCCTAAAAGCGGCATGAGTGCGGCCTTTGGCGACATTCTCAATCAGGGGCGCTATGCAGTTTATGTTTCCAATATCTCGGAAGATGGCATTCTCATCCAGGGAAACAATCTATGGATGCCGAAGGAAGGGACTTCCGGCGATGCGATCAAGTACGAAAATCTCGCACGAGATTTCGGTGTCGAACTTGGCGGATGGAGCTTCGGCGCCCAATTCGGCGACCTGAATAATGACGGGACCCTCGACCTTTATCTCGCCAACGGTTACATCTCGCTCGACCACCATCGCAGCTATTGGTACGACTTTTCAAAAGTCGCCGGTGGCAACAGCACGATCATCGGCGATGCCAAGAACTGGCCGTCATTCGAGGGACGCAGCCTCTCCGGCTACCAGAACAAGCGGGTATGGTTGAATGATGGCGCAGGAAAATTTATCGATGTCGCTCAATCCGTCGGGGTGACGGACACCTATGACGGCCGCTCTGTCGCGCTCGCAGACTTGTGGAACCGCGGTGTGCTCGACGTGGTGGTCGCGAACCAGAAAGGTCCGCTGCTCGTTTACAGAAACACGGTCGCGCCCGAAAATGAGTGGATCGAATTTCAACTGAAGGGCACGCATAGCAATCGCAGCGCAATCGGGGCGCAGGTCACTCTCTTCTGGAGTGGTCAAAAGCAGGTGCAGGAAGTCTCGGGCGGAACCGGATTTGCGGCACAGAACGACCGCCGCTTGCACTTCGGGCTGGGCAAGAATCCGAACGTCGATAAAGCGCTGATCCGCTGGCCGTCAGGTAAAACTCAGACGATCGATCATCCCGCCGTCCACAAGTTGCATACCATCGAGGAGCCGGCGTGAGCCAGATGACCGCGCCCGTGACCTCGCCGCCGGCACCAGCGCCACGCAAGCCGCTGATCGGCCTCGACAACCGCTACATTGCCCCGGCTTTCATTACATGCATTCTGCTCGTCGGACACTTGTCGTTCGGAATTCTTGAAAGCTATCCCAAGACGCTGCTGGCTATCTTTACCAGCATCGCGCTCGAGCTTATTCTCGGGCGCATTTTCTTCCACAAGTGGGTGCATCCAGTCAGCGCGTACATCTCTGGCATCAGCGTCGGAATCCTCGTTCGCTCGCCCGCGTTTTGGCCTTATGCCCTTTGCGCAGCAATCTCGATCATGTCGAAATACGTTCTGCGCGTGAAGGGACGCCACATCTGGAACCCATCGAACTTCGGGATATCCGTATTGCTCTTTCTTGCACCCGAAGCCGTTGCCTCCCTCAGCATTCAATGGGGCAATTATCTGCTGCCGATGGTGGTGATCTGGGTCCTCGGATCGGTCATCATCGCGCGGCTCCATCGCTTCCATATCACGGGGATCTATGTGGCCTCATTCCTCGCCTTCGCTTTCCTGCGAAGCTGGATGCTCGGCAGCCCCTGGCAATCTGAAGTCTCACCCATCACCGGGCCGATGTATCAGCTATTCATTTTTTTCATGATCACTGATCCGAAAACGACAGTGCGCACCAAACGCGGGCAGTGCATCGTGGTATTTCTGGTGGCGGTGGTGGAGATGCTTCTCCGCCTCAATCAGGTCGTCTACGCGCCGTTCTATGCGCTCTTCATGGTGGGCCCTTCCGCGATGCTGGTCGAAATGTGGATGGATTCCCGCCGCGCCCAGAAGGAGAAGGTGCTCGCCGCGCAGTGATTTCCCGTGGCCCATCGAAGTCTCTTATGTCCCGCCCTCTGTGCAGATTCGTTCTATTGATTGCAGCGCTGTTTGCTCTCGCTGGATGCCGGCAGGCGACTGTGATTTCGTCCCCATCAGGCGCTCAGCCGAAAGTGACTATGCCATGGAGCGCCGCAGCGCCGTCCCAGCAAACGAATCTTCGGACCGCGAACTCCACCCCCACTCTTTCGGACGCCAGCCGTTCATCTCCCGCGCGCCCCTCCGGTCCGATCGAATTCACCGACATAACCGACAAAGCCGGAATTCACTTTAAGCACAACACTGGCGCCTACGGAAAAAAGTTCTTACCCGAAACGATGGGTAGTGGCGTCTGTTTCATCGACTACGATAACGACGGCTGGCAGGACATCCTGCTCATCAATTCGATGGACTGGCCGGGCCACAAGACCGGCAATTCCTTTCCTGCGCTTTATCACAACAACCATGACGGCACGTTCACCGACGTGACCCGTCAGGCCGGGCTGGCCATCGAAATGTACGGCCTCGGGTGTGCGGTCGGAGATTACGATAACGACGGCTTTGACGACATTTACATTACAACCGTCGGATCGAACCACCTCTTCCGCAATCTTGGCAATGGAAAGTTCGCCGACGTGACTGCAAAGGCGGGAGTCGCCGATCCGGGATTTTCCGCCAGCGCCGCATGGGTCGACTACGACAACGATGGCAAGCTGGACTTGTTCGTCGCGCATTACGTGGTCTGGTCGCCCGAGAATGACCAATATTGCTCGCTCGACAACAAGAACAAGTCTTACTGCACGCCGCAGCGCTTCAAAGGCGAGAGCTCAACCCTATTTCACAATCGGGGCGACGGAACATTTGAGAATGTGACGCGCAAAGCCGGCCTTTATGACCCAGGCAGCAAGGCGCTCGGCGTAGCGTTGCTTGACTACGATAACGACGGCTGGATGGACCTGTTCGTCTCTAACGACACTGAACCAAACAAGCTCTATCACAACAATCACAACGGAACATTTACCGATGTAGCCGTCGCCGCAGGCCTTGCCTACGGCGAAGCCGGCACCGCACGCGCAGGCATGGGAACCGACGCCGCTGACTACGACAATTCCGGATGGCAGAGTTTGGTACTGGGCAATTTCACCAACGAGGGCATGTCGCTCTACCACAACGATGGCTCAGGGCTCTTCACCGATCAGGCGCCATCCACCGGGATCGCACGCATGTCGACCAAGTCGCTTACTTTCGGTACGCTTTTCTTCGATTACGATCTCGACGGCATGCCGGATATTCTCGCGATCAACGGCCACGTCTCCGACGACATCAGCGTTGTGCAGCCGAACGTGAAATACGCCCAGCCTCCGCACTTGTTTCACAATCTCGGCAAGAATCACTTCGAAGAAGTCACGACGAAAGTTGGTTCAGCCCTGCCAAAGCCGATTGTCGGCCGAGGCGCTGCGTATGCAGACATCGACAATGACGGCGATCTCGACCTCGTCATCACTGCGAATGGCGGGAAAGCGCGCCTGTTGCGGAACGACAACGGAAATCAAAACGACTTTCTTCGCATAAAGATGGTCGGCACAAAGTCAAATCGTGACGGCATCGGAGCCAAAGTGACGGTAAAGACAAGTGCCGGCCCCCGGCTCTTCGGTATGGTAAAGACGGGCTCCAGCTATTTGTCGCAGAGCGAACTCCCGCTCACCTTCGGCCTCGGCAAGCCTGTGCCGGGGAGGACTGTGAGTGTTGAGGTGGTTTGGCCAAGTGGCCGCAAAGATTCCCTGGCAAACGTCAAAGCAAACCAGTTCATCACCGTTCAGGAGGGGAAAGGCCTGATCCAGTCTCATGCGCTTCCCTATCGCTGAGTGCTGCCGTACCCAACCTGCTCTACACTGGCCCGCATGAAAATTCTATGGGTGAAGGCAGGGGGCCTTGTACCAACCGACTCAGGGGGCAGGATTCGGAGTTTCAACATCCTTCGCCAGCTGGCGGCGGAGCATGCGGTCACCTTGTTTTCCTTTCACCCGTTCCAGCAAAATGATCCGCACCTCGAACTCTCGCAGCTCTTCCACAAAGTCATCTGCGTTCCGCTTCGGCTTCCGCGGCCCAAAAGCATGGGCGAAAAATGCGCTTACGCCTTCAGTTTCTTGTCGTCGCGGCCGTATAACATCAGCAAGTTCTGCCGTCCCGAGGCGCGGCACGCGCTGGAAGAACTGCTTGCCCATGAAACTTACGACGTGATCGTGTGCGATTTCCTGGTCGCAGCCGGGCTGATTCCCTGGAACCACGAAACACCCAAGGTCCTGTTCACGCACAATGTGGAAACGACAATATGGCGAAGGCATTACGAGGTTGCAAACAAGTGGTTATGGAAGGCTGTGTCGTGGCGGGAATGGAAAAGAATGGACGCCGCCGAGCGCCGCTATCTGGGAGCGGCTGACCGCGTGCTGGCCGTTTCCGAGAACGATCGCGATTACTTTGCATCATTCATCGATCCCAAAACGATCTCCGTGATTCCCACTGGCGTCGACATCGATTATTTCGCGCCGCAGCCCAGCGCTAAAGCTTCCCATTCCCTCGTATTCACGGGATCGATGGATTGGTTACCGAACGAAGACGCAATATTTTATTTTGTCCAAGAGATTTTGCCGCTGATAAGAGAAGAATGCCCCGATGTCTCGCTGGAAATCGTCGGCCGCAATCCCTCGCTCAAATTGGAGACTTTGGTTGATAAGAATCCCAACATCCGGCTCACCGGCTGGGTAGAAGACATCCGTCCCTTTTTTGCGAACGCCGCGCTGAGTATCGTGCCTTTGCGGATTGGCGGAGGCACGCGCCTGAAGATCTTTGAGGCGATGGCCATGGGCAAAGCGGTCGTCTCGACTTCGATTGGCGCCGAAGGCCTTCCTGTGCAGTCCGGCGAAAACATTCTTTTGGCCGACACTCCCCGGGATTTCGCCCGGTCTGTGCTCTCTCTGCTCACCGACGAGACCAGGCGGAAGAGCCTGGGCGCTGCTGCTCGAAGGCTGGTGGAAGGCAGTTACAGTTGGCGAATCGCGGGAAAGATTTTCGCCTCCGAACTTGAAGCCGCCGCTGCCAGAAAAACTCTCGCCGGATCGTAGCGATTCCCAACGGAGCTTCAGTCTCCATGGCAGAAACCATGAAGTACCAAGAAGAACCATCTCGCTGCGGACTACAGAAGGAACCACTAGAAATCAAACCGCAACGAGAACTGCATCACGCGCGGCCCGGTATCGCTCGTGATCGCTCCGAAATTGGGCGCGTTGATGTCCGCAACACTGTTCGTCGGCAATGCGAAGTTCACCTGGTTGAAAACGTTATAGGCCTCGGCCCGAAATTCGAGCTCGTAGTTTTCCTTGATGACGAAATGTTTGTTGAGTGAGAGATTCGTGTTGGAGAACCTGGGTCCTCTCAGGTTGTTGCGGGTTGGTCCTTCCAATCCGATGGGGCCCGTGAATGCGTTCAAGGCGGCGGTCGGATCGGCAAAAAGCTGGATCTGTCCGGTGGCAGAGTCGTTGTGGACGCTGGTCTTGATGTCCGAGCGGCTTCCGGTGAATACGCCAGGACTATTTGCATTGAAACTCACAGGGAATGCTTCAGTAACCGTGGTAAACGCAAATCCACTGTGCCACGTATTGAGAAACGCAATCTGCCATCCGCCAATGAGTTGATTGAGTCCGCCCGAGGCGCCATGGCCGATCCAGTGTCCGCGGCCGAATGGCAGGTCGTACAGGCCATCGGCGCTAACCAGGTGAGTGAGGTCAAAATCGGAATTCCCGCGGCACGAGCGTAACTGGATCGCGTCGCAGAGAAAGCCTCCATAACCGCCAGTCGCCGCAGTTCCTTGCGCATTATTTGCGACGGTCGAGCTGTTATCAATCGAGTGCGAGTAGGTGTAGTTCACGTCGAACTGCAGGCCGTGCGACATCTTCTTATGCAGACTTGTCAGCAGGCCGTTGTAGTTGGAATAACTCTTGTTGCCGAAATAGAGCTGGCTGCTGAACTGGGGATCAAGGCCAACGTTCGAGGGGAACATCGGTCCCAGTCCGATACCGGCATAAAGCGCCTCCACCGTATCCGCCATATCGCCGCGCGCGGGCAGCGGAGAGAACACCTGGTTGACCAGGTCGGCGCAGTGCGCGACCGAGAGCCCGATCAGGCTACCCAGCCCGGGACAATCAAGCCCGAAGTAATTGGCCTGGATCGCCGGAGTCATCAGGTTGTCGAAGAAGGGCGAATCGCTGATCGGCTGACCGCTTCTGGCTTGCAGCGAAAGATTCGTAAACTGCTGGACGAGGCTCTGCCCTGATGCCGGATCTTTGAAATCCACAACTTGTCCCGCATCGCTGCGCGAGAGCAAGCGATGCCCCATGCGCAGGAAATAGGTCGCCTCCAGCATGAAGTTCCCGGGCAGTTCCCGCTGTAAACCCAACGTGACGGTTTCCGAATATGGCGTCTTGTAGTTCGGATCGATGGCCAGTTCGGTCTGGTTTGAGATCAATCCGTTGTAGGGATAGAGCGATCCGGGTGGATTCAGATATGGCGTCGCCGGGACGGAAGCTGAAATCGGAGCATTGAGCGGCGGCAGCGCGCCAACCGCGGTAAATCGCGGATCGCTGGCCAACCCGTTGGAATAAAGAGTTCCTACACTCTGTCCGAAGACGAACGAGGACTGATCGTTATAGAAGTTGATCGCGGAGAGGATCGTGTGATCAAAAACGATACCTGCGCCCGCGCGGATCACGGTCTTGCGATCTCCCATCACATGACCGAGAAAACCGTCGGTAAAGGATGGGTTATAAGCGAAGCTGAACCGCGGAGCAAAGTCATGCCAATCGGGGTGGTAGTACCCCGGCGCATGGTTCGCCTTTCCGCCGAAATTGTATTGCACGGCGGGCGCTGCCGAATCTCCCATCACTCCTGCCAGCCCGTTCGCCGCCCGCAGGTTGTACATGCTCGCGAAGTCAATATTAGGAATGGTCTGGAAACCGTTCATCTCGTAAGGAACCGAATAATACTGGTAGCGCAGACCGTAGGTAAGCGTCAGGTCGCTTCTCGCTCGCCAGGTGTCTTGCAGATAGGCTTCGGTTTCATAGTAGCGATAATTTCGGCTGTGGCCGCTTCCTTGCGGCAGTGGTTGCAGGTTGTGATCATTCTCATAGAAGCTGCTGACATTGGCGATGCGGCCGAGCGCAAAAGCATACGCATAGCTCCAGTCCGCGCTGGCAACGGGATCGGCGAGCATCTGCGATGGCCCCGGCACACTCAATACCGGATTGCCCAAGCCGATCGTTACCGAATTGAAGTCTCCCACCAGCGTGCTGCTGTCTTTGATCGGCTTGAAGGTTCCGCCGATCTGGATCGCATGTTGACCGCGCACATAGTTAAAGTCGTCACGAAATACGGGAATGGGAACCGACCGGTGCTGGCTTGACGCGCCATAAAATGGGGCGACCAGTTGCGAAATGCCCGAGGCCGAAGGCATGAACGACGCATATTGCGTCGTGCCAGGCGGATTGAAATTGTTGGGAAAACCGAATACACCCCGCGTCTCTCCGAAGTTGAACTGATTCACCTTCGTATTGCTGATCGTCCAGGTGTGTCCAATCACGAAGGCGAAGCTGCGGTCTTCGATCAGGTGCGTGACAGGGTCACCGGGAAACAACTCCGCCGAGGCATAGTTGGCATCGTCGCCCTGCACCCGCCGCACAACACTGATGCGGCCAAAAAGCTTCATCTTGCTGTTGAGGTTGTAGTCGATGCGCGTGACATAGTCGTTGAGGGACAGATGGTTGGGCGCATTCCAACGAAATCCTCCAGTATTGATTCCATCGCCGCTGGTAAGGTCATTCGCAGCCGGATAACGAGAGTTGATAAATGAGAGGAGTGGCTGGTCAGGGCCAATTCCGGCTGGATCAAGGCTGGTATCCGACGCGGCGAACGTGCTGATGCACTGTGGCTGCGTGTTGATGCGGCTCGTGCTCGTACAACCCGAACCGTTATTGATGTAACCGACATTTCCCGCGCGGAATGAATCGAGGGGAACGATTGCATCCACTCCATCAGAAACCGCGTCTCGGCGGGCGTTGTAGTTGAAAAAGAAGAACAGTTTGTCTTTCTTGATTGGTCCCCCAAGACTGGCGCCAAACTGGTTCCGCGTCAGCGGGGGCTTTGGGATGGCCGGGTCCTGGCGTTTGTTGAAGAAATCATTCGCCTCGGTGGCCGCCGTCCAGTTGTATTCGTAAACCGATCCATGAAACCGGTTGGTGCCGCTCTTGGTGGTGAGTTGCACCATGGCGCCGCTGCCGCGGCCTTCGGCCGACAGCGGGTTCGCAGTTTCAATGCGCATTTCCTGAATCGAATCCACCGGTGCATTGGCGGTGATTGCCCCAGCCTGTCCGGTCCCGAAGTCGTTCGTGTCAAGTCCGTCGAGAGTGTAGTTACTCTGGTCGCCACGGGCGCCGGTCACGGCTCCGTCACGGCTCCCGAGCGTGTTGTCATTTCCCTGCGCGGCGTAGGTATAGCCGGGCGAATAATTCAATAGCCCCAGCGGCGTGTCGCGAATAGCCTGCGGGAGTTCGTGCACCATCAGCATGTCGAGCGACGCGGCAACGGTCGTGTCTGTGGTATCGAGCGATACCTGCGATCCAGATCCGTTGACCTCAATGGCTTCCGTCGCGTTCCCGATTTTAAGCTGGGTATTTTGCGTGTGGGCGGAGTTGACGCCGACGTAGATGTTATCGATGTTCTGCTGCGCGAAGCCTTCTTTGGTGAAGGTAAGCCGGTATCCCGCGCCGGGCAGCACCTTCAGGAATGTATACACGCCAACCGCGTTCGTCCTGGTCTCGTAGCTATCGTTGGTCTTGGTGTCGGTGAGCTTCACCGCGACATCGGGAACGAGCGCCCCGCTCGTGTCTGTGACGACGCCCGTGAGGGACGAGACGTCCTGGGCAGACAGTAACAGCGGCGAAGCACAAAGCAGCGAAACAGCAATCAGAACAACACGAACGAAGTCTCGACCAAGACTTGATTTCATGCGGAGAGTCTCCTGGTTAACACACGGCTTCACCCGTGAGATGTGCAGGTGAGACGCCAAAGGATGGTTGCGGGGATTGTCAGGGACAACTATCGTCATCCACGTGACGAGCGGTTGTCCGAACGAGACGGACCGACGGTTTCGGTGGAGCGGCCAGCAAATAAACACGCAAACCACCGGACCACGCTCTACGGGAATTTGTAAACGAATATAAAGAGCGGAAGCGTGGCCGTCACATTCCTGGCGTCAAGCGCGAGACAGAACAGTCGACACAAGACGTAACCGCAAGGAGATTGTCTGGCTGCGCGGTTTGACTTAGAACAGCGGGCGTCAGTTACGCCGATTCTTCCATTTCGAAAGCCAGCATTTCAGAATTCAGTGAGGAACCGCCTTCTTCTTCGCGCGGCGCAACCCTAAACGGGATTGTGATCCTCACAGAAACCCCGCCCTCGGGAGGACAAGTCAGTTCGACACTTTGATTTGCGCCATACAGGGTCTCCAGACGCTGGCGCGTTACCTTGAGTCCGACTCCGCAACCGCGCTCGTTCCTCGCTGGCAAGAAGCCCGGCCCGTTGTCTTTGATCTCGAGCTTCAGGTCGCGGTTGTGCCGGCGTGATGAAATTCGGATCTCTCCGCCCGCCGTCATTCGTGAAATGCCATGCTTGACTGCGTTGTCCACCAGCGGCTGCAATAACAACAGCGGCACCTGGGCATCGAGGGTTTCCGGCGCTACGTCGAAAATCACGCTGAGCCGCTCCTCGAAGCGAATCCGCTCAATCTCCAGATAGCAATTCACGAACTCCAGCTCACGGTTGAAGGTAGTGATCTGAGTTCCGGCGAACTCCAGATTCATGCGCAGCAGATCGGCAAGCCGCGTAATCATCCTGTCTGCCGCCTGCACGTCGGTGAGCATCAACGCAGAGATGGAATGCATGGTATTGAACAGAAAGTGCGGCTGAAGCTGGCTTTTCAACGATTGCAGATGGGCCTTAGCCAGCTGGCTTTCCAGTTGCGTTGCGCGAAGCTCGCGGTCCTGAAATTTGCGGTAATACGAGATGGCGTGCGCGACCAGAACGATCGGCACAAACGTGCCGGTGATGTCGTCAACAACGTTATTTAGAAACAGCTTTCTGAGGCCAATCCATTTGACTGAAAGGCTGTGTGTCTGTGAATCCCAGACCGCCGAGGTCCATTCGTGAATTTTGCCGTCCCATATGGCGTAGGGCGTAACGCCGCGCAATGCGACATGCACCATGGAAAACAAGATGCCGATTCCCAGATACATCGGAGCGCGCAGCTTCCAGTTATGGCGTGTGACCGGATATTGAATCGCGATTGCGTAGACAAAGGGAGTCAACGGTGCATACATCAGAGTCTGACTGAGTTCAAGCCAAAGAGTTGACATGAACCGCATCGGCGTTTCGGTGGATAGGTAAAGCCGCCAGATCGTAAATGTGCCCGCCAGCGCTACAAAGAACCAGACACAGAAACTGATTCCCCAGATTGGCAATGACCAGGGGGCGCGGGAGGGAGATGAGAAAGACGGACCTGCCGCGTCAGGATCTCTTCGCGGACGCCGGGCGAGCTCTCCGCCACAATTCGGACAGGTCTTCTGCCGGTTGGCATAGCATGCTGAACAGAAAGTACAGTCGTAGGAGCAGACATATGCTTCACTGTCTGGCGGCAGCGCAACTCCGCAGGCTTCGCAATTTCCTTTCATTGTCCGGGGCCTCTTTACCAGGAGTGGGAGAGCAATCCACTATTCAATCACGCAGGTTTCGGCTGCGCGGTGAATTCCATCCCCATTAGACGTGCATCCGTCCCATTTGAAATCACCCCAATCCCGCTTTTGGAAGAAAGTAAGGAACAAGTTTGAGCTTGTTGCCTAGATCCCGCCAGAGCTGGCGGGGCTGCTTTCGGAGCGCTGCCATCCACTTTTCGTTGCCGATTCGACTCGGCGCAACTCACCTTGTTCCGTCATGTTTTCTAGCTCTTTCTCGATGGCCGGGGCTGCGGATTCGTAATCAGGAAAAGAGAAAGAACCCCGACGCACGATACGGAGGTAGATTTCGTTATCGGAGACTACATCGGGAGTTTCAAGGACCGCGATACGGATTGCGCGCCGGAGGGCCGATTCTCCACGAGGCTCGCCTGAATGATCTGGAAGTTGTGGCGATGCTTCCGTGGCTGATTCTGCAGTTGGCAGCTCACTGTCAGTGGAGACTTTAGTTTCCGGCTTTTGGGCGTCTTTCCCGCCCAGGCTCCGCAAAGTCCTGACTGCAATGCGTAAATTTCGGATGCGGGTCGTAACTTCCCGGTATTGGACCCGGAGTTCACGATGCTCGATAACAACCATTTTCACGACCTCGGAAACGGAGGCTCGTGCAGTGAGATGTGTAGAGTCGGTGGCCATAGCAACACCGCCATTATCGACACGATTTGTTTTTCCTTCCAGATGTTGGGGACAGAAGCATCCATGAGCGGGACGGGCTCATCAAACGTTTGCAAAATCTGCAAGTGTCGCTGAAACGATTTAGCTCAGTCTACGTCTATTCGCTAATACCGAACGGTGGAACGTGAATATGCTTTCCGATTCTGCTCCCTTGGCGCCCGCCGATCTCCTGGCAGGGAAAATGGTGCGCATCGTCATCGCCGATGACGAACGGCTGGCTCGTCAAAAAGTGCGCATGTTGCTGGAGTCAGAGGCGAACGTAACCGTTGTCGCCGAATGCCAGGATGGCAAACAGACCGTTTCCGCGATCAATGTGCTGCGCCCGGACCTGCTTCTGCTCGACATTCAAATGCCTGACCTGGATGGATTTCAGGTGCTCAACGAGATTCCGGCGGAGGAAATGCCGGTTGTGATCTTCACCTCAGCCTACGATCAGTACGCGATTCGCGCGTTTGAAGCCCATGCTCTGGATTACCTGTTGAAGCCTTTCGATCAGGAGCGCCTGCATCAGGCAATCGAGCGCGCCCGGATCGAACTGCTCAACTCCGAAAACCGTGAAGTCACGCACCGGATCATGGAATTGCTGTCTCATATCAAGTCCGGTGCGGGGGCGGGTCCGTCGGATTCGCCAAACCGGCTGATCATCAAAGCAAAAGGGCGTGTCATCTTTCTGGATATGGATGAGATTGATTGGGTGGAAGCAGCCGCAAACTATGTGCGGCTCAATGTCGCAAAAGAGGCATATCTTTTGCGCGAGACGATTTCGCGCACGGCGGAGCGCCTCAACCCGGACCATTTCATTCGCATCCATCGCTCAACAATTGTGAATGTGAAGAAGATCAAAGAATTAATCCCGGTCAATAGCGGGGAATACATCGTCGTACTCAAGAACGGCAAGGAACTCTCCTGTAGCCGCGGCTACCGCGGCTCGCTGCAAAGCGTGATCGAAAAAAACTCTTGATTCAGCCTTGTCTCTCTTTTTCGCTGTTCTCATCCCACTAAAGCGTTTATGCGTCCCCTGAGTTGAGGCTAGTATCTCCGGCGCGCGTCTTGTGGGCATGGCGGGACATGACGGCGACCGGAAATCAAATCGCGAGTCCGCACAACCCTGGCGCGGATCCGGTCAACTGCGGACCGGCAGACACTACAGAACGTTCGGCAGCGTGTTAGTTATTTTCTCGCTCGCTCTCTGGGCACACGCATCGGGCGGTGACCTCGTTGGAACAATCCCCAAGAACGAGCAGGTCCCGGATTTGCCCTTTCGCCTCTATCAGGGCTATCTGGTCGTGGTCGAGGGAAGGATCGGGAATCTTGATCATCAAAATCTTCTACTCGATACCGGCACCAGCCCCAGCATGGTCGATGCAAGCATCGCGAGGAAACTGGGCCTTCATGGGAAGAGCGATGCCATTGCGCTTTTCAACCAGAATGTCCCGGCAGAGCGAGTTGTCTTGCGCGATCTTCAGGTGGGCCCGCTGCGCCCGCGAGACCTGGAAGTGATGGTGGCAGACTTCTCGAAGCTCGCAAGCGGCATGGGCATGCATCTCAGCGGCGTGATCGGCCTCGACGCACTGGGCTCGCGAAGTTTCACGATTGACTACAAGAAGCAGCGCATCCTGTTCCACGCATCGCCCCAGCGCCATTCCGCTCCTTTCTCAGCGGGACCGCAATTTATCTCGGTCAGCTTCAACACCGGCAACCGGAAACTCCATTTGCTGCTGGATACGGGCACTCCGCGCCTGGTGATCTTCAAAGAGGCTTTACAAGACCTGGATTACGAATGGTCTCCGGCGACGGGGTTAGGGAAAAACCTTTCCGGCGCAGTTTCCTATCGAAACATCGTCATTCCGGGGGCAACGCTCGGCACTGCGAACATCGGCCGCCAGCGGGCTTCCGTGGTTGTCGATCAGAAAAACCTCCAATCCGAATATGACGGCTTGATCGGCATCTCGCTCCTGCAACCCAGCCAGCTCAGCTTTGATTTTGAGCGCCAGGTCCTGGGATGGAGCGACTGAGCGGATTTCTCGTGAACCGGCGCGATCTGATGCACGGAATGAGTCTCTGCGGACTACGCCCTTCGAGATTCAGGGAGCAGAGGCCGCAAAAGAATTCCTCAGCTCTCAGTCTTACCCGCAAGCTCGAATTCACGATTTGGGACGGGATCGCCATGCACGCGTCGCCCATCGCTCAATTCAAGCCGGTCGAAATCTCGCTGGTCGCGGAGGGTGCTGGGGCAGATGTGCTCGGCGTACATCCCTCGCAGGTTAGAAAGCGTGAAGCAGAAGAGATTGCCGAGGCTTTTCCTCGCCTTGGATTCAAATCGGCATTCCTGAAGACATGCGCCAATGTCGTTCGAAAACATCCTCGGGGCGCGTCCCGCGGCTTCATGCGCGACATCGGGGAAAGATATGTAGCTGAACTTCCATCCGAAGAATCTCTGCGACGTGCTGGCGCAGGCCCCATATTCTGACTAGCCCCATCAAACTTTATTCGCCCATTCATCCCCTGCTCACGTCGATTGAATCGGTCGTGCTCCAACCATCCAGCGCTTGCCAATAAAAAGCCGCCAGCCGAAGCTGGCGGCCTGGGAGCATGCATTGGACTAGAAGGTAATCTTCAGGGTGAACTCCGCGACACGCGGCGCTCCCAGCCCATAGACTCCAGTCCCAGCTCCGACTCGAACGTTTTGTGTTCCCTGATAGTCGGTCCCACCAATGGCCCCCGGTTGCCCTGACAGGTACGGGCTGAGAACGTTTGGAGGAAGATCGAAGTTGGCGAAGTTGAACAAATTGAAGAACCCGATGCCCGGTTCGATGGTGACCGTCTCCTTAATGCGGTACTTCCAGCGAAGCGACATGTCGAGGTCCTTGAGCCAGGCCAGGCCGACTGCTCCCGAAACCGGAGCAGGAAGAACCGGAGCGACGCCATTCATTCCTTGCAGCTGAGATAGCGTAAACAGTCCCTGGCTGATCAGCTCTTGACCGGCGGGCGTTGCCTGTCCGCCAACCGTCTGGTTGTAATTGCTGATGACTCTCGCCAGGTCGCCCGGCCCAACGCCTCGCATGAACGCGCCATTCTTCGTTCCCGGTACGTAATCCTGCGTGGTTCCGTCCCCGGTGAAATCGGTACGGAAGATTTCACCGTCGCCCAAGCCGGAATTCGGAACCACCAGAGGAGTCGATAACGGGCTATAGAAGTGCCCGATCATTCCCAACTGGAAGCCGAACGGGAGATCGAAGCTGCCACCGAATGAGAGTTGATGCCTGCGGTCGAGGGTAGAGGGTCCCATATAGCGGAATGGATTTGCGTTATCAGCCGCACCCGTGACGAAGTCCTGGTCGGCGTACTGCTGATAGTTCGGGGGCTGGGAAGTGGGGCCCGCGCCTCCGGGATTCACGAACTTCGACAGGCTGTAAGCAACCTGAAGATTCGCGTTCTTCAATCCCCGGATTGGGTTGGTCACATTCTGCACCAGCTTCAGATCGAAGGCGTTATAGACCGAGCGTCCAATCGGAAGCAGGAAGTTCAGGTTGGCAGCCGCTGGATTGAGTCCGGGAAACGCACAGCCCTCAGGTGGGCATCCGCCCACTCCAGTCGCCCCGGTCACGGTTGTGCCACCAACACCCAACTCGGTTGTGGTGGTCAAGCCGCGCTTCGCGAAGTCCGCCATCTGAGCGCCAAGATTGGATGGCTCCAGCGGCAGGCACCCGCCAGCCGCCAGCGCGCCAGCGACTGAGGAGGCTCCGCAGGCCGCAACTGTGTTGTTAATCGCGGCCTGCGCCCCGGCCAGATTGAAATATCGGGTGTCGCCCGCATGGTTCAAATCAACGCCGAGCAGCGAGTGAGTTTCAACGTTGCGAACGTAGTCAGCGCTCAGAATCGTCCCACGACGCAACTCGCGTTGAATACCGACGTTGATCTGGACCGAACGCGGAGTCTGGAAGTTTGGCGCGAAGGTGGAAGGAGTCGTCGCTGTGCCGAGTCCTACCCCTTGAGCGAGCAGGCTGCCAATGTAACCACCATTCTGCAACGTTGGCGTGAACGGATAGCTCGACTGGTAGGTATTGAAAAAACTAATAATATTCGCCGCGGCTGCTCCCATGGTGATGGGATTGCTGCCGTTGCCGCAAACACCATCGGGAATTGGAATAGAGCCGCCCGGAATCGGAACGGGTTGCGCCGGCGATCCGGGTCCATTGCACAGGCTGGGAGTTTGCAGGAACGCTCCTGTCGCTTCGCGAGTGGGGCGGTCAAACAGAACGTTGTTCCAGATTGTGTTCTCGTAATAGAGTCCGGCTCCAGCGCGGATCACGGTCTTTCCATTTCGTGTTGGATCCCAGGCGATGCCGATTTGCGGGGCGAAATTCAGATTCGGCTGGCGGATTTGCGCGCCCAGGTTCGGGTAGGTAGAAACGATGTTGTTGAGAGCCGGAATGCCGGGAAGATCCGCGTCGTTGCGGCCGGTATCCCGTACGTAGCGCAGGCCGACTTCGACATTCAGATTCGGTTTGACCTTCCAGCTATCTCCCAGGTAGAACGCGATCCGATTGTCAGGGCCAAGGCCCCCGGCGGGAAATCCAAATGCCGCTTGAGTGGTTGCGTACCCAATTCCGTTGCCTATCTGGATCGCCTGAACGTCATAGTTGAGCGGATTGGAAGCGGGCGTTCCATCCGGGCCCGCGGGACAAGCAGGGCTGACCACGGCACAATTCGCATCGAGCAGGTTGGGCGACGAGAAAACAACCGGCGCGATGCTGAAGAAAGCGGCAAAGCCTCCTCCCTGGATGTGATTGTAGGTCGCACCGAAGCGAACCAGATGATTCTTGATCGACTTGCTGCCGTCGTACTTCAACTCGTGATCGCTCTGCGGTGTGGACTGTGGCGCCAGATAGTTTGGCCCGACCGCCAGCGGGCCGTTGAGTATCGTCAAGCCGGAACTCGAGAAAGGCTGGCCCTGATCGCCGTTCTGGATCTGGTTCTGGAATTTCAGATACTCGAAGCGCACGCTATGGGTGAACGTCCCGGTATTGAAATCCAGACCGAGCACGTGCGAGCGCGAGTCGTTCTTGTTGCTATAAACCTGGAAGCTGGAAGCAAAGAACGTCGCGTCCGTCAGACTGGCGAAATATCCATAGCGGTAAAACAATTTCGCGCTGTTTGTGAGTTGATAGTCGACTTTCCCCAGCAATTCGGTTTCGCGGAATGGCGCATTGAAAAAGCCAGAATCAGCTGCAAACGGCGCGGGCAGGGATACCGGCGATTGCAGGTTGTTCAGCGTGCGCTCGCCGTCGGCAAAAAAGAAAAGCTTGTCTCGGATGATGCGCCCGCCCAGATTGCCGCCATACTGGTTCCGTTGAAACGCGGGAGCGCCCAAGCCGGCCGGGGTGGGCAATGCCGCGGCGAGGGCGTCGTGATCGCGAAAATATCCGAAGGCCTGGCCGTGATACGAGTTGGTTCCAGATTGCGTGGTAA
Organism: Candidatus Sulfotelmatobacter sp.; assembly: GCA_036490405.1. GTDB lineage: Bacteria > Acidobacteriota > Terriglobia > Terriglobales > Acidobacteriaceae > Sulfotelmatobacter. Next base: position 149,210 of record DASXDY010000037.1, on the reverse strand, counting down.
CGTTCACCGCACCTGAAGAAGTCAGGTCGTTGGAGAGATCGAGCTTCGATTGGCTGATCTGGAACTCCGCTATCGCGCTGGCAGGAATGTCCTGGGTCGTGGTTCCAACGGTCTCATCGCTGATATCCACACCATCAACTTCGATGCGCGCGCTGCGTCCGAAACGTCCACCGAATGAGATCGACGAATAGCCAACCTTGGTCGGATCGAAGTTCGTTCCATCCTGGATTTGCACGCCAGGTTCAAGCTGCGCGAGATCCAGGAAGTTCCTGCCATTCACGGGAAGATTTTCGATCTGCTGCCGCGTCAAAACACCCTGTACGCTCGCCTGTTCGGTATTGACCTCCACGCCGCCGGCCTGCACTTCGATGACCTGGCTTTCCTGCCCGACCTGGAGGGTCGAATTGAGGCTCGACGTGTTGCCCACCTGCACGTTCACAAGCTGGCTCGCACTGCTGAATCCCTTGGCTGAAACCTGCACGCGATACTCCCCGGGCGTCAACGCTCCAGAGGTATAAGCACCCGCTGAATTCGAAGTAAGCCGGACAGTGGAGTTGGTGGCTGTGTTTGTGACCGACACGGTCGCATTGCTCACAACTGCGCCCGTCGGGTCGGTCACAACACCATTGATGCTGCCTGTGCCGACCGTGGTCTGCCCGCTTGCAGACGAGATCGTCAGGAACAATAACGCAGTTACGATGTTTAGGTAGAGGACGATGCGTCCGATGCATCGACACAGACCACGCTGCTCCATCATGCCAAGCCTCCGCTGCCGTTCCTGAAATCCTGACGGTCAGACTTGGAATGACGAGGGGCAACTTGGCATCCGCTCCAATGAGCTTCCTACGGATGCACGGATGGTGGGGACAGATGAACGGGTATTGAAGATCAGCAGCGGAGTTTTGGTAAAAGAAAGACCGAGAAGTTACTCCGGCGCGACCCGCTTTCTATGGTTCTCAGGACTTTCAATGCGGACAACTATGGAGAATTGGATTCGCGGGAAATTGTCTGTCGTGCGCAATCAGTCTTCACATTTTTCTGCTTCGGAATATTTCGTAACAACCTGACTTTGTTTCCAGGCGCTAATCTGGTCACGCGCATCTTTCACCAACTTGATGAAACGCCGAGCGAGTTCGTGGATACGCTGTGATTGTCTTCTCAGAATCGCTTCAGTCGGAATCAATTCCGTGCCGATCCCGATCGCGTTGGCACCCGACAGAATAAACTGGGCCGCGGTCTGTTGATTCACGCCTCCGGCGGCAATCAGTGGAATCTGCGGAAGAGACGCATGAAGAGCCCGGATATATCGATCTCCGGCAACTGGCCCGCAGGGGAAAACCTACACGAAGTCAGCTCCGGCGCGCCAGAAATCAATCAGCAGGAATGCGCTAAGGCAGGAGTCCGTAAACGTCAAGTTCAGTCTGGGTTCCGATGTATACCTTGCCGTTCGCCACGGTTGGCACCGCGAACTTTATGAATAAGCCAGCTTTGTCGCGAGAGACGTTTTGCCCGGTGTTGTAAAGCTCGCGAGAGACGTTTACGGCGTCATAGGCGTGCAGTTCTGCAATATTGCCGGTGATTGTACTGATGGCCCAGACAATGCCGTCCGCATTTCCGTTCGCGGATACCGCGGGCGTCGCTCCTGGATAGGGATAGGTCGTAGCCGATTGCGAAGTCGGCGAGGTGGAGAGCAGAGAATCCGAAAGCAGGAAGGACTTCAGAAAATCGCCGACTCCCGCAAAGTAGATATTGCTTTGCCAAAAGGCGGGGTTACTGTGGGCGTTGGGCACCGTTCCGGCCGGCAGAGTTTGTAGCACCTGATTGCCGAGCGGGCTATATTTCCCAAGGTTGGTGCGGTCCATCAGATACACCATTCCCTGCTTGCCGAACACCACCAGCAGGTCGGTCGGAGGAGCGGGCTGCGTAGGCAACAGCAACGGCCCCCCCGAACCCAAATCCAGATCCGAACCATTCAGCGACTGGAAGTTCGACGGGACGAAATAGTCGTTCACGTTCAACGTGCTCCCGCTGAGGCCGAGATTGAGCAGGCCCTCGCTATAGTCGACCCCTCCTTGATCAATATCGGTTGTGCCGTTTCCGATCGCGACAAAGATGTTTCCGAATTCATCCACGGCCGGCGCCGCGCCGCTTTGCCAGATTCCGCCTTCGACGCCGTTGGGCGTGGGGTTAAAGACCGCAACCTGCTGCAAGGAATTCTCGTCGTACCCCATGATCCAGCCGTGGAAAGGCTGAATATCGCAATGCGAAGCCCAACTGATGTAGACCACGCCATTATCGATAAACAAGCCGGCCCGCTGGTTCTGAGTTTGTGGATTGAACGCCAACGGACCATTTGCGGTATTCACCGATGCCTGAATCACGACCGGGCTTCCCGAGGTTTCCAGTCCTGTGGTGATATCCAGCGCATGGAGAGTCTGGAAGTAGGACGCGACACCTCCGGTGACCACTTTCGTCCTCGCCAGGATGTAGATCGTGTTCGTCTGCGGGTCGATGACCGGCGTTGACGTGATTCCCACTTGCGGGGAGATGTTGTTGCAGCCGCCGATGTCGGTCGTATTGAGCGTTTGTGCTCCATTGGTCAGGAAACTCACTTGCCACAAGGCCGCGCTGCCAATTCCATCGGCATCGAAGGCGTAAGCCGTATCGTTCTCTGTTACAACGTAGACCACGTTATGCGCGCCCTGGCCGGGAATGTTGACGCCCTGCACATAGAGCGGCTCGGCATAGATCTGCCCATCCACCGGGTAGGACAATATCTTGCCGAACTGATTCGCATTCACGTTGCCGGTAGTCAGCACGGTTTCGCTAAGGTTCTGGCCGGTGCGTCCGTCGTCGTTGTGATAGACAAGAGTCCCGGCGTAAGAGGTCACCACCATCGGAACACCGGCGCTCTGGGTGGGATCCGCCGTGCTGGTCGCCGCGACAACGTGCGGACCGGCAACAAGAGGAGCCGTGTATGAACCGGTCGACGATATTGTTCCGACTGTGCTGTTGCCTCCACTGACACCGTCCACAGCCCAGGTCACGGCTGAACTCACTACACCGCTGATGGAAGCCTGGAACTGGACGGTCTGCCCCGGCGTTGCGGACGCCTGCACCGGGCTGATTGAGACTGAACTGCTCGGCTGCGCGCCCGTACCATTGAGGGTAGCGGTTTGCAGGGTCGTGGGATCTGTGTCGGAGAAAGTGACAAATCCTGCCCGGGATCCAACCGCCGTCGGAGTGAAAGCGACTTGCACGCTGCACATGGCACCGGCTGCCAGCGACGAACCACAATTGTTGGTCTGCGCATAATCGCCACTGGCGACAATACTCAAAATGCTCAGCGCAGTGGCGCCGGAGTTTGTCAGCGTAATCGTCTGTGGAGAACTTGTTGACACCAAATTCTGCGATGCGAACGTCAAAGTCAATGGCGAAATCGACGCCGTGGGGCCGCCCGCGGTTCCGGTTCCACTCGAAGTAACCGATTGCGGGCTCCCCGAAGCATTATCGGATACGGAAACTGCCGCCGTTCTCGTCCCAGAGGCCGTCGGCTTGAAGGTCACATTGATGGTGCAACTTGCTCCATTCGCGACCGTTGTGCCGCAGTTGTTTGTCTGCGAAAAGTCACCGGGATTGGTGCCCGTAACGCTGATGCTCGAGATCGTCAGGGTGCCGCTGCCGGTATTGAACAGAGTGATTCCATTGGCGGGGCTGGAAGTCCCGATGGGCTGATCCGGGAATGTAAGGCTCGACGTGCTGAAACTCACCCCGGAGGCAATCCCCGTACCGCCCACGGATACACTTTGAGGGCTGCCCCCGGCGTTATCACTAACGGATATGCTGGCCTGGCGAGACCCCGCGGCCACCGGCTTGAAACTGACGTTGATGGTGCAATTCGTGGCTGGCGCCAGCGAACTGCCGCAGTTGTTGGTTTGCGAAAAGTCTCCTGGGTCCAGCCCGGTGATTGTCAGGCTCGTAATCGTAAGCGTCGCATTGCCGGCGTTGCTCAAGGTCAGTTTTTGCGGGCTGGTCGCGGTGCCCACGTTCACATTTCCAAAAGAAAGCGTGCTGGGAGACAACGTAACCGTGGCTGCAATGCCCGTTCCCGTCAAAGAAGCCGTTTGCGGACTTCCCGTAGCGCTATCGGCCACACTGACCGTTGCCGTGCGCAGTCCGGCGGCGGTGGGTTTGAAGGTCACATTGATCTGGCAAGTGCCGCCAGCCACAACCTTGGTGCACGTGTTGCTTTGGGAAAAGTCCCCTTTATTCGCACCCGTGAGACTGACGCTCGTCACGGTTAAACCTGCACCGCCAGAATTTGTAAGAGTGATGATAGAAACCGGGCTGGACGACCCGACAATCTGATCGGCAAAGGTGACGCTGGTCGGCGAAAGTCCCACGCTGGGAGCAATGCCCGTGCCGGTAATTGGAACCGCTTGAGGGCTATTCGTCGCGCTGTCGGTCACTGTGAGTGTTCCGGGCGTGATCCCGGCTGCGGCAGGCGTGAAAGTGACGCTGATTGTACAGTTCGCCCCCTGGGCGACCGATGCCCCGCAGGTGTTGGTCTGCGAGTAACTGGAGGAGGCCGACACGTTGGTGATAGTCAGCGTTGCGCCGGTATTGTTGGTCAGAGTGATCGCCTTCAACGCACTCTTGGCGCCGACGATTACATTGCCGAAGTTCAGGCTGGCCGGCGCGAACAGGACCGGCGACGTAGTGCCGGTTCCACTTAGCGTCACGCTCTGTGGGCTGTTGGTAGCATTGTCGGTAACGATCACCGTTCCTGAATTTGTGCCTGCAACCGTGGGGGTAAAAGAAACGCTGATGGCGCAGTTTGCCCCGGCGTCCACCGAAGTGCCGCAAGTGTTCGTCTGCGAATAGTTGCCCGTGGTGGAGATGGCCGTTACAGTGAGCGGTCCGCTGCCCGTGTTGGTAAGCGTCACCGTCTGCACCGGGCTGGTCGTATCCAAATTCTGGTTGCCGAAGGTCAATGATGTCGGCGACAGGCTGACTCCCGGCGCGGCGGTCCCCGTTCCGGCAAGGCTGACCGTTTGCGGGCTGCCGACAACATTGTCGGAAACGCTGAGCGTTCCGGCCAGAGTGCCCGTGGTTGCCGGAGCAAATCTGACGTTGATGGTGCATGCCGCACCCGCGGCTAGCGAACTGCCGCAGGTATTTGTCTGAGTGAAGTTCGCGCTCGCCGTGATCGACGAAACCGAAAGCGCGACGCTGCCGTTGTTGGTCAGGGTTACCGTCTGCGCCGCGCTTGTCGTGCCAACCGTTTGCGACCCGAATGTAAGGCTGGCCGGGGAAAGCAGCACCCCTGCCGACACACCCGTTCCAAGCAGGCTGACGAGTTGGGGGCTGCCGGCAGCATTGTCGGCAATCGATAGATTGGCGGTCATGGTGCCGGCCGCTGTCGGCGCGAATGTAACGCTGATCGTGCAACTCGCTCCGCCGCTCAGAGTGGCCGGGCAATTGTTTGTCTGGCCATATTGATTGCTGTTTGTGCCGGTGATGGTGATGCCGGCGATCGCGAGCGCAGCGCTGCCCGAATTCGTAAGCACGACACTCTGCGGAGAGCTTTGCGTGCCGATATTTTGCGATCCGAAGGCCACGCTGGTCGTCGAGAACTTTACTGCCGGGCCTTGCAGCAGGATCGAAACCGTATTGTCGTCGGAATTCGTGGCAACGAGATCGATTCTGCCGTCCAGGTTGAAATCTCCCGCTCCGAGGCCGATTGGCGAATCGCCGGTAGGAAACGTCACCGCCGTGGCCGCGCTGAAGGTGCCGTCTCCGTTGCCGGGCAGGATGGAAACCGTGTTGTCGCCGAAATTCGTAACGGCGACATCGAGTTTGCCGTTGTTGTAGAAATCGCCCGCCACCACCGCGAACGGCAATGAGCCCACTGGATACGGGACCGCGCTCGCGAAGGTCCCGCCTCCGCTATTCAAAAGGACAGAAACGGTATTGCTGCCATTGTTGGCCGTAACCAGATCGAGCTTACCGTCGCCATTCAGATCGGCGGCGACCAGACCGTCTGGATCAGAGCCAGTTCCATAAAAAACAACACTCTGGAATGTTCCATCACCGTTTCCGAAGAAAATTCCAACGTTATTCGTTCCCGAATTCGCGGTTGCGAGATCAACCATGCCGTCGCCATTGAAATCGCCCGCAACAATCGCAATGGGACTTGAGCCGGCCGGATAAGTCACTTCCGGCTGGAATGTGCCATCCCCATTTCCGAGATAGACGGAAATGGTGTTGTCGGCACTATTGACCGAAATAATGTCGAGAAATCCGTCCCCGTTGACGTCGGCGGTTGTGACCGCGATCGGCTCCGTGCCGCCTGCATAATCCGAATGAATCTGGAATGTGCCGTCGCCATTACCCAGCAAGACAGAGATGGTGTAAGACGCGCGATTCGCGGTAACGATATCCAGTTTTCCGTCACCATTGAAGTCTCCGACCGCGATCGCGCTAGGATCGGTTCCTGTAGCCGGGCTCGATTGCAAGGTGAATCCGCCGGAACCATTTCCCAGCAGAATCGAAACTGTATTCGAGTTGCGATTGGATACGGCGATATCCGCCTTGCCGTCATTATTGAAATCGGCTACCGCAACGCCCCGCGGGTTCGTCCCTACACTCAAGGCCGAACCGGCCATCGCCAACGTCTTCACAGAAGTCGCGACCTGGAAGAATTGTGGATTCGAAGCACCGCCCGCGGGCGCGGGATTGGTCACCACGATTCGTCCGGTGCCAGCAACGGAAAAGTCCGAGGCGAGAAGCGACGCCTTGACCTGTGTGGGGCTGACGAATGTGGTCGACCGGTTTGCGCCATTCCAGGAGAGCGTCGCTCCGCTGGCAAAGCCGGCGCCGTTTACCGTCAGGTTCGTGGCCGCGCTTCCGGGAGCGGCGGCGGCGGGAACTACCGGCTGCTGAAGCAAAGGGATGGGATTCGGGACCGTTCCCGATAAAGCAACGCTTTGCGGGCTTCCGGCTGCGTTATCGGTCACGAGCACCGATGCCGACCGTGACCCGGTGGCTGTCGGTTGAAACCGCACGCTGATCGTGCAACTGGCGCCGGCAGCCACCGAACTTCCACAGGTATTCGTCTGCGTGAAATCCGCGGGATTGGCGCCGCTGATCGAAATACTGGTGATGCTTAGCGCAGAACTCGCGACGTTGGTGAGCGTCACATTTTGCGGATTGCTGATTTCTTGCAGAGGCTGGCTGGCAAACGTGAGCGACGATGGCGAAAGGCTCACCGCGGAAGAGGACGTGCCCGTGCCGGTGAGGGTGGCGGGAATCGGCGCAACCGCGGATGTAAATGTTACGTTGAGCGTCGCGGAGCGAGTTCCCGCGGTGGATGGCGTGAAATTAACCGTGATCGTACAGGAGGCGCCTGCGCCGATGCTTCCGCATGAGTTCGTCTGCGAAAAATCGGCGGGGTTCGTTCCGCCGATAGTTATTGTGGAAACCCGTACAGTATTCAGGCCGACATTCGAAAGCGTGAGCGTCTGGCCGGCGGATTCTGTTCCCACGGCCTGATTGCCGAAAGTCACGGTTGCGGGTGAAAGGCTGCCAATGGTCCCTGTTCCCGTCAGAGAAACCAGCTGTGGACTGCCGGTGGCGCTATCGGTAACGCTCACCGTTCCATTGGCGGTTCCGTTCGCCTTTGGCGAGAAAGTAATGGAGATGGTGCAACTGCCCGCTACTGCCAGGGTTGTGCCACATGTGTTGGTCTGGGCGAATCCGTTGCTCGCTTTGATGCTGGTGAGGGTAACCGCAGCGGTGCCCGTATTCGTGAGAGTTACCGTCTGGGACGGGCTGGTCGTTCCTTTCAATTGCGTACCGAAGGTCAGGCTGGTAGGTGATAGCGATACCGTGGTGGCCGCCACAGCGGTCACAGCGGAAAAAACAAACAGCACGGCTGTCCGTAAAAAGAGGCGTCCCCAGAAACGAGAACCGGCGCAAGGCGTGACCTGGAGTTGGCGCAGAAGTCCCGATGTGGACAACACAGACCTCACTCCTTGATTGCGAATCCTATGGTTCTGGGCGAAACCAGCCGAACGAGGCCAGAGACGGGGGCCTAAGTATCTCATACGACCCAGGGCTGGGAAAGCCTAATGTGCGCCCCTGAGCGAGGCCAAAATCCTTGCTGGACGCGGACTTCACCGCACTGCCAGCGGCTTTAGACGCGCCCCCTTTGGTGATCCTCGCAAGCACCTTTCCCCCCAACGGAAAAGTCCACCATGCAAGAATCTTCACAGTGGATTCTTAACGCCGCGTCAGCCTTGCTCCTATGGCATGGCCTGTGAAAAACTATGGAGCAGACCCAGTTCTGCAACTCATGACACCCGCAAAAACATTGTTCGAGAAAATCTGGCAGGCGCACCTGGTGGCCCAACCGGCCGGTCGGTCGCCCATCCTCTACATCGACTTGCACCTCGTCCACGAGGTCACTTCACCGCAGGCATTCGACGGTCTTCGGGCCTCGGGCAGGAAAGTAAGGCAGCCGGCTCGGACCGTCGCCACGGTAGATCACAACGTCCCCACGGAGCCGCGCGGAACTCCAATCACCGACTTGATTGCGGCCAGGCAGATCTCGGCTTTGCAGCAGAACTGCAAGGACTTTGGGATCCGGCTGTTCGATATAGATTCTCCGGATCAAGGAATTGTGCACGTGATCGGGCCCGAGTTGGGCATTACGCAGCCGGGAATGACGATCGTCTGCGGCGACAGCCATACCAGCACACATGGGGCCTTTGGCGCGCTTTCCTTCGGCATTGGCACTTCGGAAGTCGAGCATGTCCTGGCCACACAGTGCCTGGCCCAGTCTAAGCCCAGGACCATGCAGATCAATGTTCAAGGTCAATTATCCGAGGGCGTGACGGCGAAAGACCTGATTCTCGCAATTATCGGTCAAATCGGGACCGATGGTGCGACGGGATACGTTATCGAGTATGCAGGCGATGCGGTGCGGGCACTCTCGATGGAGGGTCGAATGACCCTCTGCAATATGAGCATTGAGGCCGGAGCGCGGGCTGGAATGGTGGCGCCCGACGAAACGACCATCGCCTATGTGCAAGGGCGGCGCTTTGCCCCGACTGGAGCCGATTGGGACCGGTCCGTCGCCTACTGGCGCAGCTTGCCCAGCGACCCGGGCGCGCATTTCGACCGAGTTGTGGAAATCGACGCGGCACAGCTGTCACCCTTCGTAACCTGGGGGACAAATCCGGGCATGGTCGCTCCGGTCACGGGCCGCGTGCCAGAGATCGGCGACCTGGACGATTCCGAACGGCGCGCAACCGAACTCGCCTTGCAGTACATGGCACTGGAACCGGGACGAAAAATTGAAGACATCGGCGTTGATCGAGTGTTTATCGGCTCGTGCACCAATTCTCGCATCGAAGATTTACGGGCAGCTGCTCGCGTAGCCAAGGGCCATCGGGTGAATGCGAAGGTCCGCGCGATGGTTGTGCCGGGTTCGCAAACGGTCAAGCGCGCTGCGGAGCAAGAGGGACTTCACCGGATTTTCCAGGAAGCAGGGTTCGAATGGCGTGAATCGGGGTGCTCGATGTGCCTGGGAATGAATCCCGATATTTTGCAGCCGGGCGAGCGTTGCGCCTCGACCAGCAACCGCAACTTTGAAGGGCGACAAGGGCGCGGCGGGCGAACGCATTTGGTGAGCCCGATGATGGCCGCAGCTGCTGCAATCACGGGGCACTTCACCGATATTCGCAATTGGAAATTCCAATAACCATGAAACCTTTCACAGTACACCGCGGGAGGGTCGCTCCCCTGGATCGGGTCAATGTAGACACCGACCAGATCATCCCCAAGCAATTTTTGAAGCGCATCGAGAAAACGGGCTTCGGACAGTTTGTTTTCTACGACTGGCGTTTTACGGAGGACGGGAAGAAGAATCCGGATTTCGTCCTGCACGAGCCGCGGTATGAGAGCGCAAGCATCCTCGTCGCGGGAAAAAACTTCGGTTGCGGCTCCTCGCGCGAGCACGCCGTCTGGGCCTTAAGCGATTTCGGATTTCGCGCCGTCATTTCATCGTCGTTCGCCGACATCTTTGCCAATAACAGCACCAAGAACGGATTCCTGACGGTGCGACTGACAGACGCGGAAGTCGCCACACTGATGCAGCGTGCACAGCAGGTGGACGACTATTCGCTGACCATCGATCTCGAAAAGCGGGAAGTTCACGACGATCAGGGATTTCGCGCCACATTTCCGGTCGATGACTTCGTGCGGCATTGTCTGTTACATGGCCTCGATGACATCGGCCTGACCTTGCAGCATGAATCCGAAATCGCCGCGTATGAGGCGCGGCATCCGGCGCCGTCCGCGCTGAAGTTAGCGATTCAGTAAACAGAGGGTCAAAGGGAGTAAAGATTTGTAAAACTCCCGCACTGGTATTGACCCGCCGCACGCGCGCAGTTGAAGCTAGAGGCGCGGTCAAACATCAAGCTTTCTTGCTGGATATGAGTGCACTCTTCGAACCCCGCTTGAAATCTGCTTTTTAGAGGCGGAGTGCCGCAACCGAGACTAGAATGCGAACGTCTAACTACCCGGACTTTCTACCGGGCCCGGGTCAAATGAACGCAGACGGAAAAACCCTGTGACCATGCAAAAGGTTTGTGAAAGAAGAATCCACGCGGTTGGCGTTGCGCGCGCGCTAGCCGCCTGCGTGCTCGCAGCTGTCGCATCGTTCCCTGGATGCAGTAGCGGAGCAGCCTCTAAGTCGCAGAACGCGCACGCCGCCGGCCCCCGTTCCGTTTCGGTTGCCATTGCTCCCGTGCAAAAGCAGGACGTTCCGGTCTATCTTTCCGGGCTTGGCTCCGTCACCGCATTCAACACGGCCAACATCAAGAGCCGCGTAGACGGCCAGATCATGAAGGTGAACTTCCGCGAAGGACAGGACGTCCGCGCGGGCGAACTGCTGATCGAGATCGATTCCCGTCCCTACCAGGTGCAGGTGGAACAGATGCAGGCGCAGCTGTTCCGGGACCAGGCGCAACTCCGCGACGCGAAACTGAATCTCGATCGTTACACCGCGCTGATTCCCTCGGGAAGCATTGCTCAACAACAGGTAGACACCCAGAAAGCTCTCGTCGACCAGCTCGACGGAACCGTGCGCACCGATCAGGCGCAGATCGACAGCGCGAAACTGAACATCACGTACTGCCACATCACCGCCCCGTTCAATGGGCGCGTAGGCTTGCGGCAGGTTGATCCGGGAAACATTGTCCACGCATCGGACACCAACCCGATGCTGATCCTCACGCAGTTGCACCCGATCGCCGTGATCTTCACTCTTCCTGAAGATGTACTGACCCAAGTCGCGGACCACATGAAAAAGGCGACGCTCGAAGTGGATGCGTTCAGCCGGGATGATCAAACCAAACTGTCGACCGGGAAGCTGCTCACCATCGATAACCAGATCGACCCCACAACCGGAACCGCGAAATTGAAAGCGGTGTTCGACAATCCCGACAGCAAATTGTGGCCGAATCAGTTCGTCAACGCGGAGTTGCTGCTGGAAACCAGAAAGAACAGCACCGTGGTTCCAACCGCCGCGATCTTGCGCGGACCGCAGGGCGCTTTCGTGTACTCGGTGAATCCTGACAAGACTGTCCAGGACCGCCCGGTCACCATCGGGTTGACGCAAGGGGATACTACGATCATCAACAGCGGCCTCAACCCCGGCGACACCGTCGTGACCGATGGCCAGGACAAGCTGCAGAGCGGCAGCCACATCGAGCCGCGCAACGGCCCTCCGGCGGCGGCGACATCGAGCCCGCGTGGCGCCCCGGGAAGCTAGCCTTAGGGTAGGCAACGAGAGCTGTTGGAAAGGGCGGTCGATCCCCGAGGCATCACTTTCATGAGTCCTTCACGCTTATTCATCCTCCGGCCAGTCGCGACGACTCTACTCATGTTCGGAGTCCTGCTTGTGGGGTGGGTTGCCTTCATGCAGCTGCCGGTCTCGGCCTTGCCCGAGGTCGACTACCCGACGATTCAGGTGGTCACGTTCTACCCCGGGGCGTCGCCGGAAGTGATGGCCTCGTCGGTAACCGCTCCGCTGGAGCGGCAATTCGGCCAGGTTCCAGGCCTCAGCCAGATGACTTCGACGAGTTCATTTGGCAGTTCCGTGATCACTTTGCAATTCGGTCTGGATCAGAACATTGATGTTGAAGAGCAACAGGTCCAGGCTGCGATCAACTCCGGCTCAACCTATCTGCCGGCGGACCTTCCGAATCCTCCCATTTACAACAAGGTCAATCCGGCCGACGCCCCAATTCTGACTCTCGCGCTTAGTTCGGACACTTTGCCGTTGCCGAAAGTAGAAGACCTGGCCGACACGTCCCTCGCGCAGAAAATCTCGCAGCTTCCGGGCGTGGGCTTGGTCTCGATCAGCGGCGGCCAAAAGCCTGCTGTCCGGATTCAAGCCAACCCGACGGCCCTGTCCTCGTACGGCTTGAGCCTCGAGGACTTGCGCGCAGCGCTCGCGCAGGCGAACGTGGACCAGGCAAAGGGCGAGATCGATGGCGTGCGACAGGCATACACGATCGGCGCCAATGACCAGCTCTTTTCCAGCGAGCAATACAAGCCGATCGTGATCGCTTACCACAACGGCGCTCCAGTGCGTGTGCAGGATGTTGCCAATGTGATCGACGGAACGGAGAACGATCAACTCGCTGCCTGGATGAATCTCACTCCGGCGGTGATCGTCAATATCCAGCGCCAGCCGGGCGCGAACATCATCAGCGTGGTCGACCGGATTAAAAAGCTGTTACCGCAGTTGCAGGCTTCACTTCCTACTGCCGTCAAGGTACAGATTCTTACCGATCGGACGATAACGATTCGCGCATCGGTCAAGGATGTCGAGTTCGAACTGCTGCTCGCCATCGCCCTGGTGGTGATGGTCGTATTCCTGTTTCTTCGGAATCTTGCTGCCACAGTGATTCCGAGTGTCGCTGTGCCCCTCTCGCTGATCGGCACATTTGGCGTGATGTACCTTCTCGGCTACAGCCTGAACAATCTGACGCTCATGGCGCTCACGATCTCCACCGGATTTGTGGTGGATGACGCGATCGTGATGATCGAGAACATCGACCGGTTCCTCGAATCCGGAGATTCTCCGCTGGACGCAGCATTAAAGGGATCGAGCCAGATTGGCTTCACGATCATCTCGCTGACGGTCTCGCTGATCGCGGTGCTGATTCCCCTGCTGTTCATGGGCGACATCGTCGGCCGGTTGTTCCGCGAATTCGCCATCACTCTGGCTGTGACGATTCTCGTGTCCGCGGCGGTTTCCCTGAGCCTGACCCCGATGATGGCGGCGAAGCTGCTCAAGCACCGCAAGGAAGGCGAAAAGGGACGGTTCTACGAGGTAACCGAGAACTATTACAACCGGATCATCGCGTTCTATGGCCGCACCGTGAAATGGGTGCTCAAGCACCAGCCTGCAACACTGCTTGTAACGTTCGCGACGCTGGTGCTGACGCTGTTCCTTTACGTGATTGTCCCCAAAGGATTCTTTCCGGTGCAGGACACCGGGGTGATTCTTGGCATCTCTCAGGCTCCCGATTCTGTTTCCTTCGACGCGATGTCGCAGCGGCAGCAGGAGTTGGCCAAGGTCATTCTGCAAGACAAAGACGTGGAAAGCCTGTCTTCGTTCATTGGCGTCGACGGGACGAACACCACGCCCAACCAGGGCCGGATTCAGATCAACCTGAAACCACGCGATGAGCGTGCCGATGACGCGTCGGCCATCATCCGCCGCCTGCAACCCGAACTGGCCAGGATCGACGGCATCACGCTTTACATGCAACCGGTGCAGGACCTGACCGTGGAAGACCGCGTCAGCCGCACACAATTTCAATACTCCATCGAAGATGCGGACGCGCAGGAACTGGCGCAATGGACGCCGAAGCTGGTGGCAAAACTGCAGACCCTGCCGGCGTTGCGGGATGTGGCCACGGACCAGCTTAACAATGGACTGAAAACGACGGTCTCGATTGATCGCGACACCGCTTCCCGGCTGGGAATCTTCCCGCAGGCGATTGACAACACACTGTACGACGCCTTCGGCCAGCGCCTGGTTTCGATCATCTTCACGCAGCTCAACCAATACCATGTGGTCCTGGAAGTTTTGCCCAACTTCGCACAGGGCCCGCAGAACCTGAACGATATTTACATTCGGCCCAGCACAGTGAACGCCAACACCGGCGCTCCTTCCGCCAATGGGTCGACGGTCACAACCAGCGGAGCGCCCGTCCCGATCTCGACGTTCACTCACCTGAGTTCGGCCAATACTTCGCTCTCGGTGAATCATCAGGGCCAATTCCCGGTAGTAACTCTGTCTTTCAATCTTGCGCCCGGGGCTTCGCTGGGGGACGCGACCCAGGCGATCCAACAGGCCGAACGGGATATTCAACTTCCACCCAGCATTCACGCCTCGTTCCAGGGCACCGCGGCGGCATTTCAGAATTCACTGGCTTCCGAGCCCTACCTGATTCTCGCGGCCGTGATCACGGTCTACATCGTGCTTGGAGTGCTCTACGAAAGCTACATTCATCCGATCACGATTCTTTCCACCCTCCCCTCGGCAGGCGTGGGCGCCATTCTTGCGCTGATGATCACGGGCAACGATCTGACCGTCGTGGCGCTAATAGGAATTATCCTTCTGATCGGCATCGTGAAGAAAAACGCCATCATGATGATCGACTTCGCGCTCGAAGCGGAACGCGAGGAACACAAACCGCCGGAGGAGGCGATTTACCAGGCCTGCCTGCTGCGCTTCCGCCCGATCATGATGACGACGATGGCGGCCTTGCTCGGCGGATTGCCGCTGGCGCTCGGTTCCGGCACGGGCGCGGAGCTCCGGCGTCCGCTGGGAATCACGATCGTCGGCGGACTGCTGTTGAGCCAGTTGCTTACGCTCTATACCACTCCGGTGGTTTATTTGTGGTTTGACCGGCTGGCGCAAAGGTTCTCGCGGTATCGAATCGGCAATACCATCCCTCGCGATGAGCCGATGGCGGCGGAATAGACGATGAGCATATCGGCCCCATTCATAAAGCGCCCGATTGGAACGTCGCTGCTGGCGGCCGCCGTGCTGCTCTCCGGAATCCTGGCGTTCAATTTTCTTCCCGTATCGTCGCTGCCGCGGGTGGATTTTCCCGTCATCAGCGTGGGAGCGAGTCTGCCCGGAGCCGACCCGCAGACCATGGCGTCGGCGGTGGCCACCCCTCTGGAACGCCAATTTGGCAGAATTTCCGGCGTGAACCAGATGACCTCGTCGAGCCAACTGGGGTCGACCGGAATCACCATGCAGTTCGACCTGAACCGCGACATCAACGCCGCAGCCCGCGACGTTCAGGCGTCGATCAATGCGGCGCGCAGCCAGCTTCCGGCGAACCTGCCGAGCAATCCCAGCTACCGCAAATCGAACCCAGCCGACGCTCCGATTCTCATCCTCGCGCTGACTTCGGACACCATTACCGTTCCCCGCCTGTATGACGCTGCGGATTCGATCCTTGCCCAGAAACTGGCCCAGGTCGATGGTGTTGGGCAGGTTTTTGTTGGCGGTTCTGCGCAGCCTGCGGTGCGGGCGGAAGTGAATCCCACGCTGCTGAACAAACTTGGCGTCGGACTCGACACCGTCCGCAATGCGCTCAACGCCGCCAACGCGAATCTGGCGAAAGGCGCTCTCAACAGCCAATCGACTTCCCATATGCTCGACAATACTGATCAGCTTTTTACCGCCGATCAGTACCGTCCGCTGATTGTCGCTTATCACAACGGAGCGGCTGTGCGCCTGGGCGATGTTGCGGACGTTGAGGATTCGGTTGCCGATACGCGCAACATCGGACTGTCGAACGGCAAGCCCAGCGTTCTCATCATCGTTTTCCGCCAGCCCGGCGCCAACATTATTGAAACCGTCGACCGGGTGCGCGCCCTGATGCCGTACCTCCAGTCCTCGATTTCGCCGGCTATCGATCTCTCGATCGCGATGGACCGCACGGTCACGGTGCGGGCTTCGGTGAAAGACATCGAAACGACGCTGATCATCTCGGTCTTTCTCGTGATCCTGGTGGTGTTTGCGTTTCTGCGCACGGTGCGGGCCACCATCATTCCCAGCATCGCGGTGCCCCTGTCGCTGATCGGAACCTTCGGCGGCATGTACCTGTGCGGCTACAGCCTCGACAACCTGTCGTTGATGGCGCTGGCGATTTCCACCGGGTTCGTGGTGGACGACGCCATTGTCGTGCTGGAGAACATTACCCGCTACGTGGAACAAGGCATGGATGCGGTCCGCGCGGCGTTCAAGGGAGCGGCGGAGATCGGCTTTACCGTCATCTCCATGAGCGTGTCTTTGGTTGCCGTGTTCATCCCGCTCTTGATGATGGGTGGAATTGTCGGGCGGCTGTTCAGGGAATTCGCGGTAACGCTCAGCATGGCCATCGGCGTTTCTCTGGTCGTCTCTCTGACCACGACGCCCACGATGTGTGCGAAATTCCTTCGTCCCCCCAAGGACGAGAAACACAATTTCGTGTATCGGGCAAGCGAATGGATCTTCGACAGCCTGCTGGCACTGTATTCAAGAATGCTGAGGTGGGTGCTGGCTTATTCGCCCGTCATGCTTACGGTCACGATCCTGGTAGCCTGCCTCAGCGTCTATCTCTACATCAAAGTCCCGAAGGGGTTCTTTCCGCAGCAGGATACGGGGCGCATCATGGGCGGCGTAATGGCCGACCAGGACATCTCGTTTCAGTCCATGCGCGAAAAGATGCAGCAATATCTCAAGATCGTGATGAAAGATCCTGCGGTGGACTCCGTGGCCGGCTTCGCGGGAGGAAATACCGCACAAAACCAGGGCCGCTTTTTTGTGATGCTGAAGCCGCTGGAAGAGCGTAACAAATGCCCGAACAAGCACTTCTGGGACAGCTGCCCGCTGGTCAGCGCGGATGACGTCATCAACCGCCTGCGTGGGAAACTTGCCGTCGTCCCGGGCGCAACCCTGATTCTGCAAGCGGCGCAAGACCTCACCATCGGCGGGCGATTCGGCAACGCCCAATATCAATACACTCTCCAGAGTGCCAATCTGGACGACCTCAATACCTGGGCGCCGCGCCTGTTGCAGAAATTAAAGACCCTGTCGGAGCTGCGCGATCAGAACTCCGATCAGCAGGACAAGGGCCTGCAAGCCAAATTGGTGATCGACCGCGATACCGCCAGCCGGTTGGGAGTTACCCCGCAAACTCTCGACAATGCGCTTTACGACGCGTTCGGGCAGCGGCAGGTATCAACCATGTACGAGACTCTGAACCAATACCACGTGGTGATGGAGGTCGCGCCGCAATTTCAGCAGACGACGGAGGCCCTGAATAACATCTATCTGCGCTCGGCCGCAGGGAACCCAATCCCTCTCGCGGCCTTCACGCACTTCGAACCATCCAACACCCCTCTCGCGGTGAATCACCAGGGGCAGGTGCCGTCGGTAACGATTTCGTTTAACCTGGCGCCGGGCATTTCCCTCGGACAGGCGACCCAAGCGATCGAGAATGCAGAACGCAGTATCGGCTTCCCTCCAACCGTAGCGGCAAACTTTCAGGGAACGGCGGCCGCTTTCCAGGATTCTCTGTCCAGCGAGCCCATCCTGATCATCACCGCGCTGATTACGGTTTACGTCGTGCTGGGCATGCTTTATGAAAGCTATATCCACCCGATCACGATTTTGTCGACGTTGCCCTCGGCGGGTGTCGGCGCGCTGCTGGCTCTGTTGCTGACGCACAATGAGCTGAATGTTATCGGTACTATTGGCATCATCCTGCTGATCGGGCTGGTGAAGAAGAACGCCATCATGATGATCGACGTGGCCCTCGATGTGGAACGTCACCAGCACAAGAAGCCCGCGGAAGCAATCTACGACGCATGCATTCTGCGCTTCCGTCCGATCATGATGACCACCATGGCAGCGCTGCTTGGTGGTCTTCCGTTGGCATTGGGCAGAGGCACAGGCTCTGAATTGCACCGGCCCCTCGGCATCACGATCGTGGGCGGACTGATCGTGAGCCAGATGCTGACCCTTTTCACTACCCCGGTCGTTTACGTGTATCTTGACCGGTTGCGCCTGGCCCTCAAGGGCGGCGAAGACAGGGAGCTACCTTCAACGTCATCCCCGGGAACGCCGCGGCCCAGTCCGGCCCACTAACGGCTTGCCGCTTGCGCATGGGCCCTTGCCGGGTGCAACCCTGGAAAAGAGATTTCGCATCGCAGAGCTAGGTCGTGGTGCGAAAAGATGCGCTTGTCCCGTATGATGGGGGTTCGCGAGTAGACTGCTGGAGTACCGCACATTCGTCGAGGTGTGCCGGCCGAACCAGCAATTTCGAACCAGCGATATCCAGGATCATTTTTCGACAAAACTCTTGAGGAGTTACGGATGCTAAAAAAAGCAGCAGCTATGTTGCTGGTGGGCGTAGTTGCGGGAATGTGCGTGAGCTGCAATCTGATCAACTCAAATTCGGGAAGCAACCGATATGTCTATGCGGCCATCCCCGCCTCCAACGAGATTGTTGCTTACCGCGAAGACCCGAATTCGGGGGTGCTCACGCAACTGGCGGGCAGCCCAATCAGCGTTGGCCCCGCGGTACAGTCGCTCGCCGTCCATCCGTCGAAGAAATATTTGTATGCAGCCAATTCCGGCGAAGGAGATATTTCCCTTTTCTCGATTCTGAGCGGCGGCGGATTGCAGGAAATCACTCCCCGCACCGTCGCGGGCACCGCCCCTACCGTTCTGGTGATGGATTCTGCGGGGAGCTACCTGTTCGTCGGCAATGCGGGGTCAAACGACATTTCTGTTTTCTCAATCGACTCCACTACCGGGTTGCTGGCACAAGTGGGAACGAACATCCCGATCGGATTGACTCCCCTCGCGATGAAGCTGTCGCCTTCGGGGAACTATCTCTACGTAACCGGTCAGCAGTCGCAGGGATTTGTAGAAGTATTTACCGTGAATGCGGGAGCCATCGCTCCCCTGCTCCCGAATGCCGTGTTCCTCACTGGAAATGGGCCTTACGGACTAGAGCTTTCATCAAGCGGCGGTTTTCTCTACACCGCGAACAAGATCGACAGTACGATCTCTGCGTTCACCGTCAACGGGGACGGATCGTTGTCATCCCTTGGCGGGCCGATCGGCGAGACTTACTCGGGACCTTGCGCATTGCTCATCGACAAGTCCGGCACCTACATGTATGTGGCCAATCAGGGCTCAACCAATCTCGCGGGATATGGGGTTGGCTCCGACGGCACCATTGCGTTGCTTACAACGTCACCCTTCGGAACAGGGTCGCAGCCCAGCATCATCACCACCGATTCGACCGGCAAATATATTTTCGTCGGCAACCAGGCGAGCCCGGCGATCCAGTCTTTCAGCATTGCCGGCAGCACGGGCACGCTCACGTCGGTGCAGACCTATTCGGTTCCGGGGACGCCCACTTCCATTGCCATTACGCCCTAGTTGCATCGTTTGGATGACCCGTCGAAACCGATGGCGGCAGCCCAGGAACCTCGTAATGAGCGGCTCTCGGGCTGTCACGGTGATATTTGCTTGACAAATCGGCGACAATTCTTGAGTTCAGCATTGGCACAATACACTGCAAGGCACGCTGGAAGTTAAGTACAACTGCGATACTCGCGTGGCCATCTAAGGAATGTAGACGATGCCCGCAAAGCAGTGGCGCTGACTGCGTGCCGGAGAGCGAACCAAATTCCATGAGAATCGCCAGCGCCGCAAGCGCTTTTCCCAAGTATTACTATCCTCAGAAATTCCTGCTCGAACAATTGCAGGAATACTGGGGCGACCGGCTCAAGAACCCCATGATGCTGGCCCGCCTGCATAAGAACGTTGCCGTGGAAGGCCGGCACCTCTGCATGTCGTATGAAAAGTATTACGACGTGAAGACGTGGGGCCAGGCAAACGACATCTGGATTCAGGTCGCACAGGAACTCGGCGAGCAGGCACTTTGCCGCGCCCTGCATCATGCGGGACTCGAATCGAAGAGTTTGGGCGCGCTGTTTTTCACGTCCGTGACTGGCATATCGAGCCCGTCGATCGATGCCCTGCTCATAAATCGCATGAAGCTGCCGCGGAACATCAAACGGGTCCCCATTTTCGGACTCGGTTGCGTTGCCGGGGCCGCTGGAATCGCGCGCTGTTCGGATTATGTCCGCGCCTATCCATCGCAGGCTGCCGCGCTGGTCTCGGTGGAACTGTGCTCGCTGACCATTCAGCGTGAGAATCTTTCGGTCGCCAATCTGATTTCCTCGGGGCTGTTTGCCGACGGGTCGGCTGCGGTCATTGTCACCGGAAGCGAATTGCAATCCAACGGCCCCGAAGTTGTCGCAACCCAATCGGTCTTCTATCCGCAAACCGAAGAGATGATGGGATGGCAGGTGAGCGAGAAGGGATTCAATATCACCCTCTCTCCGGAAGTGCCTACGCTGATTCGCGAAAATCTTGGCCAGAACATGGATGACTTTCTGGCCGCGCACAAATTGAAGCGCAGCGACATCGGAAGTTGGGTACTGCACACTGGAGGCCCGAAAGTCCTCGAGGCCACGGCGGCCGCCCTCGATCTGCACGATGGTCAACTCGATGCCTCATGGGACTGCCTGAAGAAAGTCGGGAACCTGTCCTCGGCATCGGTGCTGGTGGTGCTCGAGGATGTTATGCGCAATCGCCGTCCGGAACCGGGAACGTTTGGGATCCTGGCCGCCATGGGTCCGGGCTTCTGTTCCGAACTTTTGTTGTTGCGCTGGTGAAGTCCAGTATGCCGCAAGACGCGACTGAGGTTTTCGTAATTGGCGGGGGGCCGGCCGGACTAGCGGTCGCGATCGCCGCTCGTCAAAGGGGACTCAGTGTGACGGTGGCGGATGGCGCGGAGCCTCCGATCGATAAAGCCTGCGGTGAAGGCCTGCTGCCCGATGGGCTGGCCGCGCTGGGGCGACTGGGGATCCGGTTGCCACTCTCGGAGGCGTTCGTTTTCTCGGGAATTCGTTTCCTCAATTCGCGATTATCTGCTGACGCTCCATTTCCATCGCAGCGATGCGGCATTTCGATTCGACGAACCGTTCTGCACCGCATCATGACGCAACGGGCCGAGCAGTCTGGCGTTCGCCTGTTATGGGGATGCCCCGCAAGTGGCATTCAAGGAAAGGCAGTGCAGCTTGCAGATCGCGTGATTCATTCCCGCTGGATCGTTGGAGCTGACGGCGCAAATTCCCGAGTTCGGCGCTGGGCGGGTCTGGAGACAGCGCAGCGTCCCGCTTTGCGATATGCCTTCCGCCGGCACTATCGAGTCGCGCCCTGGACCGACTACATGGAGGTCCATTGGGGGGACCGCTGCCAGGGCTACGCGACCGGCGTGAGCAACGATGAGGTCTGCATTGCCCTTGCTTCGCACGATCCGAAGATCCGCCTGGAGGACGGACTGCGCGAATTGCCGGTCCTCAACGCCTATTTGCAGGGGGCTGAAATAACCTCCGCCGAACGCGGCGCGCTTACAGGAAATCGCAGACTGAAACAGGTGTGGAAAGGAAACGTTGCGCTTGTCGGCGATGCTTCCGGAACGGTAGACGCAATCACTGGCGAAGGGCTGGGCCTGGCGTTCGGCCAGGCGACAGCACTCGCGGAATGCATGTACCGTGGCGATCTGTCTGTTTACGAGCGCGAGCATCGAAGTCTCATGTTGCGACCCTCTCTTATGGCGCGCCTGATGCTGACGTTTGATCGCCGTCCCCGATTACAGCAACGGGTCCTGCGCGTATTTCGTAAGCATCCGCACCTGTTCCGCCGGTTTCTCGAACTGCACGTGGGCGAGCGCTCACCTCTGGAACTCGCAGTGGACGGTCTGACTCTCGGCTGGGGGTTGCTGACTGTTTAAGATCATGCATTGTGTTGGCAAGAAACGGCTGCTGCTCGCCACGCTGCTCGCGTTCTTGGTATCGATGGCGGCAGCGCAGGACCTGGCGTACCAACTCGATCCCGCGCAGACTTCGGTCCAATTCACTCTCGGCGACGTCTTGCACACGGTACATGGGAAATTCAAACTGAAGCATGGCGCGCTTCAACTTGAACCCTCAGGAAAAGTTTCCGGCGAAATCGTCGTCGATGCTACCAGCGGAGACAGCGGAAGCAGCATGCGTGACCGCAAAATGCACAAGGAAGTTCTTGAAAGCGCCCGCTATCCGGAGATCGTCTTTCGCCCCGATCGGGTGGAAGGCGCTGTGACTCCGCAGGGCAAGTCTTCCGTCATGGTGCACGGTATGTTCAACATCCATGGCACCGAGCGCGAGATCACGGTCCCAGCCCAGATCGAAACTACCGCGAGCAAGTGGACGGCCAGCGTTCACTTCACGATTCCCTATGCGAAGTGGGGGATGAAGAATCCCAGCAACTTGTTTCTGAAAGTTAACGACACGGTCGAGATCGACCTGGTAGCCGCGGGAAGCATCACGAACAACACCGCCAGCGCCAGTCAATAACCACTCTGCGGCGAAATACCCTTTCCTTCCGTGCATTCGTAACCGCGGCCCGATTGCAGATCTTTGTATTCTTCAGTACGGCCGCTCGGCCAATCAATCACCACTCGCTCGATGCGGTCCTGTTTCGCCAGTCCGAACGTGACCGGCAACTCAGACTGGGACAGATAACTCGAACCGCCCTTGACCATTCGCGACTGCGTCATGCCGCCGGCGAGCACGCGCACAGTCGCGCCGATCGCGTCACGATTAGATTTGGTCCCGACGAGATGAAAGCGAATGCTGCGATTTCCCGCAGTCTGGTCGTTTCGGTAGAGATAGGCAGGCCCATTATTCGTGGTGATGAGTAAATCGAGATCGCCGTCTCGGTCGAAATCGCCGTACGCAAGGCCGCGGCCAACCTTGGGCTGGTCGAATCCTGCGCCAGCCTGGCCGGCAACGTCGTGAAAATTTCCTTTCCCCGCATTCACGAAAAGTTGAGGTGGTTGCGCGTATCCGACATTGCCCCGAATGTTCCGCACCGTTTCATCGATATGTCCATTGGCAACGGCGAAATCGAGCCAGCCGTCGAGATTTACGTCGAGAAACGAACAACCGAAGCCAAGGCTATTGCGTGACGCCAAACCAACTCCCGACTGCGGCGCAATGTCTTCGAAGCTCTTGCCGTTCCAGCGATAGAGGCCGGTCATCTCATTGTCGAAATTGGTTATTGCGGCCCCCGGTGTGCCCGAGTTATCGAAATCGCCAACGTCGACGCCCATTCCCGCGCGTGCCTTCCCTTCGGAACTGAATGCGAGTCCGGCATCGAGGGCCATGTCTTTAAACGTTCCATCGCGCTGGTTGCGGTAGAGCTTGTTCGGTTGCGTATCATTGGCGACCAGCAGATCGGGCCAGCCATCACGATCTACATCGATGAGGGCGACACCAAGCGACTTCGAACTGCTGTCGAAAATCCCGCTGCGGGCGGTTACATCTTCGAATGTTCCATCGCCGCGATTATGAAAGAGCCAACACGTGGCCCCGCGGTATGCCTCGGGAGTGCAATATGACTTGTGCTTGGAATCGAGGCTGCAAAACACATCCTGATCGGGCGACCATTTCACATAATTGCAGACAAGGAGATCGAGCAACCCGTCGCGATCGTAGTCAAACCAGAGTGCAGAGGTGCTGAAGCCCTCTCGCTTGCCGAGCCCGGCTGCCGTTGTAACGTCGACGAACGTGCCCTTCCCAGTATTGCGGAACAAACGGTTCTGCCCGACGCAGGTGATCAGAATGTCAGGAAATCCGTCGTTGTTGTAGTCGCCGACGGCCACTCCCATGCCATAAAGCTCGACGTCAAGACCGGCGTGCGATGTCACATCCGAGAACGTGCCATCGCGATCATTGCGGTAAAGCCGCAGGGTAGTTCGGCTTTTCTTGTGGCCGGGCCAGTCACAACCATTAATCAGGAGAATGTCCTGCCAGCCGTCGCGGTTGTAGTCGAAAAAGGCGCAGCCGGAACCCAGAGTTTCCGGCAGGAACTTGCCACCGAATGCCCCGCTGTTGTGCTGGAACTGAATGCCGGCGGTTTTCGTGACATCGGTGAAATGAAATCCCAGAGCGGGCGAAGGCTGCGCCGCGAATGCATTGAACGGAGAAACCCGAGAGTACGCCCCCAGCGCTGCGATCCCGCCCAGGAAAGATCTGCGCCTCACGGAACGTTCACCAGCCCGGCGCGGATTGCATACACCACCAACTCTGCGGTCTTGTGAATTCCCAGGGTGTTCATGATATTTGCCCGGTGTACGGCGATCGTGTTGGCGCTGAGATCGAGCGCGGTCGCGATTTCTTTGTTCGACTTTCCGTCCACAATCATCTGCAAGACTTCAAGCTCGCGCTGTGTCAGCGCCGCAGCGCGCTCGCCCTTCAAGACGGAGCGTTGCTCGACCTTCGGATCGAACACGCTCTCGCCAGCCGCGACCTTGCGCACCGCCGAGCCTAGTTCGAGGTCGAGCGCGTCTTTCAACACATACCCTTTGGCGCCGGCTTCAATGGCCTGGCGTACCCACGTGCTCTCGGTGTGCATGCTGAGCATGAGAACGGCCGTATCGGGAGAGTCCTCGATTATCTTGCGCGTTGCCTGCAATCCGTTCATGCCGGGCAGGGCGCAGTCCATCACAACCACATTCGGGCGAAGCTCTTTCGCGAGCCTAATCGACTCTTCTCCGCTGCCGGCTTCTCCCACGACTTCCATGTCAGACTCATCCTCCAACATGCGCCGGAATCCCCGGCGGACCAGGCCGTGATCATCCACGAGCAACACTTTGATCTTCTTTTCCATAAGATTCCGCTTTCTGCCTTGGCACCGCGAGATGCACCAGCGTCCCGCCCTCGGGCGGCCGGGAGAAATTAATTTCACCACCCATCAATTCTGAGCGCTCGCGCATGGCAACCAGTCCAATGCCGCGCCGGCTGGGCCGTTCCGTAAAGCCCGAACCGTGATCTTCAACTTCCACCTCGAGCGTTTCCGGCAGGAACCGCAACCGCACCCATGCCTGCTTCGCGCCTGAATGCCTGGCGACGTTATTCAGCGCTTCCTGCACGACACGGTAAACGTGGACACCCGCTCCGCCATCGACCGGAAATACATCGCCCTGCTTCTCATAGGATATGGCAATTCCGGTTTGCCGTTCCACCGTGGGGATATACCAGTCGAGCGTCGTCTCGAGTCCAGCCTCATCGAGCATCACCGGGTGCAGCGCCTGCGAAAGGCTGCGCACGCTGTCAAGCGTGGTCTGGACCGTTTGCAGGACCTCCTGTAAGTCCGCGCGCAACGATGAACCTTCAGGGGCATGGCTTCCGGCCCGGCGCAGCATCGAGCCAATCGCCGTAAGAATCTGCCCAAACTCATCATGCAGTTCGCGCGAAATGTAACGCAGCGTCGATTCCTGCGTAGAGATGAGTTTTTGCGCCAGCTCGCTGCGGCGCTCCGAGATCTCGGCCAGGCGCGCAAACAGCCGGCGGTTCCAGCGAATCAGCGACAGGCTGCTGAGCAGGATCGCCAGCAGGGTCGCCCCCAGAAAAACATACACCTGCCGCTGCACGCGGTCGTAAATCTGGACGATACGTTGCCCGGCCTGCTCCTCATTCTCGCTGTTTTGCACCAGCAAACGCGCCACCGCAGTGCTCAATGACGCCTGGCGCTCCTGCAATTCGCGCTGAATTTGTCCCCGCGCCTCGCTCTCTTTCCCGCTCCCGGCAAGGGCAAACATGCGGTCCACCGCATCCCAGAACTGCGAAAACGAGCTGCTCAGGAAAGCGCTCTGTTCCGGAGTGCGGCTTGCGGCAGCAAAACCCGCTTCCAGCCGCATGGCGTCATCGAGATCGGTCCGGATGCGTTGGAACTGCGCCGACCAGGCCGTCAAAGGATAGGGCTCGTCGCTGCTGACCATGTCGCGCATGGCAACCGCCAGCAGATTGAGATCGTTCTGAATGCGCAGCAACTGGAGCGAGTCTTTGCGGTTGCGATCGACGAGGTTGGTCTGGAGCCTGCGCAACCCATTGACTTGCCATGTGATGTATGCCGAATACGCGACCACCGCCGACAGCGTGACAATCAGCCCCAGCAGCAGTCCGAGGGTGGGCGAGCGCTCCGGCGCAGACGGGCGGGACACGCCCCGAGCATACAACGAGCGGGCAGACCATGTCATAGGCCATTCCAATCGGCGCGTCCGCCGCAGATGTGTGACAATGCATTAATAATGAAGCCGATCCGGCCTCAGCGGAGTCAAACAACAGATTGAGTTCCCCTGCCAAAGAAGCTTCCAAGCCTCCAAAGATCCAGCGGCTGAAGGCCGTCTTGCCGGAAGTCTGGACGCTGATGCGCCCGCGACGCGGCTTGCTGGCCCTGGGCTTCGCTTTGATGGTGATCAACCGGGTTTCCGGATTCGTGCTCCCGGCCTCGACCAAGTATCTGATTGACGACGTCATCAACAAACATCACCTGCTGGGATTGAAAAAGCTGATCGGCGTGGTGGTTCTTGCAACGATCGTTCAGGGAATCACTTCATTCGCGCTGACGCAATCTCTGTCGAAGGCCGCCCAACGCCTGATTTCCGAACTCCGCCAGAAAGTCCAGGCGCATATCTCCCGGCTGCCGGTTTCGTTTTATGATGCAAACAAAACCGGCTCGTTGGTCTCGCGCATCATGAGCGACGTGGAAGGCGTCCGGAACTTGTTGGGCACCGGACTTGTCGATTTCGCTGGAGGCCTGCTCACTTCCACCATCGCACTGTGGTGGCTGATGCGAATCAGCCCGCGCATGACGCTGATCGCGGTAGGATCGCTTGTCGTGTTTGGCGGATTTCTGAGCAAAGCTTTTGCGACGATCCGGCCGATTTTCCGCGAGCGCAGCAAAATCAGCGCCGAAGTCACCGGGCGCCTGACCGAAACTCTCGGCGGCGTGCGGGTGATCAAGGGATATCACGCCGAAGAACGCGAAGAGGCAGTCTTCGCCGGCGGCGTCAAGCGGTTGCTCGATAACGTAATGCGTACGCTCACGGCGACTTCGGTCATGAGCCTTTCCGCCAGCGTTCTTCTCGGCGCGGTCGGCGCCGCAACCATGTACATTGGCGCGAAGCAAAGTGTGGCCGGCACATTGACCGCCGGGCAGTTCTTCTCGTTCACCCTTACTCTGCCGTTTTTGGTTGCGCCCATGATGCAGATCGTCTCGATTGGCACACAACTGACCGAGGCCTTAGCCGGCCTGGAGCGCACCCAGGAGATCATGAACGAACGTCCGGAAGATCAGGACCCGAAGCGCACCGTGCAGTTGCCGGACATCGTCGGCATGGTGGAGTTCGACGACGTGAATTTCAGCTACGACGGAACGCACGAAGTGCTGCACGAAATCTCGTTCCGCGCGCAACCGGACACCGTGACCGCGCTCGTCGGTTCCTCAGGTTCGGGAAAATCCACAACCATCGGCCTGATCTCGGCGTTTTATGTTCCGACCAAGGGCACGGTTCGCGTTGACGGAGTGGACCTCAGCACGGCGAGCCTGGAATCGTTCCGGACCCGGCTCGGAGTTGTCTTGCAGGAATCGTTCCTGTTCGATGGCACGATACGCGAGAACGTGGCCTTCTCCCGCCCGAATGCAACCGAGGAAGAAATTTTGAGGGCCTGCCGCATCGCTCGCGTGGATGAGTTCGCTGAAGCATTCCTGGAGGGCTATGACACGATCGTGGGCGAGCGCGGGGTAAAGCTTTCCGGCGGCCAGCGGCAGCGAATCTCTATCGCCCGCGCCATCCTCGCCGAACCGCGCATCCTGATTCTCGACGAGGCAACGTCGAGCCTTGACTCGGAATCCGAACAGATGATCCAGCAGGGACTTTCTTACCTGATGCAGGGGCGGACTACGTTTGTAATCGCACATAGGCTTTCGACCATCCGCCGCGCCGACCAGATCATGGTGATGGAGCGAGGACGGATTATCGAGCGTGGCACACACTCGCAACTCTACGCCGCCCGCGGCCGATACTACGATCTCTACACCCGGCAGCATGGCGTCGAAGACAACTTATTTCTCGCACCCGGCGAAGGGGATGCCGTCGTCGCCAATGGCAATGGCACGGAAAAGAAGAACGGCGGCGCGAAAGCCGGGGACGCCTTGAGCGTGCTGCGCGGAGAGATTCGCTGACGCCATGACGATCGCTCCTGTAGTTCCTTCAGTCGCAATCCGCAGCGAAAATGTCTGCCGCCACTACTCGATGGGCGAGACGCTCATCCGGGCGGTCGACGGAATTTCGTTGGACATCCGCTCCGGAGAGTTCGTGGCATTGCTGGGAACGTCAGGCTCCGGCAAATCGTCGATGCTCAATCTGATTGCCGGTCTCGACCGCCCGACTTCGGGCAGCGTGATCGTGCAGAATCGCGACCTCGCAAAACTTTCGCGCGAAGAACTCGCAAAGTATCGCCTCCACGTGGTCGGCATGGTCTTTCAATCGTTCAATCTGATTCCGAGCATGACGTTGACTGAGAATGTCGAGCTCCCCATGCGCTTCGCAGAAGTCGAGCGTGGTAAGCGTGCATCGATGGCCCGCGAAGCTTTGCAGCGCGTAGGTCTCGGCGCTCGCCTCGATCATCGCCCAAGCGAACTCTCCGGCGGCGAGCAGCAGCGCGCAGCACTGGCACGGGCCCTCATCAATCGTCCCCAGCTTCTGCTGGCGGACGAGCCCACCGGCAATCTCGACAGCCACACCGGCACCGAAATCATGGAAATGGTCCGCGGCTTCAATCGGGATCTTGGCATGACAGTGATCATGGTGACGCACGAGCGTGGGCTCGCGGAACGCTATGCCCAACGCATGGTTTTTCTCGCGGACGGAAAATTAATCGATGACCGGCCAAACACAGCTGCCGATGCCCGGTCCGCGGCGGAGGTGACGCGATGAAACTCCCCGATCTTACGGAACTCGCGCTGCGCAACCTTCGGGAATCTTTGCTGCGCAATTCGCTGACTACAATCGGGATCTCGGTGGGCGTGGCGTCCCTCGTCGCAATGCTTTCTCTTGGTACAGGATTGCAGCGGTCTTTCACGCGCCGGCTGGAAAAGTCGGGCCTTTTCGATACGGTCTACGTATCGTCGCGGCGCGAACTGCGAGGCATGAGCCGGGAAGACGAGCGCAGCGGGCCCAACCCCGGCGAAAGCCGCGTCCTCGACGAGCCAGCGCGGCTGCAAATTGAGAAGCTTGCCAATGTGAGCGAGGCGTATCCGGATATCCGCTTTGTGACCGAGCTTCGTTACCAGGACAAGCCGCACCTCACGATGATCTCAGCCTTGCCCGAGTCGGCAAAGTCCAACGACGCTTTCGAGGGAATTCAGGGCAGTTTCTTCACTTCTGACGCGGCGCCCGAAGTTATCCTGCAAAAATCGTTCGCGGAAGAACTCCTCGGAAAAACTCCAGCTCTGGGTGCGTCGGAACCGAGTGTCTCTGAACTCGCAAAGCCGCTACTGGGCAAGGAACTGACGATGCGCTACGCGCAACGCGAGTCCGCTCCGGCACAGCCGGCGCCTCTCAGGCCAGCCGATAGCGATGTGGCCGGGGCATCTTATTCCGTTGTTTCTCGCGAGCAGCAACTGAAAATCGTCGGCGTCGCCGATCTCGATCCCGAAAGCATGCGTGGCCCTACACGGGCGAAAGTTTTTCTGCCGTTGAAACTTGCCGAAGGTCTGCACGTGATGCAGCCCACGGACCTGCGGGAGATTTCGCGCGCTGCCAGCGATGAGCCGATCTACTCTTCGATCAGTGTTCGGGTAAAAAATCCCGCACAAATCCAGGCCGTGGAAGCTGAGATCAAGAAGATGGGTTTCACTACGTTCTCCATCCTCGACGCAAGCCGCAGCCTGCAACAGGTTTTTCGGGTACTGAATGCGTTTCTGGGAATCTTCGGGAGCCTGGCGCTCGCGGTCGCTTCCATCGGCATTGTCAACACACTGGTGATGGCTATCCTTGAGCGCCGCCGCGAGATCGGCATCATGAAGGCGATTGGCGCGAGCGATGCCGATGTACAGAAACTGTTCTTCGCTGAAGCCGGTGCGATGGGTATTTTCGGCGGCATCATGGGCGTCATTTTCGGATGGGCCATCGGCCAGATCATCAATTTCGGCACCAACATCTGGCTGAAAAGTCAGTCCATACCGCCAGAGCATTTCTGGGCTGTGCCGTTATGGCTGGTGATTTTCAGCATCCTTTTCGCATTCATCGTGAGCCTGCTCTCCGGGCTCTATCCCGCAGGCCGCGCGGCCAGACTGGATCCAGTTCAGGCCCTGCGCTACGAGTAAAGTGATCTGGATGAGACTTTCGCTTTCTTCTATCTGCCTGATCTTTGCGTTCCTGGTTACACCCGCGCCTGCACAGAGCCGCATCGATTGCAGCGCGCTCAACAGCCGAATTCTGAAACGCCTTGCCCGCTACTGCGTCTACCTGCCCAACGGCTACGACGCCGGAGTACAGCAGAAGCCACCGCGGCGCTATCCGGTGCTCTATTTCCTCCATGGTCTCGGCGACAACGAGCAGACGCTCTTCAACAGCGGAGGATGGACGATGCTTGACGATCTTCGCAATCATCGCGAGATGGGTGACTTCCTGATCGTCGCGCCCGAGGGGCGCCGCAGCTTCTACGTCAACTCTGCCGATGGCACAGTCCGCTATAGCGACTTCTTCTTGCAGGAATTTATCCCCGCCATCGAAGCTAAGTATCGCATCAAGAGCGGTGTCGCCTCGCGGGCCATCACTGGAATTTCCATGGGAGGCTACGGGGCGCTGCACTTTGCATTCGGCCATCCTGAACTCTTCTCGGCGGTAAGCGCGCAGAGCGCCGCTTTGATCACGGAGTCCCCTCAGCAACTTGACGCCGCGTCAAAAACGGGAGCTCCAATTCTCGGCGTGCTTAGCCCGGTGTTCGGGTCCCCGATCAACCCTCGCCACTGGACTGAAAATGACCCTTTGGCGCTGGCCAAGAAAAATGCGGCACCAATCCGAAAGCTGGCAATTTATTTCAACTGCGGCCGGGACGACAACTACGGATTCGAGAAGGGCGCCGCAGAACTAGACAAAGAACTCACCGTGGAACACGTGAAACACGAATATCATTCCTACCCGGGCGATCACAGCATCCAGTATTTTCTATCGCATTTCGCCGAAGTGATGGAATTTCACTCCAAAGCGTTCGGGCTTTTGCCGCCGCACTGACGCCGTTTTCGCTGATGTAAACTAGAGACGCATCCGACTTGTCTTTCCTGCGAAAGTCACGTGCGGAGAGTTGGCCGAGCGGTTGATGGCACCGGTCTTGAAAACCGGCATACCCGGAAGGGTATCGGGGGTTCGAATCCCTCACTCTCCGCCAGCCAGTCTGAACTGCAGAGAATTCCCGCCTGAATTCCCCTCAAAATGTCAGAATTATGCCCATTGTCCGCGATTTTCGGTCTACAAGTCGGACTGCGGAGAACGGAATGTTCGGACAACGGGGCGTAGAGCGGACGCGGAAGACTACGTTCAGGGAGTACGGCGGGGAGGAGTAATGGTCTTCGCTACTGGTTCAGGTGACAAAGCTCAGGCGGCAACTGTGATTATGAACCGCCACGGCGCTATAGCGGTCGAAAAAATCAGCGCATCGCGGCCAGAACTACCTGGCGCCGACCCGGGTGAAGTGCCTCCCGTCCACGATCTTTCCGTCCATACTGGAAGATTCCGCTCGCCGGGCTCCGGTGCTCGCTCGTTCGTGTGGTAGCACATTGATCAACGCAACAATTTGTTGCAGGACATCGCTCTGCTAACCGGCGGCAAAGCCATCATGGAGAGTATCGACTCTCCGCTGAAAAGCATACAGATTTCCGAGCTCGGACGCGCGAAGAAGGTCGTTATCGACAAGAACCATACAGTGATTGAGAGCACGACCATATATCAACAACTCTGCGACCCTGAAGAGTTCTATCCGCGCTGATTTGAGTCGGAATGCCAGGCGGGAATACTCTTACACGCATCAAACCACTGTTTGAGGAGGAAACGAATGCAACTAGGAATGATAGGCCTGGGACGAATGGGTTCGAACATGGTGCAACGGCTGATGAAAGCCGGTCACGAGTGCGTGGTATCTGACACGCATCCGCAAGCTGTGAAGGATGTGGTGGCGAAAGGCGCCAAGGCGTCCGACGGTATCGCGGATTTTGCGAAAAAACTCAGCAAACCGCGTGCCGTGTGGATGATGGTTCCGGCGGCGGTCGTTGATTCGGTATTGACCTCACTTTTACCTGTCCTCGAACCGGGCGACATCGTAATCGACGGTGGCAATTCCTACTACCACGATGATATTCGCCGCGCGGGTGAATTGAAGAGCAAGGGAATCCATTACGTGGATTGCGGAACCAGCGGAGGCGTGTGGGGATCAGAGCGGGGATACTGTTTGATGATCGGCGGCGAAGAAGCGATTGTGAGTCATCTCGATCCGATCTTCAAGTCGTTGGCTCCGGGTGTAGGCTCAGCGGGGCGGACGCCAGGGCGGACCGGCGAACCTTCGACATCAGAAAATGGCTACTTGCGCTGCGGCCCGAACGGCGCGGGACATTTCGTCAAAATGGTCCACAACGGTATCGAGTACGGCATGATGGCTGCCTTCGCCGAGGGATTGAACATCATTAAAAATGCGAACGTGGGCAAGACGAAGCGCGATGAAGATGCTGAGACAACCCCGCTGCGCCATCCGGAACTCTATCAATACGACATGGACATGCCCGAAGTCGCGGAGGTCTGGCGGCGCGGCAGTGTTATCGGTTCCTGGCTGCTTGATTTGACGGCCGCGGCTTTGCGAGAGAATCCTGATCTCTCGAATTTTGCGGGCCGTGTATCGGATTCCGGAGAGGGGCGGTGGACCGTGCAGGCAGCGGTGGACGAGGGCATTCCGGCGCCGGTGATCAGCGCAGCGCTGAGTTCGCGCTTTGCGTCACGTGGCAACGAAGAATATGCTGCCAAACTGCTTTCGGCGATGCGCTACGAATTCGGCGGCCACAAGGAGAAAGCCGCCGAGAAGCAGGAGGCGGCCTGATGGCAGATTTCCAGTCTGACGCCTTTGTGTTTTTCGGCGCCACCGGCGATCTCGCGCACAAACAGATCTTTCCGTCGCTGCAGGGTTTGATTTGCGACGAGGGTTTCAATCTGCCAATCGTCGGCGTGGCGAAAGCAGGTTGGAACCTTGATCAACTTAAAGCTCGCGCCAAGGACAGCCTAGAAAAACACGGTGGTCTCGACCAGGGTGCGTTCAACAAACTGACCGGCCTTTTGCACTACGTGGACGGCGACTACAACGATCCGAACACTTTCGCCCAACTGCGTAAAGAGTTGGGCTCAGCGAAACACCCGCTACATTACTTTGCGATTCCACCCAGCTTGTTCGGCACGGTTGCCGAAGGGCTGGCCAAGTCGGGCTGCGCAGAGAATGCGCGTGTCGTGGTGGAAAAGCCCTTCGGGCGCGACTTGGCATCGGCACAAGAACTTAACCGAATTCTGCACCGCTACTTCCCCGAAGAGCGAATCTTCCGCATCGATCATTTTCTGGGAAAGGAACCGGTACAGAATATTCTCTATACCCGCTTCGCGAATCCAATGTTTGAACCGATCTGGAATCGCAACTACGTGCGAAGCATTCAGATCACCATGGCGGAGAAGTTCGGAGTCGAGGATCGCGGCAAGTTCTACGACGAAGCCGGCACGGTGCGGGATGTGGTTCAAAATCACTTGTTGCAAGTATTGGCCATCCTGGCCATGGATCCGCCGACCGGGGAGGCTCACGACGCGTGGCGCGACCAGAAGGCCGCGTTGCTCAAGGCGGTACGGCCGATTGCTCCGGGGGATATCGTGCGCGGCCAATACAACGGTTATCGGTCTGTGCCGGGCGTAGACGCGGATTCCACAGTCGAGACTTTCATTGCGCTCAAGCTGTTCATTGAAACTTGGCGATGGGTCGGCGTGCCCATCTATATCCGCGCAGGAAAAATGCTGCCCGTTACCGCGACCGAGGTGTTCGTTGAATTCAAACGCCCGCCGATGGAGACTTTTCGCGAAACAGTGCCGGGCACGTCCGCGCATCTGCGCATGCGTATCAGTCCAGACATCGCCATCGGAATGGGGGTGCGGGTGAAGACGCCCGGCGAGCAGATGACAGGCAACGACGTGGAACTCATACTCACCGAGCAGGCCGCAGCCGACGCACCGCCTTACGAACGGCTTCTGGGCGACGCCATGCGCGGACTGACTGAGCTCTTCACCCGTCAAGATGTGGTCGAAGCGCAATGGCGGGCGGTTGACCCGATCCTGGGCAACGTTACGCCGGTGCATCCCTATGAGCCGGGTACGTGGGGGCCCGGCGAGTCTGACCATCTCATTGCCAGCGACGCGGGGTGGGTTAATCCCACGGTGCAAGAAGAAAACGAGAAAGAGCTAGAGAAATGAACCAGCGATTATCGGAAGTGCCCTCGTGGCGCGCGCTCGAAGCGCATTACGATAACATCAAAGACATCCAACTGCGGCAATTGTTTGCCGGTGATCCCAGCCGCGGCGATCGATTTACTGCCGAGGCCGCGGGCCTTTACCTCGACTACTCGAAGAACCGAATCACAGATGAAACCGTTCGGCTGCTGATCCAACTCGCCGAGGAGCGGGGTGTCGCCAACCGTCGCGACGCAATGTTTCGCGGCGAGAAGATCAACATCACGGAAGACCGCGCGGTGTTGCACGTCGCGTTGCGTACTCCGCGAGGCACTCAGATCAAGGTGGACGGCGTCGATGTTGTCCCCGAAGTACACGCGGTGCTGGATAAGATGGCCGCGTTCTCCGACCACATCCGCCGCGGAGAATGGAAGGGGAATTCCGGCAAGAGCATCAAGAACGTGATCAACGTCGGTATCGGCGGATCATACCTGGGGCCAGAGATGGCTTACGATGCGCTCCGTACCTTTACTGACCGTGCGATGAAATTTCGTTTTGTGGCGAACGTCGACGGCGCCGCATTCGCCGAGGCCACACACGACCTCGATCCCGCAGAAACGTTATTCATTCTCTCCTCAAAGACGTTCACAACGCTGGAAACCATGACCAACGCCACAACCGCGCGCCGGTGGATCGTGAATGCGCTCAAGAGCGATGCTGCCGTGGCGAAGCACTTCGTGGCAGTCTCGACGAACGCGCAGGGAGTCAGCAAATTTGGAATCGACACCGCCAACATGTTCGAATTCTGGGACTGGGTCGGAGGACGCTATTCGATGGACTCCGCCATCGGACTTTCCACCATGATCGCGATCGGACCGAAGGGGTTCGAAGAGCTACTCGCCGGATTTCACGACATGGACGAGCACTTCCGGACTGCGCCGCTGGAGAAGAATCTTCCGATCCTGATGGGCTTGCTTACCGTCTGGTACAACAACTTTTTCGGCGCGCAGACTATCGGCATCATGCCATACGCGGACAATCTCAAACGCTTTCCGGCCTACCTGCAACAACTCCAGATGGAAAGCAACGGCAAGCATGTGGCCCTCGACCGCCAGCTCGTGAACTACCAGACTGGACCAATCATCTGGGGCGAGCCGGGCACTGACGGACAGCACTCGTTTTACCAGCTCATTCATCAGGGAACGAAGTTGATCCCCTGCGATCTGATCGGATTTTGCGAACCGCTTAGCGAATTTGCTGATCATCATGACTTGCTGATGGCAAATTTGTTCGCACAAGCTGAGGCGCTGGCTTTCGGCAAAACGGCTGAAGAGTTGAAGGCCGAAGGCTCTCCCGACTCTCAAACACCGTTCCGAGTTTGTGAAGGCAACCGGCCGACCAATACGATCCTCGCTGAAAAACTGACGCCGCGCGTCGTGGGGGCGCTGGTGGCCCTGTACGAACATAGCGTTTTCACGCAGGGCGCGATTTGGCATATCGACTCTTTCGATCAGTGGGGCGTGGAACTGGGCAAGGTCCTGGCCACCCGCATCATTCCTGAATTGCAGAGTTCCACTGAACCTAAGCTTAAGCACGACAGCTCGACCAACGCGCTGATCGGGCGGTATCGCAGTTTGCGCGCACGCAAGTAGGCTAACTCAGCCATTTGAGCAAAACTGCACAGCTTCCGCATCGCCACGGCAAGATGCTGGATGCGTCGTAAGTTTCCGAATTCGATGGCTCGCATGAAAGCCTTTCTTGCGCGACGTTGTTCCAATGGTCTGCCCAGACTCTCTTTTTGACCGCGACTCGTGACGGAACAAGAACGGAGAGTAGTCATTTGAAACCGAATATTGAGAAGCCGCGGGAGAAGCCCTAGTCCAAGGACGATCTGAAATCTCTGCCCTCACTGGAAGTCGCAAAAAGATTGGGATCCTCCCGAAAGGCCTGACCCAAGCCGAAGCGCAGAAACGGCTGACGCGATATGGTCCGAATGAGATCGAGGAAAAGAAAAACAATCTATTCCTGAAGTTCCTGAGCTATTTCTGGGGGCCATTCCGTGGATGATCGAAGGGGCAGTGATTCTGTCGGGCGTGGTTAGGCACTGGCTGGATTTCTTCATCATTCTCTTTCTTCTCATTTCCAATGCTGTAGTTGCATTTTGGGAAGAACATCAGGCGGGCAACGAAATTGCCGCATTGCGTGGGAAGCTGGCGACCAAACCGTGCCCACAGTGCTGTCTGTCACCATGGCGGTCGGCGCGCGCCTGCTGGCACGCGACTAGTACCCGAAACGCGCCCTGGTACTCCGTGCCCGCCGACGATAAGGTGAACACCCGGCTGATTGTGTCCCGCATCGTCCTGGATACGCTCAAGGATCTCAAGATGGCGTATCCGAAGATCACGGGGAAGCGTCGGCAGGAATTGCAGGCCATTGGCAAGGACTATCGGACGAAAAGTAACGGTAAAATTGTGGTCTCTTACTTTGAGTTGGGGTCTGTGGTCCGGCAGCGCTACAGAGCCGAGCATTGCCGGCGGAGGCGGGCATGGAATCGACAGGGCGAGAAGCGCCCGACGCGGTGCGGCAACAAGCTGTGGTTCAACGTCAATCAACCCTCGACTTTTTTGATTCCTCGCTAGAGTGGAGACGGGTGTTCGCCGAGACTTGGGGCACGTTCCTGCTGGTGCTGGTCGCTGCTGGTGGCGGCGTCGTAGCCGCAATGAGCGGTGGCAGAGTCACCCTGAGCATGACAGTGGTCGCGCCGGGACTCATGGTAATGGCGATCATCTACTTTATGGGAGCAGTGAGCGGAGCCCATTTGAATCCGGCAGTCACGCTGGCATTCGCGATTCGGCGTAACTTCCCTTGGAAGAGAGTCCCAGGCTACCTCGTTGGCCAAGTAATCGGAGGCATGGGTGCAGCTATTTTCCTTCGGGCTATGTTCGGAACGGTTGGCTTGCTCGGCGCGACGCTGCCGGGTCTTGGCGTGACCAACGGGAAAGCTCTGGCGATGGAAGTAGTGCTCACGGCCGGACTGGTGAACACCATCCTGGGTACGGCGTCCGGTGCGCGGAACATCGGCACAAATGGCGCCCTTGCCGTGGGCGGGTATATTGCGTTGGCAGGACTTTGGGCAGCACCGATTTCCGGCTCCTCGATGAACCCGGTGCGTTCGCTAGCGCCGGATGTGGTACGGGGCGACGTCCACACGACTTGGATATACCTCGTAGGGCCAGTGATTGGGGCCTTGATGGGAGTGGCCTTCGAATGGATTCTCAAAGGGAAGCCCACGGCGGCCGGCACGATCGCCGCGCAGGGCACGCTTGGCGGCGATGATCCGGGCGGCCTGGATACGTGAGCGCAACGAAGACGCTGCCTCCACGCTGTCCCGGGTCGGCAACATAATCAAACAGATTGGCGCTTGGACCTGTCACTTGTTGTCCCTTCTAAGAATCCACACTCGTGGCTGCGAAATTTGCAATCCTGGCGGAAGGCGGCGCGGGGAAGAAATGCGAAAGCGCCTTGAAGAATTGCAGTGAAGCGCAGGGCGCGCAATCCTGCGAGCCACTGGTCTGAGCGCTCCGGATGCTGTCGAAATACCGGAGGATGGCGCGGTGAATACCTAGGTCTTCACCGCAACGGGCACCAATTCCGGATTGCAATGGGAATTTTGAATAGATTGGACAGCGTCTTCGGCGGTGAATTTTCCCATCATCAGTGCCAGCTTACGGTTGGTTGTCATCTGGATGGGCGTCCGATCAATCCGCTGCACGTATGCGGGAGCGCGACTACCGCCATGGCTCACT
This sequence comes from Candidatus Sulfotelmatobacter sp., assembly GCA_036490405.1. Taxonomy (GTDB): domain Bacteria; phylum Acidobacteriota; class Terriglobia; order Terriglobales; family Acidobacteriaceae; genus Sulfotelmatobacter. The sequence continues at coordinate 110,881 of DASXDY010000037.1, read as the reverse complement.
CTTACCACGAATTTGATATTTGTCATGATTGTTCCTTCTTGCAATGATCTTCGGGCGAATGCATTGCCTGCGCCGGTCCGAGAAGGCGGACAATTACTCCGCCTCCTCTGACCAAGTAACTCAGAGTGCAACCTTACGCGGCGATAGGGACATCGTGCTTGGCAAAGGTCGAAGTCACGACGTCAAAAGTATGAACCTGGGGCGTTCCCTCGATGAAACGTGCCACCGTCTTCAACACCTGCGGATAGGCATTGGTGTTGTAGGTGTCAGCATCGTTCTTTTTCTCCCACAGACTGATGACAGTTACATCGACGCCGCCTGGGCCAGCTAGCGTGATTTCGTCCTTAAAGCCAATCTGGCGGCGAAGCAAGGGCAGGATCTCCTTGTCGAATGCCCGGGTGTAATCGGGCAGAGTATTGGATTTCAGATGAAATGAGACATTGCGTGCAAACATGGGCAACCTCCTACGGTTGGGGTTGCTAAGAAAGACTGCTTCAGATGGGCTGACTTAGTTCAGAGAACCTGAAATGAGGGGACGGTTGAAACCACCTCAATTACAACCCTAGTCTTATGTCGCGGGACTGTCAAACCGCGAGGTCAAACAACCGCCGAGGCGAAACTCCGTTACGATGAGCCGGTCGCAGGCCTCACCTCACCGTGTTTTTATCTGCAAGATGAGAAGCGCGGTCATGGGTCAGCGGCTGAACACCGGCCATTCGGATCCTCACGACGTGTTAACTGCGCGGTTCTACACAGATACCTTTCAGGCCGGACTCTCACCGGTCCAACTTTTTCTCTGCCGGCGCATGAAAACGTCGGACTGAGCTTTTTTGAACAGACTTCGATCTCTCCTCGATGCGAAGGTTTCTGTGAGAACTACCTGCGGGCGAATGGGTATTCAGCGCGTTTCGGTTCGCAAGTCCGGCCTGTCAATCCACGCAGCCCGCAGCAGCAGAGCACTATCGGGCACGCGAAGGATCATCGGGCAAAAGGAAACACAATGCATATCACTTCCTCCATCCGTCCGCTGTTGTTGGCGTTTGTCGTGCTCTGCCTGTCGGCAGCCTCGTTCGCACAAGTTGGAGTGGCCATTACGGTCGGCCCGCCCCCGCTGCCTGTCTATGAACAGCCTCTTTGTCCAGGCGACGGTTACATCTGGACACCTGGCTACTGGGCTTACGACTACGATGTCAGCGACTACTACTGGGTCCCCGGCACATGGGTGACTGCGCCGGAAGTCGGTTTTCTGTGGACTCCCGCTTATTGGGGTTGGGGTGGCGACGGATTTGTTTTCTACGACGGCTATTGGGGTCCGCACGTGGGATTTTACGGAGGAATCAATTACGGCTTCGGCTATTTCGGAGAGGGATACGAAGGCGGACGCTGGGATAACGGACGCTTTTTCTACAACCGCTCCGTGAACAACGTGAACATCGTCGACATCCACAATGTTTACAACACCACCATCATCAACAATAACGTGAACCGTGTGAGCTACAACGGTGGCAGAGGAGGAATCAACGCGCGGCCACGACCCGAAGACGAAGCGGCGGCGCGTGAGAGGCATATTCCGCCAGTAGGGACCCAGACTCAACATGCACAGGCGGCTAGAGCGAACCCGGAACAGCGCGCGTCGGGAAACATGGGAAAGCCGGGCATTGCTGCGACACCCCGGCCTGGAGACTTTAACGACCGTGGCGCTGTTCCGGCCAGAGAAGCAGGAGGGCCTTATACTCCAGCGAATCGGGAAAAAGATCCGGCGCGGCCGGACAACACTGGCCAATCCAGCGCGGCCGTCCATCCTCACGATCTTCCAGCGTTTGCGCGGAACGCTCCTAATACGGGTAAACCGAAGCTGGACCGGAAGTACGAGCAACAGCAGGAAAAGCAAATCGCGAAGCAGCAAGTGGAACGGGACAAGCTCCAGCAGAAGCAGGACCAGGAGCACCAGCAATTGGCGAAGCGGAACGCCGGTGAGGATCAGAAGCAGCAGGTGGAGCAGCAGCATCAGCAACAGACGCAGCAATTGCAGCAACGACATCAACAGCAGCAACAAGAATTGCAGCAAAGGCAGGGGCCGGCCAACCGGCAGCCATCTAAAAAGTAACGTTACCGTCCTTTGGCGGGAAAACTCGAGCGTTGATGGATCGATTCATTCAGCAACGTTGCGGGGCGAAGGCATCGACATTCGCTCGATAATTACGAAGGAGAGCAGCATGTCCCAATCGGTAATCGATAAAGCAGCGGAGCACATCACCGACTCTGCTCCCCAGGCTTCCCGTGCAACCAGCACCATCGCCGACGCAATACAGGATGGCGTCGGAGTAGCGAAGCGTGCCGCGAAGCAGGGCAGCGACGCTGCGGAGGAATTCCTGAACGACACAACTCAGCGCATCCAACGACGCCCGATGCTGACTGTGGCGACCACATTCGTTGTGGGCTTCGCCGCCGGAGCGGCCATCGGCTGGATGATCAAGCCTGGACGATCAAACTAAGGTTAGCTTCGCGTCCGGTTTTATGTTTGGGCGCGGCCGCCCGACTGGACGCGGCCCTCGAACGGGGAAATAATCCGGCCCGACATCGACGCTTTGCTCAAACGCTGCGGAGGAGAAGTGCGCTTCGTTCTGCCTCCCGAAGATAGTGAACGAAACCCACCGCGGCCCTCGGCGTCATTGTTGAAAGCTCTGGTGCGGGCACAAGCAATTCCCTGTTCCGAGTCCTTATTAATGGATTAATTCCCTCTTCTGTCGAAAAAAATCCCTGTTAATTCACACAAGTCTTCGCTGCGGAGAACGCCGAAACCTCCTGAAATGTGCGGCATGGAGCGATCTTCGTTCTGCAGAACTGCCCAAAAAATGCGGAATTCCCTCTATTTTTCCCTGTTGGAATTACTCCGGAGTAGAGTTCGCACCCGACTGCCTGCTCCGCCATCCTGAGCACCACTTCTCGTCTGTCCGCCCCGTCGGAAACAAATCGCGGCAGCTCAGCGCGACGGAACTTCCGGCAAACTGACCGGGGACGCTTTCAAGGTCCTGCCATCAATCAAAGTCAATTCTCCCGCCATGCCAAGAACCAGCGCTTTGTGAGTTTTGCTATTAACAGCCATTGCGAATGGCGCATGGCCTGTTTTCAACGTAGCGACCACCGCATTGCTATTGGCGTCAACTACCCTGGTCGTACCAGCGTGTGTGCCCGCCACATACAGCTTGTGATCCACTAAGTCGACGGCCAGCGCCTGCGGCTGGGCCCCTACCTGCACGGTGGCAACCACTGAATTTGTTTTCAGGTCAATTACAGTCACACTGCCGCTGCCGTAATTGGCGACGAAAAGCCGCCTTAATACAGGATCCAGCGCGATAGCACTTGGGAACGCACCCGTGGGAACCGTTCTGGTTTCGAGGGACATGCCGTCGATCAACATGGCACTGGAGTTACCGACGTTGGCAGCATAGATCTTGTTGTCCGACGGTTCCGAGGCGATGGCCCAGAGATGGATTTTCGTATCGATCTTTGAAAAATGATCGGTCGCACCATCGATCACCGTAATTGCCCGATCCTGGTAGCCGATCAGATACAACTTGTTCGCCACAGAATCCACGGTGATAGCATCCGCCTGCATGCCCGCCGGCAAAGGACTTGCGGTGTTTGTCCGGCCGTCGATCACTGTCATCGTGTTGTTAAATGTCCTCGAAATATAGATTTTATTGGTCGCCTGATTAGCGGCCAGCGAGTAGGGAAGGTCACCTACCGCTACGATCGCTATTGCTGTATCCGTCGATCCATCGATCACACTTACGGTGCCGCTACCGGCGTTTATCACGTAGATTCGATTCGTCTCAGGATTGATTGCTATGGCCTCAGGCTCTTTTTCCGTCTTGACGCGCGCCAGAATTTTTCCTTGCTCATCGAGAACGGTCACGGCATCTTGCCTGGTATTCACCGCGTAGAACTTGCCGGTCTTCGGATTGAGCACAACTCCGCGCGGGCTGATCTGCATGCCACTCGCTTCCAGCGGGGCCGAGGTCTTCTCCAGCGGATTCCGCCCCAATTCCTGCTTCGCGCCCGTTCCCAGCCAATTCAGTGCATTGTCGAAAAGTTTGTCCTGCATCGAACTGTCGAAAATCTTGTCGCCATGCCCCATATTCATGTAGAGCATTTTGTACTTTGTATTCGTCCAGACGACAGGAAGATCGCCGCTGGTGATGACGTCTTTGAACCCCATCGGGTAGTTCGCCGGATCGAATGACACTAGCACGCGCACATCTTTGTTACGCCGCGGGCTGGGCTTCCAGACGTACCATTCGTTGGCCGGCGAATCCAGTCCGGCCGTCAAACCGGCAGTCACGGGATGATTGGTGTCGTCAACGATCAAGTGCGCCGGCAGCGGAGGCCAGCCGTTGATGTCGAATACGGCGCCTCCCATAAAATCCACGAACCATGGCCAGTGCGTGTCTTTATCGTTGTATCCGGAAACATGAAAGCCCAGCCACGCCCCGCCGTGCTGCATGAAACGCTCGAAGGCCGCCCGCTGCTCGGGTTGTGCCGGCGATTCGTTGAGCCAGATCACCAGTTGATAACCCTTCAGACGGTCATCGTTCAGATCTTCCCATCGAGTAGTCGATTCAAAAACGAAGTTTTCCTTCGCGGCGCGTTCTCCGAAAAACTTGATGGCATCCTGAGCGAACTGAATATGATCTGGTTCACCGCTCGTCGTATAAAACGCCAGCGCCCGGAACCGCGGTTGCTGGCCGAACGCCGGCGCAGCGGCAAACTGAACTGCAAACAGCAGCATGAGGAACATTCGACTGGCCGTCATTGGTGAGCAGCCCAAAGAATGGAATTGTGGAAGATGGTGGTGAAGCTCTGGTTCTGAAACAGTTCTCCGTGGTGCCCCATGAAGATGTACACGTTCCGTGCCTTCATATGTTCATTGGTCCAGATCACCGGATGATCGCCTCCCATCTTCGTTCGAGTATCGGGCGAATATGTGCTTTCATCGACGTGCGCCAGCACGTGCACGTTCGGCCGGGGCGACTTGTCCCAGGTGTACCACTCCTCTTGCTTCACCGTGAATGAAGCCGGGACATTCTTCAATACGGGATGCGATCGGTCCTCCAGCACCACGGTGGCCGTCGCGAACTTCGGAATGTAATCGGTGAACCGGATCCCGCCCATGAACTGCGAAAACCACGGCCATATCTGGTAGCCATCAAACTCTCCGAGTAGCGTCGCGTGGTGGAAGCCGATCCAGCCTCCGCGGCCTTCCTCGATGTACTTCGTGAAGGCGGCGACTGCCGCTGGTTTCCAGCCATACGGGGGATAATCCAACTGGATAAAAAGTTGATAGTGCGAAAGAAACTCATCGTCCAGCTTGTCGGTGTTTTCGATGTAGTCGATTGAGAAGCGGTCGAGGGCCTTTTCTTTCTCCAGCCAGGTCTTCGCCGCATCCACGAAGGGGCGGTGAATGCTGTTGTGCTCCGCGAGTGCGATGACTTTGAATTTTGGCGCGGAGTTCTGGGCCGCGCTTCCAATCGCAGCGACTGCAAGTAAAAACCACGCAATCTTCGCGCAGCGGGACAGCCCTCGTTCCGGCACAGGTCTCATGTTCCTCGCTCGATGAATTCGATGAATTGTACCCCGCCCGCCGTTTCGTTGGATCCTCTTTCATGGCCCGTCTGCTATTCTGCTGGCGCCATATCGCTCCCCTGATGACAACGATTGACCGTTCCCGGCTCAAGCCCCTGATGCAGCGCGAACAGAAGAAGTTTGTGGACGAGCGTCCGAAATCGAAGGCGCTCTTCGACCGCGCGCGCAAGTCGCTGCTGGCTGGCGTCCCCATGAACTGGATGGTGAAATGGGCCGGGGCCTTCCCTCCATTCGTACGCGAAGCGCAGGGTGCGCATTTCTTCGATGTCGACGGCCATCGCTACGCAGATTTCTGCCTGGGCGACACGGGAGCTATGACCGGACATTCTCCTTTTTCGACCGTGAAGGCTGCCGAAGAACAGCTGCGCCGCGGGATCACTCTCATGCTGCCCGGGGAAGATGCGATCATCGTCGCGGAAGAACTACAGAAACGGTTCAGCCTCCCTTATTGGCAATTTGCGCTCACGGCGACGGATGCGAACCGCTTTTCGCTCCGCCTCGCGCGCCAGATCACGGGCCGGCCGAAGATTCTGGTCTTCAACTGGTGTTATCACGGAACGGTGGACGAAACTTTCATCACTTTGTCGGCTGACGGTTCCGTCGGACCTCGCCCAGGCAATATTGGGCCGCCGGTCGATCCGAAGGTCACAACTAAGGTGGTCGAGTTCAACGATATTGACGCGCTCGAAGCCGCACTCCATCTGGATGACGTTGCATGCGTTCTTGCCGAACCGGCCATGACGAACGTGGGAATCGTTCATCCTGAACCGGGATATCATGCGGCGCTGCGTGAACTCACACGGAGACATGGAACGCTGCTCATCATTGATGAAACCCATACCATCTGCGCTGGGCCGGGAGGATACACGCGCGCCGAGAATCTCGACCCCGATGTGATCGTCTTTGGCAAAGCGATAGGCGCCGGCATTCCAGGCGCAGCCTACGGTTTCTCTCAGGAGGTCGCCGAACGCATCGCCGCCAAACAGCAATTGGAAAATTGCGATGTAGGCGGCATCGGAGGGACACTCGCAGGAAATGCGCTATCGCTCGCCGCCATGAAGGCCACGCTTACGAAAATCCTGACGAAAGAGGCCTTCGATCGCATGATTCCGATGGCCGAGCGCTGGACCAGCGGCGTCGCCAAAGCCATCGCCGAATCTGGACTGCCGTGGCATGTGACTCGGCTGGGCTGCCGCGCGGAATATCTGTTCGGGCCGGAACCGAAAAACGGCTCCCAGGCCCACGATGCAATGGACTTCGAACTCGAGCGTTTTATGCATCTCTATGCCATGAACCGCGGCATCCTGCTCACTCCATTCCACAACATGGCGCTTATGTCGCCGCAAACGGAAAACGAGGACGTCGACAAGCACACGAAGGTCTTCCGCGAAGCGCTGAAAGAGATGGCCAGCTAGATCCAGACTCCAGCATTTAGCCAAAGGTGCATTGAAATCCACACCTTAGGCTCCCGCATACGGGATTTACCCGAGTGCCTTCTTCTCCCAGTCCAAGTACCGTGGGACATCCTCTTTTGCCCGGAGCGCCCGATTCCTCCGGTTAACCCGAATCGAAGAGTGCCCTCATGAGTATGAATCCAGCCGCAGCAGCTTACGGAATGTATCCCAGGAACGTCGCTCTGCCCGATGTGGTGGGCGCGCTCAACAGCGCCGGATTTGGCAAAGAGGACATCTGCATGGTGCTATCCCCTGCGCATCCCGACGCAGCCGCAGTGCGCGATGCCAGTGTTCTCGACACCGGCATTGCAGGCAACAGAAGCGGGGCGCGGATGATCGGCTGGTTCTCTGGCTTCGGCGCGGTGGTGATACCTACGGTTGGGTTCTTCGTTCGTTCTCAGGAGTTTTTCGAGGCCTTGTTCACCGAACCCAAAGCTTCGTCCTTATCGCGCGGATCACGCACGCTTCTAGGACTTGGGTTCTCGCAGGATGACGCCGAGAGACTCGGTCACCAGCTCTGCGATGTGGGCGCAATGGTCTACGTTTCGTGCAAGGAAAGCTCTCACGCCGATGGAGCCATGAAGCTGCTGCGCAGTGCAGGCGCTCGCGAAGCCGCCAGCCTGCATCGCTGGGAGACCGAGGTCGCACCTGCGTAGTTGGCGCTTCTTTGCCGGTTCACCCGGCAAATTATTCCCTCCTTCTTGCGGCGTCTACCTTCTGGTTCACAGGCGGTCTCCATTCGCTTCCGATTCATGCACTTAGCCAGGGCGCTGCGGGATCGTTCTGGCAAGCCACTTGCAGTCTGAGTTCACTACCAACCCTACTTGCACTGCTTAGCATCCATTCGTGGCCGCGAGGATTGGAGTCTTTTGTAATGAAGGCCCAAAGGTTTTGGATCGAAATCGTCTTGGTTGGCACCGGGATTGCCGTTGCGGTCGCGTTATTGATCGCTAGTCTGGGCATGGCCGCCAACGCGGTAGACGGTCGCAACTCGCCCGAGCAGGCGATCCCTGCCGCGACCGATCAACCTCAAGAGACCTATGAAGGGATGGTTACCTGCTCCCGCTGTGGCGCGAAACATCCCGCTTCCCTCAACGCCTCAGCGACAACTTGCGTGCGCACGTGCATACATAGCGGAGAGCGCTTTGCGCTCGTCTCTTCTGACTCCACGTACTTCCTTGACGGAGATGCCATCAATCTGAAAACGCTCGCGGGTCAGCGTGTCCGCATTGTCGGAACTCTTCGGGGAAAGACGATCCAGGTCGCGTCGGCTGCGGCCGGTACTTAGACGCCGACGGTTCTTCCGCAAACGACTTCTGATCGCTCTACAATTTCGCAGGGCGCTCTTACGATTTCGCCGATCAACGGCTGGAAGAGGGTGCGACTTTCCACAACTGCGCCAGGGCCCGGGCGGCATCCGACAGCGCGCGCTTTTCTTCGCTAACACTTGTCTCCACCACCCTCTTGCGCCGGGCGATAGGGGTCCGGTAGGAAGACACTTTGCCGGTCAGCCCGACTTCATACATGTCGCGCACCGCGCGCTCGAAACTGCGTTTCAGGTTGTTGGTCATGGTAAAGGAAGTAGCCGTTTGGTTTGTCATAGCGGAGACTCCGTTGTTACTCCCCGAATTTATTGTCAAAGCGTGATACCGGCAATACAGGAATGCACGCAACTGCCACGCGTGACTTTACTTACTTGCACTGTAAGTTTTGATGGTGGAACCTAAGGTTATTTCCCGTTGTCGGAGGCGGTTCCGTCGTCCTTGTGACCGAAGTCCAGCCCGAAGTGCGGCTCGTCCTTTGTGCCGGTGATCTTGAATGGAATCTGTGTCCCCGCACCGTTCTTGTGGAAAAACGGGTCGACCGGTTTCAGCAGGATAGATTTCCAGCCGGTCGTCATCTGCGAGAGCTTCGCGTCCATCTTGAGGGTCCCGTGGAAATCGAACGTCTTGCCATCCAGGCTGTATTGGCCCGTCATGTCGGCATGCGTGCCAGGAACCTTGAAGTGCAGCAGCGAAAACGAGAGGATCCCCCGCTGTAAATCGAACACGCCTTCCAGATCGGAAGTGACATCTCGCTTCGAAGCCTCTTTCGCGAGCTGGGGCTCGCCCCGGCTGCGCAGGCTCAAGGCGTTGATCTTCGTCTGGATCTTGTCACTGGAAAACTGCGCGGCCGGAATGGCGAATCGCCCTTTCAGTTTGATCCGATCAGAAACATCCGGCTCGCCCGGGGGCAGGCTCAATGAAGTCTTCATTCTGACTGCGCCGCTCATGATCGGGGGCTCGGTCTTGACTCCCAGTTGGAGCAAGTCTTCAATTCGCGCGCGGTCCAGAACGACGTCTAGCTCGATATCGTGCCCGTGCGGATTTGCAACGCGGACCACCTTGCCCTTCGCGGTAAACGTCGAGTTCAGCACGCGTGCTCTGACCGGTTCAAGATAGGTGTCGCCATCAGTACCATCCACGATGGCATGAAACTCGGTATGCAATGGGACGGGATGACCGCTGATGGTCAGCCGAAAGTCCGGTGTTTCGGTCGTTCCGTCGGCAACGATGCGGCCCAGAGTTCCTTCATACTTTCCTGTCGAGGAAAGAATTCCACCGATGCCTTTGATCGTTCCCAGATCCGCATTCGTGAAGGAATAGTCTCCCGAAACCTCGGAGTCGCGGGGGCTCAGATCGTTGAGCGGCCCGAATTGTCCCGTCGAGTGGATGTCGCCGACGGGTTTGGGATTGACCATGCGGGCATCGAATTGCATCGGGTGATCGGGGCCAATGTCTCTCATGCGCAGATCACCGATATCGAATTCGAGCGGCGCCTTCCCGGGCTTGTCCGTGTTGATGAGGAGCTTCGCATCGGCAAATGCAAGATGTTCGACTACGATGCTCATCTTCGGCTTCTTACCCGATATTTCCTGAATCTCGGCACGGTCGCTCTTGGGAGGGATGTTCATGATCATTCCCCCCACGTAGACCGTATCAACGTGCATCGGTGTGCGAAACAGGCTATCTGGCTTGGCCTGAAACTTGAACTCGGCAATCTCCAACAGCGGCTGGACACCCTCCTGGTATGGATTCGGGTCGGTGGTTCCGAAAATCCTCAGGCCCTTGCCCTCGACATGGATTCCGTTTGCCAGCCAGACGTGCAATTCGGCAAGTTCAACTTTGCTGTGAAAGCGGGCGGAAAGTGTATCGATCACTCGGGTTCGCAGGATTGGCTCGACGTGGGCCATCATGATACGGATGGCGACCAACATTGCCACCAGAAGCAGGCCTAGAAACACAAATACCCATCGCCACCGCCTTAAGAACGAACGGCGCGGTGCATGGGGCGATACGGCGTTCCGGGAAGCGCTAGACTGCTCAGATCCCACGAGCAAGTCTAACTTCTAGTTGGTTGCGAGAGAAACGGCAATCAGGTGTTTCCAGCAGGGATGACAGCCGCTAGAAACCGTATCGGGCGACAATTTTCTTTTCCTTCTTGCCGATCAGGGCCGTGGCCGCGTGTTCCGCAGGCAACGACAAAGAAATCCGTACCCCGGTTTCACGATCCGTCAAGTCAATGGATGCGTCATCGTCTGAGTCTGACACAATCACGTAGAGAACCGAGTCGGCCAAAAAAGTGGGAAACACGAGAACCCCCGGTGGAACCGGGGAGCGCGAACTAAACACCGGCTTGATGTTTAATTGGTCAGCGACATATCCGTAGCAATCCGCGATGGATTGCATGTCTTCGCTCAATTCAACCGGATATGCGGCCCAAAAGATACGCCCTTTCCCGTGAGAAATCTCCATGAAGGTGGAACCATCCTTGAAGCGCAGCGAGTCCAGCCAGTTTTGCTGTTGCTGGCCGAAGACGAGCGGAATGGAACGGTCCCCCATGCGCAGCACAGCATTGTGATAAACCAGCGGCTCCGCCTGAGCGGAGACCGCAAGTTCACCGCCCCGATCGACAATCTGCCAGTGCTCATCGCGGTCAACCGGGCCCGTAATCAGAAGATTGCCTCCGCCCTCCACGTAATGGAGGAGCAGTTTCCAGGCGTTATCTCCCAGCGCTTGCGGGGAAGGCAGAATCGCCAGCCTGGGCGCGCCCAATTTCTCGACCTGATTTTCCGCGATGATGTAGGGAGCAATATGCAGCGAATACGCCAGCGCACGAACCGAACGGCGTTGCGCTTCGAGTTGAAGGTCCCCAATGACCGAATATTGTGCGGCCTGTGAGGTAATCACGGCCACGTCAGGCTGCTGCGGATCACGCAGGTGCTCTTGCAACGATGGAGCGAATTTCGCGAAGGCGCGAAGCAAAGTCGCCTCGGGTTTTTCGGTGTAATCGGTCCGCACCGCGCCGATCGGGGTCTCGTTGCTCTCGGTCATGTACGAGTTCGTGTTCCACAGCCATTCGATGGCCCCGGCTCCTTGAATAAACGCCGACGCTATTTTCCTCTCCAGTAATGCGGCTTCGTTTTCCGGGGTTCGCCGCGCGGTCTCGTCCAGATTCAGCTCCCGCTGAAGCCCCGTCTCCTGAATCAACATCGCTTCGCCCGGCTGCTTCGCGGCCAATGAATCCCATAGGAGATAGTCGTTCTGCCACCAGGAGTGATTGGTCGTGAAATCCACGGAACTTCCCCAAAATGACGGCGACAACCGGTCCTGGATTCCGCCTTCATCCTGACCCACGGTGACAAGCTGATGCGAACCGGTGGCGCGGATCGTATCCCGCATCGTGGCTGCCCATTTGGCAAATTCTTCCTGCGCAAATAAGAAGTAATCGTGCATTCGGAGTGAGTTGACTCCGACGTACATTCCGCGCGGAGTAAATTCGTCCTCTCTCGGCAGCGAGACCGGGCCCGAAACCGAGGCGGCGGGCATGTTCCAGAGCGCGGCTAATTTCGCGCGGTCGGGATAGCGGGCTTTCAGCCATGCGTTCCAGGCTGCCAGTTCGATGGGATCGCCGTTTGGTCGCGTCTTCCACAGGTGCTGCGAAATGCTCGGCTCATTGATGAGATCCCACGCTAGAAATGGCACGTCATGGAAGCGCGACACCACAGCCGAGATTAACGTCTGCTGCCGCCGGATCGCCTGCGGATCGAGATAGGGATTGGTCCCGCCCAGCACCTCAGGAAGAAAAGCAAAGAAGTTGAACTGCACCGGCAGGCCATATTTCCGCGCAGTCATCAGATAGGCTTCGAGCGTGCGCATGGTCCGCTCATAAGGCTGGCCATTTTCGTCGCAGAACTTGTCCCATCCAGTCCACCATCCGGTGCGGATCATGTTCAATCCGGCATTGTGAATCTGTGCGAGGTCCTGATTCCACACATAGACATTCGGATGCTCGAAGAAGAGACGCTGTACTTCGCTCGACATGTACGTCGTACCGACAACAGCGAGAGGATGGCCGTCGAGTTCAAAGTAGTCATGGTTAACGCCAAGATGGGGGCCTGAACGCAGATAAGCTTCGTCACGTATCCAGAAGGCGGAGTGATAGACGGCCCGCACATGGTCGCTCTCGAACAACTGTGCTTCGATGACTTGGAGTCCCTTGCTCGCTGGCGCAGGGATTGCAACCGGCGTGGTTACCGGGATCGCCGCGGTAAATGTGGCGCGTTGGGAAGGGTCGGATTCCGGATAGCTTGTGATTTTGACCGACAGGTCTTTGGTGGCGGAAGTCGCCGTATGCCAATTCACCTGGATCTGCGCCGGCTCTCCGGGCAGGTACAGCGGCAATACGGGCGTTACGGTGAACTCTTCCGCGCCCTGCAAGGCGCGCTCGACCAGTGAGTGAACAAGCTGGGCATTATCGAAGAAATCATGCGACAGTTCCGCATCCACAAGAATCCATCGCCCACCATCAAACCCATTGCGATAGTGGTCCACCTGAATCACAGGCGCGGACAGCTTGCGCCCGCCCCGCGTACCCCACGCCAGCGTATCGAGTCGGGCGTCAATCGAGCCGGTTGCGCCACCGCGTGGGTACAAATCCACCGCGCTCAGCCGGATGACCGGACTGAATGCCCGCTTCCACGCAAACGCCGCAAGCTGCAAAGGAATATCTGGATTCGCCTGGAACTGAGAGCCATCTGAACCAGGAGTTTCCTGGTACTGATCGATCATCAGCGGCCGGCTAAACCGTACGCTGTACTCGCGCAAATGCCATCCGCCAGCGTCCTGATAGGCGGAACGAGTGAACGGCCGGCCACCAAGAACCAGCAGATTTCCGCCGCGATCGAGAAAACTCTTGATCGCCGGCCACTCAGCCTCCGGGACTGACGAGCCATAAGGCAACACCAGCAGATGGGATCCGGAATCGGCGAGCGCACTTTCAAGCTGGTCAGGCGCGGCGAGTTTCGCCCCGGAAAACAAGGTTCCCATCTGGGAACTCGACGGCCCGGAAGAATCCGCCGCGGGAAACTTCGGCTCGCTGAATACGACAACCTGAGACCCATTGTTCTGAGCGTGCGCCCAAGGAACCGCACAACTGAGAAGCACGACGATGAGGGAAAAAGCCTGGACTCTGCGCATAGAAAGAAACCGAAGGATAAGGCTTCGAATGGAGTGCAGTTTCCGGCAACGAACCAGAGATGTCAAGTTAGAGAAACGATTTTGTAGGGCTTCCATCGCGTGTACAGGGAAAGAAAAACCGCAAAATGCCAGCCTGCCGATGTATGATGACCGCGCTTGCGATTCACGTCCCAAGGGTGAACAAAGAACCTATGGCCATCGCCGCGCCAAACACGGCTTCATCCACCGCCGGGTCCGGCCCAAGTCAGAGCTACGGAGTTCCTCTCGCCACGGTGACCACACTTTTTTTCATGTGGGGATTTCTCACCTGCCTGAACGACATTCTGGTGCCGCATCTGAAGTCGATTTTCGACCTCAACTACACCAAAGTGATGCTGATTCAGTTCGCGTTCTTTGGGGCATATTTCATTTTCTCGCTCCCCTCCGCCAAGATCATCGACTGGATTGGATATCAGCGCTCCATGGTCATCGGGCTTCTCACGATGGGAGTGGGGGCGTTCCTGTTTGTACCGGCCGCCAGCGTGCCTTCGTACCCGCTGTTTCTGGGAGCCCTGATTGTGCTGGCCGCCGGCATCACTTGCCTTCAAGTGGCGGCAAATCCATACGTTACGGTCCTTGGAAAGCCGGAAACCGCCTCCAGCCGGCTCAATCTCACGCAGGCCTTTAATTCGCTGGGCACTTTTCTGGCTCCATTTTTTGGCGGACTGTTCATCTTGACGGCCGCGCGAAACATGGACGAGATCCGTGCGCTCGCGCCCGATGCATTGCAGGCATTCCGCTTGCACGAAGCCGCTACCGTCAAAATGCCTTACGTCGGCCTGGGAATCGCTTTGGTTGTGCTTGCAGTCGCCATCGGGAGTTTCAAACTTCCGAAGATTGAACATGCCCAGCACCAGCTTGGAGAAAAGGTCAATGATTCCATCTGGAAGCATCCCAACCTGATCTTCGGTGCGATCGCGATCTTCGTATACGTCGGCGCGGAGGTTGCGATTGGAAGCTTCCTGGTAAATTACTTCAGCCAACCGGAAATCGGTGGTATTACAGAAAAGCTTGCCGCAAGCTTTGTCGCTTTCTATTGGGGTGGGGCGATGCTGGGAAGATTCATTGGTTCCAGTTTCCTCGGGGGTACAAAGGCTAAATACATGGCCTTGGCGTCCGCGGCAAGCATTGCGCTGATCCTGCTCTCCTATCCCATTGAACGCGGTCTTCCGCTGGGATATCAGCCCGGCGTTCCGAACCTCACATGGCTGGCGTGGTTGGTGGTTGCGGGACGCCCTCTGTTCATCCTGGTGGCGATAGCGACGGCGGCGATTGCGTTGATGGCGGCGCTGCGCGGCGGCAAAGCCACCGCGCCGACTGGCGCACTACTTGCTATTTGTGCCGTGTCCACGAGTGCGCTTGTTGCGATCTCGATGTTCAGCAACGGTCACTTTGCCATGTGGAGCATCATCTTGGTGGGCTTCTTCAATTCCATCATGTTCCCCAGCATCTTCACCTTAGGCGTGGCGGAACTTGGCCCCCTGACCGGAGATGGTTCGGGAGTCATGATCATGGCGATTGTCGGCGGCGCGATTATTCCGGTGGCCCAGGGATGGATTGCCGACCACATTGGCATTCATCACGCTTTCTTCCTGCCGGTAATCTGCTATTTGTACATTCTGTTCTTCGCGTTGAGCGGCTCGAAGCCGAACAGCGAACGTTACGCTTAGGGGGCGTACAAGTCAGGCATGTTCCTGGCATTTGTAAGATCGGCTTGCCCGATCGGTCAGAACGATGACTTAAAACGATTTAACGCATGGTGTCGACGAAGAAGCCTGGCCAGAAGCCCGAAGTAGTCACCCTAAAGGCCGTAGCCCAGTATTTGGGGCTGACTCCGGGAACCGTTTCCGCGGTTCTGAATGACTCGCCCTCGGCCCGCTCCATTCCACCCGAAACCAAGAACCGGATTCACATCGCGGCCAAGGAACTGAATTACCGGCCGAATTTTTTCGCTCGCACTCTCCGCAACAAGCGTACCTACACGATTGGAGTGATCGCCGAAGAGATCGGCGACTCATACAGTTCGCCGATTATCAGCGGCATTGAACAGTTTCTGCGCCAGCGCGACTACTTCTTTCTCACCGTGGTCCACCGCCACGACCAGGCGTTGCTGAACCGATACTCCCAACTTCTTTCTGAACGGGGAGTCGAAGGCATCATTACCGTGGACACGACAGTCCAGGAAGCTCCCGCACTTCCAACCGTAGCCATCGCGGGGCACAAGAAACTAAAGGGCGTTACGAATATCGTGCTCGACCACCAGCGCGCCGCAGTTCTGGCGCTCAATCATTTGAAGGAACTTGGGCATGAACGCGTGGCGTTTATGAGGGGCAATCCCTTGAGTTCCGATTCCAAAGACCGGTGGGAAGCAATTTGCCGGGTCGCCGCCGAGGTCGGCCTGCATATCGATCCTGAATTGACCATGCAGATCGATACCGACGATCCCACCCCGATGCTCGGATACCCGTTCACCAGGCAGCTGCTGGGGCGTCAAAGGCAGTTTACGGCCCTGTTTGCCTACAACGATATTTCAGCAATCGGGGCGATTCGCGCCCTTCAGGAACAGGGATTGCGCGTCCCGCAGGATGTTTCTGTAATGGGATTTGATGATATACCAGGCGCGGCCTTTCATAGCCCGAGCCTGACGACGGTTCGCCAGCCGCTGCACCGCATGGGGGAAGTCGCCGCCCAGACTCTTCTCGATCGCATTGAAGGAAAGAAAGAGTACATCCCTGAAATCGCAATCGAGCCGGAGTTGGTTGTTCGCGAATCTACCGCTAAAGCCGCAGGCTCCTGCTAGCATGGCGGGACACTGATTCTTCTGGCTGATCCCTTTCATGTCTTCGTTCAAATCCGAAAGATCGGCGGCCATTCTCACGCGGGCTGCCTATGTGTCGTTCGTTCCGATCGGGATCGGAACCGTGCTCCTCGGCCCCATGCTGCCCTTCTTGTCCGCCCGCTGGTCACTGAACTACGCGCAGGCGGGCGCTCTGTTCACAGCGCAATACCTGGCCTCCACATGTGCGGTCGCTCTTTCCGGGGCGCTGGTCTCCCGATTCGGCTTTCGTTTCGCGATGAAGCTCGGTATTTTCCTGATGGCTATTGGCATCGCCTTTTTGATGGAGGGCCCGAAGCTCTTGGGAATTTTCTGCATCGCCGTATATGGAGGCGGGCTCGGAATTGCTGTTCCGGCGGCCAATCTTCTCGTCGCCGAAGTAAATCCCGAGCGCCGGAGCGCATCGCTCAACTGGCTCAATTTCTGCTGGAGCGCTGGGGCAGTGGCTTGTCCATTCCTGGTAGCGCTCGCGTCGCGGCATCAGCAGGTTTCTCTTTTCTTAACGCTGGTCGCGGGATTTTCGCTGATGGTTTTCATCGCAATTGCGCTGATGCCGCGCGATATTGTTGAGCCCGATGTCAGACGCCGAAGCCCGTCAGGAACGCTGGCCACGGTGCAAGAGAATCTTGCGGCCTTCCTCACTTTGGCCGCGCTATTCTTCCTCTATGTCGGCACCGAGAACGGCTTCGGCGGCTGGATCGCCTCTTACGCAAAAAGCCTGGGAAACATAAGCCCAGCCGAGTCCCTGATGACTCCATCATTTTTTTATGCGTCGTTGATGGCAGGGAGATCTCTGGCCCCCGCGCTGCTTCGCGCCATGAGCGATGTGTCGCTCGCAAAATTTGGCCTGATCCTCGCCTGCGGTGGCATGGCCGGACTCCTGGGGTCGGGTGGTCTGACTGGCGTGCTTGTCAGCGCTTGCGCAGCGGGCCTCGGCCTCTCCGCGGTCTATCCCATCACCATTGCGCTGCTGGCCAAGGAATTCGGGGCTTCCTCTTCGCGAATTGGTTCCGCGATGTTCGTCTTGTCCAACATTGGAGGTGGGCTGCTCCCGTGGATGGTCGGGATTTCATCCAGCGCGCGCGCCACGCTGAAAGCAGGATTGGTTGTGCCGCTGATCGGCTGCGCGCTGATGTTTGCGCTTTACCTGCGGAACTGGGCCGGAACCGAAGGGAAGAGGGACGCGGGAAGTGGGGATTTCAACCGCTCACAACCCGTGCCGCCAGCCGCGAAATCCTGACCAACCGGTACAAAGGAAACAGAGCCCGCGGCAGGCGGACCGCCGACCACTCCCCGGGGCCGGGGGTGAAAGCAAGCCGGCTTAGAAAACGCAACTGGTCTGCCTTTCGTTCGCGCAGGCGAACCATCAGACGGAAATAGTCGAGCGACTCAACATCAATTCCGTTTCCCGCGATAATTGTTCGCGCGATCTTTTCGGCGAGCCCATTGGCCTGGGGGTCGTCCGGTAAATTCAATTCAACACCAGCCGGAACCTCATCACTCAGTAGCCACTTCGCGAGAAGCAGTCCCACCCGCACGATTCGCACCACTCCCAGCCGCTGTGCTTGTGATCCGATCCATCGCCAGTTCAAAGACGGGCATTGTGCCATCCGACTAAGGTCGCACAGCCAGATCAACCTTCCCCATGCGTGTTTGGCCGCATGCAGTGAAAGCACGATGAACAAGTCCTCAGGAGCGGGTGTTTTCAAGCCGTGGCCGGCAACGCTCGTCGGTACGGCCCGCTCGAATAGACCGTCCATTTGGAAATCGACTGCATAAAATCGCGGCTGGATCGCCCACTGGACTTCAAGCAGGTTGTGGCCCAGAGCAGAGTCGAAGGCACATTCATATCCCGACTTAAGGTAAGCATCCTGCTCGGATTGGGAAAGAGATGTGTGGGGCGTGTAGCCGATCTTGCCCACGGCCTCGCGAATGCGGCCCAGGTCGCGCAGCCGGATTATCAAATCGATGTCGCCTGACTGCCGCAGTGCGATATCGCCATACAGCGCTTCCGCCAGAGCGAGACCCTTGTATGGCAGAAAATCGATGCCTATGGCTTCGAGGCAATCGGCGATGCGGATGAACTCTCGCGAGAGGAACAACGCTTTATGCAGATTCGCCTGATACATCTGCTTAAGCCGACGCATTTGTTCCTCTGGAACCGAACTCTCCACTCCCGAAAGCGCCAGATACAAAAGCGGCAAAACGCCATGTTGTTCGGCGAGAGGAAACAGTGCATCCCAGCGAATGGAAGGGACGAGCGAACTTTCTAATTCGGCGCTTTCCTCGGGATGCGGTGAGCATGCAGCCCGCAGCAAAGACCACTCTGCCTCGAGGGTTGGGCGATGCTCAACCATATTTCGATTGAAGGGCGAGGATGAGTCTACATCAGGCAATCGCAGCGGACGCGGAAACTGTGGCAGGAGTGGGCTGGGAACGAATCTGTACCAACTTCGCCGAGGCTGGCTTCTTCGCCAGCATGTTCGCCGACGGAATGCCGGTGCGCGCAAAAGATTTTTCGCAGTCCTGCGAAGACGGCCCGCGCATGTTCCCTTCCATGTATGCCAGTCCTGGGCAGCGCGTGCAGCTGCCGACATGCGAGCAAGAGGAACAGGTCGGCAGATCTTTCAGCCGGATCGATCGCACATCGTTCATTTCGTCGGAGTCGCGCCAGATGTCCACGAACCGCTGTTTCCTGACATTGCCCGTCGGCAGCGGAAATTGCACACATGGGAAAACGTCGCCGTACGGGGAAACGTAGCAGGCCGTGTGTCCGGCGCTGCATGGGGTCGAATTCAGTTCGTCTTCGCCGGCCGGGGCGGGAATCGCGCAGAACTCATCGACATCGCCCACAAGCGAGGCATCGCGAAAAACTTGCCGCAGGGAACTCGGATCCACATTCAGGCCCAGGACTGAACGATCTCCATCCATCATCGGGGTGACGGTGGGATCAAGCGTGCATTCAACCCCGAGGTCGGCTGCCAAGGCGCGAACACCCTGGTAGTCCTGCATGTTCTGGATCATCAGAACGTTCGCGATGATCACCTTTAGTCCCTGGGATTTCAGAAACCGGATGGCTTCGACCGAGCGTTTCAGTGAGCCGGGAACCAGCGTGATCGCATCATGAACTTCCGGGCGATGGGAATAAATGCTGATCTGAATCGACTCGATTCCCAGACCGCGAAGCCGGGCGGCCTCTTTTTCGCGGATTAAGACGGCATTCGTCTTCAGTTTGACGCAAAACATCAGGCGGCGTGCGTGCTCAAGAATCTCGAAGAAATCTTTGCGCAGGAAAATCTCGCCGCCGCTGAGCGTCAGGATAAAAACGCCAGCATCCGCCATTTCATCCAGGAGATGCGTGATTTCGGCGGTCGACATCTCCCCGTGGTCGTGATGGTCCAGATAACAGTGAACGCACCGCTCATTACAGCGATAGGTCAGGTCGAGCTGAACGTTGAGCGGAATGTTTAGCTTGAGCGCCTTCGCCGTCATTTCCTGGAGCAGGCCGCTCATCGGGAATCTCCGGAGGCCCGGCGTTCAACGATGGGCTGCTCGGAAACCTCAAGAATTTCGTGAGTCGCAAGTTCCCGCGCCAGCGTTTCGGCATCCTGTAGGGCTTCGGCAGGCTCGACTTCAAACTCGGCGCAGATGCGCTGTTCCACAATTTCGTCCAGCGGCGTCGCGCCATCGGCGGATTGCCACAGAATGGTTGCGGTCTTGTTGAGCGTGAATAAAGTCGAATCGCGTCCCGACATGATCATCATTTCGCCATCGAGGCTGCGGGCCGCCACTCGCGGATTGCGCGCTAGATAAAGCCTGCTCATCCAATCAACTCCCAAACTCGGGCATCGGGCACAAATGTCAGCCGCGAAACGGGCACCCGGCTGACAAATTCAAATGCGGAGTGAAACGCCGCCTGCACCAGTTCCTCATCCTCCGCGAAAAACAAAAGATTCGCAAGCAAAGATCGCGCGGCTTCGGCTGGAGCAATCGGCTCGATCCGGTTCTCAGGCCCTTTCGCCAGCAGATACAGCGCGGAAACCGGCGCGGACACATTTTCTCCCAGCTTCGCCAGTTCACCGGTAAATGGCGTTCCAAAAGCCACATAGCCCTTGTTCTGCTTGCGCACGTAGGAAATCTCGTCGGTGAGAAGCGTCACATCCGGCGGTGCAAGACGCGAGATTGTCGTCTTGCCCGCCTCCGATACCCCGGCAAAGAGAAACGCTTTGCCGTTGCGGATCGCGCTTGCCGAGTGCAGCAGGAAGCCTCCCTGCCTCGCCAAAACCAGCGTGTGGACGATGCGCAGCACAGCGTCGATAGAATAGGGATTGGCGGTCTGCCGAATCCAGCCCCGCCGCCTCGCCGGCTCCCACTCTGCCCGGAAATCTCCTCGTTCGAGCGTCCACTTGCCATTCTGCTGCGTCACGCGAACATCGGCATCAGGATCGGCAGACCGGGGTGCGTTGAGCTCCACATCAAACTCGATTTCGGCAGCCTGGGAGATAGAACCGATGTAACCGGCGTAGCGCTCCTGGAGAATCTCGATGAAACGCGAGTCGGTGGTATTTACGCGAACCGGCATACCCCCGATTTCAATCACCAGGCTTAGAGGCTCGATTTCAGTGGTCAATTCCGGCAAGGAAGAACTCGATGTTGTACCTAAACTGGCGAAGTCTGGCGCAGACCATGAACACTCACAATCAGCCGGGCGGCAACTTCGGACCGTTGAACACAGGCAGCGACTGCCCGATCCCGGAACCGCATCCATTTGCGCGGCTGAATGTGCTTTCCGTTTCGCGAAATCCGGATAACTTTCCCCAGCACTTCTTCGCCCTGCACCGGCGGATCGGGAGCAGGCATTGCATCGCCCTGAGTCAAAACTCCGCTCCGACTGCCGCTCCTGAGTGCGCGATGAGCAAAAAGCCGCCGGTCTCGACTGAAAAGCACGATATCGCCCTTGGCAACTTCACGACTCTCATACCGCTCGACCAGCAGGGTATCTCCCGGAAAAACAGTCGGGAGCATACTCCACCCGCCCACCTGCAACCGCAGCTTTCCAGAGGAACGCAAGACCTCGGCTGCCAGCTCGCACTTGATGGCGTGGCTTTCGCTCTCCATGGTTCTCTCTGGACTCATGATACCTTCTGATTGCCCGAACAGCCGAGCGAAGTTGTCCCAATCTTTCCACACGAAAGGGCAGAGGTCACGAATACCTTCTCATACCGGTACGATGGCTTCTCATACGGCTTCCGGCCTTCCTGCATTCTCGCATGATTCAATGAAGAGTCGTTCATAACGAATGGTCCTGTCTGTGCCCGCTTACTGTAGAGCCGCTTGTGATGCCTGTACCGCACAGCCACCCGTGCCGGCCGTGCCGCAAGTCTGGTTGCTTTGGGTCGAATAGTAAACTTTGGAAGCTCCCGCCAGCGTACCTGTAGCCACCGTGTTGTCCATGATGATGCCGCTTGGCCCACCGGCAGCGGCCAGGCTGAAGGTTGCGATCGGCCCCACGTTGCGCCAGCGCACCGTATTGTCGGCGGTCTGCCCTTGCACGGTCACGCTCCACGTCGGATGTCCTTGCGCCACCGTTCTCGATATTCCGGCGGTGGTGACGATTTCCACATTTCCATTGCTGTCGAGGATCTCCGCATTGCCCGCGTACGCGTGGCTTGATTGCCAAACCGCGTGCGCGGCCAGGTGCGGCCCCTGATTCCTCCATTGCACGGTGTTGTCATTGGTGGCTGCGTCCAGCGTCGTACTCCAGTTGGGATGTCCCTGAGCCGCGGTTCGTGATGTTCCTCCGGTGCGCACTACCTGCACCTGAAAATGCGTGTCAAGCACTTCTTGCCCGGCCACATAGACGGTCGAGGGTTGCCACGGCTGGACCGTGAAATTCATGGCGCAGCCTGCTCCGCCGCAGGAGTTACCCGATCCATTGGCTTGAACGCCCGCAAAAATCCATTCGTTCACGCCCCCCGCAGCATTGGGGTTAGAAATATCGGAGACCGGTGAACAACCGGTGGCGGCGCTGGTCAGTGTCGGGCCGGTGACGACCGTTCCCATCGTGCCCGCGGCGACCGGAATCTGATACAGCGTCGGCACTCCGCCCGTATTTCCACAAACATAAAGATTCCCGGTTGCGTTTACCGACGCCTCGTAGGTGCTATCGGCCGCGCCTTCATACAACGGCTTGGGTATGGTCGCGCTCGCGCCGACCGTCGCCTTCGCCCCGGTCGTGCCTGAACCGAAGCTGGTCGTGAACTCATAGACCGCCGAACAAGGTTTCGCCCCGGGACAACTGGCGGATCCGTCGTTGGAAGAGAACACGTAAATCTTGCCGGCGCTCGAGTCCACAATCGGAGCCGCCACGAGCCCTGTTCCGTGATCCACCCGGCCCGAAGCCGTCACTGCCCCGGTGGAACTGACGCGATAAAAAAAGCCCCCCAGATCGCCTACGAAAACAATCCCCGATGCGAAGTCGGAAATTGGGCTGGAAAGAGAATTGCTGCCAGCATTCAACGATGCGGGAAATCCTCCGGTTGTGGCTTCAGCCGGTGTTCCGCGAAATGCGCCCGTGATCTTGTGCAGCCAGCCGCGCGTGCCTCCCACCCAAATGGTGTCGTGCGTGTAGTCCGCGAAAGGCGAAGACGTCGTGTCGTCGGTCGCTACGCCAACGTTGTCTTTCAACGCGATCGTGGTCATGCAGGGGACTGTGCAGGTGCGGTACGAAGCGTTGGAAACCGCTGTCAACACGACCGGCGCGCCCACCGTTCCATTGGCCGCCTTCCATTTGAGCAGCACCAATGTTGCGGCCGCGCCACTGGTTTGAACGAATGCGGCTTGCATGCCATCGCCCGATATCGCTGGAGAAGTCACCACTTTCCCGCCGGTATCGTAGGCCCAGTAGACGCCGGGCACGGTCCCGGAGCATCCGGAGTACAGATTGTCGTACGCGACAATATTCGCCTGAGACGCCGAGCCGGTCAGGCCGGTGTTGAAGATTACATAGTCGGGCTGGGTTGCGTTGGCGCACTTCGCAGTGGTGATTTGAAACGAATATTTTGCCGGATAGTTTCCCGCGCCGACCGTTCCTCCGCTGCCAAGATTCTGTGACCAATCCCGCTGCACCTTCCCACGATGCCGATAGTCCAAGCCAATCGAAGAGATCCCGGAACCGAGATCGTCCGCATCGAGAACGCTCACGATGTTGCGTCGTGCCCACTGCTGCCAATAGCGAGGATCCCCCTCAACCCGTGCAGCTTGCTCTGAAGCTGCCGGCCGGGAAAAGATCAGGTGCCGATGACTCCAATCTGTTGGCATTCCCTGGGAATCCGGGCCGGCGGCGTGGCCCGTCAGGATCCATCCCAGCACAACCAGCGCCGTCAAACTGGCGGCGCACCTCACAAATCGTTTGCCCGAACGGATCATGGTTGCTAACTCCATCGCTCGTCGAGTTGCAAGGCTTATGCGCTGGTTCGGTGGCGGTGAAAGCAGTGCTCCGTCCTGGTTCTGCCGCATGGTTCACACACGGACTCCCGGACCGAAAAATTTGCTGGATCGTTCACCAGTGGACGACTGGAACCGCTTTCCACTGGCATGGCTGGATTGCGCAGAATTCTACCCTTTCTTCCGACTCCAAGCAACCGGCTTTCCCGACGTTTTTCGACGCTTTTTTGCACTGCGGCCAGGGCCATCGCATTCAATGAACCCCGGAGCCAAACTTTAGTCGTTGTCTAAAATGATGTCCGCCCGCCGTTCGCAAATTGGCGCTTACCCCTTACAATGGTTGCTTCTTCCGCCTGTGGAATCGGAAATCTCCGGCTTTGATCGCAAGCGCGGGAAGTGCCTCAGGACAGACAGGAAAGGTCAATAGCAGAAGCATGGAGCCAGTTGTAGGTGTAACTGAAATCAAGAGCGTTTTCACTCCGGAGGAGATTGGGAATCTTTCCGCCGAGGGTGGCCAGTCGGCGGAAACGCTGATGAATGTGGTAGCGCTGATCGCCAAGAGATTCCACACGGACGTTTGCTCGGCATACCTTCTGGAGCCTGACCGGGCCAATCTTGTGCTCGCAGCCACCATCGGGCTCCGGCGGGAGTGCATCGGCACCTTGCGGATGGCGGTGAATGAAGGTCTCACCGGCCTGGTGGCCGAACAGGTACAGCCAGTCGCCGTCAGGCAGGTAAAAGCTCACCCCCGATTCAAATATTTCAGGAACGCGGGCGAAGACGCCTATCAGTCGTTCCTGGGGGTTCCGCTGATTGATCGGGGAATTTTGCAGGGCGTTCTTGTGGTCCAGACGATCGATGCGCGGGACTTCAGCGAAGAGGAAATCCGCTTGCTGTCTGAGGCGGCCACTCAAGTAGCGCCTGTGGTCAGCGAGGCCCGTACTCTCGACCGTTTCATCGCACCGTTGCAAGAGCGCCTGTGGACCCTCGCCCGTAACCTCTGGTGGAGCTGGGACCACAACTCCGCCAGCGTGTTCCTCGATCTCGATCCTGCCCGATGGAATGAGCTGAATCACAATCCTGTGGCTCTGCTGAATGAGAATCCGCTGCCCAAGCTGGAAACGCGCGCCACCGAGCTCATGCTCCACAGCCGGGTGAACTATGCCTATCGCCGCCTGCTGGAATATCGCGAAGCCGACAGGACCTGGGGCGCCAAGAATGCCGGGGTTCTGCGCCCTCATCCCGTGGCTTATTTTTCGGCGGAGTTCGGCCTGCATGAATCTCTGCCGATTTATTCTGGCGGTCTCGGAGTCCTTGCCGGCGATCACATCAAGAGCGCATCCGATCTGGATATTCCGCTGGTGGGCATTGGGCTTTTCTATGGACAAGGCTATTTTCGCCAGCATCTGGATCTCAACGGATGGCAACGCGAGGAGTATCTCGAAACCGATGTGAATCAGATGGCGATGGAAGTGGCCATCGGCAAAGATGGCCGGCCCGTCGTCATCGAAATCGAGACGCGCAGCGGCCGCATCCAGGCCAAGGTTTGGCGCGTGAAAGTAGGCCGCCGCGACCTGCTTCTGCTCGATTCCGACGTCGAAGGCAATGCTCCGGAAGACCGCGAGCTGACTTCGCGCCTCTACGGCGGAGACATGCGCATTCGCATTCGCCAGGAGCTGTTGCTTGGCGTGGGCGGCCTGCGCGCCCTCAAAGCTCTCGGTATCACTCCCGGAGTCTTTCATCTGAACGAAGGCCATAGCGCTTTCGCTGTGCTCGAAGCCATTCGAATGCGGATGGAAGAAGAAGGCCTCGCCTTCGACGCGGCGGTGCCTCGGGTCTCGCGCGAGGTCGTCTTTACCACCCATACGCCCGTTCCGGCTGGACACGACCGCTTCGATGCCAAGCTGGTCGAGGAACATATAGGCCCGCTGCGCGAATCGGTCGGACTTTCCCAGGAAAGCCTGCTCGGGCTGGGACGTGAAAATCCGAGTAATTCCGAGGAATTATTTTGCATGACGGTACTGGCGCTGCGGCTTTCCCGGCGCGCCAATGCCGTTTCCGCCCTTCACGGCGAAGTGTCCCGCGCCATGTGGACGGGCCTGTTCCGCGGCAAACCCGAGGACGAAGTCCCCATCGGCCACATCACCAACGGCGTGCACGTCCCCTCCTGGCTCGCGCCGCAGATGTTCCGGCTCTACGACCGTCATCTCGGCACCGACTGGCAGCAGCGGGGCAGCGAAGCGAAAACCTGGCTCGGCATCGAGAGCGTGGACGACGGCGAGCTTTGGGAAACTCACCTCAATCTCAAATCGCAATTGATTGAGTTCGTTCGGCGAAGGGCGGTTGCCCAGGCCGTCCGTCGCGGAGAATCCAACCAGGAACTGGATCGGCTCGATCGAGTGCTGAGCCCTGACGCGCTGACGATCGGCTTCGCGCGCCGTTTTGCCACTTACAAGCGAGCCAACCTTATCCTGACCGACATTGAGCGGCTGGCTTCCATGGTCAACGACCCGAACCGTCCGGTGCAATTCGTATTTGCCGGCAAAGCCCATCCGCTGGATGAACCCGGCAAGCGCATCTTGCAGCAAATCGCCCAACTAATGCGCGATTCCAAGTTTCGCGATAAGTTCGTATTCGTCGAGGACTATGACATCAACGTCGGGCGCTTCCTGGTGCAGGGAGTGGATGTCTGGTTGAATAATCCGCGCCGTCCTCTTGAAGCTTCCGGCACCAGTGGGCAGAAAGTCGTGCTCAACGGTGGATTGAATCTTTCCGTTCTCGATGGCTGGTGGGCCGAAGCTTTTGATGGCATGAACGGCTTCGCGATCGGAACGGGAAGAACGCACTCAGACCTGAGTGTTCACGATTCGCGCGATGGCGAAGACCTGATGCGCACGCTACGCGACGAAGTGATTCCTCTTTACTACCAGCGCGACCGTGACGGCCTTCCGCGCGGATGGATTAAGCGTATGAAACGCACGATCCGCACGCTAGGCTGGCGCTTCAATGCCGACCGAATGGTGATGGACTACACAATGCAGTGCTACGTCCCTGCCGCGGGCGGCACATCGAGTGAACTGCGTTCGAGTTCTTGAATGCAGGACAGCCGCCACTCTTGAGCCTGTCCCAAGCAAGCGAGACAACGCACCGCAGGGGCTGTCGGTCGTCCCAGGTTGGACTGCGGGCCCCGCATCCCGGTGCCTCTGCTAGACTGGCTCGCTTATGCCCACTCCCGGCAAGACCGACTATGACGTGCTGGTCATTGGCTCGGGCGCCAGCGGAGGGTGGGTCGCGAAAGAAGTCGCCGAGCGCGGCCTGACCGTGCTGATGCTCGAAGCGGGACCGCCCCGGGTTCCTACCCGTGATTTCACCGAACACATCTGGCCCTATCAACTCAAGTTCCGCGGCTTCGGCAACCAGCAGCGGTTGCTCGAAAATCAACCAGTGCAGCGTCTCTGCTACGCCTGCGACGACTACAGCCATCAGTTCTTCGTCAACGACAACGAGCATCCGTATACTTTCCCCGCCGACAAGCCTTTTATGTGGATTCGGGGCCGCCAGATTGGCGGAAAGACTTTCTGCTGGGCCCGCGAGAGCTACCGCTTCAGCGACAACGAGTTCAAGGCGGCGAGCCGCGACGGATACGGCGATGATTGGCCCATAAGTTACAGAGAGCTTGAACCCTATTACGATCAGGTCGAGAGATTCATCGGAGTCAGTGGTTCTCGTGAGGGGCTACCGCAGATGCCCGACGGCCGATTCCTGCCTCCAATGAATCTCTCCTGCGGATCGCTTCACGCCAAGAAAGTAATTGAGCGGAAGTTGGGGTGGCGCGTGATACCCGATCGCGTTGCCAACCTCACAGTTCCGCACAACGGCAGGCCAGCCTGCCACTATTGCGACCAATGCCAGCGAGGATGTTTCACCGCGTCCTATTTCAATAGCCCTTCTGTTACCCTCCCCGCCGCGGCTCGCACCGGAAAGCTCACGCTGGTCAGCGATGCAATCGTCAGCGATCTCATCATGGAGGCGAGCGGGAGTGCCAAAGGTGTTCATTACATTGACCGCCTCACGCACGATCATCGCGAGGCCTCCGCACGCGTCGTGGTCATCGCCGCGGGTGCATTGGAATCTACGCGAATCCTTCTCAATTCCAAATCGACATCCCATCCTCAAGGAGTCGGCAACTCAGGCGGCGCGCTGGGGCTTTATCTCATGGACCACTTCACCATCGAAGGAGCAGGTGGGTTCATGTCTGGACTGCGATCCTCCAAACGAGAAGCCACTGGAAGGCCGTGCGGATTCCTCGTTCCCAAATATGTAAACGCCGGCGTGAGGGCAGACCGCAATCCCAATTTCTTGCGGGGATATCGCTTTGACGGCGACGGGAGCCAGGAACTCTATGGCCATGCCTTCCTCATGCCGGAGTTCGGCGACGCTTGGCGCGAACGCGTTCGCACAGAGATCCCCTATTACTTTGCGATCGAAGCCCAGGGCGAATGCCTGCCCAGCGCAGACAACCGCGTCTCTCTCGATCCGAAGAAAAAAGATGCCTGGGGCATCCCCGCGCTTCACATCGACGCCAGCTACGGCGAGAACGAAAAGAAAATGGCGCTCGCGATGACAGGGCAGATCTCAGCGATCCTCGATGAAATGAAGCTTACGGACATAACTCAGCCCAAGCCGGAAATCAGCATCTTCGGCAAGAACATCCATGAATGCGGCACTGCACGCATGGGCGACAATCCGGATAAAAGCGTTGTCGACCGCAACTGCAAAATTCACGATGCCCGCAATGTATTCGTCACCGATGGCGCAGTCTTCACAACGCAGGGCTGCTATGAGCCCACACTCACGATCATGGCGATCTCCGCCCGCGCGGGGCAGCACATCGCCCAATCCTTCCGGCGAGGTGAACTGTGAAGAAGCTGGCCGACATCGCAAGCGAAATCACGCGTAGGCAATGGCTGTTGCGATTAGGCGAAGTCGGAGTACTCGCGGGAGTCAGCGGATTCGTCCCGGATGCGCTTGCATCGATCTTCGATGACACGGAAAAGACCCTGGCATTGCCTCCCGGCCTCTACGAACCATCCGCCGACGCGATGGTACACGCGTTGAGTCATCATGGTATGGTCATCCCGCCGCCCGGCAGCGAGAGCGAATTTGCGGTTCTAAGCGGCCCGGCCTTTCAACCCCGATTTTTCTCGCGGGAGGAATTTGCGATTGTGACCCAGATCACCGAGATCGTTTTGGGAAAAATAGACGGGAACACGTTGTTGGAAGTCGCTCAGTGGATCGATTTGTGGTTTCATTCGGCCGAAGGGGTTCGGCAAGCTGCGTTGCATCTCGATCCCATGCACCGCACTCTTGCTGTAGCCTATTACGGCGAGCAGGACGTTCGCGAACTGGAAACAGTTGACCACGCAACCGCTGCGCGTGAAGGATTCGCGGCATTGCACAGAACAGCAGGCGAACGATACGGCAAGAAATTCGGCCAACTCGACCGTCAACAACAAGCGGAACTTCTTCAGGCCGCCGCCCAATCGAAAGATGAGGATCCGCTGCGAATGTTCCTTCACACCCTCCGCAACGAGGCGATTCGCGGCTATTACACTTCGGCCGCAGGCCTGAAGGAACTCGATTACAAAGGCAACGCTTACAACCCCGAGTGCCCCGGCTGCGAACTCGGCGGCGAGAAATCGGCCAGCTAGCACGGACTTTCTTCAAACCTGCAAACTGCGCAGATAGGGCACGCTGGCTTTCATCAGATCCAGATTCATCTCCACGAAGTAATTTCTGATTCCGCCGACCTTCGCTGCCGAGAAAATCTTCTTCCAATCCAGGCTGCCTTGTCCTACCGCGACAATTTTCTTGTCCGGAGCCGACCATCCCTGCACGTGCATCGAAATAAACCGGCCGGGATATTTCGTGAAATATTCCGCCGCATCGAAACCGTGGGCGATGGTCGAAACCTGGAACTGGAACTTCACCAGCTTCGGATCAAGCAGCTCGAACAGCACATCGTACGTGCGCTTGCCGTCAACCATCGACTCTTCGAAGTCTTCGTTGTGAAGACCCTGCTGGATGCCGGACTTGGCGGCAACCGCTCCCATCCTGTTGTATTCGTCAGCCGCTTTTTTGACGTCGTCCATCGTCGGATTTTTTGGCCCTCCCAGGCTCGCCACGAGCATTTGAGTCAGGCCAACCTCTTTCGCCCAATCAATGGAGCGCTGCTGGTCTTTGCGCAATTCATCCATGCCAAAATGCGAACTGACACAGGTCACGCCGTTGTCGTTGAGAATTTTCTTCAGTTCGGCGCCCTTATACCTGGCAAGTCCGCCGAAGTCATTGTCGGCGTAACCGATGGGCGAGCATAGTTCGATGGACTGAAATCCAGCCGCGGAAAGCTGCTTGATGGTGCCCGGGAAATCCTGCGCGATCATTTTGCGGACCGGCCAGGTCTGGCATCCGATCGGCAATCCCAACGGATTTGCTTTCAATTCGAAGGCTCCGCCCGCCATCAAGCCGACCGCGCCAGCCTGAACTGCCGCCACTTTGCAAAATTCTCTCCTTGAAATTGCCATCATGTGTTCTCTCCGGTTCCTAGAGTTCCCATCCACTTCTGCGTTCAGGCTTGATGTATTTCTGGCCAAGATCGGAATTGTTCGCTTTCAGGTTCGCGCGGTCCCACGTGATCCGTTGCCCGGTGTTCATCGCAACATTCCCGAGCAGAAGTGTCTCCGTGACCATGCCCTCAAACTCGAAATTGCCGCCGGGCTTCGTCTTCCCGCCCTTGCAGGCATCGAGCCATTCGCGCTCGTTGCCCGGAGAGCGTGGCAGCGTCTTCGGCGGCTGTTTGTAGGCGTCCATCTTCGATTGCGGAATGATCTGCGGATTCCCTCCGTTAAACGTGCAAAGAATTTTTCCCTTGTCTCCGATGAAGAGCATCCCCTCACCATCTTCTCCTTCTTTGTCGTTCTTGAATGGACGGTTCGGCTCCAACTCCTCGGGGCGCTCAGGTCTCAGGCCGCCGTCGTACCAGGTGAATTTGACCGGCGGCATGTCGCCCCGAGCTCCAAACTCGTAGCGAATGATCCCCGCTTGCGGATACGTTTCGTCATACCGGTCAGTCGAACTCGCTTCCACACTATCTGGCGCTTCGAGCTTCAACACCCGGAAAACAGTATCGTAACTATACGAGCCCATATCGCCCAGCGATCCGCAGCCGAAGTCGGTCCAGCCGCGCCAGACGAAAGGCAAGTAAGCATGGTTATATGGTCGCATCGGCGAGGGGCCGATCCAGAGGTCCCAATCCAGCCCATCCGGAAGCGGCTCGGTCTCTTTCGGACGCTCAATCGCCTGCGGCCAGAACGGGCGGCTCGACCAGTTCTTCACTTCGCGCACCGGGCCGATCGCGCCACTCCAGATCCATTCGCACAATTGGCGCGTCGACTCCGACGCCTGGTTGGCAACTGCAATCTGTGTGGCGACACCCGTTTCGCGGGCAATCTCCGCGATCCGCCGAGCTTCGTAAATGGTGTGCGTCAAGGGCTTCTGGCAGAAGACATGCTTCTTCTTCTTCATGGCCGCGGCTGAAACCGCGGCGTGCAGATGGTCCGCCGTGCAGACCACCACGGCATCCAGGTCCTGCTGCTTTTCGAGCAGTTCACGGAAGTCGTTGTATGCCGCGCATCCTCGATATTGCCCGGATTTCTGCTGGGTCGCGTAACAAGCTTCCACGATTTTCTGGGCAGGGTCGCGGCCAGCCACTCCGCCGGTCGCCGAAAGAGTATGGCTCAACTGAATCGGTTGGTCCGGACTCAACCAATCCCATCCGCTGTCAACACCCAGCAATTTGCGGACAGAATTGCAGAACTCGTGAGTGCTCCATTGCGGATAATTCGACCCGCTCTTGTTGACGTCACAGACTGCAACACCTTGTACATCCGGCTCGTGGAGAAAATGCAACATAACCCGCGTGCCTTGTGCGCCAACGCCAATGAAGGCGATGTTCACCTTGTCACTCGGAGGAACATATCCCGGCCCTCCCAAGACTCGCCGCGGAACAATCGTGAAGCCAACTGCCGCGGCCATGCTCTGCGAGACGAACTCGCGCCGCGAAACCGATTTTTCTGATGACGTTTGAGTATCAAGGCCTTTTTTCATTTTGCCTCCCCGGGACCCGCCCGCACCTCGTCAACTTTTGACCCCGATACTGTAAACGAAAGTACCCTGCTTGTGTAAAACCAGCTCGTGGCCCGTAACCTCAATGCCCGGCAAGCGGTTATACCGAGAGAACCGGGACATCTCCGGCGCGCGCGAAATAAGGCTCAAAACTGAATCTTTTTTAGAGCGCGCTAAATCTATTGCACCTACAGTCTTGCGCTGCTCGCAGCCCACGCAGAGTCCCATTTTTCCTGTTTTCGGAGAGTGTATGGCCAAACGAATGATCCTCATGTTGGTGGCAGTGCTCGCGATCGTTGGCGGGCTCGGATATCTCAAGTTTCATCAAATTGAGACTGCCATTGCCCAAGGGGCGAACTTCAAGATGCCGCCAACCGCCGTCACCACGGTGGTCGCGCAGAAAGAGACCTGGCCCTCGACGTTGTCGGTGATTGGCACGGCCGCAGCGGTCCAGGGAGTCACAGTCAGCGCCGATCTGCCCGGCACAATCGACAAGATCCATTTCGAGTCCGGCCAATGGGTGCACGAGGGCGATGTTCTGGTTGAACTGGATACCCGCCAGGAGCACGCACAGCTGGCCAGCCTTGAGGCGCAGCGCGATCTCGCGAAGATAAATTACGACCGTGCCCAGGAACTGGTGAAAGCCGGCGTCATTTCGCACTCCGACTACGACAGCGCGTCGGCACAACAGAAGGCCACGGAAGCGCAGGTCGGCGACATTCGTGCCGCGATCGCGCGCAAGACAATCCGCGCTCCCTTCACTGGCCTGCTCGGCATTCGCCAGGTCAGCCTCGGCCAGTATCTTGCTGCCGGGCAATCGATTGTTGCCTTGCAATCGCTCGATCCGATTTACGTGAACTTCGGAGTGCCCCAGCAGGAAACCGGCAAGGTGCTGCCCGGGCGCGCCATTCGCGTCACCAACAGCGATCTGCCCGGTATGTTCTTCGCAGGGAAAGTTACGGCGCTGGACTCGGTGGTTAACGAGCAGACCCGCAACATTCAAGTGCAGGCAACGCTCACCAACAAAAGCAAGCGACTGCGGCCCGGCATGTTCCTTGGGGTGGAATTGCCCCTCGGCCAGCCGCGCGAGGTTGTCCCGCTGCCCGCTTCCGCGATCAACTACGCGCCGTATGGCGACTCGGTCTACATCATTACCGATATGAAAGATCCGAAGGGCAACAGCTACCGCGGCGTACGCCAACAGATCGTAAAGATTGAAGGCTCGCGTGGCGATCAGGTAGCCATCATTTCGGGCGTCAACCCCGGCGATGAGGTTGTAAGTTCGGGTGTTTTCCGCCTGCGCAATGGCGCCCCCATCCAGGTGAACAATACGGTGAAGCCCGAGAACAATCCCGCTCCCAACCCGGAAGACAGCTAACTAAAGCGAGCGCGCTAGAGAACACAGGACACGTAAGGAGCGTGTATGAAGTTCACTGATTTATTTGTAAAACGGCCGGTACTGGCGATCGTTGTAAACCTGGTCATCCTGATTGCAGGAATCCAGGCAATTCGCTCCCTGAGCGTGCGCCAATATCCGCGCAGCGACATCGCCGTGATTCAGATTTCGACCGTCTACGTCGGCGCGAATGCCGATCTCGTGCGCGGATTCATCACAACGCCGATTGAGCGGGTCATCGCCAGCGCCGACGGCATCGACTACATGGAGTCGACCAGCGCGCAGGGGCTCAGCACGATTCTCGTCCACCTCAAGATCAACTACGACACGACCACCGCGCTGACGCAGATTCAGGCCAAAGTCGCGCAGGTCCGCAACGACCTTCCGCCGGACGCGCAGATTCCTGTCATTGATCTGCAAACCGCCGACACGCAATTCGCGGCACTTTATCTGGGATTCTCCTCAAACGAACTTGATCAGAACCAGATTACCGATTACCTGACTCGCGTCGTTCAGCCCAAACTAAGCGCCATCAGCGGCGTTCAGCGCGCCGACATTCTCGGCAACCGCACGTTTGCCATGCGACTCTGGCTGAAACCGGAGCAGATGGCCGCCCGCGGCGTTTCGCCTTCCGACGTACGCGATGCACTTTCCAAAAATAATTATCTGTCGGCCCTCGGAAGCACAAAGGGGTCGATGGTTTCGGTCAACCTCATCGCGAACACAGATCTGCGCACGCCCGACGACTTCAAGCAGATGGTGGTCAAAGAAGATAAAGGCGTGGTCGTGCGCCTCGGTGAGATTGCTGATGTTTCGCTGGGCGCCGAAAACTACGACCAGGACGTCCGCTTCAACGGCGAAACCGCAACGTTCATGGGCATCTGGGTGCTTCCCACCGCCAACACGCTCGACGTGATCAAGAGTGTGCGAAGCGAGGTCCCGAGCCTTCAGGCACAGCTTCCCACGGGCATGAAGCTGGGCATCCCGTACGACTCGACTGCTTACATTCAGGATGCAATTGACGAAGTGCTCCACACGCTCGTGGAAACGCTGCTGATCGTGGTCGTGGTCATCTTCCTGTTCCTCGGATCGTTCCGCTCGGTCCTGATCCCGATCGTCGCCATTCCGATCTCGCTGATCGGCGCCGTATTCCTGATGCTCGCGGCGGGATTCACCATCAACCTGCTCACGCTGCTCGCCATTGTTCTATCGGTCGGACTGGTGGTAGACGACGCGATCGTGATGGTCGAAAACGTCGAACGCCATCTGCAAATGGGAAAGACGCCCTTCCAGGCGGCGAAAGATGCTGCCCGCGAACTGGTCGGCCCGATTATCGCCATGACCATCACGCTGGCCGCCGTCTACGCGCCGATCGGGATCCAGGGCGGTTTGACCGGCGCGCTGTTTCGGGAATTTGCCTTCACCCTGGCGGGCGCAGTGGTCGTCTCCGGAATCGTGGCTTTGACCCTGTCCCCGATGATGGGCTCGAAGTTGCTGCGCGCCGGCGATACCGAGCGCGGGTTGGCGGGCTTCATCAATCGTCAGTTCGAAAAAGTCAGGAACTTGTACACGCGATTGCTTACGGGCACCCTGCAGTATCGCCCCGTCGTGTTGACATTGTGGGCGATCGTCGCCGTTCTGATGATTCCGTTCTACATGTTCTCGCAGCGCGAACTTGCGCCTGCGGAAGATCAGGGCGTCGTCTTCGGCGTGATTCAATCGTCCGCAAACTCGACGATCGACCAGACCAACCTGTTTACCAAGCAGGTCTACGACGTCTACAAATCGTTCCCGGAAAGCGGGAGTGTTTTCCAGATCACGAACCCGAACGGCGGCTTCGGCGGCATGGTCGCCAAGCCGTGGAGCGAGCGCAAAAAAACCACGCAGCAACTCCTGGTCGAATCGACAGGCCCGTTGTCGAAGATCGCCGGCATTCGCGTGATCCCGTTGACTCCCCCGCCACTTCCCGGAGGCGGAAACTTCCCTGTGGACTTCGTGATCGCGTCGGCCGCGGAACCGCAGCAGGTGAGCGCACTCGCGGAACAGATCGTTCAAAAGGCCATGGCGAGCGGCATGTTCATCTTTGCCGACACGGACGTAAAGTTCGACCAGCCGCAAACAGAAGTCGTATTCGATCGCGACAAGCTTCGCTCGCAAGGCGTTGATCTGAGCCAGGCTGGATCGGACCTTGCGACCATGCTGGGCGGCAATTACGTCAATCGCTTCAGCATTCAGGGACGCAGCTACAAGGTCATCCCACAGGTAAAGCGCGTCGAGCGCCTCACCCCCGATCAACTTTCACAAATTTACGTGAAGGGGTCGGCCGACAAGCTTGTGCCGCTCTCCACGTTCGCAACTCTGAAGACGACAACCGAGCCGCGCTCGCTGAACAAGTTCCAGCAGTTGAATGCCGTTCGAATTCAAGGCGTCATTCCTCCGCCGGTGCCTCTCGACAAGGCGCTGACCTTCCTGGAGGATCAGGCCAAGAACCTTCCGCAGGGATTCACTGTTGATTACGCGGGCGAGTCACGCCAGCTTCGCGTCGAAGGCAGCAAGTTTCTCGGAACGTTCCTGTTGTCGGCGATCCTGATTTATCTCGTGCTCGCGGCGCAGTTCGAGAGCTTTCGCGATCCCTTCATCATTCTTGCAGGCTCCGTGCCGCTGGCGTTGTCGGGCGCTCTGATGTTCTCGTTCCTCGGCTTTACGACGTTGAACATCTACAGCCAGGTCGGATTGATCACGCTGGTCGGGTTAATCGCAAAAAACGGAATTCTGATCGTCGAATTCGCCAATCATCTTCAGGAAACCGGGCAAAGCAAACTGCAAGCCATCATCGGCGCCGCCAGCACGCGATTACGCCCGATCCTGATGACGACGGCGGCCACCGTTTTCGGACACTTTCCGCTGGTGTTCGCGACTGGACCCGGCGCGGGCGCGCGAAACAGCATCGGTATCATGCTGGTCAGCGGCATGATCATCGGCACGGCTTTTACGTTGTTCGTCGTACCTTCGATCTACATGCTGGTCGCCAAAACGCATCGTGCGTTCCATGAAGAGGAATCGTTGTCTGTCATCGAACCGGCCGAGATCGTCGCATAAGCGAAAAGAGGCGGATGCCTGCCGCCTCTTTCTTTGCTCGATCACAAATTAACCGCGGCCGTTGCGGCGTTGATTCTCGATCTGGGCAGAACGACTCGGACTGTGCAACCCCGCACATCGCGGCGATTGTTGATTTCGATTCTTCCTCCATGCGCTTCCGCGATCTGGCGGGAAAGCACCAACCCGACTCCGCTTCCGTTCGGTTTGGTCGTGTAGAAGGGAGTAAAGACGTTGGCCGGATTCATCAGGCCCGGCCCGCGATCGTCGATCGTCATCACAATGTCGTCGGCATTCGTGCTCCAGTGAACTTCAACCTCCTCCGCCGATTGCGCGAATCCATCGGCTTTCGAGGAACCGCCCTTCGCCTCGAGAATAGCGTCCGCGGCGTTGCGCACGAGATTGATAAACATCTGCTCCAGTTGGTCCGGGTCGGCCTGAAACGTTACGTCCGGTCCGGGTGTTACGCCCACCTTGACTCTGGTCTCGAGTCCTGCCACGCGCGCAATCAGCGGAGCCAGTCGCACTTCGCGTAAGACTGGCGCGGGCATTTGTGCCAGCCGCCGGTAGGCCTCCAGAAAACGATGGAGCGAGGCGGAGCGCGCTTCGATAATTTCCAGGCCGCGTTGCACATCGTTGCGCACGTCACCGTCCATGGATGTCGTGGCGACCCTCGAACTGAGGCTCCCCGCGATTGACTTGATCGGCGCCAGGGAATTGCTCAGCTCATGGCCGAGCACGCGAATCAATCGCTGCCACGCGCGGCGTTCTTCTTCGCGAAGCGCGCGGCTGACGTCGGACAGTACAACCAACTTGTGGGGAACGCCTTTCTGCCGGAACGAACTGCGCCGCAATAGCCATCGCGCCTGCGAGGCGTTTACGTTGAGTTCGACAAGGCTCTCATTGTCGGCGGTAAGGCATTGTTCCAGGTTGAGTTCAGCGGCGCTGCGCCCGATCATACGGACGCGCGGCTGCCGTAAAAGGTGCTCACCCGCTGGATTCACCAGCCGCAGCAACGAACCCGGGTCGAATGCAAACAAGGGCGCATCAATTTCATCCACCACGCGCTGCAACAAAGCGGTTGCCTCAATCGCCCGCACCTTCTGGTCCGACAACATGTCGGCGAGTGCATTCACTTCGATGGAAAGCTCGCCGAGCGCGTCTTCCGCAACCGCGTTACGCGCTCGAAACGAGTAATCCTCCTCGCGCAGCGACCCGATTACATTTGCGAGGGTCTGCAATGGCCTGGTGGTCTGCTCTTGCAATGCCAGCGCGAGCAGCCACCACACGAAAAATTCAGCCCCGATCAAGGCGAGCCTCGATTCCAGGCTCCAGGGTTGCATCCAGACAAGAATGCCGCTAACCACCAATCCTGGCAGCGCGACCAGGAAGGAATAGAGACTGATGCGGTTTTCGTAGAGGAGGCGGGCTCGTTTTCGCGGACGTTTGGGCGGCCCGAAGGCGCTAGACCCCATACTTCTCCATTCGGCGATACAGTGCGCCGCGGCTCAGGCCCAGCGCCTCCGCCGCCTGGCTCACATTGCCCTGGAAGCGTTGCAGCGCTTTGCGAACGAGCACGGCTTCAACCGCCTCCAGGCTGAGGTCCTCCAGATTCTGCTGCTGGGGCCGCTGAGAACTCAGTGACAGATCGGCGGGCTGGATTTCTGACGTGCGGCACATCAGCACTGCACGCTCGATCGTATGCTCCAGTTCGCGCACGTTCCCAGGCCAGGAGTATTGTTTCAGGGCTTGAATCGCCGCCTGGTCGAAACTCTGCACCGGACGCCGATAGCGCGATGCATAGCGCTTCAGGAAGTGCGCCGCCAATACCGGGATATCTTCCCTTCTCTCGCGCAACGCCGGGACGTGAATTTCCACTGTATTCAACCGAAACAACAGATCTTCCCGAAACAGCCCCGCGGCACATGCAGCCGGCAAGTCAGTATTCGTCGCAGAAAGCACGCGGACATTCACCTTCCGCGAACGCGATGATCCCACGCGCTCAATCTCGCCCGATTCGAGCACACGCAATAGTTTCGCCTGCTGGCGCAGGGGAACATTTCCGATCTCATCCAGAAAAATGGTTCCGCCATCAGCCAACTCAAACCGGCCAATGCGGTCGGTTCGCGCGTCGGTAAAGGCCCCTTTCACGTGGCCGAAGAGTTCACTTTCAAAAACTCCATCGGGAATCGCACCTGTATTCACTGCCACCAGCGCCCGTGATGTCCGCCCGCTCAACGCGTGCAGGGTCTGGGCAACAACTTCCTTTCCGGTCCCGTGCTCTCCAGTAATGAGCACATTCGCGTCCGACGGCCCTACCCGCGCGATGGTGTCGAGCACCGCCTGCATCGCGGGCGCCGTCGCGATAAATTCGGGCCGCCCCTCCGCACGGAGCAACCGGTTTTCCGCTTCCAGCCTTGCCGCATGCTGTAACGCCCGGTGCAATTCGACCTGGGTACGCAGAATCGAAACCAGCCGGTCGTTTTCCCACGGCTTCTGCACGAAATCCCGCGCGCCGCGCCGCATCGCTTCCACCGCAAGCTCCACGTTCGCCCAGGCGGTCATCACGATTACGGGAATACTCGCGTCCCCAGCCACAATTTGGGACAGAAGATCGAGCCCTTCCCGCCCCGAAGTTGTATCTCGCGTGTAATTCAGGTCGATCAGAATTGCATCGTAGGAGTTACTGGCGAGTGATTCCCGGACCAGTTCCGGTGAGCTGACACGGTCCACCCGGTAGCCTTGCGGCCGGAGCAACAGATCGAGCGCGTCGAGAATGTGCT
This sequence comes from Candidatus Sulfotelmatobacter sp., assembly GCA_036490405.1. Taxonomy (GTDB): domain Bacteria; phylum Acidobacteriota; class Terriglobia; order Terriglobales; family Acidobacteriaceae; genus Sulfotelmatobacter. Next base: position 71,483 of record DASXDY010000037.1, on the reverse strand, counting down.
CCTGATCGTCCGCCGCCAGAATACGCACTGGCGCCTCCGCTTCCTGGCGGAAGGGCGTCAGTTCGCTTTCCCCGGATTTAACGGTCGTCGGCATCTGCTAAGGCGTACGGTGCGAGACCACACCGCTGATCGCGTCCTGAATCAGTATGCCATTATGGTCGAGGGTTGTGCCGGTGGCCCGATCCAGTTCAACCTTGGCCTTTTCGTAAACGGTCATCGCACCGACCAGATCCAGTTCGGCCAACGCAAGATCGCGCTGGGCTGAAAGGGTCTGATAGATCGAGCCGGATCCCAACTCCTGCTCCTTCTTGGTGATGTCGAACGTGCGCTGCGCAAGGTCCCGCGCTTTCCTCGCCGCGTCAACCCGCGCACCGGTCTGGTCGAGCGCGTATTGCGCATTGCGCACTTCGATCCGCACCTGCTTCTTCAGCTGTTCCAGGCGCAGTTCGGCCTGACGGTATTCCAACTCCGAGCGGAACTGGTCGGCCTTCGCGACTCGATTGCGGATGGGAATGTTCAAATTCAACCCCACGTAGTAGTCCGGCGAAGAATTGTTGAAGGCGTTTCGCAGACCGCCTGCGAAGTTCGTGGGGACTTCCGAATTATTGGGGCCCAGGTCTGTCGTGTCATATACGGGGTTGAGCGGACCCGCCAATCCAGATCCACCGTAGAACCCGACCAGCGACAACGACGGCAGCAATGCGTTTCGTGCTGCCCTGCGGCTGATCTGCCGGTTCACCAGATCAATGTCGGACTCGGCAAGATCGGGTCGGTTTTTCTGCGCCTCCGAAATCAGGCCCTGGATCGGTTGCGTCGACTGTATGGCGAGAGTCTCCATTTTGTCGGTCGGAACGACCGGCATCGCCTCGAGTACCGGATCGTCCAGACTCTTCGTGATCGCGTTCTTCATCAGCGTCTCCTGGAGCTGGAGGCTCGTCCGCGCGACTGTAAGGTCCTGGGCGCGCTTGGAAACCTCTGCCTCGGCGCGCATCACGTCCATCGCCGGAACTGCTTGCAGTTGCAATTGCTTTTTCGTGTTCTCCAGCGTCTGTTCCGCAAAGGCGTGCGACTGCTCATTCACCTGTGTCTGCTCGTAGGCGCTGACCAGGTCCCAATAGATGTTTTCAATCTGTGTGACAGTGGCAATCACCTGGTCTTTGAAGGCGATGTCGGAAATCTTCTTGTTGTTCCTCGCAATGCGCAGGTATCGAAGATTCGGTCCGAAGCCGAATCCGGCCAGCAGCTCCTGCTGGATCTGAAATCGAAACTGCGAACTCAGCGTCGGAGACAAGTTAAAGAACGGGCTGTTCGTAGCCTGTCGCACATTGCCCATCTGGAAAGCAATGCTCGTTCCAGTCGCAAATGCCTGGGTGTATTGCGCGTTCACCTGTACGGTGTTTGCTTGCAGCGAGGGAACGCCATAAATCTGCCGGTTGGCTTCCGGAGAAGTCTGGTGCTCGTCGCCGCCATTAAGGCTAATGAAGGGATCGTACGACGACACGGCAGTACCCGCGCCCAACGTGGACTGCACCAGGCCCGACGCGCCAGCTCCCGCCCCGCCGGCGCCGCCCGTCGTGCCGCCCGCTCCCGCCCCGGGAGCCCCGGTGCCAAAGCCGCCGACGCCGCCGCCAGGAGTTCCCTGCACAACGCCGGTATTGACGCCGCGAAAAAATCCCCCAGCCTCGGTGCGCAGGATGTCGGTGTTCGCAATTGGAAGGTTATAGCGCGCGATGGCCAGATCAAGATTGTCTTCGAGGGCCAGCTCGATTGCATCTTTCAGCGAAAGACAGAGCTTCCCATCCTGAACGAGTTGCGCAAGACGCGGCGAGTTTGTCAGGACCGGTTCCGGGACCGAGTCGGGCTCGTAAGCGTTCAGCGGATTGTGCGACTTGGGCATATTGAATTGAAGCGAACGAGCCGGAGTGCTCGCGACCGCCGATTGACTCGGGGCCGCCGGCGGTTCCGGTGTCTGCGGAAATGCTGCCGGAAGGTCTGCGCATGTGACGATTAAACCCAGGCTAACTCTGACGAATCTCATTGCGAATGAGGTCACGATGCGCTGACCTCCGTCGGTTGCCCGATCGCAGGGTTGGATGTGTCTCCGACCAACCACCCGTCGCGCAACTGGATCGTGCGGCTTCCGTATTCTGCATTCGCCTCCGAATGCGTCACCTGGACAATGGTTGTGCCGTGCTGATTTAAATCGCGGAAAAGTTCCATAATCTCCTTGGCTTGGATCGAATGTAGATTTCCTGTGGGCTCGTCCGCCAGCAGCAGCGGAGGCTTGTGGATGACCGCCCGCGCGATACCGACCAACTGTTGCTGGCCGCCTGAAAGCTGGCTGGGATACAGGTCTTTCTTGGCAACGATCTGAAACCGGTCCAGCGTATCGGCGACAAGCCCCTGCCGCTCGCGGCGTGGAATGTCTTTATACGAAAGCGGCAGGTCAATATTCTCCTGCACGGTCAGATCGTCGAGCAGGTGATAACTCTGAAATACCATGCCGATGTTTTTCTTCGCCAGCTCGGCGCGCTGCTTGCGCTTCATCTGATGCACAGCCTCCTCGCGAAACCAGTACTCGCCCTCCCAGGCGTCGTCGAGCAGTGCGAGGGCGTTCAGTAGCGATGACTTCCCCGCGCCGGATGGCCCCATGATGGTGATGAACTCACCTTCGCGGATTTCCAGGTTGATCCGCCGCAGAACCCAAGTCTGCCCCGCCGGCGTTTTGTAACTGCGTTCCAGATTCTTAAACTGAATCATCGATGATTTCTCCAATTCCTATTCGTATCTCAATGCAACTATGGGATCGACCTTGGCTGCGAGCCGTGCCGGCAGCGCCGCCGAAGCAACCGCCACCGCCATGATGATTCCGCATACCATGCACAATGTAAGCGGATCGCTTCCCGACACGCCGAACAACTGCGTTCGAACCAGCGAGGAAAGTAGCAACGACAGCGGCGCTCCAATAACTATGCCGGCCCCCGCCATCCACAAAACTTCCGTCAGTACCATCCGCATCACCCGCGCGCGCGTAGCTCCGACAGCGATCCGTATTCCGATCTCGCGGAACCGCTGCGCCGTCGAATAAGCCAGCACGCCGTAAATGCCGATCGCTGCCATGAGCGCAGCCAGTGCGCCGAAACTAGTAGCCAGCAAAGCAATCGCGCGCTCGGTGGTCACATTCTCTTCCAGTTGTTCCTGCATTGTGCGGAAGTCATTGAGCACAATCCTGGAGTCGAATCCATGCATGAATTGTCGGATCGTGCTTTCGGCCGCCTCCGGAGCCTGCCACGTGCGCAGATAAAACGTCATCCCCGTCACACTTGTACCGGCCTCTTTGTCCTGGAGAAATGGCGTAAAAATTGAGCGCCCGACCTCGGAGCGAAGCGTAGTATGCTTCGCGTCCTTTACTACACCAACGATTTCGATATCAGGAGTGACGTCGCCTGCGCCCCAGCAAAAATAGTGTCCGAGAGCGTCTTGTGGCTTCCCAAAATATCTGCGGGCAAGACTTTCGTTAACGATTCCCACCTGGTGCGTGCCAAGCCTGTCCTGGTCCGAGAATCCGCGGCCGGCAAGCACCGGCATCTGAAGCGTAGAAAGATAACCAGAACTGACTTTCTCGTGCTCCACATTCATGTCTTCATTGTCGGCCGCGCGATAACCAGCGATGGTGATGTTGCTGCTTGTATTGGTGTCGGCAAGCTCGGGATCGGAAGTCGCCGCAACCGAGCGCACACCAGGAAGTCCGGCTAGCTGTTCCAGAATTCGTTGATACAAGCCGGCCGTCTGATCGCGCTGGTAGCCTGCCAGTCGTGGGTCCACACTGAAGGTCACCAGCTTGTCCGTGGCAAAACCGACGTCGAGAGTTTTGAGATTGCGTAGTGTCCGAACGAAAAGTCCCGCCCCGACAAGTAACAGCAGACTCAGTCCGATCTGTGCAACCGTCAGCGCGCGCCGCATGCGCAAGGGCCCTCGCGCAATCGTTGCCGTCTGTTGTTTCAGGGCGACGGAAGCGTCAGGACGCCAGAATTGAATTACCGGCGCCAGGCTGAAAAGCAGGCTCACCAGAAAAGTCAGGCCGAAGTTAAAGGCAAGGATGCGCAGATCCGGCATCGCCGAGAACGCCAGCTCTCCAATGCTCTGCGACCACAGCATGCGAGTCAGGAATCCGCAGATTTGCGGGGCCAGCAATGCCCCCGCGAGCCCTCCTCCGAGTCCGAGCAACAATCCTTCCGCCAGCAGCTGCTGAATCACACGGCTCCGCTTCGCTCCGAGGGCATAACGAACGGAAATTTCACGCGTACGTGACGCGACCCGCACCAACAGCAGCCCTCCGACATTCGCACAAGCCATCAACACCATGAGGCCGGCCATGCCCATTACGACTAGTAATGTCCTCGCTTTTCTTCTGTTGTTCCACACGCCCTTCGATCCGTTTTCGAGAAACAGGTGCGAGTTGAGAAATTCATTCTTGAATCGCTCGGAGCTGTGGCCCATCTCGCTCAGTCGCTGAACCCGGAGCGAGTACCAGAGCGGATCGATTCCCGCCTGTGCCTGCTCGCGAGGCATTCCCGGCTTGAGCCGTCCAATAATGCTCAGCCACACAGAGCTCCGCACGTCGAGATCATTCCATCCCGGCGTGATCTCGGGTTTCATCGTCATCGGAACGAAGACTGCCGGATGATCGCCCGACACGACGCTGTGAAATCCTGGCGCAGCAACTCCCACCATAGTGAACGGATGGCCATTGATCAGAACGGCCTGATTGATGACGTGCGGATCGGAGTCAAAACGACGCTGCCAATACGAATAACTCAGAACTACGACCGCAGCCCCTTCCTGGGACACATCATCGGACTGCACGAGCAATCGTCCGAGCGCCGGCCGCACGCCGAGCACGTCGAAGTAGTTTCCCGAAACCAGTTCCGCATCCTCGAGCGTGGGCTCGTTGTGCCATTGCACGCCAACCTCGGCCCATGCTGTCGCAATCAGTCCGCTAAGGACGGTGTTCTGGTCCCGCAAATCGTGATACGTGGGGTACGAGAAATACAAGGAATCATCCGAGCGCGTATGCGAGTATCCATTATTCCGGCCCGTGTATCGCAGCAAGACCAGACGATCCGGCTCCTTTACCGGCAGCTTGCGCAGGATGGCCTGATCGAGCAAAGTGAAGATCGCCGTGTTGGCGCCGATGCCGAGGGCCAGCGTGAGCACGGCAGCAATCGTGAATCCGGGCGCTTTGCGCAGGACACGCAGGCCGTAACGGATATCTTCGAGTACTGTTGTTCCCATCAATGCACCTCACTCGTATCGCAGCGCCACCAGCGGATCGACCTTCGCCGCCCGGTAGGCAGGAATAACACTCGCCAGCAGCGCAATCGCTGCCAAAAGGCCCGCCACTGCCAGAAAAGTGAGCGGATCGGTCGTCTTCACGCCATACACCATGCTCGATACCAGCCGCCCCAGCGCCAAGGCTCCGACCAATCCCAAGGCCATTCCCAGAAGCGCAGGCTTCATCCCTTGCAATACGATGAGTCGAAGCACGTCGGAAATGCTTGCGCCCAGAGCAAGCCGTATTCCAATTTCCTGTACTCTCTGTCTCACGCTGTACGACAGGACACTGTAGATTCCGATGCTCGCCAGCATTAGCGCAAGGCCGGCAAATGCCCCCAGCAGGAGCATGTTGAATCGCTGCGGGGACATGGAAGTGGCAACCAAGTCGTCCATCGTAAGGATGTCGGTCAGCGGCATATTGCGGTCGACCGAGTGCACTGCGTTGGTGACCGCAGAGACCATGTTGGAGGGGCTGGTTGCCGAGCGCACCACCAGCGTCATCGGAAATGATCTCCAGGCTGCCATCGCGGGCGCTGAGAGCTGGCCGACTGGCATATAAAGAAGTGTGCTCGGCCGGGCCTGATCCAACCCATCCAGCTTGACGTCTCCCACGATTCCCACCACTTCGCGGACTTCGCCCGGGAAAAATGTCATGGTCAGACGTTTACCCAGAGCGTCCTCGCCCGGCCAGAATGCTTTCGCCATCGATTCACTGATCAACACCACCGCGGGCCTGCCGGCAAGATCGGATTCCGTGAAGTCGCGCCCCCGCAACAGCGGAATCCGCATCGATTTCAGGTAGCCCTCGCTGATGGCCCTCACGTCGACCTCGGGCTGCTCCGCCATCGGCACCACGGGCCTGCCTTCGATCGCAATCGGCTGATGGGACCCGTTATTGTTCAGCGGGATATCGTCAATCACTCCGGCGGCTTCAACGCCCGGCAGGCTTCTTACCCGATCCAGCACCTGCTCAAAAAAGCGCGATTGCTGTCGCGCTTGGGGAAACTGAGTTTCGGAAACCGCCGCATTCATCGTAAGAACGCCGTGCGCGTCAAACCCCGGCTTCACGTCATGCAGCATCTGAAAACTGCGCAGCATCAGCCCAGCGCCCACCAGCAGAATCAGGGAGAAGGCAACTTCTGCCACCACTAGAACATTGCGAGTGCGATGTCCGCCCGCGTCAGAGTCGGTCCGGCCCAGTCCTTCCTTTAACGCCTCATTCACATTCGAGCGGCTCAAACGTAAGCCCGGCAACACACCAGCGGCAATGCCCGTAAGAATCGAAATAATCGCGGTGAATGCGAGAATCTTGCCGTCGATGCTTATCTCGGCGAAATGCGGAACTCGGTCAGCGAGGAATCCCATAATGAGCCGGACTCCCCAGTGGGCCCATGTCAGGCCGACCGCTCCGCCGGCCACGGCCAAAATAACTGTCTCGACGAGAATCTGGCGCATCACCCGGCCAGAGGTCGCGCCCATCGCCGTGCGAATGGCAATTTCTTTTCGCCGCCCAAAGGTCTTCGCCAGAGCCAGGTTCGCCACATTGACACATGCGATGATCAGTACAAAGCCGACCGCCCCCAAAAGTACGAGCAAGGCTGGACGCACATCCTGAACCAAGTCCTGATGCAACGGGACCACCAGGGCGCCCCATCCCTTATCGTCATCGGGGTAGGCTTGTGCCAACCGGTCAGAAATCAGGTTCATCTCGGCCTGCGCCTGCGGAACCTGAACGCTCGGCCTGAGCCGTGCGATCACTACGTAATGATGCTCGCCGCGGACGGTCTTCTGCTGGTCCGTCCAAGCCATCGGGGTCCACAACTGGGCGAAGTCGGGATAACGGAAGTCCGGCGGCATCACGCCTGCGACCAGATAGTTCTGTCCATCAAGCAGAACATTTCGGCCAACAATGCCGGGACTGGATCCGAAGCGTTGCTGCCAGAAAGCGTAGCTGAGCAGCACTACGTTCGAGCGCCCGGGCTGATCTTCATCGGCCGAAAATATGCGGCCGAGCATCGGCCTGACGCCCAGGGTTCCGAAGAAATCCGCGGACACGGCGGTGGCATCGATACGCTCCGGCTTGTCGACTCCGGTCAGGGTAAAGCCGCGATAGCTATAGATCGCCATCCTTTCAAACACACGGTTCTGACGCTGCCAGTCGACATAATTGGCCGCGGAAACGGCGAATTCCGTCATACCCGGAAAGCTCTTCGACGGCGGAATGTGCCACACCCGCACCAGACGATCGGGTTCCTGAAAAGGCAAGGGGCGGAGCAGCACTCCATTCACCACGCTGAAAATTGCCGTATTCGCGCCAATACCCAGGCCAAGCGTCAGCACCGCAACCAGCGTGAAACCCGGGCTCTTAACGAGCCGCCGCACCGCAAATCGGAAATCATGAAACCGACCGATCATTTCTGAACCCCCTCACTCATATCTCAGCGCCACCATGGGATCGACCTTTGCGGCCCGCAGCGCGGGAACGTACGCAGCCACAAGTCCAACAAATGCCACTCCGGCGCAAACCGCCGACATAACTAATGGATCGCGCGGGCCCGTGCTGTACAGCATGCTTTTCAAAACAGTAGCCGATGCCAGTGAGACTCCAATCCCGATAGCGATCCCACCCCCCACGAGAATCGCCGCATCGCGCAGAATCATCCCGAGAACCGCAGCCCGTTGTGCGCCGAGGGCCATCCGCACTCCAATCTCCCGTGTGCGCCGCGAAACCGAATACATCATGACTCCGTAGAGGCCAACGACCGTAAGGATCAGGGCCAGTCCGGCAAATGTGCCGAGCAGCACCACCGCAAACCTGGGCTGGGCGAGTTCCAGGTACATCAATTCGTTCATCGTGCGGACCTTCGTTACGGGAATGTCCTTGTCGGACGCGCCTACAATCCGCTGCACACTTGCACCCAGGCTGGTCGGATCAAGCGCAGTGCGGACGACCGAATAGAGACAGCACCAGGTGTCGAGTTGCGCTGAAGGCAAGTACACCGCCGGCTCCATTTCGTGCTCAGTCATTCCCAGCCGGATATTACCCACCACGCCGACGATTTCGCGCCACGGCGGTCCGTCCGGCTTTCCCGTCCCCGCACCTGGCTTAAGTTTCTTGCCCAGGATGCTTTCGCCGGGGAAAAACTTGTCGGCGAATGCCCGGTTGACAACCATGACCGGTTGAGAATTCACGTCGTCGTGCTCGGTAAAATCGCGCCCCAGCAGCAGCGGGATCTGCATCACGTTGAAGTACTGTGGGGTGACGACGTTCGTGCTGGCGGCTGGCCGCTGTCCTTCAGCTACCGGATGCTCCGGATTTTCAAAGCTGATGGTCATGCCTTCGTAAGTCATCGGCAGCACCATCACGCCAGCAGCCGATTGCACTCCCGGCAGCGCCCGCACCTGCTCGAAGTAGGCGCGATAAAACTGCGGGCGCGTCTTCAGGTATTGCGCATCCGGCAACTCGAAGTAGAGCGTCGTCAGATGATCGGGATCGAATCCCTCATTGGCGTGAAGCAGCCGGGAAAAGCTTGTGATGAGCAGTCCCGCTCCGGCCGTGAGAACAAGTCCCAGCGCAACCTGCCCCACGATCAATGACGAGCGCAACCAGTCCCGTCCAAAGATTTCGCTTCTGCCGCCCTCCTTTAAGGTGGCAACCAGGTCCGTATGCGATCCGGAAATTGCGGGCACAACTCCAAACACGATCCCGGTAAGAAGCGATAAAACAAATGCGAAGCCCAGCACGCGCAAATCAACCCTTGCGTCAGCAGCTCTCGGCACACTGTCGCCGATCAGGAACAGAATTGCCGGCGTACACATGTACGCGAGCAGGCATCCTGCAATTCCGCCGCAAATGCTTAGCGCCCCACTTTCCACGAGCAACTGCAATACAATCCGACGGCGCCCTGCTCCCAGCGCGGACCGCAGCGCAATCTCCCGCTGCCGTTCGCGCATCCGTGCGAGCAACAAGTTGGCAATATTTCCGCATGCGATCAAAAGTACAAGCGCCACTGAACCAAGCACGACTAGTAAAACAATCTTCGTGTCGCCCAGCATGGCGTCCACTTCATTCACTGCCCGCGCGCTATCATGCCGTGTGTTGGTCTTCGGATATTGCCGCGAGAGATTCGCGGCTATGGCTTTTAAGTCCGCGTCAACCTGAGAAATCTTGACTTCGGGCTTCATCCTTCCGAACACGCTCAGAAAATGAGCGCCGCGATTGCGTAACATCGAATTGGGGTCTTTCGGGTCGTCGTCGACTGCCAGGGTCGTCCAGATGCCGTTCGTCGGACGGCTCACCGGAAAACGAAAGGCTTTCGGCATGACGCCCACGATGGTATAGAGATCTCCGCTCAGGTGAACGGCCCGTCCGACGATGGACTTGTCTCCGCCGAATTGCGACTCGCACAGTCCGTGGCTGATCAGGGCGACCTTGGTGCCGCTTTTCTCGTCCTCCGGAATAAATCCGCGGCCAAGTTCCGGACGCACGCCGACCGCCTGCACCAGGTCCCAGGAAACTACCTCGGCGTCTATTTGTACCGGACGCTGCAGTCCAGTCAGCACCAACAGCGTGTCGTGATATGAAACCAGATGATCGAGCGTATGGTTCTGTGCGCGCCAGTCGAAGAAATCCGGATATGAGAAGTTATCCGCACTCCCAGGATTCTGCGAATTGAACGATTCCGCTTCGACGAGTTGTTCCGGATGGTCGTAAGGCAGTGGCCGGAGCATAACGGCGTCCACCACGCTGAACACCGCGGTGTTAGCGCCAATTCCCAAAGCCAGAGTGATCACGGCGACAGCCGTAAAGCCGGGGTTCTTGCGCAATTGGCGCAAGCCATAACTCACGTTCTGAAATAGCGCGGTCATCGCAATCTCCTATTCGTTCCGCAGCGCCACCATCGGATCCACTTGCATCGCGCGGCGGGCCAGAATATAGCAGGCCGCCATTGCAACCATCCCTTCATTGAAAGCTCATCCTCATCATTCGTAGCGCAGTGATTCGATCGGATCGACCTTCGCCGCCCGCCGCGCCGGGATATAGCACGCCAGCAATGCGACCAGAACTAATAAGAGCGTGACCGAAGCCAGCGTCAGCGGATCGGTGGGGGCGACGCCAAAGAGAAGTGATTTCAATGTGCGCGTGAGTGCGAACGATCCCAGAAGACCAACCCCTACCCCGATCAGAGTCGGGCGCAGCCCTTGCCCGAGAATCATTGTTAGAACATCGCGCCCCTGCGCTCCCAATGCCAGACGCACTCCGATTTCCCGTGTCCGGCGGCTCACCGAGTAGGCCATTACGCCAAATACCCCGGCAGTTGCCAGCAGCAAGGCAACAATTCCGAAGAATGCAATCACTATCAGATTGAAGCGCCGCGAGCCCAAAGAGGCGGAATAGATCTGAGAAAACGTCCTGAACTTTGCCGGAATCTCCGGATTAAGCTCGCGCAAGATTTCGCGCGCCGATGTCGTGACCAGTTGCGTATCGGCGTCGCTCAGCATTGCCACCGTGATGCCGGGTCGCGGACGTTGGAACAGATTCACATAGACAGTGGGCTGTGGAGGCGACTCAAGCCCGTATTCGTGAACATCTCCCACGATGCCCACGATCGTGAGTAACCGCATGTCGCCATCCATGTTTCCGAATTCAAGCGTGTGTCCAATCGGATCCTGGCCTGGCCAGCGTTCTCTGGCCAGCGATTCGCTGATCACCGCGACATGCGGCGCGTCGGCAACATCGCGATCATCAAAGACGCGTCCTCGAACCAGCGGAATGCCGAGGACCTGGAAGTATCCATTCGTTGCGACGCAGAAATCCGCAGTGCCCTGGCGTTGCTTTTGTTGAAACAGCACATCGAAATGACGCGTTAACTCTTCGTCGCTGCCGGGAGTCTTCGGCATCTCATCCGGCGTCATGAGCATGAACATTCCGTTGGGAAGGCCGCCGTCCATGGGAAGCCCGCTGGCTGCCCCGACCTGACGCACGCCTGGAATCCGCTGAAGCCGCTGGATGAGGTCGGAATAGAAAGCGGCCTCCCTTGCTTTGGCTTTGGTGTTAGTCCATCCCTCCCACGGAAGCGAAATATCCATGGTGACCACCTTGTCGACGCGGAAGCCGGCATTCACCTCGAGCACTTTCATCAAGCTTCGCCCAAGCAGGCCTGCGCCGGCGACCAGCACGAGCGTAATGGCAATTTGCGACGCCACGATGGCACGCCCAATCCGCTGGCTGCTTTGAGAACCAGCTTGCGTGCGGCCGCCTTCACCCAGGCTCTCGCGCACACCACCCGAAGTGGCCCGTAAAGCCGTGAACGCGCCCAGTCCGATCGCAACTGCCGAAGAAAGCAGAAAAGCGAACGCCAGCACTGGAAGGTTGATCGAAACGCTATCGAGCCGCGGCAGGTTTTCGGGAGCAAGCGCCAGCAATACATTCAAACTCAGGTAGGCTCCGAGCACGCCGAGTCCCCCCGCCGCGAGTGCCAGCACAGAAGTTTCCGTGAGGAACTGTCGAATCAATCGACCTCGGCCGGCGCCCAAGGCGCTGCGGATCGCCAGCTCGCGCTCCCGCTCCGACCCCTGTGCAAGCAGCAGGTTTGTCACATTCGCGCACGCCACCAGCAAAAGGAATCCGACCGCCCCCAGCAGGATCAGCAAGGTCGGGCGCGCGTCGCCGGTGATGGACTCTTGCAGCGGAACCACGATGGCATCCTTATTCAGAAAGTCGTTTTTTTCGCTGGATGCGGCATAAATGCGGCGCGCAATCGCGCTGATCTCCGTCTTGGCTTGCTCCACGCTGACGCCATTCCGCAGACGGGCGATTCCGCTGTAGTTGTGCGAACTGCGGCTCGGGTTTTCTCCATCGAGATCGGCGGGCAGCCAAATCGCCGCATCCTTGGGAAATTGAAATCCTTCGGGAAGAACTCCAACGACTGAGAACAGCGCATTATCGATCTTCAAATGCAACCGCGAAAGATCGGTAGACGCCCCGAGATACCGCCTCCAATATCCATCGCTCACCAGAACGACCGGGGCCGCACCTTTATGAGTATCCGCCGCAGTCAGGTCGCGCCCCATGATCGGCTCGACCCCAAACAAGCGAAAGAAATCCGACGACACGCTCGCCACGATTGTGCGCGTGGGCTGCGAGCCGCCGGAAACGGAGGCGTCGCCAGCGTTGTATTTTGCAATGGCCTGAAAGCTGTAGCTCTGATCGCGAAAGTCGTCAAAATTCGGATCGGCAAGACGCGACCAGGTACCTCGGTTGTTGATTTCGTAGATTGCCATGATTCGGCTGGGATCGCGATACGGCAAGGGCCGCAATAACACGCCATAGACCACGCTGAAAATTGCAGTCGCGGCCCCCATTGCCAACGCCAGCGTCAGAATCGAGACCATCGAGAAAGCAGGGTCCTTCCGCAGCTTCCGCAGCGCGAAACCAAAGTCCTGCTTCAGATTGCCCATCACTCTCCTCCTCACTCGTAGCGCAAGGCCACCATGGGGTCCACTTTTGCCGCACGACGCGCAGGCCAATAGGCGGCGAACAGCGCCACAGCTAACAAAACGAGAGGGGCCAGCGCGAACGTCGACAAATCAAAAGCGCTCACGCGGTAAAGGCTTGCCTGCAATGTTTGCGATACCAACAGTGAAATCGCCAGCCCAATCACGCATCCCGTGGTTCCCAGCACCGCCGCACGCTTCAACACCTGCGAATAAATGTCGACATGGTTCGCGCCCAACGCGAGGCGCAATCCGAATTCGCGGGTGCGTTCCGCAACCAGATAAGAAATCACGCCGAACAATCCGGTCGCCGCCAGCAGTAAAGCGACCAGAGCGAATCCACCGAGCAATAAGGCGGTGAACCGCCGTTGTGCCACAGATTCCGAAACCAGGTCGGCAAGGCTCGATGACTGATAAAGCGGAAGGTCCTGGTCGACGGCCCAGATCTTTCTCTGCACTGCATCGAACAGGCCTGCCGTATTCGCTGTTCGCAACTCAAATGCAGTGCGGCTGCTCACCCCGCTCTGCACCTGAAACATCGAGAAATAAATCATCGGAGGCGGGTCGGCGTCGAGCGACGAAATTCGTACATCCGAGGCAATTCCAACAATCGTGAACGGCCAACGTCCTCCCCACTCGAAACGGCGGCCAATCGCATCCTGCCCGGGGAAGTATTCCCGCGCCAGCGTCTCGCTCACAATCGCAACATTCGTCTTTTCTGGAAGGTCCTGCTCCGTAAAATCTCGCCCCCGCAGCAGCGAGATTCCCATGGTTCGGAAATATCCTGGACTCACCAGCGAGTTCTGCGCCCAATGGAAATCGTCTGCTGCGGCATGTTCCTGGCGGAATCCAATTTGCCGAACATCGCTCAAAGGCAAATGGCTCGCGGCTGCCACGGAAGTGACGCCGGAAAGATGCCCCAATTCGTCGAGCAACTGTTTTTGTGTCGCCGCTCGTTTTGCCGGATCGGGATAACGCCCGGGATCGAAGATCGTCCGCACTACGAATACATTGCCTGGATTGAACCCTGTCGGAACATTCAGCAAACGAACAAAGCTCTTGAGCAGCAAGCCCCCGCTGACCAGCAAAACGACCGCAGCGGCCATTTCAAAGATCGCGACCGAATGTTGCAGTTTTTGCGCACCGTGTCCCGGCCCCGTCTGGCGCGCCTCGCGCAGCGCATCTACCGGAGCGGTTTTCGAGAGCCGCCACGCCGGAGCAAAACCAAAGCCTGTCGCCGAAATGACGGACACTGCCAGCGTAAACAGCAACGCCACAGGATGCACGCTGGCATCCTGTAATCGCGGAACGTCCGCCGGACCGAACTGCTTGAGGCCGAACACCAGCGCTTCGGCAATACCAACTCCGGCGGCGCTGCCAGCCAGCGCCAGCAACATGCTCTCGACCAGGCATTGCCGCAATACTCGCAGCCTTCCCGCGCCGATCGCAGCGCGGATCGCCATCTCATCCCGGCGCTGGCTCGCTCTCGCTAGAAGTAGGTTCGCTACGTTGGCGCAGGCGATCAGAAAAATGCAGCCGACCGCCAGCGACATCAGCCAGATCAGCGGGCGCGCCTTTTCCGTTATGTGGTGCGCGAACGCGTAGACCCTGGGCACCACCTGGATCGTTCCCGAATATCCATACTGCTGCATGAACGCATGCGCGATGCCGGTCATGTCCTGCTGCGCTTGTGCCAGGGTCACTCCAGGCTTCAGTCGTCCGACCAGGCCAACCCCGAACTCCTGCGTGCGGTTTTCCGGTCGTAGCAGGTGCGGATCGAATGCAATTGGCACCCACACATCCGCCATCTCCGAAAGTGGCGCGCCATCGAACGGAAAACGGAATGTCGCCGGCATGACACCGATAACGGTGTAGCTCTGCTCATCGAGCTTCACGATCTTGCCGAGAATGCCGCCGTCGCCGCCGAAGTTGCGCTGCCACAACGAGTGCGCCAGCAGCACAACCTTTCCGGCGCGGTCCTCGTCCGCGGTAAATGTGCGGCCAAGCTCTGGAGAAATCCGCAGCAGCGGGAACGCGGACGCCGATACCCGCGCGCCATTGACGCGCAGGGGTTGGCCCTGCCCGGTCAGATTGAATCCGTCACTCTGGAAAGCCGCAACTTCCGCAAACGAACGATTCCGGTTGCGATAGTCCAGATATTCGCCCGCTGCGACCCCGATTTCGTCCGTCCCCATCTGCGGCAATGTCTCGGTGACCGTCACGAGTCGATCGGGCTCATAGTAAGGCAGCGACCGCAGCAGGATCGTGTCCGCAACACTGAAGATCGCTGTGCACGCGCCGATGCCGAGCGCGAGTGTCAGAACCGCCACCAGCGTGAAGCTGGGGTTCTTCCACAACATGCGAATTCCGTAACGGATGTCCTGAATCAGTGTTTCCATAACTCCTCACTCGTAACGCAGCGCCTCAGACGGATTCACCTGCGCCGCCCTGTGCGCCGGGATATAAGTCGCAAGCATTGCGGAGGCCGCCAGCAGCACCGCAACCGCCAACAGCGTCGCCGCGTCCCACGAGCGCACGCCAAACAGCAATCCGCGCATGAGTGTTGCCGCGCCGATTGCGCACGCTAAACCCGCCCCAATTCCGATTCCGGTCAGCCACGCTGCCTCCGTCAGGATCAGTTGATAAACCGTACCGCGCTGCGCGCCCAGCGCCATGCGCACTCCGATCTCGCGCGTTCTCCTGCTGACCGAATAGGCGATCACGCCGTACAGCCCAACCACTCCTAGCACCAACGCCAGCACGGCGAATCCGCCCACCAGCCACGCTGCCGACCGATGCATGTACGCTGTCGGCGAGTTGTTGATCTTGTCCGCCATCGTCATCACGTCGAGCGTGCCGATTCCGGGATCGACTTCGCGCACCGCCGCCACCAGCGAGGGAAGCATCGCCCCCTCAGACTGTGACGTTCGTACGACCAGCGAAAAATACGTATCGGGATTCTGATTGAAGTTGTAGTAAATCGCCGGCCAGATTTCCGAATCGAGCGATCCGTCTTTCACGTCCCCGACGATGCCGACAACTTCGTAGATCGAGTCCGGTTTCAAGTCGGTGTTGCCGATCTTCCTTCCGATCGGGTCTTCGTTTGGAAAATATTTCCGTGCCAATGCCTGATTGATCAGGCAGACGCGCGGCTTGGTCGAATCTTCGGCGTCGGTGAAGTATCTGCCGCTCATCAACTGGGCCTTGATCGTAGGAAAAAAGCCGGCGCTCACGTCGCGTTCATTCACCTCGTTGTGCTCGCCGTTATAAGGATGGCCTACGACCCGGATCCATTGCGTATTGCCGTTGAAACTGACCGGCAGCACCGATGTGAGTCCCACCGACTGAACTCCGGGCAGGCCCTTCACGCTCTCCACAATCTTGCGCGCCGCCGCAACCTGCTGCGGTTCTTTTGCGTAATCCGTGTCCGACAATGCGACGGTCGTGGTCGCCAGATGGTCGGGCTGGAAACCAACTTCCACGTGTAACAGCTGATAAAGACTCTTCCCCAACAGTCCGGCGCAGACCAGCAGCACCACTGCAACCGCCAGCTCCACGACGACGAGATTGGCTCCGAAACGCCGCCACAACGTGCCCGCGTATCCACGCCCGCCCTCGGCCAACCCCGACCTGAGTTCCGACAAGGGCAAACGCAGCATGGGCGTGACAGAGAACAAGATCACGGCCACGAAAGAAATCACGGCGGCAAATTCCAGCACGTGAAGATTCAGGCCCAGGCCGTTTAGGTAGGGCATGTATTCAAGCATGTCCTTGGAAATCAAACTGGCTAGGATCCGCATCGCGCCTTGTGCTGCCAACACTCCCAGTAACGCCGCAGCTGCAACCAGCACGAAGCCATCAGTAGTAAATTGGCGGATCAGCCTCAGTCTCGATGCCCCGAGCGCGCCGCGCACGGCAATCTCGCGCTTGCGGCTCTCCGACCGCACCAGCAGCAGGCTCGAAACATTCACGCATGCGATGACCAGCAGTAATCCTGCGCCAGCCAGCAATGCCAGGAACAGAGGCCGCACGTCCACCACGATCTGATCGGCGAGTGGTTCGACGAAAGCTCCCTGGCCGCGATTGTCGTTGGGATACTGCAACTCAAGTTGCCGCGCGATGGCCTTCGCGTTTGCCCGAGCCATTTCGAAGGTCACGCCATCTTTCAGACGAGCAACTCCGTTCAAGCCATGGCAGCTTCGCCGGACGGTGCACGGATCTGTAGGGTGCAGCGACGTCCAGAACTCAGTTTCCCCTCGCGGAGCAAACTGAAACCCCTGCGGCAAGACGCCGATGATCGTGTGCGGAGCGCCGCTCAGCGAAACCGTCTGGCCGATTACATCTTTGTTTCCCCCAAATCTCTTTTGCCACGTTGCGTAGCTCAGCATCACGGTTTGGGGAGCTTCCGGCAGGTCTTCACCGGAACGAAAATCCCGGCCCAGCGCGGGCGAGACTCCGAGGGTCCGAAAGAATCCGGCACTGACACGCACGCCACGGACCGGCTCGGTCCCTGTCGGCGTCGTCAACAGATAGCCGTTGCCGTTATAAACGTCGAAGGAGCTGAAAACCTGGTTCAGCCTCTTCCAGTCGAGATAATCCGGATAGGAAAGATCCGCGCGCGGAATCATCTCCACGCTCTCCGTCACCCACGCCAGCCGCGCCGAGTCCCGGTACGGCAAAGGTTTAAGCAGCGCTGCGTCCACAAATCCGAAGATTGCAACGCTGGCGCAGATTCCCAGCGCCAGAATCAAGATGGACGTGAAAGCAAATCCCGGGTTTTTGCGCAACTGCCGGACCGCATAGCGGAAATCCTGAACAAATCCGTTCATGTCTCTCCTCACTCGTACCGCAAAGCCACCATCGGATCGACCTTCGCCGCCCGCCGCGCCGGAATGTAGCAAGCCGTGAGTGCGACCATTAGCAGCAACAGCGCGACTGCGACAAATGTCAGCGGATCGTAAGCGCTGACGCCATACAGCAGGCTCGACATCAATCGAGTCAGGCCAAATGCGGCGGCCAGTCCCACAGCAACTCCAACTACAGCCATTCGGCCGCCGCCGCCAAGAATCAAAGTAAGAATGTCGAAGCGTCTCGCGCCCAGCGCCATGCGCAAGCCGATTTCCGGAGCGCGCTGCGCGACTGTGTACGAAATCACTCCGTAAATTCCTAGGCTCGCGAGCAGGAGCGCCAGTCCCGCAAACACGCTGAGCAAAATCATCGTGAATCGCCGCGAAGCCAGCGATTGCGAGATCAACCAATCCATCGTGTTCTGGCCATAGATGACTTCCTGATTGCTGATTTCGCTGCTTGCGTGTCGCACCGCGTCGCCGAGTCCAGCAGACGCCTGATCGGAACGCACCATGAATTCCGAGCCCAGCGCCATCGAAACGAAGTCGTCCGGCATCTGCATGCATGGGATGTACAGCTCCGACCGCAGCGACTGCTGATCGTCGGCATCAAGCCCCCACTGGCGGACGTGGCCGGCCACGCCAACAATTTCAGCGAGGCCCTTGAAGCGGTTGATCTGGATCCGCTTGCCGATCGGGTCCTGCCCCGGAAAATATTTCTGTGCGAAGAGTTCGTCCACAACGACCACCAGCGGAGACTTCTCGTTGTCCTGCTCCGTGAAGAATCTCCCGCGCCGCAACGGGATCCCCATCGCCTTCAGATAACCGGGCTCGACGATGTAGTCAATCGCCCAGTTCATGTCGTTTTCGTTCTGCGGCTTGGGCTGCCCTTCCAGCAGGAACAATTGCTCGTCGTCGGCATCGAACGGGAGCGCTCCCCAGGATTGCGACACAGCCTGCACGCCGGGAATTGCGGACATTCTGCGGTCAAACTCGCGATACGCATTACGCAGCTCTTCGGGGGTCGCATGCACCATGGAAGGCGGCAGTGACAGCCCGAATGTGAAAACATTATGCGGATTCAATCCCGGATCGACGCGCCACAACTGCATCAGGCTTCGGATCGTGAGTCCAGCGCCAATCAGCAGCACGACCGACAGCGCCATCTCGGCGATGACAAAAATGCGCTGCGCCCGATGCCGTGTGCCGCTCGCCCCTCGCCCGCCTTCCTTGAGCCGCTCACTCAAATTGGGCTGCGAGCTTTTGAGCGCAGGCACAAGCCCAAAGACAATTCCTGCGAGAACAGAAATGCCTGCCGCAAACACCATCACGCGCCAGTCGAGTCCAATTTCCTCAGCGCGAGGCAGCGTCTCGGGCAATATCCCCAGCGCAGCTCGTGTTCCCAGCGCCGCCAGCGCCACTCCGAAAACTCCGCCGCCGAGTCCGAGCAAAACGCTTTCAGTGAGCAGCTGCTGGACCACGCGAATTCGCGCTGCTCCCAGCGCCGCGCGTACCGCGAACTCTCTCGCTCGCGACGCCGAGCGCGCCAGCAGCAGATTGCCTACATTCGCAACTGCAATCAGCAGCACAAATCCAACCGCGGCCAGCAGCACCGTCAGATAAGACCGAACACCGCCGACCATCTGCTGCTTGAGCGGCACCAGCTTCGCCGAAATGCTCTTGTCCGAATCAGGAAACGCCGCAGCCAGGCTCGTGGTCACACTTTCCATGTCGGCCCGCGCCTGCGCCAGAGTCACGCCCGGCTTCAATCGACCGAGCCCATGAATTCCCAATCCTGCGCCGCGCTGCAGCAGAATCGGATTGCTCCACTGCCCGATCGGCACATACACGTCTCCATCGCGAAATCCTGGGATCGACAAATGAAAATTCGCCGGCACCACTCCAACGATGGGATAGCTCTTTCCATCAAGCGTGATGATTTTGCTCAAGATGTCAGGAGCGGAACTGAACTTGCGCCGCCATAACCCGGCGCTGATCATCGCCACCGGGGCCGCGCCCACTTCATCCTCGCCCGCCGCGAAACCGCGACCCATCAGGGGATTCACCCCAAGTGTCGGGAAGAAATCTGAAGAAACAAATTCTCCGCGCAACTGCTCCGGCTCGGCGTTCCCCGTCATGCTGAAGCCATAATTCCGCGCAATCGCCATCGAAGAAAATGTGCGGTTGTCCTTCTGCCAGTCGCGGAAGTTCGGATATGAGATCGACCCGCCTTCAAAATTTGGCTTGTTCTCGTGCAGCGTGACAAGTCGATCGGGCTCAGCGAATGGCAGAGGACTAAGCAGCACTCCATTTACGACGCTGAAGATAATCGTGTTGACGCCGATCCCCAGCGCTAGCGTCGCGATCGCAACCGCGGCAAAGCCGGGGCTCTTTCGCAACTGGCGAATTGCATACCGCAGATCTTGAAACAAGGTTTCCATCGCTTGCCTCACTCGTACCGCAAAGCCACCATCGGATCGACCTTCGCCGCCCGCCGGGCGGGAATGTAGCTCGCAAACACCGCAACTGCGATCAGAACTGGCAGGACCAGAGCAAACGTGGAGGCCAGCGGAGCCTGAGCAACCGGAACCAAACGTTGCACAACATGCTGCATCGCAATCGAACCCAAAACTCCAACCGCGATTCCGGCGAAAATGACCATCAGGCTCTCGCGGAGTATGAGCCTGAGGATGTCCGCGGAATTCGCGCCCACCGCGATACGGACTCCGAACTCCGGTACGCGTTGACCAGTGAGATATGAAACCACGCTGTAAATACCGACGCACGCGAGCAACAGCGCCAGCCCGGAGAACATCCCAAAAATAAACAGCAGAAATCGTTGCTGCGCCAGAGAGGCGCTTGCCAGTTGCTCCATCGTGCGCACCTCGTAGAGCGTCTGGTCCTCCGCTGTGCCGTGCGCCTGCCTCTGCAATGCTTGGACCATCGTCAGAGGCGGAACATCAGTACGGATGACAATGGACAGAACGGAAGAAAAAAGGCGAACCAGGTTGTCCGGTACCTGGGCAAGCGGATAATAAAATTGGTCCTGAATTGCCGACACCTCATCGCCTGCAAGTCCCCAGTGCCTCACGTGACCAACGACGCCAACAACCTGGACCGGCTTTTCACCCAATGCTGGAACCCAAAGGAGTTTTCCAACCGGGTCCGCGTCGCCGAATGCGTGCCGCGCCAGGTTTGCGTCAACAACAATGACTTGAGCATTCGCAAGCTTGTCGTTCTCATCGAAGAAACGGCCATGCGAAAGGGGAAGACGCATCACCTTCAGGTAATCGGGAGTAACTGCCGACGCGAGCGCCTCCGGCGCCTCGTTGGCAGAGGGAATGGTCGCTGTGGCCGAGTAGGTTAAAACGTTCTCGCCTTCGCGCATGGGCACAATGTCGGCGAGCGCAGCCGACTTGACTGCCGGGACGCGCTTTACGTCATCGAGTAGCGCTTGCCAATCAGCTCGTCCTTTCGCAGGATTTGAGAGGGCCTCCGGAGATACCGCCACGCGCGCTGCCAGAACGTTGTGAATGTCAATTCCGGGATTCAGCGAGGAGAGACGCAACAGCGTTCTCCCCAGGACTCCGGCAACGCTTAGCAGCACGAGAGCAAGGGCAATCTGGCAAATGACAAAGCCACTCAATGGCCTGCGAGCGCTTCCTGCAACACTGCGGGATCGAGAACGCAGTGTCTGCTCAATTGCGCCGTTGTTGTTCGCTCGTAGAGCTGGTATTAGTCCGAAGATAAGTCCGGTTAAGACTGAAGTTGTGATTGAGAAAAGCAGAACGCGCCAATCCACGTGGATTTCGTCGGCGCGCGGCAGTCGATCCGGCCAGAAACGAATAAATGGATGCGTGCCAACTACCGCCAGCACCAACCCGAGCGTGCCGCCACAAATTCCCAACGCGCCGCTTTCGGTCAGGCACTGGCGTAACAATCGTCCTCGACGGGCCCCGAGCGCCAGCCGCAGCGCGAATTCATGTTGCCGCGAAATCACCCGCGTCAAAAAAAGGCTCGCGACGTTCACGCATCCAATGAGCAATACCACACCGACTGCACCCAGAAGCAGCCACAGCGTAGGCCTGACATCCCGCACGAGTTCGGATTGCAGCAGGTGGGGCACCAGGGTGGTGCCTCCATCCTCGCCGGGATATTCCTTGGCAAGGCGCTGGCTCTCGACCGCGAGTTCGCTCTGCGCCTGGGCTAGAGTTACGCCGCGACGAAGCCGCGCGAAAACGTGAAGAAAGCGGGCGGCTCGCCACCGCATCCTTGGCTCGTTGTTTTGGCCGAGCGGCGTAAACACATCTGCGTCACCCTCCAATTGGAATCCAGCCGGCGCAATTCCAACAATCGTGTAGGCCGCGCCGTCATAAAGAAGCGGCTTGCCCACAGCATGTGGATCGGCGCCGTAACGCTGCTGCCACAAGCGCGTGCTGATGATCGCGACCGGAGCCGCGCCGAACTGGTCCTCCGCCGCTTCAAAAGGACGGCCTCTCAGTAGTTCAATGCGCAATAAAGAGAAAAGGTCCGCCGAGATTCGGCGCCCGTTGACATACTCCGGTTCGCCCGGTGCGGTTACCGTTCCGCCGCTGTAGGTCCAGGCAGCAACACGTTCAAATGAACGGCAATCGCGCCGGCAATCCAGAAAATCCGGATACGAGAACCCCCAGCGGTCGGCAAATTTCTCCGCCTGGAGGTGCACCGTGACCAGGCTGTCGGAGTCCGGATATGCCAGAGGCTTGAGCAGCACGCCGCTGGTGACGGTGAACATGATCGTAGTTGCGCCGGTGCCGAGACCCAAAATGAAGATCGCAAGCAGCGCAAACCCAGGCCTTCTTCGAAGCGCGCGCCACGAATAACGAATATCTTGAAGAAATATGTTCATCCAACTCCTCACTCGTATCGCAGCGCCACCATGGGATCGACCTTCGCCGCCCGCCGCGCCGGCAGGTAATTCGCCAGCAACGCAGTCCCGCAAATCCCGATCGCGACCAGAGCGAACGTGACGGGATCAGTCGCGCTCACTCCGAAAAGCATCCCCACGATCAGCCGGTCCAGGCCCAGCGATGCGACAATTCCCAGCAACACACCGGCCCCAGCTAACCGCATCCCCGGCCCGACCATTAGTCTCAAGACGTCGCTCCGCTGCGCGCCCAGCGCCATGCGAATTCCAATCTCGTGCGTCCGCTGCGAAACCGCGTACGACATCACTCCATAAATCCCGATCGCCGCCAGCAACAGCGCCAGCCCCGCAAAGATGGCCAGCAACAGCATCGTGAACTTACGCTGCAGCACTGAGGCCGATACGAGGTCCTCCATGGACCGCACTCTCGCCAGCGGAACGCCGCGATTCACACTCCACACGGCGTTCTGTGCTACCGATGTAATCGAGGTAGGATCGGACGAAGCTGTCCGCAGCGCGACATACACAGACGGCCAGTGGGCTTGCCCGAATGGCAGGTACGCCTCCGGCCGCGGAGCGGTTTCAAGTGCCGTGTGCCTCACATTGCCGACGACGCCGATGATTTCCAGCTTGTCGTTCCCCGGCCCGAAGTCCGTGAAATATCTCCCGATCACGTCCTGTCCCGGGAGAAACTCCTTCACGAACTCCGCATTCACGATCGCGACCCGCTCTGAGCCTTCGACATCGTGGTCGCTGAAACCTCTCCCCGCGAGCAAGGGAATTCTCATCGCCCGGAAGTACTCGGGGGTGCTGATGCGAATGTCGGCTTCAAGATCTTTGCGGTCGCTCCCCGGAATCGAAAACGAGCGCGAACTGTTCCCGCCAGAAAGCGGAAGCCGGCTCACAGCGCCCGCGGACTGCACTCCCGGCACAGCCTGCAATCGCTCGATGATCGTTCGATAAAAAGCATCCTGCTGCTGCGGGGTAGAAGTGGAGGGCAATCCTACGTCGAATACCAGCAGGTGGCTCGCATCGAATCCCGGATCCACGCGCAACAGCCGCGCAAAGCTCTTGACCATCAGCCCGGCGCCCGAGAGCAGCACGACTGACAACCCGATTTCGGCGACGATCAAGGCAGACCGTGTCGACCCCGTCCGCCCCGTGCTGCCGCGTTCGCTCTTCTTGAGTCCTTCATTCAGGTTCGCCCGCGAAGTTTGCAGGGAGGGAACAATCCCGAAAAACAGTCCGCTGAGCACCGACAATCCGAAACTGAAGCCGAGCACTTCTTGGTTGATGCCCACATGCCCGAAGCTGCGAATCTCAGCCGGACTCAGAGCCAGCAAAGCCGGGATCGCCCACGCCGCCAGCAACACTCCCAGCGTTCCTCCGATCACCGCCAGCAACAAGCTTTCCGTCAGCAACTGCCGAATCAACCGGAACCGCCCCGCCCCCATCGCGGACCGCACCGAAATTTCCCGCGACCGCGTTGTCGCACGCGCCAGCAACAGGTTCGCGACATTGGCGCATCCGATCAGCAGCACGAACCCAACGGCACCCAGCAGCACCAGAAGCATCGGCCGCACGTCGCCAACGGTGTAGTCCTCGAGCAGCGTCAGCCCCACCCCGCGATTGCTGTTCGAATCCGGATATTGCGATGACAGCCGCGCCGCCACCCCGTTCATATCGGCGCGTGCTTGTGCGAACGTCACGCCAGGCTTCAGCCGGCCCCATACGTCGAGATAGTTACGATCCCGCATTTGTCGTGGGTCGTCATTTGGAACCAGAGGATGCGACGGCACTCCCCATGCCGACGGCACCCACAGCTCTCCGTACCCGTCGGGCGCGAAATCCGGCGGCATAATGCCGACCACTGTGTAAGGCTGGCCGTCGAGCGTGATGTCTCTGTTAAGGATTGACGGATCGGACGAGAATCGCCGCTTCCACAGGCCAAAACTCAACACTGCCACGTGATTGTGTCCAGCCTGATCGTCGTCTTCCAGTAACGGACGTCCCTTCAGCGGAGACACTCCAAACAACGGAAAGAAATTCGCCGTCACCATCGTGACGCGGATTCTCTCCGGAGTGTCTCCACTGGAAAGATTCCCTTGCCATCCGCGGCCTGCGGCGATCTGTGAGAAAACGCGATTCTGCGCGACTAGGTCGAGATAGTCGGCCGGCGAAGTTGCGCCCGTAGTGCCGCCAGTCTCCCGATCAGTCGGAGCGATGTAAACAATCCTCTCCGGCTCGGGATATGGGAAGGGATGAAGCAGGACCCGATCAACCACACTGAAAATAGACGTCGTACTCGCAACTCCCAACGCCAGCGCAATCGCCGCAACCGCAGTGAAGGCCGGGTTCCGGCGAAGGATTCGCAATCCGTAAACCACGTCCTGGACGAGCGTATTCATCGGCTTTTGGCGCGTAGTGGTGCGCGGGAATTTGCTTGATCCCCATTGCAGTGCGTGCGTCTTTTCTGTAATTCGGGCTTATGCCTGCACTTCAGCCAGCAGCTTTTTCAGCTCTTCTTCGGCCACGACCTTGCCGTCGAACAAATGCACTTCGCGCTGCGCGTGCTTGGCAAAGCGTGGATCGTGCGTCACCATGACGATGGTCGCCCCGTCGCGATGGAGATCGGCCAGCAGTTCCATCACCGCTTCGCCGTTGCGCGAATCGAGATTTCCGGTAGGCTCGTCGGCCAGCAGGATTGAAGGTTTCCCGCCCAGCGCACGCGCCACAGCGACACGCTGCTGCTGACCGCCCGAAAGCTGTGACGGATAATGCCGCACGCGATGCGCCATGCCGACACGTTCCAGCGCTTCCATCACCCGCGTCTTTCTTTCAGCCGAAGGCATTCTCTGCCGGTAGGTCAGCGGAAGCTCGACATTCTCGTAAACCGTGAGATCGCCGATCAGGTTGAAACTTTGGAAGATGAAGCCGATCTCCTGGTTGCGGATCCGCGCCCGCTCGGCGAAGTCCAGGTTCTCCACCGGCTTGCTGTTCAGCAGATAGCGTCCGCCGGTCGGAGTGTCGAGCAGCCCAATGATCGAAAGGAGCGTCGATTTGCCGCAGCCCGATGGCCCCGACATGGCCACGTACTCGCCCTTGTTGACCGACAAGTGAACGCCCGACAGAGCGTGCGTTTCAATCTCATCGGTGTAGAAAACTTTTGTCATGTCCGTGATCTGAATCAGGGATGCAGTAGCGTCAGTCATGAATCGTTCGCCTCAATATTTGTTTTGAATTCTCGTGAAACTGCGACCGGCCTGCTGGGTTTGACTGCCAATCCACCTGGAGGTCATCCCGAACCATGGCCAATTTTCCGCATCTTCCCGGCTCCCGCTTTCCTCGTTCGATTAGTCCGTAAGCCGGATACGGTCCGTGTTGTCCCAGCGCGACATGTCAGAGAGCACCACGGTGTCGCCCTCGTGCAATCCCTGGACCACTTGAATCGAATTCACCGAAGCACGCCCGACTTTGACCGGAACACGCGTCGCATCGCGCCCGTCTCCATCAAGCTTGAACAGGCTGATGGTGCTGTTCTCCTGCCCAAATGCAGGACGTCCCACGTAAAGAACATTGTCCAGCCGTTCCAGATCGATGGTGCCGTCCACGCTCAAATCCGGCCGCGCACCCAACGGCATCTCTCCCGTCAGCTTCACGTCAACCGTCACGGTTCCGTTCTGCACCGCCGGATCGACGCGCATGACCGTGCCTGCAATCACTCCGTTGTGCGTATCCACCGACGCGGGCTCGCCGATCCGCACATCGCGCGCCTGCGTCTCGGCAACCTTCAATTCGGCCATCAGATGGTTCGGCTGGATGATCTTCGCCAGCATCGCTCCCGGAGCTACGTGTTCCCCGACGTGCAGCGGCAGGTCCACCAGCACGCCGTCGATCTTCGCGCGAACTTTCAGTGCATCCAGCTGCTTTTGCTTCAACTCCGCCAGCACCCGCATCTGGTCCACTTTCACTTGCAATTCGGCAAGCTGCGCGTCGATCGCCTTCTGCGTGCTCTCCAGGCTCTGGTCCGCCAGATCGTTTCGGATCGTCAATTCATCGGCTTTGCCTTTGGAATTCTTGTAAGCCAGCCCGGAGATCACGCCCAGATCGAACAAGGACTTGTCCGTTTGCGACTGCAACTGCGCCTGCGAATAATCCGCTTTCACCGTCGCCGCCGACGCCTTCTGGTTCATGTAGTCGCTTTCCAGCTTGCGCCGCTGGCTCTGATATTCCGCCTCCGCCGCCTTCCATTGCAGGTGCGCGTCGATTGCCGCTTGCTCCACCTGGGAATTGCTCATCTCCAGAAGCACACTGTCGGGTTTCACGTTCGATCCCGGCAGCATGCGAATGCGGACGACGGTAGCTTCCGTCTCCGCGGGAATTTGCAGCACCGACTCCTGCGAGGGAACCAGCGATCCGATTCCGCGCACCTGCCGCAGCATCGAGCCCCGCTTCACCGAATCGGTCCATACCGTTCCTCGCTCCACCGTCGGGGCCGCCGGCCGCAGCCGGTAAACGATAAAAGTTAGAACTCCAACTACCACCACGACGACCGCAGCAATTCCGATTTGCTTGCGCCGTTTACGTTCTTTGAATTCAGGGCGGGCGATATCCATCGGATAAACCATTCGCAACTACGAAGCCATTCACGAAGCTCTGCAAGCGATTGTTACCAAGAGAGATCCGAGCGGAACATAACAGCGCCACGACAGCCTCAATGTCCGCTAGGGGATTAGACTGTCCACCAGCGGACAGTTTTTCTCTGCGTATACCACCAGACTCACTGAGGAACAGCCGCCACAACACCCATGTAGGGATAGCCGCCCCCGGCTGTCCAACGAGCGCAGCTCGCGTTCTGTTCTCCGTACTGTCTAGGGCTCCCTATGCATATTCGCGAACGAACACCTACTTGCACGAGCGGACACCAAAGGCCACGCTCGCGGAATCATCGAAATTATTTCGGCAGGTTTTGCATTTCCATTCATGGCTGCCAAAATGCACTGACATACGCTGAGGTGTGCCTATGCTCCGCAACGATCTTCGGTTCGCCGTCCGCCAACTGCGAAAGAATCCCGGATATGCGGTCGCCGTGGTGCTCATGCTTGCGCTTGGCGTCGGAATCAATACCGCAGTGTTCAGCCTGGTAAACGGATTCCTCCTCCGCCCCCTTCCTTACCCTCAATCAGATCGCATCGGCGTCCTCATTCTTCATCAGCAGGGAATGTCTTCCCGAACCGGGCAGTTCTATCAACAGGATAGCGACAGCCAGGACGGCGAAACCTGGGAGATGGTTCGCGACAACATCCCCGCCGTTCAGGCCGCATCCTTCGGCGGCACCAGCGGCGTGAACCTGCAAGCCAGTTCGGCCTCCGGCACCAGCATCCGCTATGTACAGAACATGCGCGTGTCGGCGCACTACTTCGACGTCCTCGGAATCCAGCCGTTCCTCGGCCGTGGCTTCAGCGCAGAAGAAGACCGCCCCAGCGGCCCCAATGCCGTCATCCTGAGTTACAGCCTCTGGAAATCCGTCTTCCAGGGCGATGCGCAGGTCCTCGGCAAGCCCATCACATTAAAAGGAGACCCCTACACCGTCGTTGGAGTTCTTCCTCCTCGGGCCCAGGTCACCGGAATCGCCGACCTCTGGACGCCCCTTCAGCCTCACCAG
The DNA here is from genome assembly GCA_036490405.1 of Candidatus Sulfotelmatobacter sp. Lineage (GTDB taxonomy): Bacteria > Acidobacteriota > Terriglobia > Terriglobales > Acidobacteriaceae > Sulfotelmatobacter. The sequence goes on along the minus strand of DASXDY010000037.1, from coordinate 43,231 downwards.
AGCGGCGAATGCGGAGGCGACAACTGCGAAATCATCATGCGTCTCGCTCCCGGCGCAACCTGGCAGCAGGTCTCCGCACAACTTTCGCACCTGCACAAAGGCCTCTTCGACGAAATCGCCAAATCGAAAAACGGCGGCGCGTGGTTCTACGTCTCGCCGCTTGCTCGCGATCTCGCCACCGACATGCGGAACCCCGTGCTGGGACTCATGTCGGCCGTCGGAGTAATCCTGCTGATCGCCTGCGCCAACCTCGCCGGATTGACTCTCGTTCGCATTGTTCGCCGCACTCCGGAAATCGCCACGCGCCTTTCTCTCGGAGCTACACGCTGGGCGATTCTTCGCCAACTCTGGGTCGAAAGTCTTTTCCTGAGTCTCATCGGCGCCACTTTTGCTGTCGCCCTCGCCTACGCACTACTCGGTGCTCTGCCGGGATTCCTCCCTGATTTCATGCTTCCGCTCGGCGGCGCAAGCATCGACCTGCCCGTGCTTTTCTTCACTTTCGGCGCTTCCCTCCTGACCAGTTTGTTATTCGGCGCTCTACCCGCGCTTCAAACCCGCCGCGTCGATCTCCGCTCCTCAATGGCAGCAGGAAGTCCCTCGGTGGCCCGCGGCTCCAGTCGCCTTCGCGAGTTACTGATCGTCGGGCAAGTTGCCCTTACGGTGGTTCTGGTTTCAGCCGCAGGGCTCTTCGTTCGCAGCCTCATCTATCTGCGGACAATTCCCCCCGGCTTCGACGCGTCGAATGTGATGACCGCCAAGCTCTCCCTCGACGATGCCCGCTATCGTGATGCGGCCTCGTTCCAGAAACTTCTCAACCAGAGCATCGCCGAAATGCACCGCATCCCCGGCGTCGAGAGCGCTGCCGTCGGGTTGAGTGTCCCCTACGAGCGCGGCCTCAACGATGGCCTCAAAGTCCTCGACGGCCAACTAGCCGGCAAAGAGTGGGGATCCAGCCTGACCTACATCACGCCTGAATATTTCCAGGCCTTCCGCATTCCGCTTCTCGCCGGACGCGCCATCGCCGACACCGACACTTCAACTTCTCAACTCGTAGCCGTCGTCAACGCCGACTTCGCTCACCAATTCTTCAACGATCCCAATCCCATCGGCCGCCACATCGAAACTTCCAAGCGCGTCTACACCATCGTCGGCGTGGTCGGAAATGTCGCCAAGCGCCCCGGCATGACTGGCGACTCTCCGCTCGCGACCGAGTCACTGCTCTATCTTCCCGCCACACAAACCGACCAGGCCCTCGTCAATATCGCCCACGTCTGGTTCCAGCCCAGCTGGATCGTACGCACCAGCGGCCCGATCGAAGGCCTCACCGCCGCCATGCAAACTGCATTGTCGAAAGTCGATCCCTCGCTGCCATTTTCAGGATTCCACTCCATGCAAGACCTGCTCGCGGAAAATCTCATCTACCAGCGCGTCGAAGTCACGCTGCTCGGCGTCCTCGCGGGACTGGCATTGTTACTTTCAGCCGTCGGAGTCTATGGCTTGGTCTCGAATCTTGTCGCGCAGCGCACCAAAGAAATCGGCATCCGCTTGGCGCTCGGATCTTCCGCCTATCAAGCCATGCTGAAAGTCGGATCAGTCGGCGCCACATCCGCCGCCCTTGGAATCGTCGCCGGACTCGCCCTCTCGTTCGTCGCCGTCCGCTTCCTGCGCAGCGAAATCTTCGGCGTCGGTCAGTACGATCCCTTGACCCTGACCATCGTCCCGCTGATTCTGCTCGCAATCTCCGCGGCAGCGAGTTATCTTCCAACCTTGCGCATCGCAAGAATCGATCCCGCCCGAACCCTTCGAATGGAATAAGAAAGGAAGTGCCCAAGAAAACGGGTGCCCCATTTCTCGCGCGTTTTGTGCGCGAGAAGTGGGGACTTTGGGGTCAACGTGTACTCACGGCCGGAACCACGGCGTATAAACCGAACTCGTAAAGAACGTGAACAACAACCCATCCACCTTGGCAATCCCGGCGTCCGACGGATGCTGATAATCCTTCGTTTGATAATCCGTGTCCTTGATCCAGACCAATCCATCCGAGCGCGGATTCATGCCATCCGCCCACAAATATGGTCCCCATGCAATCCATGGAGCGGTGCCATCGTTGTAGTTCAAGTTTCCCGCCACCGGATCAACCCCCATCCCGCGAATCTGGTTAATCTGCGCCTGGATCGCCCACTTCGCCGAAAATCCATACTCGTAGGCGAACACCTCCGGGCTCTTATCGATAATGATGTAGCCCGCGTAAATGCGGCTGGCAAGAAAAACCTGCTTCAGGTTCGGATAGCGTGCCTGTGCCGCCCGCACGATCTGCCCGATCTGCTGCTCGAAGTGGACCGCCTCGGTCGTAGTGGGGCCGTTCACGCATCCCGCCGTCGATGGATTGCACAACGTCGAAAATCCCGATTCTTCCGGCGCCGGGCTCGCCTCCTTCAGCCAGATCGCCTGCACCTGCTTTTCTGACAGGCAAGGATTCGTCGTAGTTCCGCACCCCGCCGAAACTCCCGGAGCGGTGGTTGCAGTGGCCAGCACTTCATCCCGCACGCGGTCGTACTGGTTCTGCGTGTCGGTCGACGTGTAAGGAGGAATGGTGCACAAATCTATCGGCGCCAGCACCGGATCAACGTATGAACAAGCCGCTTCGCTCGGCTTTGCGCCATTCAGCACCGCCAACCGCGGATTCACCTGCGAACTTCTCGACGGATCTTTCACATACCGCACAAACCCTTTGAACTCCAGCGAAGTGTTCGACAATCCGAGGGAAATGAACGCAATCGCACCGTTCGGATTCGGATTCCCATTGATATCCAGCGGTTGGATCTGACCGCCCAGCGCGATTCCATCCGAATCGTGGTCCGCGGGCGCCAGATTGCTGTTGTTCTCGTAAAGATTTCCGCTGAATCCCATATACGTCTGCCCCGGCGTCATGTCCATGATCGGAGTGTTGTCGGGCAGCGGCGCATGAGAAACCGTCAACAGCGTCGAGTTTGTATTCCCCTGGTAGTTGCCGGCAATAATTACTTCGCCGTCGCTCATCAGGCCGTGCGCCAGCCCCGTCGGATCGACCGTAGCCTTCGCCGTATTCGTGGTAGTCCAGGTCGTCTGGCTCGTTACATCCTGTCCCGTGCCGCCGGATGGCGTATAAGTCGCCGTCATCTGCACCGTACTGTTCAGATAAGCCCATGCGTCACCCGGAGTGATCACCAGCAACGACGGAGGCGGGTTCTTCACAATCGAAACGGAAACCGAAGCCGTCTGCCCACCGAATTTTCCAGTCATCGTCAGGTCCGGAGCGACCGCCGTGCCATGCACAACCCCGAGCGTGTTTACAGTCGCGAGCGCCGGATCGGACGAAGACCAGGTTGTCTGGTTTGTCACATCTTGTGTCGAAGAGTCACTGTAAGTGGCTATCGCCGTCAGCGGCAGAAACTGCCCCATCGGTGTCGAAGAAAACGGCGCCGTCACTGAAAGTTTCGTTACCGTAGAGCTGCTGCCTACGCTGATCGTGATCTGCCCCGATTTTCCGCTGAAGGTCGCCGTAATGATCGGGGATCCCGACGCCACGCCTGTCACCACTCCCGAAGAAGACACCGTCGCAGAATTAGTATTCGAAGAAGACCACCCCGCCTGATTCGTGACGCTCTGCGAAGATCCGTCGCTGTAATTGGCCGTCGCGGTTAATTGCAGCGTCGATCCGACGTTGACCGACCCTCCCGATCCGGAAGGCGCGCTCACCGCAACCCCGGTAATCGTCGCCGTAGTCGTTATCGTAAGCATCATGCCGCCGGACTTCCCGCTGAACGTCGCAGTGATCGTCGGCGTACCTGCGGCCACGCCGGTCACTACTCCCGCCGCCGAAACCGTAGCGTCCGCGGTGTTCGACGACGTCCACGCCGCCTGGCTCGTCACATCGTTGCTCGATCCGTCGCTGTAGCTCGCCATGGCCGTCAACTGCGCGGTCGAACCCACACTCACGGAATTCGCCGCCGCGGTAACGGCAATGTTCGTCACCGAGGGGGTTTTCACCCCGGAAGACGAATTGCCTCCTCCGCAGCTAATCAGCCCTGTTATCAGGGCAAGAAACATCACCAGAAAGTACAGACGGCGTTTCATGTGGAAGGACTCCTTCGCCATGAATTCGCCCACAAGGATCGGGCGGTGAACTTCGGATGGAACCATTCCCGTAGAGTTGGGAATGTCTTGCAGACCAACGATCATAACCCCACCTGATAGAAAGAGTTGCGCCCGGTTTAACCCGCTGGGGCAACTTTCGGGCTGGCTAAAGCCTCCAATTTAGCAGTAACATTCACGGCGGTCGCGCTCCCTGTCGCGGAATCCCGCCATTGTAAGGTGGAGGAAACTTCCATGCAGAATTCCACCTCGAGCCTTCTTCTTTCGGCACTCGCTTCCTTTGCGCTCGCATGCATCCCTCTTCCCGCCCTGGCTCAACATGGCGGCGGCCACGGCGGCGGGGGAGGGGGTTTTCATGGCGGTGGTGGAGGTTCTCACGGCGGCGGATTTGCCGGAGGCGGCTTCCGCGGCGGCGGCTATCATGGCGGCGGCTTCTCCGGCGGATACCGACGCTCATCCGGATATGGCGGCGGCTCGCACGGCTTCGAAGGATCTCATGGCTCGTACGGCATGCGCTCGGGCTCCTATGGCATGCGTTCTGGTTCCTCCTCCCTGGGCAGCGCCTACCGGCCCTGGTCGTCAGAAGGACGCGGCGTCCGCAATGCCTCGCCCGGCTGGCATGGATTTGAACGGTCTGCCGGTGCGGGTAGAGCCGGATCGGGTGGTGCATCCAGGTCCGGTTCAGGCTTCAGTCGAGCGTCCATGGGACGCTCCGGAATGAATGGAAATGGAAGAGGAAGAGGAGCGAACGGGTTTCATTCCGCAATCGCCGATGGTCAATGGCACTCCTTCGGCGGCGCCCGGGGCGCGAACTCGCTGGTCGCCGGAAACGCCCATCCCGGATTCGGTTCCTTCAACCGCGGCTTTGGCGGCAGAGCCGGGTTTCGCGGTCCCTGGTTCCACGGCGGGTTCGGCGGATTCGCCTGCTGCGGCTTTGGGCTTGGTTTGGGCTGGGGATGGGGTTGGGGCCCCGGCTGGGGTTGGTGGAACCCGTTCTGGCTCTGGCCCTCCTACTGGTACAACCCGTGGTGGTACGACTCGTCACCCGAATTCATCTATCCCAATCCTTAATGCGATGGATGTTTAGTCCGGGTGCCCGCTTCTCGCGCGTCCTGTGCGTGGGAAGTGGGGACTTTCGGGTAGTGGTGCAGTTTGCCCTCTCATCGGCGGAGTCATCCTGAGCGTAGCCGCATTTCAGGCGTAGCGAAGGATCTCAGTCTGTATCGGCTCGGCGCGCGAGCCAAATTCCACCACTGCTGACTTTCGCGGAAAACTTAAGCGGGACTGATAACAATGTTATCGATCAACCGCGTAACCCCCACAAAAGCCGCCACGGCAACCAGCGCTCCCCTTGAAACGTCCTCGACCGGATCCAGACTCTCCGCATTCACGATTTCAAAATAATCGAGACGGACTCCGTTCTCCTGCGCAATCTCCTCGCAACCGGCAGCCCTCAACCTGGCAGAGTTTCGCTCACCGGAATTAGCCAATTCCTGAACTCGCAGCAACGACCGATGCAGCGCTGCGGCCCGCTTTCTCTCCTGCGGGCTCAGATACGCGTTGCGCGAACTCATCGCCAGCCCATCCGCCTCACGCACGATGGGACAGACGATAATCTCAACTCCAAAATTCAAGTCCCGCACCATCCTCCGGATCACCGCCACCTGCGCCGCATCTTTCTGTCCGAAGAACGCCGCGTCCGGTTCGACAATGTGAAACAGCTTCGCAACAACGGTGGCCACCCCTCGAAAATGCCCCGGCCGCGACTTCCCATCCAGCCTGCTGCTCAAATCGTCGACATCCACCCATGTCGCGCGGACACTCTTGTCCGCGAACGCTGGATACATCTCCGCGACCGAAGGCGCGAAAACTATCTCAACGCCCTCACGCTCCAGGAGTCCGCAATCCCGCTCAAACGTCCGCGGATACTTCGCCAGATCCTCATTCGGTCCAAACTGCGTAGGATTCACGAAAATCGAAGCCGCGACCACATCGCAAGCAGCCCGCGCCGCCCGCACCAGCGAAAGATGCCCCGCATGCAGCGCACCCATAGTCGGCACAAATCCCAAACGCTTCCCCGCGTTCCGCAGCACCCGCGAAGCCGTCCGCATCTCGTCAATAGTTGTGCAGATTTTCAAAAGAAAAATGTAGGGACAGCCGCCCCCGGCTGTCCATCGAGCGCAGCTCGACTTTTCACCGGATGCTCAAGCCGGGTGCCCCATTTCTCGCGCGTTTTGTGCGCGAGAAGTGGGGAATTCTGCCTGCTGTGACGCTGTTCCTCACAACCGGTGGAGATTTGAATCAGCCGCTCAAGCCGCAGGCACCCACTTCACTGCAATATGCGCGCCGTCCAAAATGCCGCCCACAATCCCTTTGTTCTTCCGGATCGCAACCCCATCCTGCTCCGATCCCCGCCGCGCATTCTCGACCGCAGCCACCACACGCCCATAGGGCCAATACGACGTCGGCAATTTCGCCAGCGCAGGCAACAACTCTTCAGGCTTCAAAATGATTTCCGCGCTGTCCGCGGTATCGAGCAGGGCAACGCCATCCGCCCGCACGATCAGGTAAGGATTCCGCCACTCCCGCATGTCCTTGACCTTGTCGTATTGCACGGAGTTGGCGGGCGGAATCGCTTGCAGGAGTTCGATCGGACCGGGCGCCCTGGCTGCATCCGTGTTCGAGCAGGATGCAAGCACAAGAACAGTGAGCAGGACCACAGCTAACCCGGCGCGCCAGTCGATCACAGTTTAAAGATTACCTCACTGCGACGGGAACGTCATTCTTCGCAGCCCAGATCAGCGCCACAATCCATCCGATCACGCTCCAGCCGAGAAAGAAATTGAGCAGGAAAATCGCCAGCGTATCGCGCTTGTTCCGCACCAGCGCGATGATCGAAGGCAAGAAGTACAGAACCGCGCTGAACCCAATTCCACCTAAAGGAAAAAACAGAAAGTTTGCAAGCATCGTCGGCCACCTCCTCTAGCCTGGCACCTCAGGAGCGCAAACCGATGGCGGTCTTCGCCGCAGTTCCGCCCATTGGAATATACGAAATTATGCCCCCTGGGGTTCCCTCACAAAATCAGGTATATCCGTGAAAATCCGCGCAAATCCGTGGCCAAGGTCTTACCGGCCCATGGCCCGCTTCCGCGCCAGCACGGTTTCCAACCCGGCCCGCGTCTCCTTCGGCAGGTGATACGACTCCTCATCCGAGGGATACTGCCGCGACCGTACATCGGCCCGAAACGCCTGCACCGCCTGCGAAATCAGTCCCGCTCCATCTCCATACCGCCGCACAAATTTCGCCGGCGGCCCAAACGTCAAGTTCAAAATGTCATGGAACACCAGCACTTGCCCGTCGCAATCCGGCCCAGCGCCAATTCCGATCGTCGGCGCACTGACTTCAGCCGTAATCATCGCCGCAACCTCTCGCGGAATTCCTTCCAGATAGAGACATGCGACTCCGGCTCGATCGAGCGCCACCGCATCGCGCATCAACTGTTCAATGCCGCTCAGATTCTTCCCTTGAACTTTGTATCCACCCATCACATTCACCGACTGCGGAGTCAGCCCGATATGCCCCGCAACCGGAATCTCGGCGTCGATAATCTGTCGAATCAAATCCGCCCGCTTCTCACCGCCCTCGATCTTGACGACTTCCGCGCCGCCTTCTTTCACAAAGCGCGCCGCATTGCCGACCGCACTCCTCGCGTCAATCTGATACGAACCATACGGCATGTCCGCCACCAGCAGCGCACTCTTCACCCCGCGCCGCGCCGCCTTCACATGATGCAGCATCTCGTCCATCGTGACCGAGAGCGTGTTCTCGTACCCGAGCATGGTCTGCGCCAGCGAATCGCCAACCAGCACCATCTCGACTCCGGCCTCGTCGACAAGACGAGCCGCAGAGTAGTCGTAAGCCGTAACGCAGGTAATGGGATCGTGCCGGACTTTCAGTTCCCGCAGGGTTGCGGTCGTAATCTTTCGGGCAGATTCGTCCAAGCGGCGGACGCCGATCGGGGTCAAACTCATGATGTCCTCCAGTGCCCCTCCAGCCATCGCCGGATAGAGCCCGTCACGCATCTTGGCGTCGACATCTCCAATGACGCTGAAGCTATTCTAGATGTTGGAGACGGGCTTGGCTAGGCCCTCCAATGCCTTGCTTTTCATCTGTTTACGCCTTCCCATCGGAGCATGAGCCATCGTACGAGGGCGGACCCCGTTGTGCCCTAAGGCTTCGCCGAAGCCTTCAGAGCTATGACCTTCTCTCGCGCGGTGCGCAGTTCCGGCCGCTCCTCTCCCGCGGCTACTTCGAGCAGTTTCTGAAAGTACTCTTTCGCGCTCGTTTCATTGCCGGCTTGCTCCGCCGACCGGGCTGCGCCATACAAAGCATTGAACCGATTGGGAGCGATCTTGAGCACCCTTTCGTAGTCCACCAGCGCCTCCGCTGGATGATTCCCCTTCGCCAGGATCTCTGCCAACATTTCCCGCGCAGGCAGGACTGCGCCTGGCGTGACCGCCGCTTTGTCCATGCTCTCCTCCAGTTCCGCGGCAGAACGGGCGAGTTTCACGGCGTCATCCATTTTGCCGCTCGAGGCCGCGCTCCAGGCCGCCACTTCCCGTCTCTGCACTTCTACCTGGTTCGACCAGTAGACGTTGTTCTGCTTGGCAGTCGCGTCGCGAAGCCCCGCCAGCTTCGCTTCCGCTTCGGCAGCTCGCGGAAGATTACCCGAGCGCGCGCTTCCCACTCCAATCGCTGCCCATGAGATCGCCTGCGCCCAGGGCACAGCTTCCTCGCGCACCGGGACGCGGCTCGCTTGCTCCCAATCTCCAAGTTCCATAGCGACGCGCGCCGGAATCGCAGCAGCCGCATAATCGCCCGTCAGCGTGAGCCCACCCATCGGCCTCAGCGAGTTCATTTCCGCTAGGACCGCCTTTGCTTTACTTACCCGGCCGCTTTGCAAATAGGCGTATTCCAGATAGTCCATCGCGTGTAGCCGCTGATCCCGGGCCTCGCCGTTTGTTGAGTTGCCTTCCGACGCCGCGGCCAGCTCTGCCGACTTCACATTCGAACTGATCGATTCATCCCACGACCCGACCCGCGTAAATAAGTGGGAAGGCATGTGATTGGCATGGGCCGACGCAGGAGCAATCTTCGCGTACATTCGCGCCGCGTTGAGCCCCTTCTCCGCCAGCACAGGATTGTCATAGCAATGGATGATGTAGTGCGCAATGCCGGGATGATGCGGCTCCCGGGCAAAGATCGGCTCCAGAATCTCGCCACATTTTCGCTGGTTGGCAAATGTCTTGTCGGTCTTCGGCGCCGTAATCGCCAGCGTCAGCGCATGAAAGATTGCAGCCTCATCGTCAAGGGGATAGGCAGCCTGAAGTTCCGCCATCTTCGCTTCAAATGCCCGCCCGTGCACTAATGTCTCCTTGCCGTCTTCGCGGTAGATTTCCGCCAGCGCGGCGATATAGGCGTGCTCGCGAGGTGTCGTTTTCGGATTGCCTGCCGCCACAGCCTGAGCGTCGTTCAGCGCACGACGGCCCGCGGCCGCGTCGCCGTTGTCCCACATGCCGTGATAGTGCGACATGGCGATACCCCACTTCGCCATCGCGCAACTCGCATCGCGCTCGAAGACGCCGGCGAACGCTACCCGCGCATCTTCATATTGAAAGGAATGCAGCAGAGCGACCGCCCGATTGAAGTCGCCGCTGACTTGAGGATTACAAGAGGTAAGGAAGTGGATCGAGCCGACTTCTTGCTCCGTAAGGGTGTGGTGATGTTCGTCCTGCGCGAACAATGAAGCACTGCAATACAGGAAAAAAACGAGAGAAACGGTAACGGAGCGCATGCGCTCCTCCTGAACTTGATTGGCGCAATTTTACTTCAGTTGAGAGATTCTGCGCTTACGCCCCCACCGCATCCTGCCCGCCCAGCGGCAGGAAATACTGCGTCCCCTTGATCGGCTCCGTCACTTTCCGCAGAAGCTCCTGCAAATCCTCGTTGCGATCGACGAAGTCAATCTCCGAAGTATTCACAATCAGCAGGTCCGACGAAGTGTAGTGAAAGAAGAAGTGCTCGTACGCCTTGATCACTTCCTGCAGGTACTCGTCACTCACGGCCTTTTCCCCGGGTGCATTTTTCTTTTTCAGCCGCTTTTTGAGGACTTCTGGCGTGGCCTGCAAATAAATGACGAGATCGGGCGTCGGCAACTGTTCGCGGAAATGATTGTAATAGCGGTTGTAGGTATCGAGTTCCTGGTCGGTAAGATTCAGATAAGCAAACAGCTTGTCTTTCTCGAAAATAAAATCCGCTACCACCGTCCGCTGCGATCGCGGTCCCATATCCAGCGCCTTTAACTGCTCGAATCGCCGCACCAGAAATGTGAACTGTGCCTGAAACGCCGCCCCGCGCTCGCCTTGATAAAACGGCTCCAGAAACAGATTCCCCTCCGGCTCCATGACCCGCTGCGCATTCAGCCGCTCGGCCAGAATGCGCGCCAGCGTGCTCTTGCCCACTCGAATGGGGCCTTCCACCGCAATGTAACGGGGCAGTTCGAAAAGATTGGCCATGAGGTGAGACGTTTACCGGAACTGGCAGGATATCCCGAATCCAACGCGAGTGACAATTGCGCGATGAGTTAACAGGGATTGGCTGCACCGGAAAGTCGCACAGAATGGGCAAATGTGCGTTGGTCCTTCGATTTCCCAATTACAAATTTCCCAATTCCTCAATCCGCTACAATCCCGTCATGTTCGTCCCCATTGCCGCCGGAAGCGCCGCGCTCGCTGCTGCCGTGGCCGCCGGATACCAATCCATGGCCCCCACCGGCCAATGGTACGGTCGCACTTTCACCGGCCTCCCGCGCGGACTAAAGCAGCTCGCTCTAACCTATGACGACGGCCCCAACGATCCGCACACTCTGCATTTACTGGAAGTCCTCGCGAAACACGAGATCCACGCGACATTCTTCATGGTCGGCCGCTATGTCCAGCAACGCCCGGATATCGTCCGCGAAGTCGCCCGCGCCGGCCACATTGTCGGCAACCACACCTTCACGCATCCGCTGCTGACTTTCAAAAGCGCCGCCGAGATCCGTGAAGAACTAAGCACCTGCCGTGCCGCGTTCGAAGACGCATTCGGCGCCCACTCCAGTCTCTTCCGCCCACCCTTCGGCGGACGCCGTCCCGCGGTCCTGCGCGTCGCGTGCGAACTCGGCCTCCAACCCATCATGTGGAATATCACCGGCTACGACTGGAATGCCCCGCCAGCCAACGTGATCGAAGAAAAAGTCTCCCGCCGAATCCACGGAGGCAACGTAATCCTCCTCCACGACGGAGGCCACAAACAATTGGGCGCAGACCGCTCCCAGACTGTCAAAGCCACCGACGCACTGATCACACGCTACAAAGCAGAGGGATACGAATTCGTGACCATTCCCCAAATGCTGGCCAGCGAAACGGCTCGATAAAGAGAGACTTGAGAATTTTGGAAGAGACAGAAGAGAATGTTGGAAGAGACAGATTGAGAATGTTGGAAGAAACAGATTTGAGAAGGCTGGAAGACAGAAATTGGGAGTGACGTGGAAGAGCGGCGCTGAAGCGCCGCGTTAAGCAACCCCGGAAGAGGGCTTTAGCCCCCGCTTATCCCTTCACCGCTTTCAACGCCTCCTTCGCTGCCACCACCGTCCTCTGCACATCTTCTTCGCTATGCGCCGAACCCAAAAACGCCGCCTCATACTGCGACGGAGGTAAATAAATCCCGCGATCCAGCATCGCACCGAAAAACTTCCCGAACTTTTCCGTATCCGATTTCGACGCCGAATCCCAGTCCGTCACCGGCCCATCCTGAAAGAACCACGTAAACATCGACCCGACGCGATTCGAGCACAGCGCCACGCCCGCCTCTTTCGCGGCCGCCACGACGCCGTCCACCAACTCCGCGCTCCGCTTCTCCAACTGTGGATAAATATCCGCCTTCTTGTCTCGCAGTTGCTTCAGCATCGCGCAACCTGCCGCCATCGCCAGCGGATTCCCCGACAGCGTCCCCGCCTGATACATCGGCCCCAGCGGCGCAACCAGGTCCATGATCTCGCCCGGCCCGCCATACGCTCCGACAGGCAATCCGCCGCCGATAATTTTCCCCAGCGTCGTCAGATCCGGCTTGATGTTGTACAGCTCCTGCGCTCCGCCATAAGCCACGCGGAATCCCGTCATCACTTCGTCGAAAATCAGAACGGATCGTTCACGCTCCGTGATCAAACGCAGCCCAACCAGGTAATCATCCGCCGCGGGAACGCATCCCATATTCCCGACCACGGGCTCGACGATCACGCAGGCAATCTGGTGTTTGTATTTCGAAAACGCATGCTCGACCGCCGAAAGATTGTTGAATGGCAGCGCGATCGAAAACTGGATGAACTCGTCCGGCACGCCCGCCGATCCCGCAATCCCCAGCGTGGCCACGCCCGATCCCGCCTTCACCAGCAATGCATCCGCGTGCCCATGATAGCAGCCTTCAAACTTGATGATGTACTTCCGCTTCGTGTAAGCCCGTGCCAGCCGGATCGCCGACATCGTCGCTTCCGTCCCCGAACTGACGAAGCGGACTTTCTGCATGTTGGGAAACGCTGCGATCACCAGCTCAGCGAGGTCGGCCTCTGCGGGAGTCGAAGCGCCAAAGCTGGTTCCGTTGGAAGCCGCATCCACAATCGCGTCGAGCACCGCAGGCTCGGCATGACCAAGAATCAGCGGCCCCCACGACCCGATGTAATCGATATATTCGTTCTGGTCAGCGTCCCAGATGTGCGCTCCCTTGCCGCGCAATATGAACGGAGGATCTCCACCCACGGCCATGAACGCGCGCACCGGCGAGTTCACGCCGCCCGGCATCATGCTGGCCGCCCGTTCCTGCAACTTTTTCGACTGCTCAGTCTTTCGAGAAGCCATCCATTCCTCTCAACATGGAGAATCGATCACGCAGGGACACCCGCCCTGCCTATGTGGGGACAGCCGCCGCTCTTAGCCTGCCCTGAGCAAGCGAAGCGCGTCGAAGGGCCTGTCCAGGCGCACAGCGCCGCATGGTTTTGACTTGCCTGCCAGCCTCACCACGGCAACTGACTACTATAACAATTCGATATTTACCAGATATTCATCCTTCTGCAACTCTCATGCAACATGCCGACAGTACCCTACGATCATCAAGTTGCCCTTCTAACCGGGAGGGTTTGACAGAGGACAGTCTCGGGGGCTCCGGACTGTCCTTTTTGTTTTTAGGAATGGATCGTGTAGGCACAGCCGCCCCCGGCGCGCCGCGCCGCCAGCTTTCGACTTTCGGCATTAACTACGATTAACCCCTCCACCGTATAATCTCCCCTAGATGATCACTGTCTCCAAAGAGGACTACCTCAAGTCCATCCTCGAAGCCGAGACCGAAGGCGAAACCGTAATCTCCGCCCGCCTCGCGCACCTGTTGAAAGTATCTCCGCCCGCGGTAACCATGGCGCTCCGCCGGCTGAAAAAAGATGGCTTGGTACGAGTCGAATCCACCGGCGAAGTCCGCCTGACCGCCGAAGGCCGCAAGATCGCCCGCAAACTCACCCTGCGCCATCACCTGATCGAGCGCATGCTCTGCGAAATGTTCGGCATGGAGTGGTGGAAGGTCCACGACGAAGCCGAGCGTCTCGAGCACGCCGTCTCTCCGGATTTCGAAGCCAAGCTGCTCGCCAGGCTGGGCGACGAAGGCGCTTGCCCGCACGGCAATCTCAGTGAAATGGAAAGCTCCGCCAGCCGCCGCCGCCGCGGCCTCGTGCTCCTCTCCGATGCCCAGCAGGACGCAACCTACACGGTCAGCGGAATCTACGAACGCGACCGCGGACTCCTCGAATTCCTCGAGCACCGCGGAGTTCGCCCCGGAGCAAAACTCCGCCTCATCGAACGCAACTATGACCAAACGCTCACACTCTCGACGCCAGCAGGCACAGTGTCGCTTGGCCCAGCCGCCTCCGAAAAAGTCTGGCTAACCCCCGCCAAAGTAAAGCACTAATCAAATTCATGGGTGAAATGATGCGGGTGCCCCATTTCGCGCGCGCTCTTTGCGCGAGAAGTGGGGCCTTTGCTTCAACACAAAATTTGACCTCCACCCCGCAACTCTGTCATTCCGAGCGAAGCAAAATGATTCGCGCAGCGAAGAGTTTTGCGGAGTCGAGGGGCCCTGCGTTTTGCGGGAAGCAAGATGAAGCTCGCAGCATGCAAAGCCCTTCGCGCAACGTTACCTTAGACCAAAAACCTCGCAATAGTTAACTATAGTTTATGTGCTGTAGTATACTGACGCTAATATCAACCGGGCGCTCACCCGCAAGACCCGCTCCTGATGAACCACCCCGACACATCTCGACAGGCCACACTTTCCGACCCCGCTCCTCCACGCACCAGCCTCTCCCTCGAAAACGTCCACGGCTCCATCGAAGTTCCCCACCACGAAGCCAGCTTCTGGCAGCAGTGGCGCGCCTTTGTCGGCCCCGCCATCCTGGTCAGCGTCGGCTACATGGATCCCGGCAACTGGGGTACCGACCTCCAGGGCGGAGCCCAATTCAAATACGGATTGCTCTGGGTCGTCGGCCTCGCCAGCCTGATGGCGATTTTCATGCAAGTGATTTCCGCCCGCCTTGGAGTGGTAACCGGCAAAGATCTCGCCCAGTGCTGTCGCGACTGGTATCCCGCGTGGACCCGCTGGCCCAACTGGTTGATGAGCGAGGTGGCCATCGGGGCTTGCGATCTCGCTGAAGTCCTGGGCAGCGCGGTCGCACTGAATCTGCTCTTTCACATCCCGCTGCTATGGGCGGTCATCATCACCGGCCTCGACGTGCTCCTGCTCCTCGGCCTGCAGCACTTCGGCATGCGCACCATCGAAGCCGTCGTGCTCGTTCTTGTTGGCACCATCAGCCTCTGCTACTTCATTGAAATTTTTATCTTGCCCGAAACGCAGCCGCACTTTTTGGAACTCGGCAAGGCACTCTTCATCCCTCATTTCGGCCACCCGGGAATGCTCTACGTCGCAATCGGCATCATCGGCGCGACGGTGATGCCGCATAACCTCTATCTCCATTCGGCGCTGGTCCAAAGCCGCAAGCTTCAGAAAGACGACAAGTCCATCCGCCGTGCGCTGCAGTTCAATACCATCGACTCCACGGTTGCGTTGACCATCGCATTCTTCGTGAACGCCGCGATTCTCGTTCTCGCCGCCGACGTTTTTTACGGACGCCAAAGTGTAGTTGTCCCCGGCGGCCACATCATTCAATTCACCGCCAACAGCGACTGGATTCGCGTCGCCTACCTGACTCTCGCGCCGTTGCTCGGCACCGCCGTCGCCAGCACCATGTTCGCGGTCGCGCTCCTCGCCGCCGGACAGAGCAGCACCATCACCGGAACGCTGGCCGGACAAGTCGTCATGGAAGGCTTCATGCACTGGCGAATCCAGCCCTGGCTGCGCCGCATGATCACCCGCGTGCTCGCGATTCTTCCCGCTGTCTTGGTGATCGGTCTCCGCGGCGACAGCAGCGTCACTGATCTTCTGACGCTGAGCCAGGTCGTGCTCGCCCTCCAGCTTCCATTCGCCATGTTCCCCCTGCTGCAGTTCACCAGCTCCCGCCTGCGCATGGGCACATGGAAAAACGGCTACTTCCTGCTCGCCGCCGGATGGGCCAGTGCTATCCTCATCACCGCCATGGATATCTACGGTCTTCCCGACTCGCTAAAGACCGCCTGGCAGTTGCTGATTGGCGGGTAAGAAGTTTCGGACGCGCCCATTGATGAGTTTTGGGTGGCGTAACGCCGGTTGGCTTTTGGGTGGCGCAGCGCTTCCAGCGCTGCGGTAGGCGAAGGTTTTGTGGAAGAGCCGGGCTTCAGCCCGGCGTCAAGGATTGAGATTGAGCGGGCCGTCAGGCCCAGGCACCACAAGCCGCGAGGCGACGAAAGAAACCATGTACGCCACAATCCTGGTCACGCTCGACGGCACGCCCACCGACCGCGCCATCATCGAGCACGTGAAACAACTGGCGAAGCTAGCCCATAGCCGCCTCGTCCTTCTCCACGTCGCCGACGGATGGGCCGCCCGCACCTACGGCCCCGACGCCGTCAGCCGCGAGATCACCGAAGACACCGCCTATCTCCGCCGCGTGCAGGAAGAATTCCAGGCGGAAAGCATCCCCGCCGACGCCGAACTGGCCTACGGAGAGCCCGCCAACGAAATTGTGAAATGGGTCGAACAAAAAGGATGCGACCTCGTCGCCATGAGCACCCACGGCCACCGCTTCCTCGCCGACATGTTCCTCGGCACCACCGCCACCAAAGTCCAGCACCGCATCCGTGTCCCCGTTCTGCTATTGCGCGCGAAGTAACCTCAGCCGCTCAAAAGTGTCGTCAGTTGAGAAGTGTTGTCACTTAGAAGTGTGTCACCTGGAAGTTTTGTCACCTGAGAGCGTTGTCATCCCGAGCGGAGCCGCTTTTCAGGCGTAGCGAGGGATCTCCCGCTCCACGAACCCGTCCCGACCAGATGAACCGCCCAAACCACGCCCCAAACCCTTTACACTATAAGGTTGCGGTTCAGCGCCTCGTCCCCGCGCAAATTATCTCGTAAGGAAGCCATCATGTCCGTGAATAGTTTCAGCAGCCGCTCGACCCTCAAAGTCGGAACCAAAGAATACGAAATCCACCGCCTCGACGCTCTCGACAAGCAGGGCATTTCGACAAAGCATCTCCCGTTCTCACTCCGCATCCTGCTGGAAAATCTCCTCCGCACCGAAGACGGACGGAACGTCACCAAAGAAGAAATCAAAGCGCTGGCCGCCTGGAACAAGAACTCCAAGCCGGAGAAAGAAATCGCCTTCACGCCCAGCCGCGTCCTGCTTCAGGATTTCACCGGCGTCCCCTGCGTAGTTGACCTTGCCGCGATGCGTGACGCCATGAAGCAACTAGGCGGCGATCCGACTCTGATCAATCCACTCCAGCCGGTTGAATTAGTAATCGATCACTCCGTGCAGGTCGACGAATTCGGCACCAAGAACGCCTTCGAAATGAATGCCCTGCTCGAATTCCAACGTAACAAAGAGCGTTACTCCTTCCTCCGCTGGGGCCAAACCGGATTCCGCAACCTGGCCATCGTCCCGCCAGACACAGGAATAGTGCATCAGGTCAACCTCGAATACCTGGCCCGCGTAGTCTTCGTGAACGAATCGCCGGGAAAGCGCACCGCCTATCCCGACACATTAGTAGGAACCGATAGTCACTCAACGATGGTGAATGCGCTAGGCGTTCTCGGCTGGGGCGTAGGCGGAATCGAAGCCGAAGCCGCAATGTTAGGTCAGCCGGTGTCGATGCTGATTCCGTTAGTAGTAGGCGTAAAGCTGACCAACCGTCTGAAAGAAGGAGCGACAGCGACGGATCTCGTCCTCACCATCACCGAACTGCTCCGCAAACACGGTGTAGTTGGAAAGTTCGTAGAATTCTACGGCCCCGGCCTCCGCGAACTCTCGCTGGCCGACCGTGCCACAATCGCAAACATGTCGCCCGAAATGGGAATGACGTGTGGAATGTTTCCTATCGACAAAGAGACGCTCAAATATTTGCAACTTACGGGGCGTTCGGCCGAGCAGATTGCGCTTGTCGAGGCTTATGCGCGGGTGCAGGGATTATTTCATGACGAAAAGACTCCCGAGGCGGAATACTCGGAGTTGGTTTCGCTCGATCTGGCCACGGTTGAGCCGTCGCTGGCGGGGCCGAAGCGCCCGCAGGACCGCGTTGTGCTTTCCCAGGCGGGAGAGTCGTTCACCAAAGCTCTGCCGTCTCTGATCAAGCCGAAGGCGAAGTCCGCGGCTGCACCGACGGGTGGCCCATTCAAGCCCGATTTTGGCTTGAGTGGGGCAGGCGCTACCAGCAATGCGAAAAGCTGGGAGGCTGAGGGCGGCAGCCCGGCGGCCATCGGCGTTGAAGATCCTAAAATTCATGAGCACGTTCCTGCGTCAGTAAAAAATTCACTGCAGCATGGAAGCGTGGTCATCGCTGCGATTACTTCGTGTACGAATACTTCGAATCCCTCCGTCCTGATCGCCGCCGGGCTGCTTGCCAAGAAAGCCGTCGAGAAGGGCCTCACTGTTCCTGCATATGTGAAGACTTCTTTGGCTCCCGGATCGAAAGTCGTCCGCGATTATCTCGAAGCGGCTGGGCTGATGGCCTATCTCGAGAAGCTGAACTTCCACATCGTCGGCTACGGATGCACTACCTGCATCGGCAACTCCGGCCCGCTGCCCGACGAAGTCTCGAAGGCGATTGACGAAAACGAACTCGTCGTCGCGTCTGTGCTCTCGGGCAATCGCAACTTCGAAGGCCGCATCAACTCTGAAGTGCGCGCGAATTATCTGATGTCGCCGCCGCTGGTCGTCGCCTTCGCGCTCGCCGGACGCATCGACACCGACCTGCGCAAAGATCCGCTCGGCAAAGGCAAAGACGGACAGCCCGTCTACCTCTCCGACCTCTGGCCCACTTCGCGCGAAATCGAAGAGACGATGCAGCACTCGATCACCTCCGAAATGTTTACGAAGTCCTACGGCGAAGTTTTCCAGGGAGACGAGCGCTGGCGCGGCCTCGCCGTGCCGAAGGGCGAAACGTATGCCTGGGAGGGCGACTCCACCTACATCCGTCGCGCGCCTTACTTCGACGACATGCAGGTCAAGCCCGCACCGGTCGAAGAAATCCGCAACGCGCGCGCGCTGGGAGTTTTCGGTGACAGCATCACCACCGACCACATTTCTCCCGCGGGCTCGATCAAGAAAGACAGTCCCGCCGGAAAATATCTGCAAGAACATGGCGTGAAGCCCGGCGACTTCAACTCCTACGGATCGCGCCGCGGCAATCACGAAGTGATGGTGCGCGGCACCTTCGCCAACGTCCGCCTGCGCAACAAACTGGTGCAGACCGAAGGCGGATTCACCCGCCACCTGCCCACCAACACCGAAATGTCGATCTTCGACGCCAGCGACAAATACCGCGCCGAGGGCACGCCGCTCGTGATTCTAGCCGGCAAAGAATACGGCTCCGGATCGTCCCGCGACTGGGCCGCCAAAGGCCCCGCGCTGCTCGGCGTCCGCGCCGTGATCGCCGAAAGCTACGAGCGCATCCACCGCTCGAACCTGGTCGGCATGGGCATTCTCCCGCTCCAGTTCCCCGCCGGAGAAACCGCCGACTCCCTCCACCTGACCGGAGAAGAAGTCTTCGAAATCACCGGCATCCGCGACGTAGTCGACAAGTTCGCAGCCGGCAGCACAGTGAAAGTGCGCGTCGTCGGCAAAGACAGTTCCATCCAGCCGGTAGAGTTCAAAGCAGTAGTCCGCATCGACACCCCGCAGGAAGCGCTGTACTACGCTAACGGCGGGATCTTGCAGTATGTGCTGAGAGGGCTGGTGGGTAAGAACTAGTCGGTCTCTTTTCCGCTCCTGATCAGTGGGTGCCCCATTTCTCGCGTTCTTTGCGAGAAGTGGGGCTTTTCTCTGCACGAAAGATCAAAATCCCCACGTCTCGCACAAGACGCGAGACATGGGGCACCCGCACGCGTTCTTCTTACGCGTTGCTCTGAACACCAAATTCCCACCCGACGGACATCAGGACGAACTTCGTTTTCGTTCATTCGTTCAGGCCTGGAGTCGGATCTTGTTTTCCCAAGCGGACCAGTCATTCAGTCGGACGATTCATTCTCTTTGCTGGTATAGAAGCGAAAACTGCTCCGGGGCCAATCGCCAGATTGATGGACTGGCCCGCGCACGACCGGGTTCTGGTGCATGTAGTGGAGTTTCTCGAATTCCTTTTGCTAGATCCAGACGTTAAAGTCGTAGAAACGTCGTTGCCAGATTTGGTTTTCGTGAGGGACTTCTTTCGAATTCAAGGTCGGTAAGATCCGGAACTGGTTCCCGAGTGAACAAACTTAAGTCAAAATCCCCACTTCTCCCAACATCGGGGAGAAGTGGGGCACCCCGGCGCTGTATTCGATGGGTGCCCCATTTCTCGCGCGTTCTTTGCGCGAGAAGTGGGGATTTCGCTTGTCTTACCCAACTTTTGCTTTGATCTTTTCTTCCCACCAGGACCAGTCGTTGATGCGGACGAGCCCCGTCTCTCCGCATGTGTAGAAACGGAAACTGCTCCAGCGCCAGTCTTCCGGGCGGGCGACCAATCCGCGGACGACGGGATTCTGGTGCATGTAGTGCAGCTTTTCTGATTCTTTCTGTTGACTCCAGACGTTGAAGTCGTAGAAACGCTTCATCCAGAAATGATGCGAAGTCAAAATCCCCACTTCTCCCAACACCGGGGAGAAGTGGGGCACCCGAACCTGTGAATACCTGCGCACGAATCCCAACTTGATTGCCTGTATGACCGTCGATGGGTTTGCTATTTGCGGTTCGGAGATCAGCAGGTGCACGTGTTCGGGCATGACCACATAGCCGACTACCGCGAAGCGGTAGCGGACTCGCATTTGCTCGATGACTTTGAGCAGGAGGTCGCGGCGTTCTGGAGTATTCAGCAGTTGGGCTCGTTGATAACAACTGCACGTGATGAAGTGGAGAGCGCCTGTGCCGTAGTAACGCTTTAGTCCCCAGGGCATGGGAAGTAGCGTAATTCGCGTGAGACATTATTTTCGCAATTTCCCTTAGAGAACCCATTTCTTACTTCCCAATTTGGAATGTGCTTTACAGAAATCCCCACTTCTCGCGCATACATCGCGCGAGAAATGGGGCACCCAAAATGCCTATCGAACTCCGGCGAGTTCCTGCCTGTCCTTCCCCAGCAAGCCCCAGGCTTCGCGGTAGGGTTCGTAGTCGTGCTCCGGCCGGCGGCGGCCGGGGCGGGGAGGGCCGTCCGGGTAGAAGCGGATGTGCAATCTGGGCTTTGGGTGGAGCACCCTGTGGGCCGGGATGAGATACCAGATTTGCGGTTGCAGGATGTAGAGAGCGAACAGGTCGACGTCGCTGGAATCGTAGTGCCGTTCGCCGTCAATACTACCGCCGCGGCGGAGACGGCCGACGTATCCGCCGCCTCTGCGATGGCTGCTGCATTTGACCTGGACGCGCAGCAGGCCTCCGCTTTGCTCGATGCCTATCCTTCGACTCCGCAGGAAATCGCTTCGCGAATTTCCTGCTCCGCTCAGGACAGGCTCATAGGGGAGATTGTCTCCGTTGGGCTTGAGCACGTGGTATCCGTGGAGGGCGGCCATGACGAGGAGCTCGACCCACTCTCCACGCTGCTTGCAGGTTTTGAATTTCTTCCAACGCGAGTTTCTCTGACCCTCGACACCATTCTGAGTCTCGATTCCATACTGAGTCCCGAGACCATTCTGAACTTCGACGCCGCTCTTACCTTCGACATTTTTCCGAATACCGACTCCCCGCCTGCCCTTACCCGTCTGCCCCATAACTTCCTCTGCCCGAATCATCCTGGCCACATTACTCGTGAGATTTCGCCCGCAAACACGAAAGGCGCGACCTGGGGCCGCGCCTTTGTCTCCCAAAAAGAAAAAGAAAAAAAGAGATGAGTCCCTGAAATTTTGTCCTATATATCCAGAATAGCAAATTGGAGGGGGCAAACCGGAAAGGCCTCAGGGGAATATTTCACGAATGATTTCAATGACTTAAACCGAATTTGGCGGTTTTGGGGTCTTGACAGAAAAAGCGCAAAATCCCGTTTTCGCCGCTTTGCGGCCCCAGGCGGGTATGCCATCGAATGAGCCTGCAAGCAATTAGCAATCAAGAATGAACTGGCTTTTCGGGCCCTCCGGGAAGGAGCAGGTGCCGGTCCGTCCCAGAGGACCGGCACCCGCTTGGGGGGCGTTGTGTCGAGTAGAGATTTCAAGCTAAATTCTGCCCTGCGCAGCGACAATACTGTGAAAACTGTATGCGCGCAGCGATCTCGCCTTAATGATTCCGAAATCTTTCCGGCAAGCTGAAATCGCCCGTTTCGCGCGAAAACCCGGCCATCAGGAAACAATCCATTACCTCTACTGCTTCCGCTGGATGGGAGACTTTCCGGGCAAACAATAACCTGAACGCGCAGTCAATTCAGGTGCTCGCGAGAGCACGGCAGAAGAGGACACAAATGAGACGAATTTCCTTGAATTGGATGAAATGCCTTCTGGCGCTCGCTAGCTGCGCCATGTTCGTGGGCGCGAGTTGGGCCGCCGACGACCAATCGGACATCACCAAGCGCATCGATAATTCCGCGAAAGTTCTGAATGAAATCATGGCCACGCCCGACAAGGCGATTCCAGACAAGGTCATGCGCGACGCCAAGTGCATCGCTGTGATTCCTTCCATGGTGAAGATCGCGGTGGGCTTCGGCGGCAGTCACGGCAAAGGCGTGGCGACCTGCCGTACCGACCACGGATGGAGCGCTCCGGCGCCGATCACCATCACTGGCGGAAGCTGGGGCTTGCAGCTCGGCGGACAGGCGATTGATCTGGTCATGATCGTCACCAACCAGCAGGGCATGGAACATCTTCTTTCCAGCAAGTTCAAGCTGGGAGCCGACGCATCTGCCGCTGCCGGACCGGTTGGCCGCGATGCGGGCGCGGATACCGACATCAAAATGCGCGCCGAAGTGCTGACCTATTCGCGGTCGCGTGGATTGTTCGCGGGCATCGACTTGAACGGAGCCGCATTGACCCAGGACAAGGACGAAACCCGGCTCCTGTATGGCAAGTTCGAGCCCTTCGCCGATATTCTGAATGGAAAAGTGCAGCCCACTGCCTCCAGCAGGCCATTCCTGTCGGCGGTGAGGAAGTATTCCATGGAAACCAAAGATGCCGGCAGCAACAGCGGCGGCGCGCGATAACGACGCGCGTTCTTGAATGTGACGCTCGGGACGTGACGCTCGTGAATTCCAAGGGAAGGGAGACAGCATGTACACAATTCTTGTCGTGCTCTTGATTCTGATGTTGCTCGGCGCATTACCGACGTGGCCCTACAGCCGGTCGTGGGGATACTATCCCAGCGGCGGCCTGGGCCTGGTTCTGATCATCGTGATTGTGCTGGTGCTTGCAGGACGTGTTTGATTTTGGCGCGTGCGTTAAAGCGCGCGGGGATTGGCGGGGCTGCAAAGTCCCGCCATTTTTCTTTTCTGAAGGTTTCTGGCTGCCTTTTTGTCGCTTCAGCGGCCGCGGTCCGAGGCGCTCTGCCTTAAGGATTCATTCAGAAGGTCTTACAGAGTCTCCCTCAGGGCATTACAGAGCTAACCCGATAGAAGGGTTGGCTGTCTTTTTTTAATCTTACATCGTTGTTCGCCGGTATTTGGAAGCAACACGCGAACAAACATCCAGGAACGAAGGAGACTCACCGTGGCGACCTGTGCAATTCCAGCGACACAAGCGAATGTGGTTGGTTCCAGCGAGATCAAAGGCCGTGACGATTCTCAGATCAACCTGGTGAAGCGCGCCCAGGCCGGCGACGAGAACGCCTTTGCGACGCTGTTCAAGCAGCACAAGAGCCGTGTGTATTCCGTCTGCCTGCTGATGACAAAGGATGTGGCCGAAGCCGAGGACCTGACGCAGGAAGCGTTCATGCAGGTGTTCCGGACGGTGGGCTCGTTCCGCGGCGACGCCGCGTTTTCAACCTGGCTCTATCGCGTCGCGGTGAACACCGTGCTGATGAAGCTGCGCCGGCGTAAGGCGCCGCCCACAGTATCGCTCGATGAGCCCGTCAACTCGGAGTCGCCAACGCTGCATCGCGACTTCGGGAAGAACGATCCGGATCTCAGCGGCGTGGTCGACCGGATCGCGTTGCGTCGCGCGCTGGAAGAGCTGCCCGAGGGCTGCCGCACGATTTTCGCGCTGCACGAAGTGGAGGGCTACCAGCACCACGAGATTGCGCAGCTTCTCGACTGCTCGATCGGCAACTCGAAATCACAACTGCACAAGGCCAAGCTGAAAATGCGCGCTCTTTTGTTCCCGAAGGCGAAGATCCGCCGTCGAGTACCGAAGAGCCCGGTACACGCATGGTAAGCCGCGCGGCCCCGGTAATCACCAAGGTCATACGGACTTTACCGGATTGCGCCCGGGACCAGCGGTTTTTAGGCTGAATGCAAACATCCCGTCCGGGGACTGGCGGGATTCACTAATCGGCAAAAGCAGGCGCAAAGGTTCCAGGGTGCTGAACGCGAAAGCCCTTTCAATCTGTCACACGAATCGTTTTGCCGTATCTCGTGAGAAAGGCTTTCGACGTGACCCGGATTTTATTGGTCGACGACAATCCTGCGGTACGGCGGTATCTGCGCGCCATTCTGGAACAGCAGGAATCGTGGAAGGTCTCCGGCGAAGCCCGCACCGGCGCGGAAGCGCTGCACCAGGTGATGGAGTCTCCTCCGGATTTGATCGTGCTCGACTACCAGATGCCCGATCTGAATGGCGTGGACGTGGCCAAGCAGATCTCCGAGATGTTTCCCAAAATTCCGATCCTCATGGTTACGCTGCATCTGTCCCGGCAGCTGGCTGACGCGGCGCGCGAGGCGGGCGTGCGCGGCGCTTGCGCCAAGCAGGACATCGGTTCCGTGGTAGAGGCGATCGACGTTCTGCTGCACGACAAGACTTACTTTCCGGCGACCAAGGGCGCGTGAAGCCCCACATGAGAGACGGCTTTTTTAAGGACCACGCGGAAATACAGGATTCCCTGTATTCAACGCCGTAGCGGGCGAAGATAGCCTAAGGCGTTATTTACCGGGGCGCTACAGCTCAAGTCGCTCCCGGACTTTCTGGATTTACCGGACTTTTGCTCTGGCTGTGACCTCAAGCACGGGTAGAATAGCGAATCGTCTGGTCGGTTTCCCACCAAGGAACTGGAAGCGGAATGGCAATTCGCATACTTTTGGTTGATGACCATCCTATCGTTCGGCAGGGGCTGAAGACGCTGTTGGAAGGGCGCTCTGGCTGGGAAGTCATCGGTGAAGCATCCGACGGCGCCGAAGCCGTCGAGAAAGCCAAGGTTCTGAGTCCGGACGTCATGGTATTGGACGTAACCATGCCGCGGATGAATGGCCTGGAAGCGTGCCGGGTACTGCGCCGGCAATCTCCCGGGCTGGAGATTCTGTTCGTGACCCAGCATGACTCGCCGCAGATGATGCGGGAGGCTTTGGAGGCGGGGGCGCGAGGATATGTGGTGAAGTCCAATGCGGCCCGCGATCTGCTGGCTGCCGTGGAAGCGGTGAGCGAACATCGCGTTTTCACCGCCCTGAACGGAAGAAATGTTCCGGGATTAAGTTAGAAGACGGTCAGCGGTTCATTTCTGGAGGGTAGGAACATCATGAAACTCAGAATACTATTGGCTGACGATCACGAAATCGTCCGACGTGGATTACGGTCGCTTTTGGAGAAACATGACGGGTGGGAGGTTTGCGGGGAAGCCAGCGACGGCCGAGAGGCCATCGAAAAAGCCTTGCAGCTGACTCCTGACGTGGTGATCGTTGACATTGGCATGCCCAACCTCAACGGCCTCGACACGACTCGCCAACTGCTTCAGCATGACCCGCACTTCAAAGTGATCGTGCTCACGATCACTGATTCCGACCAGGTGATCCGCGAGGCGCTCGATGCCGGCGCCAGAGGATTTGTGCTCAAGTCCGACGCGGCGCGCGACCTGGTTTCGGCGGTGGAGGCGTTGCAGAACAAGCGGATGTTCTTTACCCCGCGCGTAAACGATCTTGTGCTGGCCGGCTTCCTGGAAAAAGGCCAGACCATCTCCAGAAATGAAGCGCCCAAGTTGCCGACGCTTACCGCCCGCGAACGCGAGATCACGCAGCTGCTCGCCGAAGGCAACAGCTCGAAAGAGGTCGCGTCGCTGCTTAATCTCAGCACCAAGACGGTGGAAACTCACCGCAGCAACATTATGCGCAAGCTCAGCTTCCACTCGATTCGCGATCTGGTGGTCTACGCCATCAAGAACAACCTGATCCAGATAGAGCTTCCGCCGCCGCCGAAGTCCCCTGTGGGTCCGACGGCGGCCTAGTCTTCGTAATCATGATCGGAAGTGCTGGCCTGCGCCGCCGCTGCGGCTCCTTTGCTCTGCACGTGAGTGCGCCCGCAGAGTTGCCGCCAGCGTTAGTTCTCCGCAAATTCGCTCAGCTTAAAACCTTTGAGTGCCGCGTCTCTATCCTGTCTCATCGCAGGCCAATACTTTCGCTCCGTCAGTTACCCTACCGGGAAAAACTTACATTCCCTTCCGTAGCCCTGCCGCGCAAAACGATTGAAATGCAATCAAATACGGGTTTGGCATGACTTGTGCATACTTCACCGGCATAGTTTCTCCTCAATTTGCCCCCAGATTTGAGAAGTTTGTGCGCCCAACTTTCGTCCAGGAAAAACAGGAAATTCTCACTCTCCCGGAGGTGGAGCAATGCTTCGTATTTTGATCGCGGACGATCATGAGGTAGCGAGGAGCGGTATTCGAGCGCTGATAGAAGGACATCCCGGCTGGGAAGTTTGCGGCGAAGCCAAGGACGGACGGGAAGCGGTAGAGATGGCGGCGGCCATGAATCCCGACCTGGTGCTGCTCGACATTGGCATGCCGAACCTCAACGGCCTGGAAGCCGGACGCCAGATTCTGGCGGCCAATGCTTACATCGCGATCCTCATCCTGACCATGCACGACTCCGACAATACTGTTCGTGAGGTGCTCCGGGCCGGCGCGCGCGGCTATGTGCTGAAGTCCGATGCCGGCAAGGATTTGGTCGCCGCCATCGACGCTTTGCAAAGGCAGCGCACTTTTTTCACCACCCGCGTGAGCCAGATGGTGCTCGACGGTTTTCTTGGCCGCCAGTCGCGTGGCGAAACCATCGAGGAAGAAGTCGACTCTTACGGCGAAGTGCTCACGACCCGCGAGCGGGAAGTGATCCAGTTGCTCGCCGAAGGGCGCACCAGCAAGGAAGTTGCAGTCACGCTGAACCTGAGCGTAAAGACCGCCGAAACCCATCGCACCAACCTGATGCGCAAGCTTGGCCTGCACTCGGTCGCCGACCTTACCCGCTATGCCGTGCGGAATGGCATCGTCCAGGTCTTCTGAGCTTCCACGAGTGATTTTTCGCGCCACTTCTCAAACCCTTCCGCACCTACCCACAATTCGTCCGCTTCATAAATGAAGATGGGTGCGGCGGTAGGTAGTTTCCCGGATATGAACATTTCGCCCCGGCCCATACCCTACCCAAGTCGCAGGCAAGTTCAGCCTGGGAAAGAGGAAACCAATGCTCTGGACCATCGCTGTGATCTTGTTGGTGTTGTGGCTGCTGGGAATGGTTAGCTCTTACACGCTGGGGGGATTTATTCACATTCTCCTGGTGCTGGCGATTATCGCCGTCCTGGTTCGATTGATTCAGGGACGAAATCCCGTCTAGGGCGGGCTTTCTGCAACATCGCGCATGCGATTCAGAAAATCACCGTTTCACCGAAGTTTAGGAGACTGGCAATGAACAAAGATCGAGTTGAAGGCAAAGTCAAGGACATCGCCGGCCGCGTCGAGCGTCAGGCGGGCGAATGGACAGATGATCCCAAGAAGCAGGCCTCCGGAGCCGCGAAGCAGGCGGAGGGCAAGATCCAGAATGCCTGGGGCAAGGCGAAAGATACAGCGCAGGATGCAGCCGACCAGGCCAAATCGTCGAAGCCTCCGCGGCGCGCGCACGACGATGGCGAAACCAACGACGAGGAATCGGTAACCCGTTAGAAATTTCCACTGAGATGTCAATGGCTGCGAGGAGGTACGCCATGCTGCGAATATTTGGCGCATTTCTTTTAGTTTTCTGGCTGCTCAGCGTCATCGTCCGGATGGACGCTATGGCGGAAGTGTTCGGCCTGATTGCGCTGGCTTGTTTCACCGCGGATTTCGCGGTGGCTTCGTATCAGCAACACCATCAGGCCCGTCACCACGCGCGAGGCGTTTCGCTGGATGGCCGTTTGTAAGTTCGTGTTTGGGCGCTTGCCCCGCTGCTTCGTCACAATAGCGCGCTTTACTGCCGGAGTGTGGAGGAACGGGGGCGATCATGCGTCGAATAACGGAAATCATTGCCTGCTCGCTGTTTCTGATTTCGACGGCGATGCTGGGACAGGAAATTCCCCCGGCCCAGCCGTCGCCGGAAGATGCCCTGACCTCTCGCGAACTGGTGGCCTGGTCCTATCTGCAAACTCCGCAGCCGACGCCACAACCCGCGCCGGCGCACGAGGACCCACTCCCCCGTCCCGACCAGCAAAGAGTTTCACGCCCTCAGGTAGAGCTTTTTGTCGGCCAGCTGCGGACGAACTCCGGAACGTTCACTTTGCAGGTCGCAAGTTGCGTTTATCCGCTGGATGGAAATATCGACGCGCGAGATGCAGACCAAACCGTCCGGGTGATCGGCAATCGAGACAAGAACGGCGGCGCCATTCACGCTCTGAAAATCGAGCGATTGCCATAGGCTAATCTGCCGCGCGCGGTCCGTCGTCGGAGTAACCCTTTCCGTTTCGCTTCCCCAGCCAGCGCTTTGGCGTCCTTCTGTTACCCTGTTTTCTTCCACATGAGATTCTCCAGGCTGAGTTGGCTGGCGCTGATGCCGCTGCTGTTCACTGGCTGCGCGACCATTGCTCCGCCCCAGCCCCCGTCGCTGGATCTGCCGAAGCCACCCGCCGACTTGCACGCGGCCCGCAAAGGCGACCGGGTCATCCTCACCTGGACCATCCCCCAGGCGACCACCGATCGCCTGACCATTCGCTCGGTAGGCCCTACATTGATTTGTCGTACCGTTGCCGCCGACTTGCGAGAATGTGGAACGCCGGTCGGCGAGACCCCAGGCTCTAACAATTCCGCGGGCGCGGGCTCTGCGAAGCCAAAACCCACAGCGTCATATACCGACACACTTCCACCTCAGATCGAGAGCAATGAGGCTTCTGCCGAGGCGACTTATGCCGTCGAAGTTTTGAATCATGACCGGCGTGGGGCGGGGCTTTCCAATCAGGTGCGCGTGCCGTTGATCCACACCCTGCCCGCGCCGGGAAATTTTCAGGCGAGCGTTACCGGCCAGGGAGTTGTCTTGAGCTGGGCGGGCAGGGCAGCTCCCGCGCTACCGGGCGTTCGCTATGTGTATCGGGTTTACCGCCGGGTACAAGGCGAACCCCATTGGACGCTGGTGGGAGAAGCTCCCATCGCCGGGGAACAACCGGTTTCAGTGACCGACCCAGACATCGAATGGGAGAAGACTTACGAATACCGTGCGGACGCGGTCACGCTGGTCGGCGCGGCGGCCAAACCGGAGACGCAGGTGGAAGGCGACGATTCGGCCACCGTCAGCGTTCTGGCCCACGATGTTTTTCCGCCGGCCGTCCCGTCGGGCCTGCAAGCGGTGTTCTCGGGGCCGGGGCAGAAACTTTTTGTAGACCTGGTCTGGGCCCCCGTTTCCGATATCGATCTCTCGGGATACAACGTTTATCGCCACGAAGCGGGTGCGGCGGCCGAAAAGATCAATACCGAACCGGTGAAGACCCCCTCTTACCGCGACACGACCGTCGAGCCCGGAAGAAAATACTTTTACTCGGTCTCTTCCATCGACGTGCGCGGAAACGAAAGTCAGCGGTCCGACGAAGCCAGTGAAACGGTCCCTTAATTATGGGGAAACGGGAGTAGTTCGATGAGCCGGTGGAATGAATTTCTGAATTCGCATGCCGGCAAGAATCCAGGGACTCCCTCACCGTTATCCCGTGGAGCGCCGGCCGGACATTTATTTTTCCAGCCTTCCTACGGCGTTTCACGAATGTGATTAGATAGAAAGGGATGAAATACTGCCGATTTCAATTCAATGGCCAGGCCCACTATGGTCTGGTCGAACCGGTCGCCGGACGCGACTCGATTGTGCGCATCCTGCTCGCGCCGCCGGAAGAAGCGGATGGCGATATGGAAAGCCTGCGCACACGGAAGATTGACGCGATTCCACTCGAAGAAGCGGCGTTACTCCCACCGGTGCGGCCATCGAAGATTGTCTGCATCGGACGCAACTATCGCGAGCATGCCGCCGAACTTGGCCATGACGTTCCGGCCGAGCCGCTGATTTTTTTGAAGGCAACGTCAGCGCTGCTGGCGCCGGGCGACGTGGTGCGGCGGCCGAAGATTTCGCAGCGGGTCGACCACGAAGCGGAGCTGGGAGTCGTCATCGGAAAGACCTGCCATCAGCCGCCTGCCGACGCCGACATCCGCCAATACATTTTGGGCTACACCTGCGTGAACGACGTGACCGCGCGCGATCTCCAAAACAAAGACGGCCAGTGGTCGCGGGCCAAGGGCTTCGACACTTTTTGCCCGGTGGGTCCGATTGTCAGCGACGAGATCGATCCGTGGGCCGGTGTCGGCGTGGGCATCACCGTGAACGGACAGATTCGCCAGCAGGGAAATACGCGCGATTTCATCTTTCCGCTCGATACGATCATCCGGCACATTGCGCAGGCCATGACGCTGTTCCCGGGCGACCTGATTCCCAGCGGTACACCCTCCGGCGTGGGCCCGGTTGTCGCGGGAGATGTAATGGAAGTCAGCGTGGAAGGCGTGGGAACTTTGAAGAATCCCGTCGCGGAGGAATAGACCGGATTCCCGCGGGCCCTATTGGAGCCGGAATCGTTCGGCGATCAATCGCTGCAATCGCGGCTTGTAGAGAAGATCGTAGGCCAGTTCCTTGTCGGGGAACATGGCGAGGGCCGCGCGCTTGGCTCCGGCCGCCAGTTCTGAAGCTTCTTCGATCGTCAAACTGGGGTCCTGCCCGATCACCGACATCACCATGCCGATCATGAGCTGAAGCCGGCGGATCTTCCGCGCTTCTTCGTCGCGCTCGAGCGAGTCTTCCTGCTGCCTCAGTGGAAAGCTCGAATTGTTTCCTGCCTCTTGACGCAAGCTTATGGCGCCCTCTGGATCGGTGTTTGGCCCCAATGAATCCCTACGAATTTGATGATGCCGCATCGGACGGCGTTGCGGCTGCGCGGTAACGCCCATTCTGAACCATTCTGCAAAGAAGGCAATGACCCGAAGGTGCGGGGAACCCCGGGCGAGGGCAAACCTCTGCGGGCGATTTCGCATCCGAAACCGGTTGCGCCGCCAGTCGGCTGGAAGGGAGTAAAATCGCGTCACCCAGAAAGATCCGGCGCTCGAGCCGGAAACAGAACAGGAGATGTCATGGCAGAGGTAAACCCTGGTGGCGTTCCACGTCCCGACCCCAATGAGAAGCTGGTGAAAGTGTTCGACTCTGAGCAGGAGTCGGAGGCAATCGTGGTAAAGGGATTGCTCGATTCGGCCGGGATTGACAGCGATCTCACTGCGGCGTCCATGGTGCAGGACGCTTTTCCCGGGCTCGGGGGCATGATCATCCTGGTGCGCGAGAAGGATGCCGAAGCGGCCCGCAGGGTCATCGCCGATAGCCAGTCGCTCGATGACGATGAAACCGCCGAGTACGAAGTTATCGACGATCCTCCGCAGAAGATGTGACTGAGCGGCCATCGAGATAGAAAGTGACGGCCCCGTGAAGGTCGGTGCGGTACACCCGAGTGCCGGCCGCGGCCAGGTGCGAAAGAGTTTGAAGCCGGGGCAGGCCGTAAGGATTCCCGGATCCGACCGAGATCACCGCGAATCGTGGACGCACCGCATCCAGCAACTCCGGCGTGGTCGCATTTGCGCTGCCATGATGACCGACCTTCAGCAAGTCTGCCCTGGGATGCTCGGCTTGCGCGACGTACCGTTCCACTTGCCTTTCCGCATCGCCTTCCAGCAGAACAGACGAGGCTCCGTAGCTCACATGCAGTACCAGCGAATCGTTGTTCTGGGGCCTGGCTCCGGGCTGCGCGTCACGCGGCGGAAATAGCACTCGAACCGCCGCTCCTCCAAATGCAAATTGATCGCCCTCCCAGTGCCGCACGACTCTCACGCCAAGAGCTTCGGCGGTGGAGACGACGTGTTCCAGCGCGTAACTGGGCGGCATCAGTCCGACCCATAATTCGTTAGGGCGAAAATTCCTGATGACGGCAACCATGCCGCCGATGTGGTCGGAGTGGCCATGGGTAATGGCAACGGCATCGAGATGCGAGATGCCGCGGGCCCACAGGTAGGGCGAAACGACGTCTTCGCCGAAATCGAGCTGCGATCCGCCGGGGCCGATCGGCCCTCCGGCATCCACCAGCAGGGTCTTGCCCTGGGGGGTGACGAGCAG
Source organism: Candidatus Sulfotelmatobacter sp. (assembly GCA_036490405.1). Taxonomy (GTDB): domain Bacteria; phylum Acidobacteriota; class Terriglobia; order Terriglobales; family Acidobacteriaceae; genus Sulfotelmatobacter. The sequence continues at coordinate 10,867 of DASXDY010000037.1, read as the reverse complement.
AAGGGAGTCTCCTTCGCCGACGTCGATGGACGTGACTTCCAGAACTCCCGGATGAGTGAGCGGCCTGGGAGGCACGACTGCGAGAGCGATGGCGGCGAGGAAAATCGCCGCCAGGCTGGCGCAAACGAAAACCGCTTTTCGCCGCGCGGCCCAGATGGCCAGCACCAGAATGGCGACGATGATCACGATCGTGACGCCGGAGGGCATGGCTACGCGCAGATCGGCCGCTCGCAGCGACGCCAGCCCGTGCACGGTCCCGGTGATTCCGTGAAGCGCGAAGGAGGCAAGGATCGCCGGCAGCTTCGCCGCCCGCACCGAAACATATCCCAGCGCCAGCGCCGCGGCGGCCGCAGGCATCATCAACTGCGTAAGCGGGACGACTGCAAAATTGGCGGGCACCCCGATGGTGGCCGCGCGGTGGAAGTAATAGGCCATCGGGAGCGCCAGGCCTGCCTGCATCACGATCGATACGAACAGCAGTTCCCAGGCGGCCAGAAGAACTCCCACAGTCCCGCGAACCATGAGGCTGGAATATTTCTCTCCCAGAAATCGAGCGAGACGCGCGGAGATCATTTGCAGATCCACGCGGAACTGCGCCACTCGCGGCGGCAATTGCGAGGCGTAGTCATTTGAGTCCCAGGCCGCCAGCGCTCGCCGGTAGGGATGCGAGGTGCGCTGAATGACGGGGACACAGATTCCCGCCACGATCAGAACGCAGACGAACGTCATCTGGAAGCTTGCAGTGAAAAGCTGCCGCGGATCGAAGACCAGCAATACCAGCGCCGCCGCGCCGAGCGCGTTGAGCATGGCCCGGCCGCGATAGAGCAGTCGAGTTCCCAGATAGACCGCACACATCAGCGTGGCACGCCAGACCGGAGCGCCGACATCGGTGACGAACGCGTAGGCGGCGCAGAGAGCGATCGTGCACAGCGTGGCCGGAATCTCCCCAACCCGGAGGCGCCGCAGCGTCCAGAAGAGGACAAAGGCCAGGATGCTGACGTTCATTCCGGAGACGACCAGCACGTGGTAGGTGCCGGAGCGCTGGAAATCGGCGCGAGTGTCGCGATCGATGAACGCTTCCTCGCCGATGATCATCGCGTCGAGCAATGCGGCGTCGGGTTCGGTCCAGAGCTGGTGTACCTTGGCAACGACGCTGCGATGCAGACGGCTGCGCAGGTTTTCTACTGGCGTTCCGAAAAATCCCGGCAGCCGTTCCACGTTCTCCATCTTGGCGGAGCCCAATGCCACGATGCCGCGCCCGGCCAGATAGCCCTCATAGTCGAAGGCGCCCGGGTTGCGGAAATTGCGCGGAATCCTGAGCTTCGCGGTCACGCGAATGCGCTCTCCGTAGCGAAAGACCTGCGTGGCAGGATTGAGGACGGCTTCCGCGGAAGCTTCAGCGCCGTCTGCCTTCGGACTCGCATCGTAGATGCTCAAGCGAATTCCCGAGTGGCTGGGAACGATCGGGCCGCCTTCCGGACGAAGCTCTTCGACTTCGATGTCGACGGTTTGCCTGGTCTCTCCCATGGCCCCGGCCTGGAGCCGGCCATCGCGCATCACATGGGCTGTAAGCGGCAACTGCTGCCGATCGGCGTAGGGCAGAATGCTCGTATCCAGCGCGCGGGACGTGGTTTGCAACTGAACGTGCAGCGCGCCCGCGAGAACGAAGGTTCCGAGGCCGAGCACCCATCCCAGCCATGGCCGCCGTCGCAGAAAATACAGGGTCGCGACGGTGAACATCACTGCCGCGGCCATCCACCACAAATCCGGCCGCCAGGCGTAGACACCGACCGCGATGCCTGTCGAGTGTGCGGCGGCGGCCCACAGGATGGGCTGCCGTGCAGCCTTGAATGACAAGGACGGCGGCCCGCCGGTTGTAGAGGCAGAGATCACGAAAATAGAAGCAGAAGGAGAGAAGATCAGCGCACGAGATGCACAACCGTCTCGATGTGGAATGTCTGCGGAAACAAATCCACAAGGTGCGCGTGATCGATGCGATATCCGCTGGACAGAAAAGCGCCCAGGTCGCGGGCCAGAGTCGCCGGATCGCATGACACATAAACAACGCGTGGCGCGCCCGAGATCGCCAGTCTTCGCGCCACGCGTTCCCCCAAGCCACTTCGCGGCGGGTCCACGATCACCAGGCTGGGCGTTTCAGTCTTGCCAGACTGCGCAATGCCCTTCCCGGATTTCGCGTTCTCCGCTCGCGCCAGATACTGCTCGGTCGTGGCCCGGATCGCCTCTCCGTTCGAAGGCAAATTGTAGGCGAGGTCGCCGGCGGATGTCTGTGACGACTCAACAGAAAAGATGTGACGGAAATCACATGCCAGGGCTGTGGAAAACAGGCCCACTCCGGCATAAAGGTCCAGAGCAAGCTCCCCGGACTGGCCGGAAGTGACGATTTTGACTAATTCATCGGTCAGATGGCGGTTCGTCTGAAAAAAGGAGCCGGCACTCACCCGGTAAGCGGATTTTGGAGTCTTGTAAGTAAGGTGGCCCTCCCCGAGGTTCAACAGCCTGTCTTCCGTGCCCGAACCCGATTTGCGAAAGCCGGCAATCCCGCGGATTTCCGGCAGCGCAGCTTGCATCTCTTCGGCACACTCTCGCACCGCGGAGCGGCGGGCGTCGGCCGTGCACGAGAGTTCCAGCAGCAGTTCAGAGTCGTCGGCGTTGGCAAAGAATTCGATTTCGGCGGCGCCGCCGGGAACCCTGCCCTTTCGGCCCATTTCCCACATCATCGCAATGCCGCGATTGATAAGCGGAGAACTGATCGGACACTGCTCTACCGGAAGCAGTTCGTGGGAAGACATCTTGTAGTAGCCGATGGCGAAGTCCGGCCTGGTCTGGAGTTGCAGGCGCGAGCGGTTGCGATAGTTCCACGGCGGCGATGGATGGACTTCAATCTCGACCGGCAGCTCAATCTTGGCCGTGCGCTCGATCGTCTCGCGCAGGACCTGTTTCTTGATTTCAATCTGGTGGTCGTAGCTGGCGTGCTGGTAATGGCAGCCGCCGCAGGAGCCAAAATAAGGGCAGCCTCGCTGAATGCGATGGGGCGATGGCTCAACGATTCTTTCGAGTTTTGCACGCGCGAACCCCGCCTTCTGCTCGCTGATCGCGGCGTCAACTTTTTCACCGCTCAACACGAAAGGAACGAAAACCGCCTTGCCGCGGCCGCTGGCATCGGCCGGCAGGTGCGCCAGCCCATCGCCACCATAAATGAGTTTTTCGATAGAGAGAAGCAAGCTACGATTCTAACTGACCGCTCAGAGGGCGCGGCCCGCGGCTGCTCCCGACGCCCAGGCCCACTGGAAGTTGAATCCACCGAGGTGGCCGGTTACATCGACGACCTCGCCGATGAAGAAAAGCCCCGGCACTCTCTTACATTCCATCGTTTTGGCGGAAAGCTCGTCGGTGTCGATCCCGCCGACTGTGACTTCAGCTTTTTCGTAACCCTCCGTTCCGGAAGGAACGATGTTCCATGCGTGAAGGTCCCGTTCGAAATCGGCCAAAGCAGCATTGGTCCATGAGGCTGGCTGATGGGATTCCAGCCAGCGATCGGCGAGGCGGTTGGGCAGGACCTTCCGCAGTTCCGATCGCAGAGTCGATGTAGTTCGGGCAGCCTTGGAGTCGCGAGGGGCCGTGATCGCGTTCGCGTTTGGAGCAAGATCGATGCCGATGGCCTGCCCGTCTTTCCAGTAAGACGATATCTGCAAGATCGCCGGCCCGCTTAGGCCGCGGTGCGTGACCAGCATCTTTTCGCGAAATTGCTGCCCGCCGGATGAAGCGATTACCTCTGTCGAAACTCCGGCCAGGTCGCAATACCGGGCGCGGTCTTCCGTGTTGAACAGCAGCGGAACCAGCCCCGGGCGGGGTGATTGAATTTTTGTCCCGAACTGTCGCGCGAGCTCGTAACCAAACGACGTCGCGCCGATTTTCGGGATCGACAGTCCACCGGTCGCGATGACAAGCGCGGAGGCGTGGAATTGATCCATGCCAGTTTGAACCAAGAAGTTGGAATCGCGGCTGACTTCGCGCACGTTTGCGTTCAAGAAAATTTGTACTCCGGCCGCGCGGCATTCATCCTCGAGCATTGCAAGAATGTCGCGCGCCGACCGGTCGCAAAATAATTGCCCCAGCGTTTTCTCGTGAAAGGGAATGTGATGCTTTTCGACCAGGGCGATGAAGTCCGAGGGCGAGTAGCGGGACAGGGCGGACTTCGCGAAATGCGGGTTGGCGCAAAGAAAGTTTTCTGCCGTGCAGTAAATGTTGGTGAAGTTGCAGCGGCCGCCTCCGGAAATCAGGATCTTTTTGCCCAGCCGGTCCGCGCGCTCCAGAACGGCCATGCGGCGTCCGCGCTTGCCGGCTTCGATGGCGCACATCAGGCCGGCCGCTCCGCCTCCGAGAATCAGCGCGTCGAAAGAGTGCTTCACTGGCAATCACATGTAAAACAGGCTGAGGCGCGGCAGCCGGTATTTTTCCAGCAGCCGTTTGTGAACGTATTGCTTTTGCAGTTGCTCGATTTGCGGCCCGGACATTTTGCTGCGGTAGGGAGCGAGATCGCGCTCGGCCTGGGCGCGAATGGCAACGAGTTCGTCATCAGCTGTCGACGTCAGCAGCGCGGCGAACAGTTTTTCTTCGAGAACAGTCAGTCGGCGCTCGACATCTTCAAGGCGAGTCTCTTTCCTGACTTCATCAGCCAGCTGACGCAGCGATTTCGATTCCTGCTCGGCCATCGACTGAACGGGTCCCGGCGGCAACTTCGCGGCCGCGAGCGCGGCCGCATTTTTTCGCAGAAAGTCCACAACCGTTGCGGCATCCAGCGTCTCTCTGGACCGCGCAGCCGATGCTCCGGAGCCGACCGCGGCCTCTTTCATGTCTTCGGCCTCGGACAGCACGGCTTGCGAACAATACGCGAGGCTGTTGATTTTCTTCGTCTTCTTCGGACGTTGATCGTACTTGTCGAATGCCGAATCGATGCCGCGCAGAACGGCCTCGAGGGGAATTCCGGCATCTTTCCACGTCTCGATCAACGCCCAGTCGAACGTCGAAAGAAGCAGGCCTCCGCCGCGGCGCTGGAGATAGCGCTCCTCGACTTCGGTGAAATAGTTGAAGTAGTTTTCCACGGCAAGTCAGCGGGCGGGGCGCGAGGCGGGACCCGGAGCGCCACCGTTCTTTGACTTCACAGTTTTCGAAGCTGGCTTGGCCGCCGCGCCTGCATCTTTGCGCGGCGCCGCGTTCCGCTCCCAGATGATGCGCAGGCCTTCGAGAGTCAGAAAGTCGTCCACGTCTTTAATGTACTTGGACCCCTTGCCGATCATCGGGCCCAGGCCGCCGGTGGCGAGCACGTGAGTCTCTTCGCCCATCTCCGCGAGCAGCAATTCGAGAATGCCATCTACCAGCCCCAGATAGCCGTAGTAAAGCCCGGATTGCAGGCTGCCCACAGTGTTGGAGCCGATCACGCGCGCCGGCTTGCGAATTTCCACTCGCGGCAGGCGCGCCGTTCGATCGAACAATGCGTCGGCGGAAATACCGATGCCCGGGCAGATGACCCCACCGAGATATTCGCCCTTTGCCGAAACACAGTCGAACGTAGTCGCGGTGCCGAAATCCACGACGATGCAGGGGCCGCCGTGTTTCTCGAAGGCCGCGACCGCATTGACGATGCGGTCCGCTCCAACCTCGGCCGGGTTGTCGTATTGCACCGGCATGCCGGTCTTCACACCGGGCTCGATAAAAAGCGGCCGCAAACTGAAATAGCGCTCGCACACCTGGCGCAGCACGGGATCGAGCGGCGGGACGACCGAAGAGATCACAATTCCGTGGATGCCCTTCGATTCCAGCCCGGCCATGGAAAACAGATTGCGAAACAGCACGCCGTATTCGTCGACGGTGCCGCGGCGGGAAGTTGCCACGCGCCAGTTGGCGAGAAGCTGATCATAGTGCGGCGGATCGCCGCCCGCCGATCGGGCGAAAACGCCCAGCACCGTGTTCGTATTGCCGACATCAATGACCAGCAGCATAAGGAATGCGTTGTGAAAAACTGTGCTATCTCTCCCGCACCGTTCCGCTCAAGACAGCTTGCAGTCCGTGCGGCGTCCGCAGCAGCAGAAACCCGCGGTCATCGAGGCCTTCGGTCGTTCCTTCGAATGCGGCCCCGTTTTCTTCGATGCGAACCTTCTTCCCGCGTACCCACGAGGAACTCGCGCTAAAGCGCCGCAAAATATCGGCGCGCGCGCCGGGATTTTCGACCAGGTTGCGATACTCGCGATCGAGTGATTTTAGCAAAGCCGCCGCAACCTCGACCCGCGACCACTCGCTTCCGGTAGTAAGCCGCAACGATGTCGCCCCCAGTTCCCTGGGGAAGCTTGCCTGGTTTACGTTGATCCCGATGCCGGCCACGATGTAGCGCACGCGTGTGGCTTCGGCATTCATCTCGGTGAGAATGCCGCAGACTTTCCGGCCCTCGATCAGCAGGTCGTTGGGCCATTTCAAATCGACGCGGGCGCGCGAATCCACCTGTTGAATCGCAGATTGCACGGCCAATCCGGCTGCGAGCGAGAGAACTAAGACGTCGGAAGGAGGCAGCTTCGGCCGCAAAATCACCGAGCAGTAAATGCCGGTGGACCGGGGAGATTGCCACATATTCGAGCCCCGTCCACGCCCGGCAGTCTGCTCTTCGGAGAGAAAGACGCTTCCTTCCGGAGCGCCTTCCGCGGCCGCAGCCATGGCGGAGGTATTGGTCGATCCGATCTTGTAAAAGTGATGGAAGTCCACGTCGAAGATAGTTCCGCGCACCATCGGGCGCAGGATTTCGGGCAAGAGCAGGTCGGGCACGGCCCGCAGTTGGTAGCCGGTCGCGGAGTGACCGGCGACATCCACACCCAGCCCGCGCAACTGCTGAATCAGCCGCCACACCTCAGAGCGGCTGGAAGAAATTTCCTGCGCGATCTTGGTGCCGCTGACCACGACCGTTGCATGTTCCATCAGCAGGCGCACGATGCGGCCCAGGCGTGCGTCAGTCTGCTGGTGTGGCGCGGAGACTCCTGTCTGCGGTTTTGTGCTCCGGCGGGTTTGGATGGCTTTGACGATGCCGAAATTATCGGCGAATCGAGGATAAACGACAAACCGTGGTCCTACGCCGGAACCACCCGCAGGCTCATATCGGCGGCCTGGGTAGAATGCGTGAGCAATCCGACAGAGATGAAGTCCACGCCGGTCTCAGCGTAAGCGCGTACGTTTTCCAGCCGAACGCCACCGGAGCATTCGACCGGAATGTGGTTGCCGGTTTGCGTGTCCTGCTGCGCGCAGCGTTCAACGGCGCGCCGCACATCTTCGGGAGCCATATTGTCGAGCAGGATGGCCTCGGCGCCGTTCTCGAGAGCTTCTTCGAGATCGCCCAGGCTGCGAACTTCCACTTCGATTGGCTGCGCGCCGCGGCGGTTCCGGTGGGCCCGTTCAAGAGCGCTGGCGATCCCGCCGGCCAGCGCGATGTGATTGTTCTTGATCAACACACCGTCGGACAGATCGAGGCGGTGGTTCTGGCCGCCGCCGCAGCGGACCGCGTATTTGTCGATAACTCGCATGCCGGGCGCGGTCTTGCGCGTATCGAGAATGCGGGCCTTGGTTCCGGACACTGCCTCGACGAATTTTCGCGTCAGCGTGGCGATGCCGCTCATGCGTTGCAGGAAATTCAGCATCACGCGCTCGCAGGAAAGTATCACCCGCGCATTGTGGCGGATGACGGCGACGGATTGGCCTTTATGCAGACGCACTCCATCGAAAATTTCCGGGTGCGTGGTGACCTCGTAGTGGGCCGTGACCGCTCCATCGAGCATCGCGTAGACGTCGAGAATGCGCGACACGCATCCGATGCCGGCGAGAATGCAATCCTGCTTCGCCAGGATCGTCGCCGACGCGCGCTGGTGCGGATCGATGCAGGCATAGCTGGTCGAATCGCGCGTCGCCCGGTCTTCGAGCAGCGCGTTCTCCAGAATCGCCGTAAGCCGCCGTGAATTCCAGTCCATGTTGTTATCTAAAGAACAATTCTAACCATCATCTTGAATTCGTGATCCAGATCTAAAATTGTCATCCGAGCTAGCGTTGTCATCCCGAGCTAGCGTTGTCATCCCGAGCCAGGGCTGTCATCCCGAGCGAAAGCGAGGGACCTTGGTTCCTGCCTACGCCATCACTGAATGCCGATGCCGGCGAGAACCCAGATCCCTCGCTTTGCTCGGGATGACAATTCTTACTGGCACAATTCTCAATGGCACTGTCCCCACACTCAGCACCCCAACTCTGCCAGCTTACTCCTGGCCTTGTCGCGCAGTACGGCCAGTTCCTCGGCCTGCTTGCGCAATCCCTCGACCACGTTCGCCGGAGCCTTTGCCAGAAACCCTTCATTGCCAAGCTGACGCTGTCCATTGGAAATGGCTTTTTCCAGCCGTTCGAGTTCCTTTTTCAGCCGGGCGCATTCAGCGGCTGTGTCGATCTTAGCTTCGTAGATGACGCGAACGTCAAACCGGGCTGTACTGCGAACACTGCTCAGATTGGCTAACGATTCCTTCGTGAAAGCGAGGCTTTCAGCATGGGCCAGCCGCTCCACCGCTCCCCGATTCTGCTCGATCATCTTCCGGATCGCAGGCTCCGGCGCGTATACCTCGACCGGGACTTTGACTTTATTTTCAACTTTCAATTCCGCCCGCAGATTGCGCACGCTGACGATCAGATCCTGCAAAATCGCCATCTCAGTTTCGGCGGCCAGATCGAATTGCTTTTCATCCGCCTGCGGAAATGCGGCCAAAGCGATCGACTTCGATGGCGCGTTGCCTTCGTATACCGCCTGCCAGATTTCTTCGGTAATAAACGGCATGATCGGATGCAGAAGGCGCAACGACGCTTCGAACAGCGCGACCAGATTGGCGCACGCCGCCTGCGCGGCTGTCTTGTCTCCGCCTTCTTCGAAATTCAGCCGCGGTTTGATCAGCTCCAGATACCAGTCGCAGAACTCGCCCCAGAAAAAATCGTAGATGCGGTTAGCGGACTCGTGGAAGCGGTAGGTTGCGAGCGCGTCGTTCACATCTGCCGCAACGCGGTTGAAGCGCGAAAGAATCCAGCGGTCTTCGAGGCTGGTCGCCTGGAAGCCAGCGACACCCATGTGGAGACAGCCGCCCTCGGCTGTCCCGGGCCGCAGGCCCGGCTCGATGCGGTCCACATTCATGAACATGAAGCGGGCGGCATTCCAGATCTTGTTGGCAAACGCCCGGTAGCCTTCGGTGCGGCTTTCATTGAACGCCACGTCTGTTCCGGGCGCAGCCATGGCTGCGAGAGTGAATCGCGTCGCATCTGTGCCGAAGCGCGCAATGACCTCCAGCGGATCGACCACGTTGCCCTTCGTCTTCGACATCTTCTGCCGGTCCGCGTCGCGCACCAGCATGTGGATATAGACATGGCGGAACGGCACCGCATCGTTCTTCGCGGCGCTGTCGCCGCCGGCCGCTTTCACTGCTGCATCCTGCGTGTGGCCCTGCATGAAATGGCAGCCGAACATGATCATGCGGGCCAGCCAGAAGAACAAAATATCGAAGCCGGTGATCATCAGCGCGTTGGGATAGAACACATCCAGATCGCGCGTCTTCTCCGGCCAGCCCAGAGTGGTAAACGGCAAAAGTCCCGACGAGAACCATGTATCGAGCACGTCGGAAACTTGTTCGAGATTTCCACTGCCGCATTTCGGGCATTGAGTAGGCGCCTCGCGCGCGACGATCACCTCTTTACAGGCTTCATTCGTGCAAGTCCACGCCGGAATCCGGTGTCCCCACCACAACTGCCGCGAGATGCACCAGTCGTGGATGTTGTTCATCCAGTTCAGATAAATCGTCCGGTAATTTTCCGGAACGATCGTGATCTCGCCGGACTCAACGGCTGCGATTGCTTTATCCGCCAGCGTCTTGATGCGCAGGAACCACTGCTCCGAGAGCCGCGGCTCAACGACAGTGGCGCAGCGATCGCATTTCCCGAGCGAGAGCTTGTGCTCTTTTTCGCCGACAAGGAAATTTCCGGCGGCAAGATCTTCCAGCACGCGCTTGCGCGCGGCATATCGGTCCAAGCCCGCATACGGCCCGGCATTCGCGTTCATCACCCCGTGCTCGTCCATCACATCGATCTGCGGCAGGTTGTGCCGCAACCCGGCCTGAAAGTCGTTGGGATCGTGCGCCGGCGTCACCTTCACCGCGCCGGTGCCGAATTCCGGCTGCGCCAGTTCGTCGGTGATGATGGGGATCTCGCGATTCATCAGCGGCAGCAGAACTTTCTTGCCGTGCAGATGCGTGTAGCGCCCGTCTTTCGCGTTCACGGCAACGGCGGTATCGCCAAGCATCGTCTCCGGCCGCGTGGTCGCCACGGTGATGAATTCTGTAGGGACAGCCGCCCTCTGCGGTCCAGCGTCGCGAAGCGACGCGCCTTCAGAGGACTCATCGACCACCGGATAGCGAATCTCCCACAGCTTGCCGGTCACCTCTTCGTGCTTCACTTCGAGATCGGAGATCGCCGTCTCGCAGCGCGGGCACCAGTTCACGATGTATTTCGCGCGGTAGATCAGCCGATTTCCATCGGCGTCCCTTTCTTCATAAAGCCGGACAAAAACTTCGCGCACCGCGCGCGAAAGATTTTCGTCCATGGTGAAATATTCACGGTCCCAGTCGACCGACGCGCCCAGCCGCTTCATCTGGTTGGTGATGTTGCCGCCGTACTGCTTCTTCCACTCCCACACGCGCTCGATAAACTTTTCACGGCCCATCGCCGTGCGCTTCTTGCCCTCGGAGGCAAGCTGCCGCTCCACCATCAACTGCGTCGCGATGCCGGCATGATC
>DASXDY010000046.1:0-39250 GCA_036490405.1 Candidatus Sulfotelmatobacter sp. | reverse complement strand
CCCAGAGGGTAGAGCCAGTTGGTGTCGGGTTGCTTCAGGATGCTGGTTGCGCCTTCCAGTACGGGTTCGATATTCAGCGGAAGCCACAGAGCGGGCGGATTCGGCATGACACGATCCCCGAAGAATCCGGGAGGGGCTATGCCGACAATGGTGACGGGCTGGCCCTGAATGTGGACCGTCGAGCCGACGATGTTGGAATTCCCAACGTACGTGGACTGCCAGTCAGCATAGCTTAGAACTGCCACAGGAGCCGCGCCAGCAACGTCATCGCTGGGCTGGAGCATACGACCGGCGTAGGCTCCGATGCCGAAGGTTGAGAAATAATTGCCGGAGACGTATTCGGTGCGCTCGGATTTCGCCGTGTTGTTGCCGACGCGGACATTCATCCCGTTCTGCCGGGCCTCGACGGCAGCGAGCGATTCGAACTCAGGAGTGTTGTCGCGAAACTGTCGATAAAGTTCGTAGGAAAAGAGACTAAAGTCGCCGTCGTCGCCCTGAAATCCGCCCTCGATGCAGCATTCGTCTTTATCGCCGATGCGGTAGAGCGTGGCGGGATTCGCCACCGGCAGCGACTTGAGCATAATCGCGTGGACTAGCGTGAAGATCGCCGTATTCGCGCCGATGCCGAGAGCAATGGTGAGGATGATGGTGGCGGCGAAGCCGGGGGACTTCTGGAATTGGCGGAAGGCGAACTTGAGATCGTTCATGGGTATGAATTATGGACGGGGAAGAGTGGGAACGGGAAGCGGGGACTTCGTTGATTCCGGCAGAAAAGCAGGTTCCTCCCTTCGGTCGGAATGACAAGCGTCGTAGAAGATCGAAAAATCCCCACTTCTCGCGCAAGAGCGCGCGAGAAATGGGGCATCCATAAGACAAAATGAAAAGCCTCTCGCTTGCGCGAGAGGCTTGGGGGAGGGTGGGCTTCGACGGCACGGCTGAAGCCGTGCCCTGATACAAATCTTACTTCGGCTGCTGGGCCTGATCGGCGCTCATGGCAGGCGCTCCGCTGTTGCTGGAGAGCTGCTCGAGGTCGTTCTTCAGGAGGCTGATTTCGACGCGGCCGCCGCTGACGTGCTTGCCCTTGCCGGCTTCATCGGTCGAAGGCGCGGGCGCGTTACCCATGCCGACGAGATAGATGCGATAGACCGGGATCTCATGGTTGAGCACGAGGTAGCGGACAACGGACTCGGCCATCTTCTGCGAGTTCTGGATGGCAGTCTGTCCCTTGCCGGACGAGAAGCCCTGCACTTCGATGATGTAGCCGCGCTGTCCCTTTACGCCGCCAGCCATCTGATCGAGGGCATCCTTGGCGTTCTTGCTGAGGACGGTCTGGCCGGGACGGAAGCGGATTTCCGTCTGGTTCGAAGCCTTGTACTGGTCGATGTTGCTGACCACGTTCTCGACGTTCTGCACGCGAGTGGTCACCTGCTGTGCGGAGGTTTGCGCGGCAGTGGCTTTGTTGCCGGCGTCGATGGCGTGCTGGTCGGCTTCATTGGCCTTGTCGGAGGCGAGCTTGATGCCGGCCGTGGCGCGCGAATCGGTATCTTTGATGGCTGCGCTATTGGCCGAGGTCAGCTGGTCGAGTTCGTTGACACGGTCGCGGATCGGTTCGGTCTGGCGCTGCACGTACTTTTTGCGGGCGAAGGGGTTGACGCGTCCCCAGAAGCCTTCACGAGACGGAGGTGCCAGAGGCGCTTTGCCGGTCGCGTTGGAAGTCGAGTTCGACTGCATCGCGGACTGGCTCTGATCAGACGAGGTGGTCTGCGCGAGGGCCGGAAGAGCAAGAACGGCGGCCAGCGGCAGGGCGATAATAAGACGGTTGTTCATGATAACTTCCTCCGAGTTGAGGGAGCGTTGGGCTCCTGGTGCGGCACGCCGTAGCGTGCTTGAAACTTTAATCGCGTCCCTTGAAGCGTACGGAAGGCTAGCGTTTCTGGCTGAGCCGGCAGGCGCTGACGCGACGCCTGGCCTTTGAACTCGAAGCGCCGAATTGCTGTGGCGCTGCTTTCACTACTACAAGTGTGATGCCAAAATTGGCCTCTCGGGCCGACGGGCTAACTGCTTGATAACTATGGATATTGTAGCTCCGGCCCGGGGAAAAGGACAGATCGGGCTGCAACAGCAGGGTAATTTTGGGAAACCTGATATAAAAACTTCGTGAAAAAACCTGCGCAGTGGGGCGGCGTTTCGATGATTGTCGCCCGCCAAACCCTTTCATTTCCTGCGCAAAATGAGACGGAGGAACACTTGGTAACTGGTTACCGGAATGGCCGGGGAAGAATGCGGTTTGGATGTGTGCTTATTTTACTGACTTTTTGTGCAGGGATTTGCAGTGCGGATTCGAGGCCGTCTCGAATCCCGCCCGAAAGAATGAAGGAATATTCCGATCTCGCCGTGACCTGGATGCAGCAGTACTTGCGCATCGACACGACGAACCCTCCTGGAAATGAAATGCGGGCGGTCGCGTTCTACAAGAAGATTCTGGACGCGGAGGGGATCGAGAGCCGCGGGTTTGAGTACACGCCGGGGCGGGGAGATTTGTGGGCGAGGCTTCCGCATTCTTCCGGGGAAGCCAAGCGGCCGATCGTCCTGCTGAACCATATGGATGTGGTGACCAGCGATGCGTCGCACTGGCGCGTGCCTCCGTTCAGCGGAGAGATCAAAGATGGCTACCTCTGGGGGCGCGGCGCGCAGGACATGAAGGATGAAGGGCTGGCGCAGCTCGTGGTTATGGTGATGCTGAAGCGGGAGAAGATTGCGCTCGATCGCGACGTGATTTTTCTGGCGGTGTCGGATGAAGAAGTGGATGGAAGCGGGTCCGATTGGTTCATCGAGCATCAGCGCCCTCTGCTGGAGAACGCGGAGTTTCTGATCAATGAGGGCGGCGAGAATTTGCTGGAAGACGGCAAGGTGAAATATGTCGGCGTGGACGTGGGCGAGAAGACTTCTTATTGGCTGCACGTGGTCGCGCATGGAAGGCCGGGGCATGGATCGAGGCCGAATCCGGATTCTGCGCCGGTGCGATTGGTGCGGGCGCTGAATAAGGTCATCGCTTACAAGACGCCGCTCAGGGTCTTGCCGGTGGTGGAGGAGTTCCTGCGCGATATGGCCCCGACTGAACCGCCGCAGGAGGCGGCGTACTACCGCAGTGTGCGCAAGGCGATCGAAGACAAGAAATTTCAGGAAGAGGTCGAGAGGGATGAGTCGCTGAATTTTCTTTTGCGCGACACGATTTCGTTGACGATGCTCGGCGGATCGGGGCAGACAAACGTGATTCCTCCGGAGGCGTGGGCAAACCTGGATGTGAGGATCTTGCCGGGAGGCGATCCGAAGGCTGTGGTGGAGGCGCTGCGGAAGGTCGTAAACGATCCGAACGTAACGATCGAGCCGTTGGAGCGGGAGTTTCGCATCGCCAATTATTCCGGGACGGACAATGCTTTGTATGGGGCGATCCGCGAAGTTTCGGGCGAGTATTTTCCGGGGACGCCGGTGGTGCCGCACATTACCAGCGGATATACGGAGAACCAGCGCTATCGGCCGCTGGGAATTATTGCGTACGGATTCAATCCTTACACCGCGACCGATGAAGAGGGGAACACCGAGCATGGGAACGACGAGCGGATTCGGGTGGAGGAAGTGCGGCGCGGGCCGGGGATTTTATTTGAGGTGGTGACGCGGGTGGCGGGCGCGAACAGGTAGGAACCGCCGCTCTCGGCTGTCCGTTCGAGTGCAGCTCGACATTTTTGTTTTGATCCTCGTTGTTTTGACCCTCTCTGTTCTGACCCTGGGGAAAGGCTACCGGGTCTTCGACCCGGGGACAGCCGGGGGCGGCTGTCCCAACATGGATCATCTGCCTACGTATTTCTCGTATTGTTCGAAGATAAAATGGTCGGTCATGCCGGCGATGTAGTCGCAGATTACGCGCGGCAGTGATTCCTCCTTCGCTTTTTCCTGATAGTTATGGGGCAGGGCTTTTGGATTCTCCATCCAGAAGGCGAAGAGTTCGCCGACGATTTGTTCGGCATCGTGTTTTTCGTCGGACAGCGCGGAACTGAAATAGAGATTGTCGTAGAGGAAATCTTTGGTCTGCTTGCGCTCGGCGTCTACTGCGGGGCCGAATGCTGCCAGGCGCGGCGGGTGTTGGCGCACATCTTCCACCGTGCGGACTTCTAGCTCGCGGATTCGGATGCGCGTGTTGGTGATCAGGTCGTCGACCATGCGGTTGAGGATGCGCTTCACGGTTTCGTTGAATTGCAGCTTCTCGGCCGCGTTGGGATAGATCTGCGCCACTTCGCGATAGAAGCGGTCGAAGACCGGAACGCCTTCGCGGATCTGGTCGAGCGAGAGCAGGTGCGCTTCGTATCCGTCGTCGAGGTCGGCGGTGTTGTAGGCGATTTCGTCGGTGAGGTCGATTAACTGTGCTTCGAGTGGCGGGCGCTGGTCGAGCGCATATTCCGCCAGATCCGGATGCTCTTTCGCATCGTAATCGTGCGAATGCTTAATGATGCCTTCGCGGACTTCGAAGGTGAGGTTGAGTCCGCTGAAGGCGGCGTAACGCTGCTCGAAATCTTCCACGATGCGAAGCGCGTGCAGATTGTGGTCGAAGAAGAGCCCATGGGAGCGCATGGCGGCGTCGAGCGCTTTTTCGCCGGCGTGGCCGAAGGGAGGATGGCCGATGTCGTGGACGAGCGCTAATGCTTCGGCAAGATCGACGTTGAGATCGAGCGCTCCCGCAATAGTGCGCGAGACCTGGGCGACTTCGAGGGTGTGCGTGAGCCGGTTGCGAAAGTGGTCGGAGTAGCGGCGGGTGAAGACCTGGGTTTTGGCCTCGAGGCGGCGGAAGGCGCGGGCGTGAATGACGCGGTCGCGGTCGCGCTGGAAGTCGTTGCGGTAGGGATGTTGGGGCTCGGCGAAGCGGCGTCCGCGGGAGTCTTCGACGCGCACCGCGTAAGGTGCCAGCATGGGTGGAGTTTAGCAGAGTGCGCGGGGGCTAAAGCCCCGTTCAAATCCGACGCTTTTCGCGGCGCTGAAGCGCCGCTCTTCCACGTTGCGTCACAGTTCGTGCCTTTAGATTGGCACCACTCCCGTTTTAACATCCTTCTCGGCTTGCGTGATGTTTTCCGGCTTGCCTAGATCGCGCCAGTAGTATTCGTCGGCGCGAAAGGCGGAGATCATTTCTCCCTGGGCTGCGAGGCGCAGGTACGTTGTGATGATGGAGAAGACGCCTTCTTCCGTCATCAGGGAAAGCAGGCGCGGGGAGATTACGTGTATGCCGGAGAAGGCCAGCGCGGCGAATTTCTCTGCCGGACGGACCATGTCCGAAGTGCCGTCGCGGCCGGCGCGGCGTCCGCAGAGTCGGTTGTGCTGGTCGAAAAGCAAGTAGCGGGAAGTTGAGCGATCCTGCACCGCGAGCGTTGCGAGCGATCCAGAATCACGGTGTTGCTGCATCATTTTCGCCAGGTCGATCACGCTAATCACGTCAGCGTTGTGAATGAGAAAAGGCTCCGGCCGATCATCTTCCAGAAAAAACCACGCGGCTTTCTTCAGGCCGCCGCCGGTATCGAGCAGCACCGCTTCCCGGGAGATTTCGATCCGCATCCCGAAGTTGTCGTTCTTCGTCAGATAGTCCACGACCATGTCGGCAAAGTGGTGAACGTTAACGATGACTTCGCGAACGCCAAACGAGGCGAGCCGGCGCAGCGTGATTTCGAGGAGCGTGTGTCCAGAGATTTCAACGAGGGCTTTGGGACGATCGTTGGTGAGCGGGCGCAGTCGCGTGCCCAGGCCCGCGGCGAAGATCATCGCCTTCATTTCGCGGCCTTTTTTACCTGCGTCTGCTCGGATGCCATGCGTTCCAGTTCGCGATGCTGGATGACGACTTCGATGCCGGCGCGTCCGCGCAGGCGTTTCGCGACCTGCTCGGCGAGATAGACGGAGCGGTGCTGTCCGCCGGTGCATCCGAAGGAAACCATCAGATGCTTGAAGCCGCGCTGCTGATAGTTGCTGACGCTGGGATCCACGAGCGACATCACGCCGGCGAGATATTGATGAACGCTCTCCTGCTGCTGGAGATATTCGATGACCGGCGCATCTTTTCCGGTGAGCGGCTTGAAGCGATCTTCGCGGCCGGGGTTCGGAAGGCTGCGGCCATCGAAGACGAATCCGCCGCCGTTGCCACTGTCATCTTTGGGCAGGCCGCGGTGGAACGAGAAGCTGAAAATCTTCACCACCAGATTGTCGGCGTCGGTGGCGAGACTTTGCAGCTTTTCCGAACCGAGCATGCTGTGAAATGCCTCGAGCAACGTCGGCAACGCGATGGGCAGCGTGACGTTGTGCTGGAGCCAGCGCAGGTTTTTCAGCGCATAGGGCACGCTTTGCAGGAAGTGAACTTTGCGCTCGTAGAATCCGCGGAAGCCATAGGCGCCCAGCGCCTGCATGATGCGGATGTAAACGTACGAGTAATAAAAGCGCATGAACTCTTCGCGGTCTATATCGGCGAAGTTGCGCAGCGTTTCCAGATAGTGGTCGAGCAACTGCCGGCGAAGTTCCGGGGGGAGATCGGCTTTCGAATCGTAGAGCAGCGAAGCGACGTCGTATTGCAGGGCGCCTTTGCGGCCGCCCTGGTAGTCGACAAAATAAGGCTGGCCGTCGCGCAGCATGACATTGCGGGACTGGAAGTCGCGATACAAGAAAAAGTCGCGCGGAGCGCTCAGGAGAAATTGGGTCAGCGCATCGAAATCGTCTTCCAGCGCCTGCTCGCTGAAAGGAATGCCGGCCAGCCGCAGAAAATAGTATTTGAAGTAGTTCAGGTCCCAGGAAATCGACTGGCGGTCGAAACTTCCGCGGGGATAGCAGACTTTGTAGTTCAGATCGCGTCCGGCCTCGATCTGGAATCGCGGCAGCGCAGCGATGACTTTGCGGTAGGCCTCGACTACGTGCGGCTTGATGCTCTCGCCCTGTCGATTCTTCGAAAGCAGATCGTAGAGAGTTGTGTCGCCGAGATCTTCTTCGAGATATGCGCCCTGCTCCAGCGCTTCGCCGTAAATTTCAGGAACGGGCAAGCCATGCTGGTGAAAGTGGCGGGAAAATTCGAGGAACGCGATGTTCTCTTCACGCACGCCGTAAAGAATCCCGATGGCGCTCTTGCCGCTGCCGCTGAGGCGGACGATCTTGCGGCCCGATCCGCCAAGCTCGCCCTGCACGGGCTGTACGCGCTCGACGGGCGAGTGGAAGTGCTGCTCGAAGAGAGTTTGGAGAACGTCCATGGAATATGCCCGCGCAGGCCTGATTTACGCGCCACCGCATCACCAAGATATCACTGAAGGATGCCGCCATCGCCAGCAGGAATCAGTTACTTCGGTCGTCGCACGAACGGTAGATTTGCGCGATCAGCTGCATGTCGCGAAGGCCTTCCTGACCAGGAGTTTTCGGCTCTTTGTTCTGCACAATGCAATCGGCCAGGTGGTCGGCTTCGCGGAGAAACTGCATCGGGTCGGCATCGGTCGAGCCGAGGTCTTCGGCTGCCCCTTTATCGAACTGCGCCGTCAGATGCGGCTGGTCGTAGTTGAATGCCGGGTCCACCAGGATGGTGCCGTGTGATCCTCTGACGCGAAAATATCCGTTCATGGATGCGCCGTAGGTGGTGGCGCAGCTCGCGAGCGCGCCGCCGGGAAACTTCATGGCCCAAGAGACCGATTCTTCCACTTGAGCAAACCGCGGGTCGCGCCGGTCGGTGGATGAGATGGCCTTCAACTCAATCGGCTCTTCGCCGGTGAGATAACGGCTGGCGTTGAGACAATAGATACCGACGTCCATCAAGGGACCGCCGCCGGCCAGCTTTTTGTCGAGACGCCATTCTCCCAGGCCGATGGAAAAACCGAACGCGCTCTCAATGGACCGCACGACGCCGATGTTTCCTTCGCGGATAAGTTGAATGGCCCGCAGATTCACCGGCTCGTACTGGCAGCGGTAGGCGATCATCAGCTTCTTGTTGGCGCTGGCGCACGCCTGGACCATCGCCTGTGCGTCTTCGACGCTGGTACACATCGGCTTCTCACAGAGCACATGCTTGCCGGCCTTGGCAGCGCGGATGGTGTATTCCGCGTGCATGCTGTTGGGCAGCGCGATGTAGACGGCGTCGATGGCCGGGTTCTTCGCGATCTCGTCGTAATTGTCGTAGCTGTAGATGCTGCCGGAGGGAACGCCATATTCGGCGGCCATGCGCTCGGCTTTATCGCGATGTCCACTCACCAATGCCGTCACGCGCGATTTCTTCGACATCTTCACCGCGGGCATGAAGTGCTGCATCGAGATGCGGCCCAGGCCAACGATGCAGTAACCGATGGTGCGATCTTCGGCGAATGCGGCAATGCCTGGGAGCAATTGCGCTCCCGCACCCAGCGCCAGGAAGCGATTGAAGTCGCGGCGAGTGATTGTCATGCGGCTTAGTGTACGACGGCTGCCGCCCTCACGAGGCCCATATTCTGCGGGCGGTTTCGACGACCAGACTGAGCTTGGCCCATTGCTCATCTTCCGTGAGCAGATTGCCTTCGGCGGTGGAGGCGAATCCGCATTGTGGGCTCAGGGCGAGATTTTCCATCGGCACATACTGAGCGGCTTCGAGAATTCGTCTTTCCAGTTCGGACGAGTCTTCCATCCTCGCAACCTTCGAGCTGACTAATCCCAGCACGACTGTCTTGCCTTTCGGAACGAAGCGGAGCGGTGCGAAGGTTCCAGAGCGTTCGTCGTCGTATTCGAGCAGGAAGCGGTCGACATCGAGAGTTGAAAACATTTTCTCGGCGATCGCGTCGTATCCGCCTTCGGCGTACCAGTGGCTGCGGTTGTTGCCGCGGCAGAGGTGAATCGCCAGCGTTATGCCCGGACGGCGCGCCGCTTTGAAGCAGGCATTGTCGGCCTGGATCGCCTCATCGAGAGCGGCCTCGGGGTCCATGTGCAGTTCGTTGTGGATCCATTCGCGCCACTTCGGGTCCATGTAATAGCTGTAGCGCGGCGCGTCGATCTGGATGTAGCTGACTCTCTCGGACGACAACTGGGTGAGATCTTTCTTCATGATCTCGACAATTTCCCAGAGGAGCGCCGAGTGGTCGGGGTAAACCTTGTCGGTCACGCCGCGTTTGAAAGAGATTGCAGGAAACTGCGTGGCGCTGGGCAACGTCACCTTGATGGGTACGGAGCTGCTGGCTTTGAGAAACGGTAGTTCATGTCCGGTGAGAGGGCGTGTTTGTTGCAACTTGCGCGTGACAATGCCAGTGACGCTGCTGACCGGGGCAGTGCCGCCGCTGCCGGCATTCCAGTTCCTTGAAACAGCGTCGCCGAGGTCGAAGCCTTCGACCGCATCGGTGAAGTCGCTCATGAAATTGCGGCGGCGAAGCTCGCCGTCGGTGGCGAATTCGAAGCCGAGCGCTTTTTGTTTGGCGAGAACGCGGCGGATGTGATTGTCTTCGAGTTCGCGCAGGCACCCGGGATTGTCCGCGGCATCCCCCCTGGCTTCCAGCAAATCCGCAGGACGAAGAAAACTGCCGACGTGGTCGGCTCGATAGAGCGCGGGCATGATTTGAGCTACAACTTAAGTCCCTTCAGATATTCGCGGAATGGGCCGCCGAGGTCGTCGCGCTGAAGGGCGAATTCTACCGTCGCTTTCAGGAATCCCAGCTTGTCGCCGGTGTCGTAGCGCTGGCCTTCGTAGACGTAGGCGTACATTTTTTCCTGTTTGAGCAGCATGCGCATGCCGTCGGTGAGTTGGAGTTCGCCGCCGGCGCCGGTTGTCGTCCGCGCGAGGCAATCGAAGATCGCGGGCGTGAGAATGTAGCGGCCGATGATCGCCAGGTTCGACGGCGCTTCTTCGGGCTTGGGCTTCTCGACCATGTTGCGGATTTCGAAGAGGCGTCCGTCGAATCCATTGACCGGGAGCGCGTCGAAGACGCCGTAGGAAGAAATCATCTTGCCTTCGACCACCTGGGCGGCGATGACGCTGCACTGCTTTTCGTCGAAGACGTTCACCATCTGCTTGAGAGCGGGGACCTTGGCGTCAATGACGTCGTCGGCCAACAACACCGCAAACGGCTCGTTGCCCACGAGTTCGCGCGCCATGAGCACGGCGTGGCCGAGTCCCAGCGCTTCTTTCTGGCGGACGTAGGCGATGTGCATCATGTCGGAAATATTGCGGACAATCTTCAGCAGGTCGGTCTTGCGCCGCTCCTCGAGCATCTTTTCGAGTTCGTAGCTGACGTCGAAGTGGTCTTCGATCGACTGCTTGCCGCGACCCGTGATGATGAGGATCTGGTCGCAGCCGGAGGCCATGGCCTCCTCCACGCCATATTGAATGATGGGCTTGTCGACCAGCGGGAGCATTTCTTTGGGCTGGGCTTTGGTGGCGGGCAGGAAGCGCGTGCCCAAGCCTGCGGCGGGGAAAACAGCTTTACGGACTTTCATCATGCGGTCGTTGGCCGTTCGTCGATGGTCGTTTGCCTGGATGTTTTCGGGGCTGGATCATTGTAACTGGTTGGATTGCGGGTGGGCATACCGGCTGGGCCGTAGACATCAGCGGCGGAAAAGTCAAAGTCCCCACTTCTCGCGCACAGAACGCGTGAGAAGTGGGGCACCCCCGGATCGCACCGAACCGAAGTAACTTTACCGGATTTCGTGCCTCCTCCTAGACTTTGCTGTATGGGGGATCTCCAGCAATTTTCGACGGGGCCGGGGGCGGCGACAACGCCTGATCCGCGGTTGAAGCCGACGCCGGACTTTGGCAGTTTGGGGCCGGGATCTGATGCGGCTGGCTTCGGGGCAACGCCTGGCCCGAGCGCTGCTAAGAGACGTCCGCTGGGAGTCGGACAACTGATCGCCGTGGGGATTGGCATTGCCACTGCGCTGCTGGTCGGACGGATGGGAAGTGCACGCCCGGCATCGCGGAACCTGAGTAAAGGTCCGTCGCGGCAGGAAAGCCAATCCGCGTTAGACGTGAGTTCGCCGCAGATCGATCGCCTTAAGCCGCAAAGGCAGGCTGAGGCACTCCTGGAGCAGGCTGTCGGACACTCCGCCGGAGCAGTGGACCAGATTTCCTCACGGGTGGACCGGTGGCAGGGCCAGGTGCGGTGGAGCCCGCAGATCGCGACGCTGACGACGGCGGCGCTGAACTCGAACGACATGCGCGTGCGGGAATCGGGAATCGAAGTGGAACTGGCAGCGTACGGATTGGGGAAGAATTCGGCGAGCCTGGAATATCTGCAGAAAATGGTGGACTCTCCGGACCACGCGCAGAAAATCTGGGCGCTGTGGGCGCTGGGATTGATGGCGAATCGCGGCGTGGAGACGGAGCATGTGGTCGAAGTGCTGAGTGGGCATCTCCAGGACTCGGATGAGGATTCGAGAAAGTGGGCAGTGGAAGGGCTTTCGCTTGCGGGAACCGACCAGTCGATGTCGATGCTTCTGGGGGCGATGCATGGTGACAAAGCGCCGGTGGTGCGCGAGCGGGCCGCGTGCGGAATTGCGGAATCGGGAATGTTCACGCCGGAGCAACGGATGGCGGTGGTTCCGCAATTATTGAATTACACAGACGACTCATCGCTCGATGCGCAGACGCACGCGTGGGCCTTTCAGGCGCTGGGGGATATTACGCATCAGCGGCTGCCGAATGATTCGGCGGCATGGCGTGGTTGGTACGAGTCGGCGAAATAGAAATCCTCTAACAATTGCATGATGTCATCGTGAGTGGCGGCGAAGCCAGCGCGAGCGGCCTTACGTCGGCGTGCGGCTTCGGTGCAGTCGCGAAGAACACATACGCTGCCGGCAGCATGAATGGCGCTTGTCTGCGGCATCTCTGCTTCACGCTTTCGTACGGTCTCATCACCCGGCTGCCGCCGGGTTCAGGATGACATCGTGTGCTGTTCGTCGTGTGCTGGTTCACCGTTCTTTAGTCCGCCAGCCTTTAGTCCGCCATCTTGGCTACGTGCACTTCGAAGCCAGTCTTCGGCAATAGCGCCGTCAGGGCGAACACTTTGAATCCGTCGCCGGTCACTTCTGTGTGGCGGAAGATTCCGGGCTCGCTCTCGACGACTTCGCGGCGGCCTTCCATGTTGGCGAGAAACGCCTGCGCCTGTTCTACGTTCACGTCCATTTGTTTCGCACGGGTGACGACTGCTTCGGCGGCGTACGAGCGCACCAGCTTCGGCCAGTATTTTGCGAGCAGCTCTGTACTCGCGAAGATGTCGGACCAGATGATGCGTCCGTTGACCGCGACGACCACGCCGACCGCGTTGCGATCGCGCAGTTGATGAATCAGGTTCTGATAATTCTGCTCCATCGGCTTGGCGATGCCGTCGACCTGCATGCGGACTTCTTTGTTCTCATTGACCTTCGCGTAGGAGGTGACCTGCGACATCTGGCTTGCAGCCTCAGGCGCGGCCACGGCGAGTTCATTGGTCATGGCTTGTTTCTGGGCGCGGACGGCGTTCCAGACCTGCTGCTGATCCTTATCGGCCATGGCCTTGCTGCGGACGGAGGGCTGCGCCATGATTGCCATGGGAATCCGAGTGGGACTGGGATTCGCGCCGGCATACATCGCCTGGGAGGCGCCGAAGGTCTGGCTGCTTGCGACCCAGCGGCCGGGTTCGACGCAGAAGACGCCGAGGTCGATGGGATCGCTTTCCGCCGGGACGATGCGGTCTTTGGCGATGACGCGGTCCTGCTTGCCGCCGGAGACGATTTCGCCGGCCAACAATAACAACGGGCGGCTTGAATTGTTGACCAGCACGAGGCGGTTGACCTCCGCGCCTTCATGATGGACTGCGGGTGTCGGGGGACGGCGTACAAGACCCTGCACGATGCCGGCTTCGGTGACGACGACTTCGCCGGAGCGCAGGCCTTCGTCGAGCGTTAGAAATTCGCTGGTGGGATAGCTCTTGGCGGTTACCACCGGAAAGACGGTGAGATTGCCGTGGCGAATGGGATCGAGGACTTTGTAGCCAGACGCGGGAGGAATTTCTCCTGCTTGTACTGGCTTTTGATTTCCCGCGACTACAAAGGCGACGATCACCAGGACCGTCAACAGCAAACCAATTTTCAGACTCATGTTTTTCAGACTCATGGCGTTTTCTCCTGCAACGACTTCGGCGTTTACTCGTCCCACTCAAGCCAAAACCGGGCTTGAGTGGGCCACCCTCGGTAACTATTTAACTTGGACACCTTGGAAGGCGCGCCGTGTTCCCAGGCCGAATTACCGGCGTAGTCCGGCGCGGCGCGCCCCCACTCCGGCTCCGTGTGAAGAACGGGAGCTGGGGTCGGGCTTGCGGGGATTTTTTGGTGCGACACCCTGCTCCACTTGTCGCGCAGGAGTGTCATCACGCCTTTTGCACATGTGTCCAATGGTGGTTCTCCCTGTAAAATCGAAGTACCGGAGCCACTTTCGCTTTGTCTTTCCTCGAACAACTGAACCCGCAGCAGCGTGAGGCTGTCGAAACCACCGAGGGACCGGTGTTGATTCTGGCCGGGGCGGGCAGCGGGAAGACGCGCGTCATTACCTATCGGATCGCGTATCTGATTGAGCAGAGGGGCGTCATGCCGGAGTCGATCCTGGCCATGACGTTTACCAACAAGGCCGCCGCCGAAATGGGGGAGCGCGTCGAGAAACTGGTGGGCGGACTGAGCATCGCCAAGCCGGTGATTTCAACGTTTCATTCGTTCTGCGTGCGCATGCTGCGGCGCGATATCGAGGCGATGCGGATTCCGTCTACCGTGCCGGGGCAGCCGCCGATCGGACACACGAAGAATTTCGTGATCTATGACGAAAGCGATCAGCAGTCGCTGGTGAAGTCGATTATGAAGCGGCTGGGAGTCGACGACAAGCAACTGACGCCGCGCACCGTTCTTGGGCGGATTTCGTGGGCGAAGAACCACATGCTCGATCCGCAGGAGTTGTATTTGCAGTCGGCCGATCCCAAGACCGAGCGTATCGCGCATTTGTATGAGGAATATCGGAAGGAACTGCGCCGGGCCAACGCGCTCGATTTTGACGATCTGCTGCTCGACGCGGTGCGGTTGCTGAAGTCGGCGGGGCACGTGCGCGAGTATTACAACCGGCGATTTCAGTATCTGCTGATTGACGAATACCAGGACACGAACCGTCCGCAGTACGAACTGATGCGCATGCTGGCGGGCGAACACCACAACGTCTGCGCCGTGGGCGATGAAGACCAGTCGATCTATTCGTGGCGTGGGGCAGATATTCGCAACATTCTGGAGTTCGAGCAGGACTTTCCGGAGGCGAAGATCATCCGGCTGGAAGAAAACTACCGTTCCACGTCGAATATTTTGCAGGCTGCATCGGCGGTGGTTGCGAACAACGTACGCCGCAAGGGCAAGAATCTTTGGACGTCGCGGCAGGGCGGCACGAAGATCGGATATTACGAAGCGCCCGATGGCGAGAACGAAGCGCTATTCGCCGCCGACCACGTCGCGAAATATCTGCGGGAGGCGGCGCAGCGCGGAGAAACTCCGCGGGCAGCGATTCTCTATCGCACCAACTCGCAATCACGATTGTTCGAAGAGGCGATGCGGCGCTATGGGCTGAAGTATCACGTGGTCGGCGGATTCTCGTTTTACGAGCGCGCCGAGATCAAAGACCTGATCTCATATTTGAAAGTCATTCAGAATCCGGACGACACAATTTCCCTGCTTCGCGTCGTCAACACTCCGGCCCGCGGCATCGGCAAAGGTACGATCGACACGCTGGAGCGGCTGGCGCTGGAAACCGGGCTGTCGATGTGGGGCGCGATTGGGGAGGCGATCAAGCGGGAATTGCTGCCGGCTCGGGCCGTGGCTTCGCTGAAGAGTTTTCAGGAGTTGATTAACGACGCCCGGGCGATGATGGGCGGAACGTTTGCGGAGCAGTTAGAAGAGAGTACGGCTCCGAGTCAACCGCTGGATACGGCAGAAGCCGTGTTGGGACAGCCGCCTTCGTCTGTCCAGGGCAGCGAAGGTCCGCAGCTTGCTGCGGAAGCTGACGATGCTACGGAGTTCGATCCTCAGGAGTTTGGGAACTTCTCGTTTGATTTTGGAGCGGCGGATTCTGTGGAGCCGGAAGCGAACCCGAGGTCCCTCGACTCCGGCGGAACGCTCGCAAGCGAGCCTTCCGCCTCCGCTCGGGATGACAATGGTGAGGAGCATGCTGGGGATGACAATGCAGGGGAATCCGCTCGGGATGACAATGCGGGGGAGGGTCGCCGCGATGGGGGCTCTGAGAGCGGCGACCGCGATACCGGCTTCCCCGCGCCGACGGTCAGTGTGGCCGACATTCTCAAGTTTTTGATCGACCGCACAGGCTATATCAAACAACTGGAAGCGGAAGACACGCCGGAAGCTTACTCGCGGATTGAAAACCTGCGCGAGTTGGTGAACGCTGCGATGGATTCGCGCGACCGGGCCGAGACGCTCGATCAGTTCCTCGATCACGCTGCGCTGATCGCCGACGCCGACGACTACGACGCGCGGGCGCAGATCACGCTGATGAGCCTGCACGCTGCGAAGGGGCTCGAGTTCCCTCTGGTCTTTCTCAGCGGCCTCGAAGAAGGATTGTTTCCGCATTCGCGGACGATGCTGGTGCCCGAAGACGTCGAGGAAGAGCGGCGGCTTTGCTATGTCGGGATGACGCGGGCGATGGACCAGCTGGTTCTGACACGCGCGGTGTATCGCCGGCGGTACGGGACGGATCTGCCCGAAGCGAGCGTGCCGTCGCGCTTTCTGGAGGAAGTGCCGGGCGGCCTGATCGAAGAACTTGGAACTCGACGCAGCAGCGGAGCTTCGCTCCGCCGGACGGCCGAGGGCGGCCGTCCCCACATGGGCTCATCCGCTTACGAGAAAAGCCATTATTCCTACGAAGATGAAGACCAGAGCACGTCCTGGCGCGGCGACGATCAGCGGGCGGCGGCCCAGAAGACCCGGTCCGCTGTGGCCGCGAAAGCTTACAACTCGATCGACAATATCGCCGAGTTCTTCGCCAGCCGGGGCAAGAAGTTTACGCTGCCGAAATCGGCGCCGGTGGAAGAGCCGACCGGCAAGCGTGGCTTCCGTCCGGGACAGCGCGTGCGGCATCCCAAGTACGGCGAAGGCACGGTCTACCAGCGCGAGGGAGAAGGCGAAGAAGCCAAGATTACGGTACAATTCCCTCGCTTCGGCTTGAAGAAGCTGGTGGAAAAGTATGCCCAGCTGGAGCGGGCTTAGTGTGCGATTGGGCCTACGGTTTCCCCCAGGGAGAAAACGCCATGCGGAGCGTTGCGCTCTTTTTGCTGCTTACAGGACTCTTTACGACACAAATTTTCGCGCAAACGAAGCAGGTGAAGCACACGCGGCGTCCGGCGGCAAATGCTGAGGCTTCGCAGCCCTCGGCATCGAAGCCGAGTGGAGATTTCTTTTCGATTCTCGACGGCATGCCGATGCTGCTGGAACTGCATCACGACACCGAAGCCGGAACCAACAAGCCGATCGATGTGTACATGTTTGTGATCGAGATGCAGGTGATGAATTCCGACGGCAATCTCGAGCCGATCGGCTTGCAGATACACAATTACTACACGGCAAACCTGCTCGACCCGTGGAACGACGTGAACCGCCATACCGCGGCCGATTGCAGCCGCTGGAACAAGCTGATTACGCAGGCGATGGCGTCGCGCGATCCGAATTCGAAGACCTGGCCATATGTGCAGTTCATCACGGCCGAGGGTGCGCGCACCCTTCAGACGAACGAAGACGGTACCGTATATTACAGCGACGATATTCAATGCTGGGGATCGATGGACCGGTTCCCGCCGTTCTGAATTTCAAGTAACCTAGCTTACGAGGACGAATACATTCATTCATGGCAAATACGACAAAGCTAAGCAGAGACGATCGCAAGAAAGCCAAACGAACCGCCCGCAAGAAGCGCAAGGCGGAAAAGCCGCTGAAGCCCCGCGATTACGCGCGCGGATCGAAGAAACCGAAGGTAAAGAAGCTGGCTCGCGGCCAGGCGAAGCGGTAAGCGATCCGTTGATCGGCGAAATCCCCACTTCTCGCGCAGAGAACGCGCGAGAAATGGGGCACCCGCGGCAGATTTTGCAATTGCGTTTGTCATTCCGAGCGACGCGAGGAACCTGGTTTTCTGCTGAGAGCACAACCGAGATCCCTCGCGTTGCTCGGGATGGCAGATGAACGCTGAATGGCAGATGAACGCTGAAAGATGTTGAGGATTCGCGGCTGTTTCAGGAGAATCACAACACTTGCCCCAACCACCATCGACCACCGAGCCTCCATCGAACGTAGTTCGCACTTCTGACAGCCAGCTTTTCTGCTGCAAATCGATCGACAAACTGATCTCCGACTCGGAAGACCCTGAGCACCGGCTTAGCAAGTCGCTGGGCCCCTGGTCGCTGACTGCGCTGGGAATCGGCGCCATCATCGGCTCCGGCATTTTTGTGCTCACGGGAACGGCCGCGGCTGGAGAGTACTTCCAGGCGCCGTCGATCCTTCACGCGCAGGCGCTGGACGTGATCATCAACTTCTTACGCACCGGCAGCACCGCTGGGGCGTTGATGCACGGTCGGCCCGCGGCCGGACCGTCGATAGCGATTTCATTCTTCTTGGTTGCGATCGCATGCAGCTTTGCCGGATTGTGCTACGCGGAACTGGCGTCGATGATTCCGATCGCGGGCAGCGCCTATACCTATTCCTACGCGACGCTCGGAGAAATTTTTGCCTGGATCATCGGCTGGGACCTGATCCTCGAATACGTAGTTTCGAACGTCGCGGTCGCGGTGGGCTTTGCCGGTTATACGAAAGCGCAACTGGCCGTCTTTGGACTCAACCTGCCGGAGAAATGGGCGAGCCCGGTCTGGGCCGGAGGACAATGGACCGGCTCCTATTTCAATCTGCCCGGTTTCCTTATTGTTTTTATTCTCACGCTGCTGTTGGTGCGCGGAGTGAAGGAGTCCGCGTCGACCAACAACATCATGGTGATGGTGAAGATCGGTGCGATCCTGACCTTTCTGGTCGTCGGCGCAATGCTGGTAAAACCCGCCAACTGGTCGCCCTTCGCTCCTTCCGGCTTCGCGGGAATTGTCACCGGTGGCGCAATTGTCTTCTTTACTTACATCGGATTCGATTCGGTCTCGACTGCCGCTGAGGAATCGCGGAATCCGCAAAAAGATTTGCCCTTCGGCATCATCATGTCGCTGATTGTCTGTACGCTGCTCTACGTTGGCGTCGCCATCGTGCTGCTCGGCATGATGAAGTACACGACCTTCGTTTCCGGCGCAGCCGCTGAAGCGCCTGTGGCTTACGCCATGAAATACCTAGGTGTGCACCCGTTCTTCCGTTCGGTCATCGTGATTGGCGCGCTGACGGGGATGATCTCTTCGTTGCTGGTGTTTCAGTACGGTCAGGCGCGCATCTGGTATGCCATGTCGCGCGACGGACTGCTGCCGAAGTTGTTCTCGGCGGTGCATCCGAAATATAAGACACCGTACTGGTCTACCTGGATTGCCTGCTTCGCCGTCGGAATTCCCGCCGGCCTCGTCGATATCGGAGACGCCGCCGACCTTGCCAACATCGGCACGTTGTTTGCCTTCGTTCTGGTTTCGTTGGGAGTGATCTTCCTCCGCCGCAAACAACCTGACCGCAAGCGCGCGTTCCGCGTGCCGTTCGTGCCGTGGTTCCCGCTGATTTCCGTGCTGCTGTGCGGCGGCCTGATGTTCGGGCTTACGCTGATCACCTGGCTGCGCTTTGTGATCTGGCTCGCGCTCGGACTTCTGATCTACATTTTTTACAGCCGGCACCGGAGTGAGTTCGCGAAGTAGCTGTCAGCTCTCAGCCGTCAGCTTAGAACCTTTGTCATCCTGAACACGGCGGAACGCCGGGTGAGGAGCCGTACGATGGTTTGCAGTGTTGATGCCGCGTGCGACTTTGTTTCGCTTCCGGCAGCTGATCGGTTCTTCTTGACCGCACCTCAGCTTCATACCGCCGTAAGGTCGCTCGCGCCGGCTTCGCCGCCGCTCATGATGACACGCGAGAAAAGCAGTTTCAGCGTTTCTCCCGCAAGCTTATTTCTTCCACGCTGATTCCAGGAACAGATAGCGATCGCGCAACTCGTCTTTGTGCGCCTCGGGCTTGTCACTCAGGAACATGACGGGCCATCCGTCGGCTGAGATGTACTTGGGCCATTTTGGCAGGCCGGGGCCGTTGGGATCTCCATTCTTGGCGAAGTTGGACCAGTACTTCATCATCTGTTCGCTGAGAGCGCGGTCTTCGGATCGCCAGGGGACGCCGGCTTTTGAGTCGAGTTGGCCGAAGACATATTCGATCTCGGCGGAGTGGTAGGCGGTCGGGGCCCACTTCTTGCCTGGCAACGGCGGCGCCATGTCAAAGCGGTAGCGGTAGATCGGGTGCTTGCCGGTCTTGCTCTGGGCCTCGATCCATGCCCAGGTGGAGAGCGCGATGAATTTGTCGCCGGCGTAATCCATCGCCGAACGCATGGTTTTTTCCGCCGTATCTGTGGGATAGAGCTTGAGAAACTGCGGCGCCTTGTCGCCGAAATCTTTTTCCGCCATGGCCTTCATGTTTTCGGCAGTGGGTTTCTGCGGGTTGTATTCGATCTCGAAGCTGCCTTCGTCGTGGTTCCATCCGGCGAGCAGCGGGACGTCGTTCTGCTTGCCTGCGGCAAAAATATCGGGAACGGACTCGGGCAGGAAATATCCGTCGATGTCAGGGCCGAAGTCGAAGGCATCCGGGCCGGCTTTGCCGAAAACCTCGAGCAGTTTCTCCGCGGGGAGTGCGCGAAGTTCCGTCAGAGTCGAAACGCCGAGCTTTTCCTTCACCAGCTTCGTATCTTTTTCTTCGCGCGCGGCGAGCGAATCAAACGAAAGCCCGCTGCGTGAAAATGCTGCGCCGCTTTCCCCGATCGCTTTGTCGATGAGTCCCTTGGCCAGAGGCGATGCCATTTGCGCGCTGACGGAGAACGATCCGGCGCTTTCGCCGAAAATCGTGACGTTGTTCGGGTCTCCACCGAATGCAGAGATGTTGTCGTGTACCCAGTGCAGCGCGAGCAGCTGGTCCATCAGGCCGTAGTTTCCCGCAGCGCCGTGCGGCGACTCTTTCGCCAGTTCGGGATGCACGAAGAATCCGAAGATGTTCAGACGGTAGTTCATGGAGACGACGATCACGCCCTGCTGGGCGAGGTGCGCGCCGTCCTGACGGCCCTCGGAGGTAGTTCCGGCGACGAAGCCTCCGCCGTAAATCCATACCATGACGGCCAATTTTTTGGACGATGGATTCGACGGTACCCACACATTGAGCGAAAGACAGTCTTCGCTGCCGCCCGGGTCGCGAGTCACCATGTCGCCGAAGGGATTTCCTTGAAGGCAATGCTGTCCGAATTCAGTCGCCTTGCGCACGCCGTCCCATTTGGCGGCGGGCACCGGGGGCTTCCAGCGCAGGTCGCCGACCGGCGGCTGTGCATACGGGATTCCGAGGAACGAGCGGACCGTGCCATCGTCTTTACCTTCGACCACGCCCGCGAGAGTTTTGATCTGCGGCGCGGACGGCGACGCCCAGGCGGTTGCGAACAGAACAAATATTGCAAGAAGGCAGACGACCGGACGGTTCATGGAGTCTCCTCATCTTCGCTCAAGAAGAAGCGACCAAAAAAGAACACCGAATTGTAAATGAAAAATTGCAAACCAGTTCGCAGCGCGTCTCGCCAAATCTTCCGTCAGCCGTCTACAATCGAGCCATGTCTGTTGCCGTAGAAACCCTGTCCAACGCCTTCATCCGTCAGCTTCCCAAGGCCGAGTTGCACTTGCATCTGGAAGGAGCGGTGACGCCGCAGACCTTGCTGGAACTTCGGCGGCGTCGTGGAGACACCGCGACCCTCGCCGAAACTGAGGCGCTCTATCGTTACACCGATTTCGCCAGTTTTCTGATGGCGTTCAAGGAAGTGAGCGCCCATTTGCGCGGGCCGGACGACTATGAGCTTGCCACCTACCGCCTGATGCAGCAATTGAAAGAAGAAAACGTGCTGCACGCGGAGGTCTACGTCGCAGTGGGCGTGTGCCTGTATCGCGGGCAGGATTTCGCCGCGATTTTTGAAGGACTGGAGCGGGGGCGGGCCCGCGGGGCGCGCGATTTCGGCGTTTCCTTGCTCTGGATTTTCGATGCGACCCGCCACTTCGGCGTGGAAGCGGCACAGAAAGTTTTCGAGCTGGGGGTTCGCTATCGAGACCGGCATGTGATCGCAGTCGGCATCGGCGGCGATGAGGTCAAGGCTCCCCCGGAATTATTTCGCGGGGTTTACGCCTATGCGGAAGAGAACGGATTGAATCTGACCGCGCATGCGGGCGAGACCGGCCCGCCGGAGTCGGTGTGGGGCGCGCTCAACCTGCACGCCGAGCGCATTGGCCACGGTTTCACCGCATTTCACGATGAAGATCTAGTCGAGGAACTCGCACAGCGGCAGATTCCCGTCGAGATTTGCCTCACGAGCAATATGCGCACCGGAGTATGCAAGGCAATCGCCGAGCATCCCGTCAGGAGTTATTTCGATCGGGGAGTGATGGTCACGCTGAACACGGACGATCCCGCCTTGTTTCGAACGTCGCTGGCGCGGGAGTATCAGCTGGCGCAAGAAACATTCGGATTCACCGACGAGCATCTGCGCGAGCTGGCACGGAATTCTTTCGAGGCGTCGTTCCTGCCGGCAGAGAGGAAGCTGGAACTTCTGGGCCTTTTCGACGCGGCGGCAGCGAGATAGCGTGGCATAGTGCGGCCCGATGCCGCAGCTTAAATTATTTTGTCATCCCGAGTGGAACGAGGGACCTCGGTTTCGGCCCGGCGCCGACAAGGACCCAGATCCCCCGCGTTGCTCGGGATGACAAGCAAGAAAAAAGGGGTTTCCGGAAGAACATCCACGATGGCGGTCTGTTCCGTACTGCAACTCGGCGATCCGCTCCTGCGGGAGAGGTCTGCCCGCGTGCAGGACCCGGCTGCGGCGGAGATTCGAGAACTGGTCGCCGATCTGGCCGATACGCTCGCGCACTGGCGTGCTGAAACCAGCTATGGGCGCGGCATTGCGGCTCCGCAGCTGGGAGTGTTGAAGCGGGTGATATTTCTTCAACTGCCGGGGCAGAAACCGTGGCCGATCGTCAATCCGGAGATTATCGAGCGCAGCAGCGAGAAGATCGTCGTGTGGGATGCGTGTCTGAGTTTTCTTTCGATCTTCATGCAGGTGGAGCGGCACCGCGACGTCACGGTGCGGTATCAGAATCTGAAAGGTAAGACGCTCGAGTTCCGGGCCACGGGGAAAGACGGCGATATTTCCGAGTTGCTCCAGCATGAGATCGATCATCTGGAGGGGATTCTGGCCATTGATCGCGTCGTGGATGTGAAGACCATCTGCACGCGGGAGGAATTCGAGAAGCGGCATCGGGATGGGAGCCCGTATGCAGTCGTGGCGGCACCGGCGAGAACCTAGGTTCCTCGCTGCGCTCGGAATGACAAAAATTACTTACTGGCAGCTGGCAGCTGAGAACTGAGAACTGAGAACTGGCAACTGAGAACTGAGAACTGATGTTAACCATTGGCATCGTCGCATGCAGCACCGAGGGAGCTGCGCTCTGCTATCGCACTATTTCGATTGAAGGGGCGCAGATGATCGGGCGGCACGATCATCCGGAGGTGGCGTTGCATTCGTTTTCACTGGCGCGGTACATGAAGTGCGTTGAGGCGGATGACTGGCCCGGGGTCGCGGAACTGATGCTGGCTTCGGCCGACAAGTGCGCGAAGGCCGGAGCCGATTTTCTGATCTGTCCTGATAATACGATTCATCAGTGTTTCGATCTGGTGGAGCACCGCTCGCCGCGTCCGTGGCTGCACATTGCGCGTGTGGTGGCAGACGAAGCGAAGCAGCGCGGATACAAGCGGCTTGCCGTCCTGGGCACGAAATATTTGATGGAAGGTCCGGTCTATCGCGAGACATTGAAGGCGGCTGGTCTTGACTATCGCATTCCGGGCTCAGAGCAACGCGCCCGCATCAATCAGATTATTTTCGACGAACTGGTGAATGGGCAGTTTCTTCCGCGGTCGCTGGCGTATTACATAGAAGTGATTCGGGCGATGAAAGACGAGGGCTGCGACGCGGTTGTGCTCGGCTGCACGGAGATTCCTCTGCTGGTCACGCCGGAAGCGTCGCCGCTTCCGACGCTGGATTCGACTCG
Organism: Candidatus Sulfotelmatobacter sp.; assembly: GCA_036490405.1. Lineage (GTDB taxonomy): Bacteria > Acidobacteriota > Terriglobia > Terriglobales > Acidobacteriaceae > Sulfotelmatobacter. Next base: position 15,995 of record DASXDY010000046.1, on the reverse strand, counting down.
GTTGCTGGCGCGGGCGGCGGTGCGGAAGGCGATCGAAGGGTGAGATGCCGTCGCGGGAACTTGACCTCCAACCAGCGTAGATGGGCGATCGGCGTAAGGGAGTCAAAATCCCCACTTCTCACGCAAAGAACGCGCGAGAAATGGGGCACCCGTTCGAGGAAGAATGACACAGCCGGTTCAGCTTAAATTTCGAGTGCTCGCTGGGTTTTATGCGATCGTGCGGTTCGCGCCAGATACGGTTGTTCCCGCATGGGCGACGAAAGGCGAGTTCACGTCCATCACGCGAACCAGCGATGAACTCTCGCTGGTGTGCCCGGCTGAAAGCATTCCTGCCGAGGTTAGGCCGCCGCTGCGCTGGAATTGTTGCAAGCTCGAAGGCCCGTTTCCTTTTTCCCTCACTGGTGTGCTGCTCTCGTTTATCGATCCGCTGTCGTCGAACAAGATTCCGATCTTTGCAATCTCGACCTATGACACGGACTACGTCTTGGTCCAGGAAGAATTCGCAGGAGCAACCATCGATCTGCTGCAAAAGGCTGGACACGAAATGAGGCCGTAGTCTTTTGGCGCGTACTGACCAGCTGGCATTTTCCGCCATTTACACCGCAATTTCGGCCAAAAGCTGTTGTCCACCCCTGCAACGGCTGCATGCCTGTGTTGTAATAGAAGTAACGCAACCAATGCCTTCTGTTCTCACAACTTTGCGCCGGCGGGCCAAGGCCGTGCAGCGCAATCTGCGCGGGGCGAAGATGGCTGCGCACGCGCTGGCTTCGACCGATCATCCGCTGCTGGCGCACATTATCCCGATGCGGCGCTGCAACCTGGCGTGTACCTACTGCAATGAGTTCGACGATTTTTCGAAGCCGGTGGCGCTGGAAGAAATGTACCGGCGCGTAGACAAATTGGGCGCGCTGGGCACGGCGATCGTGACGATTTCCGGCGGCGAGCCGCTGATGCATCCGGAACTGGACGATGTCATCCGGCGGATTCGCGCCAACGGCATGATCGCCGGCCTCATCACCAATGGATATTTTCTTGTCCCCGACCGCATTCAACGCCTGAACCGAGCCGGACTTGAATGGCTCCAGATTTCCATCGACAACGTCAATCCTGACGATGTGTCGAAGAAGAGCCTGAAAGTTCTGGACAAGAAATTGCAGTCGCTCGCCGAGTACGCCGACTTTCACGTGAACATCAACTCCGTGGTCGGCGGAGGCATTCCGCATCCGCAGGATGCGCTGGTGATCGGCAAACGCGCGGTCGAACTGGGTTTCACTTCGACTATCGGCATCATTCACGACGGGAGCGGCCAGCTTCAGCCGCTGAACGACGAAGAGCGGCGCATTTATGACGAGATGCAGGCGCTCGAGAAGAGCAGCTTCACCCGCATCCACGGATTTCAGGACAACATCGCCAAGGGATTGCCCAACGACTGGCGATGCCGCGCCGGGGCGCGCTATCTCTACATCTGCGAGAACGGGCTGGTGCATTACTGCTCGCAGCAGCGCGGATATCCGGGAGTTCCTCTGGAAACCTACACGCGCGATGACATTCGCCGCGAATATCTCACCGAAAAAGGATGCGCGCCGAACTGCACGGTTTCGTGCGTGCACCAGGTATCGATCTTCGATGCGTGGAGAGCGCCGCAGACACCGGCGATTTCAGTACAAGCGAATTCGATTTCGTCCGAAGAACTCGTACAGATCAAGTAGTAATCAAATTCAAAAAATCCCCACCCTACGAAAACCGCGTAGGGTGGGCACCCTCTCTGTTTTCAGTCCCCAGTAATTGCTACTTCTTCGGTTGCGCCGAAGGCGGCGTGATTCCATTCAGGCGCAGATACATGGCGGCGGCGGCGTAGTGGTCGGCCCATCCGCTGGCGAGAATCAGAGACGCCATCGCGCGCGGCGCCTGGCGTCCGCCAAAGATTTCAATGCTATCGGCCAGCTTCGAGTCGTCCATCTTGCCGACGGCTTCGTCGCAAAATGCATAGGACGCTTTCACCGCGGCCACGAGCTTATCTTTCGAGTCTGTCTCTTTCGGTTCCTCCACCTTGGGCGCGGGAACATCTGCGGCCTTGGCGCAGAACGAATTGTTGAATCCGATGATGTGCACCACCAGGTGCGCAAATGTCATCTGTTCGGGCGTGGGCTTGTACGAGAACTTGTCCGCGGGCATGGCTTCCACGGCCCCGACGGTATTGGCTTCCGAGCGCTGTAACAGGAAACGAGCTGAGGTCGCGACTGGATCTTTTACGGGGGCCGCGGCGGTTTTCGCTGCGGGTGCGGAATTCTGGGCAGGCGCGAGCGTCGCGCACAGGCTTACAACGATGACGGCGAGAATCTGTTTCACGGGTATCCTCCTGGGCAGTTAAGAATAACCCTTGCGTTGGAGAATCACCATAGAGTCCCACTCAAGCCAAAAGACGGCTTGAATGGGCCACTCTGAACATTTGATTGGCTTGCCGTGGCACAATGGCCGCAATGCCATCTGCGATCATTCCAAGGTTCTTGTACGGCACGGCGTGGAAAGAAGAGCGCACCGCGGCCCTCACCGAAATGGCCCTGCGCGCGGGATTTCGCGCGATTGATACTGCCAACCAGCGGCGACATTACTTCGAAGCTGGAGTTGGCGAAGGACTCGCCGCGGCTTATCGCGCGGGCGTCGTAACGCGCGACGATTTGTTTCTGCAAACCAAATACACCTACCAGCGCGGGCAGGACCACCGCCTGCCCTACGATGCTGCTGCGCCGTTTGCGATTCAGGTCACACAGTCGCTGGCCAGTTCACTGGAACATCTTGGCACAGACCGCGTCGACAGCTTCGTTTTGCACGGACCGATTTCAAATGATGGCTGGACTGAACCCGATGGCGAAGTCTGGCAAGCCATGCGCAAAGAGCGCGATGCGGGCCGCACGCGTTGGCTCGGGGTCAGCAATGTCGGGCTGGAGCATCTGGAGCAGATGAAGGCCAGCGGCGCCGAGCTTCCTGCATTTGTGCAGAACCGCTGCTTCGCGCGCTATGGGTGGGACCGCGAGGTGCGCGCGTTTTGCCAGGAGCACAAGATCGCCTACCAGGGATTCTCGCTGCTCACGGCGAACCGCGAGGTGCTGGACCATGCGGCGTTCAGCAGTGTTGCGGCAAAGCTGAATGCAGCTCCGGCCCAGGTGATCTTCGCGTTCGCGCGGCAGGTTGGAATGATTCCAATGACCGGCACTTCCAGCGCCGAGCACATGAATCAGGACTTGGCGAGCCTGGAATTGACGCTTCCGCCAGACTTGGTGCAGGCCATCGAATCCATCGCGGGCTGAACGCGTCAGGCGCTCAACGCCGCCATGGTCAGCTTGAAAATCAGATACCAGGCGGCAACCACGATGATCGCGGTCGAGCGCTTCACCTTGCTGGTGCAGGCATATCCGATGCCAATGAGCACGATCGTCCAGATACTCAGAACGTCGAGCGCCGACGCCATGCCGCGGACAAATCGACTCGTCGTATCTGCGTCAAGATAATAGGCGAGGTTCGTGCCGACGGGATTGTTCACATCGAAGCCTTCCGGATTGATGCCCGCGAACAGTGCAATGGTGCCAAGAATTGCCCCGATAATCCCGGGAAGCCAGCCGTATATGGTGATCGCGTAAGCCTGTCCGAACGTAGTTTGTCCTCCAAATAGCAACTTGAAGGTAAGCCAGAGCGTGACCGTTGCGATCAGGGCATACAGCAGGATCAGAAGCGGGCTGAAGTAGGAAAAAATTCCAACGATCTTGCCCGTAACTCGGAGCTGGTTGGCCTGCTGATCGGCGGGGAGGTTGTTGAACTGATCGGCGCGCTTGGAATGCTCTGCCTGATACTTGCTGATCTGCTCGAATCCGACCTGCTTTCCCATGGCGAAGCCAAACACCAGTGCCGTAACCCCAATCAGAATCCACGGCGCCCACCAGCTGGCGCTGCGCCGGATGTCGGTAAAGGTCTTCGAAGGCGCGATGAAGGTGTTGACGACGCGCGCGCCCTGCGACATCGGAAGCGGCGGCGGGGGAATGGGAGCGGGTACGGCGGGCGGCACGGAAGCGGCAGCCATGGAGTCCTCCTGGGACGAGTCCACGGAATTCTAGCTGGGGTTGGCGGGGGTGACAAGGCTCAGGTGACAACCGCTGGCGAATTAAGATGGCAGCATGACGAACGTTACGCCGGCGGCGGTGGCCGTGCTGATTGTCGAGTTGATCCCGGCGATCGCGTTCGGGCTTGCCCCTGAGCGCGTAGCTCGGGTCGTCGCTGAATGGCCGGCTGGGTTGCGGCTGGCTGTGCCGGTGCTGCTGGTTGTGCCATACGCGATCCTCGCGCTTAGTGGCCACATCTTGCATGGGATCTGGTTCGCCCTATACGCCATCTTGCCGGTGGCCATGGCCTGGCTGATGGAGCGCGCGGCCACAGCCGATCCCGAGCAGCGAGGCAACTGGCGCGATGCATTCATCCTGCTGACCCTGGGGCTGGCGGTGGATTTACGCTGGTTCGACGCAGCGTGGCCCGACGGCCTGCGCGGGCTGGGAAATCTTCTATTGGTGGATGCGGGGCTGTACGCATTTCTTGGCATTCGGCGGCTCAGCGGAACCGGATTTGATTTTCACTTCCGCTGGAGTGATTGGAAGACCGGGCTGCGCGAGCTGTTGTTCTTCGCTCCCGCGGTGCTGGCGCTGGGAATTGCGCTGGGATTTATTCATCCCCACGCGGATGTTCCGTCCGTCGGCAAAGCATTGTGGACGTGGGCGGGAATCTTCGCATTCGTCGCCGTGCCGGAAGAACTTTTCTTTCGCGCCTGGGTACAGAACCTGCTCGAACGCCGCTTAGGGCGAACCACCGCTCTGGTGATGGCCTCGATTCTTTTTGGACTCTCGCATTTCAATAAGCGGTCGGCCCACTTCAACTGGCGCTACGTTCTTCTGGCGAGCATCGCCGGAATCTTCTACGGGCGGGCGTGGCGTGAGAACCGGCGGGTCGCAGCCTCAGGGATCACCCACACGTTTGTGGATTGGCTGTGGTCGTGGTGGTTCTGAGACTCTAAGGCCGGTAGTGCAGATATCCCAGACCGACGCGCATGTGATGATGCAGAGCGTCCGGGACGCAGACGGCAAAACAGAGTCCGAGCAAGCCTTGCGCGAGACCAAGGACCCAAATGCTGCGACAGCGGCGGAACAGGGCGCAGGAAACGGCGCCCCACACCAGCGTGGCCAGAGTCAGAATCAGATTGGGCAAGTGGGCCGCGGCGAAAAGTAGCGCCGCTACTGCAACCGCTGCGTCGCTGTTCAGCACGCGTGTCAGGCGCGGCATGAAATAGTCCTGCAAAAGAAACTGCTGGTAGATGGTCCACAGTACATATCCGCCGACATGCGCGAAGTCTGCCTGATAGAGCGTGTGGTAGAGGCCGGCCTTCCGGGCGAGAAAGATCGCGGCCATCGATAACCCAAGGGACGCTGCCAATATCCAAAGGGATGAAACGAATCCGCGCAGATGAAGGCCTAATTGCGCAAGAGTGGGCCGGCGCAGCACGACCAGCACCAGGGGCGTGAGCAGCACGACAGGCCCGGCAATCAACTGCTCCCGTGTCGGGAGCCAGAGCACGGCCACAATCGCAGCGAACCCGAGCGTGACTTCTGCCAGATCACGCGCAGCCATCGAGCTGCGCCCGTTCACAACCTGGTAGGTCGCTGAATTCGTCGTGGCCAAGAGCCTTCCTAAACAAAATTTGAGTGGCAAGCTTCGAGATTGGTTGCAAAACTTAGGGTCGTGAGGAGCCATGAGCCAGGAGCTATGAGCAATGAGCTTTGAGCTATGAGGACTGCGGCTTTTCAGTGCTGATTTCTTGTTGTTCTTATTCGCAGCTCATCGCTCGCAGCTCACACTGCAAACTGCGGCGTTGCTTCCAGAAGAGTCCGCGTGTAGGGGTGGGCGGGACGTTCGGCGATCTGTTCGGTGTCGCCGATTTCGACGATCTTTCCGTGATACATCACGGCGATGCGCGTTGACAGGTAGCGGACAACCGGCATGGAATGCGTAATGAATAGATACGTCAGCCCGAAGTCGCGCTGAAGTTGCTGAAGCAGGTTGACGATCTGCGCGCCCACGCTGACATCGAGCGCGGACACCGGCTCATCGCACACAATGAATTTGGGGCGGAGCGCCAGGGCGCGGGCGATCCCGATGCGTTGCCGCTGTCCGCCCGAGAATTCATGGGGATAGCGGGTCCGGGCGGAATCGTCGAGGCCGACGGCGCGAAGAAGTTCGGCGACGCGCTGGCGGATTCCATCTTTCGCCATCCTGCCGGGGAGATTCGAGCCGACTTCCCGATGAATGATGAGTGGCTCGGCGATGATGTCTTCCACGCGAAAACGGGGATCGAGCGAGGCGAAAGGGTCCTGGAAGATGATTTGCATGTCGCGCCGCAGGTGGCGCATTTCGCTGCCGCCGCCAAGATTCAACAGATCGCGGCCCGCGAAAGAAATTGTGCCGGACGTAGGTTCAATCAGGCGAAGGACCAACCGGCCGAGCGTGCTCTTGCCGGAGCCCGACTCGCCGATCAGACCCAGCGTCTCGCCCTTTTGGATGTCGAGCGAAACGTCGTCGACGGCGCGTACATCTCCGCGCGACTTCCCGCCAAACGGTGAGTCGACGTGCGCGAAGACTTTGGTCAGATTTCTAACTTCAAGCAGGGGCATGGCCAGGCGTTATCGATTATCGCAAACAGATCGATTCCATATTCTGAAATATGGAATAACACTATCCTGCTGAGATCAGCGGCACCGCCGCGAGCGCGGCCAGAAGCCCGACGAATTTCCAGCGGCTGAAATGCTCTTTGAGGACCAGGCGGGCAAGGAGCACGGTCACGGCCGGATAAAGCGATGTGATCACCACGGCCTGATCCATACGTCCGTGCTGGCTGGCGTAGATAAACAATGCGCTGGCGGTGATGTCAGCGCAGCCGGCGAGCGCCCCCAGCGCGATAGAGCGGCGGTTCAGCGAAAGGGGCGCGCCGGTTACAAGAACGGCGATGCCCGTCGCGGTCAGAGAGCCGATACGCGAGATGCCGGCGATCCATGCAGACGAGCCATGGGCCTGGTGAACGAATACGTAGAAGCCGGCGAATCCGACTCCAGCGAGGGCAGCCATCGCTATGCCTGTGGGACGGCCAGATCGCTCCGTCGACGATGTTCGTTCCGGCCGCGTGATCAGCCAGATGGCCAGTATCGCCAGGGCAAATCCTGCGATGGTCCAGCGGCTTGGAGTTCCTTCGAGGGCAATATCGAGCAGGGTAGGAATCGCCGCTCCGATAAGCGCTGAGATGGGAGCAATCAGGCCCATCTGCCCGGAGGCCAGCGTCCGGTAGAAGATGGCGAGAGAAAATCCCCCGACTGCGCCGGCGGCTATGGCCCAGAGAATGCTTGTGCGATCGGGCAGGGCGTCGCCCTGTGCCATGGCGGCCGTTGTCATCAGGATCAGGGCGCATACGTGCGAGAACGCGGTCACGACGAACGCGTTGGCACGCCGGGAAGCGTATCCTCCGACGAAATCGGACGTGCCCCACAGAAAAAAGGCAGCCACCGAAAAAGCTGCCGGGCCGAGATGGGACAATGCAGGCACGACGGTCGAGATTAGCATGGGAGCCCGTTGCGGCCCGACCCGCGTCCCGAGTTTCCAAAGCGGTGAACTTCCAGCATTTTCGCGGACAGGAGTGTCCGCGCCACATGGTAAGATTTGGGGAAGTATTTCTGGCTTAATTCAGGTTCTGAGGCACCCGGTTGATCGAACTGGCACCATCCATCCTTTCGGCGGATTTTGCGCGGTTGGGGGAACAGGTGCGCGCGGCGAGCGAAGGCGGAGCCGCCGTCATCCATGTCGACATCATGGATGGGCATTTCGTTCCCAATCTTACGATCGGGCCGCCCGTCGTAAAGTCGCTGCGCAAGGTGACCAAGCTTCCGCTCGATGCGCACCTGATGATCGAGAATCCGGATGAATTCATTCCGGTGTTTGCGGACGCAGGCATCGATTGGATTTCCGTACATCAGGAAGCCTGCCGGCATCTGAACCGCACGTTGCATCTGATCAAGAGCCACAATTGCCTGGCCGGAGTGGTGATCAATCCAGCGACGCCGGTGGACACGCTTTCGGAAGTGCTCGATATCGTGGATTATGTGCTGGTGATGTCGGTGAACCCAGGCTTCGGAGCGCAGAAGTTCATTCCGTCGACGCTGCACAAAATGCGGCAGTTAGCGGATATCCGCAGTGAACGCCGGCTCCAATATCGCATCGAAGTGGATGGCGGCGTGGCGCTCGATACGGTGGGCGACGTGGTGCGGGCGGGAGCAGAAATTCTGGTAGCGGGCAACGCCGTGTTCGGAAGCGGCGATCCAAAGAAGAATGCCGAGGCGCTGCTCAAGGCGGCCACCGAGGCGGCGATGTTGAAAGTCTAAGCAAGCCGCAAGAAAAAGCTGCCGAGCTTGCACTCGGCGGACAGCCGATGGCGGCTGTCCCTATATTTACGGTTGAGGGTGTTCATGTCACATAGAGTTCCGTCGAATCTCATTTTGAAGATTGTCGCGCTGGGGACGTTGCTGGCGCTGACTGCTGCCTGCACGAACAAGAAGTCCATTAACCCTCTCGCCGGCGTGGGCTCGAAGCAGCCTGACAAGGTGCTGTTCGACAAGGCCATGGAAGCGATGCGGCATAACCGCTTTGATGTCGCGCGCCTGACACTTCAGACGCTGATCAATACCTATCCGGACTCGGAATTCATTGCGCGCGCCAAGCTGGCGGTGGGCGATTCGTGGTATGCGGAAGGTGGAACCGCCGCGCTGGCGCAGGCCGAGCAGGAATACACCGACTTCCAGATCTTCTTTCCCAACATGCCGGAAGCGGCCGAGGCGCAGTTGAAGATCGCCAACATCCACTACCAGCAGATGGAAAAGGCCGACCGCGATTATACGCACGCCAAACGCGCCGAAGACGAATACCGCAAGGCCATCCTGCAATATCCGGACAACACCAAAATTACGGTGGAGGCCAAGAAGCGCCTGCTGGAAGTGCAGGAAGTGCTGGGAGAGCGGGAGTTCGACATCGGGCGTTTTTATTATCTGCGCGAATCCTATCCGGCTTCGATTGCCCGCCTACAATCGCTGGTGGATAAGTATCCGCTCTACAGCCGGGTGGACGAGGCGTTGTACCTGCTGGGGCAGAACTATGAGGGACAGATTCTGCGCGTGCGCACGGCCCCCACCTGCGATGCTCATTTCTTACCGCGCGGATGCGCCACTGAGCAGGCAAAGTCGAAATATATCGGCGAACTGACCAAGCAGGCGTCAGTCGCGTACGACAAGATCATCACCCGCTATCCCATGATGGATCGCTCAGACGATGCCAGAAAACGGCTGACCGCGCTGCACCAGACAGTGCCGCGTCCGACCAAGGGCGCCGTCGCGCAGAACAAAGCCGAGATCGCCAGCCGCAGCGAGACTTCCATGAGCCAGCGGTTCATGGGGCTTATCAAGAAAGGGCCGGACGTAGCGAAAGCCGCCACCGTCGGCGAGCCCACGCTGGTAGACCCGGAGCCGGTAGCCGCCAATCAGGTCATCAAGAATGAAACCTTCGCCGCGGCGGGAATCAGCGAGAAGAGCGACAGGAACACCGTAGGCGTTGAGATCGTAAAACCGGGTGGAGACACGGCGCCGCCCACTGACTCCACCAATGCTCCGGGCTCACCGTTTGGCGCGGCGGCAACCGGAAATACCGCGCCGGCCGCGGCAGATCCGAATGAACTGAAGCCGGTTGCCGATCCCAACGAACTCAAGCCCGCCGATTCGGGAACCGATCCGTCGCTGCCTCCGCCGGTACAGGTAAACGAGATTCAACAGGGGCAGTCGACTTCCGCGCAAACCAAGAATGCGGACGATTCCGCTCCGGCCAGCGATCAGGAACTGTCGACCAGCAAGAAGAAGCACAAGAAGGGATTGGAGAAACTGAATCCGTTTTAGGGCTTCGCTCAGTCCCGGAATTTGTTATCGCCCACGCTTCGAGCCGTGGGCGTTTTTTTTGATTGTTCGTGGCGCGGAAGAATTTGATTAATTTTCCGTGCTACAGCGGCGATGTCCCGCCAGGGACAATTGACAAAGCCCGGCGTTTCAACGCCGGGTACGCAAATCAAGAAAGAACCGTGTCCCGGAGGGATGCCTGAAAGGTTCAGTCGTGCCTAGGGACTTGTTTCGCTGGTACTTCAGCCACCGGCACATCGTAGGTTTCCATCAATTCCTTATCTATCTCGGCGGAGCGGTCAGGATTCTCGCGCTTAATTTGCTCGAGGATCGGGAGCAGGAAGCGTCCATACTTCGTGATTCCGGTGCGGTCTCGATTGGCGAGCGCTGTTTCTACGGCGCGCTCCGTCGCCGGCGTGATGAGTTCGAGTCGGCCGACGAAAACACGGACCATCTGCGACGGCGCCGGATTGATCGTCAGAGGCAGAATGCCGTTCACAAACCTCGCAGGCACAATGTACAGCAGGCGAGTGCCTTCTTCGAACCACGAGGATTGCCAGGTTGCGATCATGGCGCGGGCTTCGTCGGGATAGAGGCCTTGCGTGGTGAGAACGCTTTCCAGATCGCGGCTCAAAGATTCCATCGTCCCATTCAATTCGGGAGGATCGATCGTCACTTCGCCCTGCAATGCGCCACCGAGACGGTAACCCATTCGGTTGCCTCGGCGCTCGAAGAGGATCGTCGCCGGGATCGTGTCTTGTCCAAGGTTCTTAACAATCAATTTTCCATCGGACTCGGACTGGGCCGCCACCGGAACCGGAGTGACTGAAACACCGCGATAGAAGAGAAATTTTTCCTGCTGCGTTCCCGAGCGGGTGTTGACGATCACCGGCGCGGAGGCGGTTTCGCGGGCGGCGTAATAGTGAGTTTCGATTTCGTCGTGGGGAAAGTTGGCGGCGAGGCCAGGCGAAATCTTGACCGAGTTCCATGCAATGCTGCCGTTGTAGTTGTGATCGAAGAGCGCGTCGGGCATCAAGTCGTTTTTCGGATCAGGCTTGACCCGGTCGGCGTGCGGATACCACTCGGTGATCAGCCCGCGTGCGAACGAAACGCTGACGGAAACCGTGGTCTCAGCCGGCGCATAGAAATAGAGAACCGGAGTCTCCATGCGCACGGTGCCCTGCAATCCGGCCTTGGTATCCGCGCTGCGCAAATGCTCGACGAAGTCAGGCAGATCGGTCGACCCTTCGAGCGGTTCCCATCTGACGGCGTGACCGCTTCGCCCAGCGACAGACGTAAAGGTCCCCCATTCGTGAACGGTAAGTTCGGTGGGGCTGGCTTGCCGCGCGGAACGCCCGGAAACCGATGGAACAGAAATGGCGATACACAGCAGGGCGAAAACCAACGGCGTTGTGCGTTGAACGGTAGCCATGGAAGCATCCTCCCAGCCTGCAAAGCGAGTACGCAATGTAGGACGGGGCGTTCTTGCAGACCGTTAACACGGGGCCGCACAATTTGTCTTGAAGACACAAGCCATCCGCGCCGAAGGCACAGAGGCCGTCGCGATCGCGCCGAATTTCGCCAGCTTTTCCTCAGAAACCCCGGTAGATGCTGGCCACTGGTAATCAGTTACCTGCCTTCGGGATCATTGACTTAGGTTCCCTATCAGGTTACCTTCGCGATATCTCCCCTCATTTGAGGATACCTCTTGGCCCGGAAGATACTGCTCGCCGACGACAGCGTGACCGCCCAGAACATGGGGAGGAAGATCCTCGCGGATGCGGGATATGAAGTAACGACCGTCAACAACGGCTCCGCCGCGCTGAAAAAGATCGCCGAACAGCGGCCCGACCTGATCGTTCTCGACGTCTACATGCCAGGTTACAGCGGCCTGGAGGTGTGTCAGCGGCTGAAGGAAGCCGGAGACACGTCGCGCATTCCGATCCTGCTGACGGTGGGCAAGCTGGAGCCCTTCAAGCCGGAGGAAGCCAAGCGCGTCCGTGCCGATGGATTTATCGTTAAACCCTTTGAAGCCAGTGAGTTGCTGAGCGCCCTCAGTAAGCTGGAAGACAAGATTGTGCCGCGGGCAGAAACCTCTAAGCCGGGGCGGCTGGCGCGCGCTACGGCGGCCCTTGACGACGTACCGCGAGATAAGGCGGTTTCCGGCGAAGATTCGAGCTGGAAAAATCGCATCGCGTTCCCCTCCAAGAAAAAGTCCGAAGAAGCAGCGGCTGACGATTCGGCGATCTATAACCCGGTCAACAAAGATTTGCGGACGGTGATCGAACCCCGTCCGGCCGCTGAAGCGAAATCGGAGCCCAAGCCGGAAGAGTCCCGGGTGGACCTGGGCGCGCTGGCGCCGGAAGGATTGCCCAAAGATGTGACGCCCGAAGAGATTGCCGCGCTGGCATCCGCGGCGGCGCAGATTCAAGGCAAAGTCCTCGAGAGCAAGGCTGAAGAAGCTGCGGAAGCGAAGGTCGGGGAAGCGAATATCGAGACAAAGCACGAGACAAAGCTGGAAACTGCGGCACCGGTGGCAGAACCGGTGAGCGCCGCGGCATCCGCCATGGAAGAGACCAAGGCCGCGCAAGATACCGTGAAGGAGTCCGCGCCCGTGAGCGCTCCGGCCGAGGCCATCGCCGAAGCAAAGCCGAAATCCGAGGAAGGCAATTCTGAAAAGGCGTCGCGAGACGCAGAACACGATGACGTCCCGGTGACGATGGCGGTCGCGGCAGGAACCGATTCCGCCAGATCGCACTGGACGGCTGTCGCGGTCGCACTCGCGCCCGAAGAAAGTGGCATTTCTCTCGAAGAGGAGATGCGAAAGGCAGCCGCGGTCTATGCGACTCCCGCATCCGACTCTGGTGCCGCGGAAGTGAGCGCCCCGGCGGCAGAACCGGTGGAAGCGGTGGCTCCCGCACCGGCCCCGGACGCTCCAGGGCCCGTCGTCGCGGAGGCGATCCCGGCAGTAGTTGAAGCTCCGGCAGCCGCCACGGAGGCAGTCCGCGCGACAGTAAAGGAATTTGAGACCGTTGCCGCCGCCTATGTGCCAGAGGCCGAGGCCGCGCAGTCGTATGCAGCGCCCGTAGCTTCTTCACCCTCCGCAGCAGAAGCTTCGACTTCCGCAGAAGTACAGCCAGCCGATCCGTCGCCTGCATTCGTTCCGCCGGTGGTGCAAGAGACGGCGACGATCGAAGCACAACCTCAACCGCCCGCCGCCGAGAATCTCAAGTCAGAAGAGCCCGAAAGCAAGCTGCCGGAAGCTCCCGCAGCCGAGCCGGAGATGGCATCTCCGGTTGCGCAAGCCGCGGAGCCGGAAGCGCCGGCGGAAAGCTCTCCGCAGCGGGAGGGCGCTTTGCCCCGGCGGGGAGAAAAAGCAGAACCGGAGAATGACCATATCGCGGCGACGACCGCAGCGGCATGGGCGAGCTGGAGACGAATCCGCGAGTCGGACGCGCCTTCCGGCCCCTCCGACTCAGCCGCCATGGCAGCGGCGGCAGGCGCCGAAAAGACTCCGGAAGAAGCCGCATCGGGCTTTGGCTCCGACCCGGCCATCGCCAGCATCGTCGACAGCGTCCTCGCCGATCTTCGCCCGAGGATCGTGGAAGAGATCTCACGCAAGCTGGGCAAGAAGAGTTAGGGGCACGGGGCAGCGGCTAAAGATTCCATGTCCCCGAAACGCCGCTCTAAGTTGAAAATTTCAAGACCTTAACGCTCTAGCTTTTCCACTTTCCCACCTTGCCACTTTTGGTCCCCGGCTTCTCCATCCGTGCTATTGCGCCCTTCCTGCTGACTGAGTACTATCCGCCTATCGCTTATAGTTTTAGGATTGCGCGCCCCCATGAGCGACCAGATCGTCTCCCATTACCGCATTTTCGAAAAGCTGGGCGCCGGAGGCATGGGCGTCGTCTATAAGGCCGAAGACATCCGGCTGGGACGAATGGTCGCCCTGAAATTCCTGCCGGAAGATTCCACGAAAGATCCGCGTTCGCTGGAGCGATTCAAGCGCGAGGCGCGGACGGCCTCGGCGCTCGACCATCCCAACATCTGCACGATTTACGAAATTGATGAGGACGACGGGCATCCCTTCATCGCGATGCAGTTGCTGGAAGGGCAGACGCTGCGCGAGCGCATCGGGGACAACCCGGTTCCACTCGGCACGCTGCTCGACTGGGCGCTGCAAATCGCCGACGCATTACAGGCCGCGCATGCCAAGGGCATCATGCACCGCGATATCAAGCCTGCGAACGTGTTCGTTACCGAGCGCGGTCAGGCGAAGATCCTCGACTTCGGCCTGGCCAAGCTGACGGCCACCGACCTCTCGAGTTCGTCGGAAAAAACCGTCTCGATGACTGGCCCGCTCACGCACACGGGCGCCGCGATCGGGACAGTCGCTTACATGTCGCCGGAACAGGCGCGGGGAGAGCAGTTGGATGCGCGCACCGATTTGTTTTCGTTCGGAGTGCTGCTCTACGAGATGGCGACCGGCCGCCAGGCATTCTCTGGGCCGACCTGGGCGGTGACATTCCACGCGATTCTTGGGCAAGCTCCGATGGCGCTGAACGAGTCGGTGCCCGGGTTGCCGCAGCGCTTGCAGGAGATCATCGACAAGTGCCTGATCAAGAATCGCGACCTGCGGTACCAGAGCGCGGCCGAGATTCATGCCGACCTGCTGAAGCTGAAGAAAGATTTTGATGCCGGCAAGAGACTGAAGTCCACGCAAACGGCGGCGAAGTGGACTCCCAAACGAAAATTGTGGATGGCCATTGGCGCGGCGGCGGCGCTTGTGATTGTGTCCGCGGGAATCTGGGGACGCGGCGTGGCGCGGCGCTTTGCCGCTTCCGGCGCCGGAAGCGCGATACCGGCCTCGCTGCTTCCGCAAAGAAAGAGCATTGCGCTGTTGCCGATCGTTTCCCAGGCGGGCGATGAAAAGCTGACCGCGTTCGGCAAAGGCTTGCTCGACGACGTTGCCGCAAAGCTCTCGCAGTTGAGCGCCAACCACGACGTGGAAGTCGTCCCGGCGCGGACGCTGGAAGACAAGAAAGTCTCGACGCTCGCTGACGCGCACAAGGAACTCGGCGTGACCATGGGGCTGAGCGTTTCTCTGGAACAGGCCAACGATCTGCTGCGCGCGGCGTATAGCGTGACTGACGTGAAGAGCGGTAAGAATCTGGCGGGAGATACCATCACCGCCCCGGTTTCCGACCTGTTCACCATTGAAGACAAGATCACCAATGGTGTGGCGGCGGCCCTCCAGCTTCCGTTGCGCAGCGAAGAGAAACAGGCATTGGCTGCGCACGCGACCAGTTCTCCTGAGGCTTATCAGTATTACGTGCAGGGACGCGGCTATTTACAGGACCCGCGCCGGGCGGGCAACCTCACCAGCGCCGAAATCGTTTTCAAGCAGGCGCTGAAAATCGATCCCAATTTTGGACCCGCAGAGGCTGCCCTCGGCCAAACTTACTGGATGCGCTATCAGTTAGCCGGCAAGCAGAAGCAGTGGATCGCTCCCGCGCTGGAGGCCTGCAATAAGGCGATTGAACTCGGCAATGCCGGCGCAGAAGGCCACATGTGCCTGGGGCTGTTGGAAGACGGCACAGGCCAGTATGAAAAAGCGGCAGAGCAGTTGCAACAGGCGGTACAACTGGATCCTTCCAATGATCCTGCCTATGTCAGCCTGGCTGGGGCTTACCAGCATCTCAACCAGCCGGACAAAGCCGAGGAGACTTACAAGCGCGCCATCAGTGTACGGCCCCAGTATTGGCGGGGCTACCACTGGTTGAGCGTTTTCTATTGGTCTCGCGCGGATTACGCAAAAGCCGTGGAGATGTCGACCAAGGCGACGCAACTCGATCCGGACAGCTATCTCGCCTTTAACTCCCTTGGCGTTGCGCTTTTGTTCGAAGGGCGCGATGACGAGGCTGCGAAGGCTTTCGCGAAATCGATCGCGATCCGGCCTTCGTATGCGGCATACAGCAA
>DASXDY010000068.1:0-33771 GCA_036490405.1 Candidatus Sulfotelmatobacter sp. | reverse complement strand
CTTGTGAATCAGCCGCGCCAGAACTTCTTTTCCGGTTCCGCTCTCGCCCAGCAGGAGCACGGGGATATCCACGTTGGCCACCAGCGCCGCCTGCGAGCGGATCTTGCGCATCTGCGGGCTGGCCGCGATAAAGAATGTTTCCTCGCCCAGTTCTTCGACTTCCCCGCTGAAGGTCTGCTTGCCCTGGCCGAGGCTGAGGTCGATGACAGCGTCGAGTTCGGCCTTTTGAAATGGCTTCGTGAGATAGTCCTGCGCTCCCAGCTTCATCGCCTGCACGACTTTTTTCGTGTCGTTCACGCAGGAGAGCATCACGACTTTCAATCCCGGTTTCTTCTGCCGCAGCTGTTCGAGCGTCTGCAAGCCATCGATGCCCGGCATCAGTACATCGAGCAAAACCAGGTTCGGCTCCAGCCCCTTCTCGATTTTTTCCAGGGCCTCTTCGCCCGTGGTCGCAGTCTCGACTTTGTAGTCGTCGACTTCGAGCAGGGTCTTGATGTAACGCAGCATCCCGGGTTCGTCATCGACCAGCAGGATCTTGGCGGTGTTCTTCATCGAGCGCTCCCCACGTTTTTCTTGCTGGCGGCGATAACTGCCGGTTTATACGGAATCAGAAACGAGAACTTGCACCCTGCTCCGGGATCGCTCTCGACCCAGATTTTTCCACTCATGCCCTGCACCAGGCGGCGCGCGATCGCCAGGCCCAGCCCCATGCCTTCCTGTTCTTCCGTGCCCGGAAGACGGAAAAAATCGTCGAAAACTTCCACATGAAATTCCGCGGGAATGCCCGGTCCGGTGTCAGACACGCTGACCTTCACAGAATTGGGATGCGCCAGGTCCTTCTGCCGCCGTTCCGCCGTCGAAGGCACGGAAGCGGCGCGCCGCTCCCACATGTAAGGCTCGGCGTGCAGCCAGACCGTTCCCCCCTGCGGTGTGTACTTGAAGGCGTTCTCCAGCAGGTTCGAGATGATGCGCTCAAGCTTCGGCGAATCCAGCGGAAACGCCGGCACCTTGTCATTCGCCAGGAAGTAAAGCGCGATGCCTTTGTCCTGAAAGCGGCCCGACCACAAGCGGCACACCCCGGACAGCGCGTCGTTGACATTGCCGGAGTCGAACTTCATCCGCAAGCCACCGGTTTCCAGCGCACTATACGTCAGGAACTCTTCGATGAACTGTTGCAGGCGCTTGCCACTGTCGCGCATGTCCTGCAACACCTCGCGCTGCCGCTCGCTGACCGGTCCCAGCTTTTCACTTTGGAGCAGTTCGACATAGCCATTGAGAATGGAAAGCGGCGTCTTGAGGTCGTGCGCCGCCGAGGCCAGCGCTTTCGTCGTGCGCAAATGGCGCTCGCGAAGCTCCTTGTATTCCTGAAGCAGGTTCTCGGAACTGGGTACGTCACCATCCGAGCGAACGGGCGCGCTGGCCGGAGAGTCGGCAACGCTTCCAGCGTCCGTCAGACACGTATTCTTACGAGTCGAAGCCATGCGGAAATCCACAGGTTGACGCGGGGGAAGAAGGGGAAACGCACTGTCAACAACAGTGGCGGTACAAAAATCGTATTTCAGCGATGATGCTAAGTCAATGGAAAATGACAACGAAATTACCCAAGTGTAGCAAAACCTTGCACTTTCGGGCCATGAACGAACGCAATACCGGCTGCGCCAGCGGCAAACGAAAGGCGAATAAAAGTCTCGGAATCTCCGGCAGTTGGTGTGCTTTTACCGTCTAAGTCGAGGAGACAACGGCCTTTGTTCCTGATCCGCTACAAGGTTTGCCGGAGATTTGGCCCAATATGTGCTTTGTAAACGTGGAATTCAGGGGACGGAGAAGGGGAATGAACGCCAACGGCGGCCAAACCGAGCGGCGCAAATGGGCCCGACTGCCTCTTGCAATCCCGGTCTTTGTCCGCAGCCAGGATGAGCAGGGCAAGGAGTGGGTGGAGTTCGCCACGGCCCTCAATGTCAGCGCCGGGGGAATGCTGGTCGCCATTCGGCGCGCCCTGCCGGTGATTGCGCCCATCCGGCTGGAGATTCCCAGTGCTCCGGAAGCGGTCCTGGCATCTGTGCCCACAGCCTACCGTACCTTGTCGGCGAGAACGCTGCGCAGCACGCCCGCGGATGGCTGCTATCTTTTGGGATTGAAGTTCTCCCGCCCGCTTTCCGATGGCAGCCGCGCCCGCCGTAAGAAAGCACTTTCCAGTGTGTGAAAATGTTTGCTCTCGTCCCCCACCTAAGTGTTACGCTTGCGCTGATCCGGCGGTTACCGCCGTTCCTCGCGGTGGTTCTTTGGTAAGTTGATAGCCCTCAATCAGATACTTAAGATTTAGGTATTCCCCTGGCGGAACCTCGCGCGAGTGGCGCTCGGGATGCACTTGTAAGGGCCTCCCTCAAGAATAGAAATCAACCATGACAAACGGTAGTGTGAATACGCTTGTCCAGCCCTTGGGGGAGATGCCTCCGGACTCGATCGTTTTTGGCCGAAGCGAAGCCATGCAGGCCGTGCGCGAGCGGCTTGGGAAGCTGGCAGGTGCGAATGTCCCAGTGCTCATTCAGGGCGAGAGCGGGACCGGCAAAGACATCATTGCACGCATGATCCACGCGGCATCGCCATGGCGCACCGGGCCGTGGGTGAAGGTGAACTGCCCCGCGATTCCCGGAACGCTGCTCGAAAGCGAACTCTTTGGATATGAAAAGGGTGCATTCACCGGTGCTTACGGCGTGAAGCCCGGCCGCGTCGAGATGGCGCACCGCGGGACTTTGTTTCTGGATGAGATCTCCGAACTGGATATGTCTCTCCAGTCGAAGCTGCTGCAACTGTTGCAGGATGGCCAGTTCTGCCGCATCGGCGCGCAGGAAGACAAGAAAGTCGAAGTGCGCGTGGTATGCGCGACCAACCGCAAGCTGGAGCAGGAGATCGAGAACGGCACGTTCCGCTCCGATCTGTTCTACCGCATCAATGTGGTGAACCTGCACCTGCCGGCGTTACGCGAGCGCGCGCAAGACATTCCGGAACTGGTCGACTATTTCCTCGAGCACCACAATCGCAAATACAACTGCCGGGCCAAGGCATTGTCGAACGAGATGATGGCGGTGCTGCGCAAGTATCACTGGCCGGGAAACATCCGCGAGCTGGAGAACCTGGTCAAGCGCTATGTGATCCTGGGCAACGAAGAAGTGATCTCCGCCGATCTTTCGCCGCGCCCACCGGATTTCTTCAACACTGAAATTCCCGTCGACGGGCAAATTTCGTTGAAGAAGCTGACTCGCCAGGCGGTGCGCGAGCTGGAGCGCAAGGTGATTCTGAAAGTTCTGCAGAATTGCCACTGGAACCGGAAGCAGGCGGCGCGGGCGTTGAGCATTAGTTACCGGGCATTGCTCTACAAGATCCGCGATGCTGGATTGCCTTCGAATCGCACCGTGAAGCAGCAGGCGAATAATCCGCCGAAGCAGGAGTTCGCGGCCGACTGATTCTAACTATTCAGCCTCTAATAGCGGGTTAGGTTTGGAATCGATCTCAAACTTTAACCTGCAAATCTAATTTAACGGGTTATAAGCGTCCACTTGGCTTGTTTTCGCATGATTCACCTCGGCGGCTAAAGCCGCAATCGAGGCGAGTTGCTCATCGCAGCGCTGAAAAGCGCTGCGCCACCCGAAAGCATCGCTTCCAGCAAATGCCAGGATGAATCGCTCAGCGGCCTGAGCAAGACAGGTCCCTCGTCCCCATCTTGTTCTTATCCGCGCAATTCTGATAGCGCCTTCTTGGCATCCGCATTGTCGGGGCTGAGCTTCACTGCTTTTTCCAATTGCTGACGCGCCAACGCAATCTGGTTCGCTTTCTGATAAGCGACGCCGAGGTGGTAATGCAGCACCGCGTCGTCTGGCGCTCCGGCCTTTTGGGTCAGGCGCAAGGCTTCCTGAAACTGGCGGATGGCGTCGTCGTAGCTTCCCTTGTGGTAGTAGGCCCAGCCGAGGGTGTCGGCGGCGTTGGGATTATCGGGCATGGCGCGGCGCGCGGTCTGCGCCAGGTTCATGGCAACGTCGACATTGCCTCCCTGCTGAAGCATCACGTAGGCGAGATTGTTCGAGGCCAGCGGGTTCTCGGGTGAAATGTTCAGCGCCTGCTGATACATCGCCCTGGCCTGGTCCCAGTTCTGCTCGGCTTCGTAGAGTTCTCCGGAGAGAATGTCGAAGCGGATTTCTTTGGGATTCTCCTTCTGAGCTTGCAGATAGAGAGCCAGAGCCTGATCGGGCGTGCCTTGCTGAATCTGAACTCTTCCTAGCTTTTCGATTGCGTCCGCATTCCCGCGATCGAGTTCGATGGCCTTGCGGAACGCCGCATCCGCGCCGGGCAAATCTTTTTTCCCGTTCAGCAGCGCGGTTCCCAGCAGGTCGTAGAAGTTTGTCGAATTCGGAATCTTTGCGATCTGTGTCTTGGCGGCGGCGATAGCGCTGTCGACCTGCTTCTCTGCCATGTATGAATTCATCAAGCCGCTGAGAGCCTCGGTGGAGGAGGAATCTTTGTCCAATGCCTGCTGATAGAACTTCGCGGCATCGGAAAGATGCTTTTGTGCGAACTGGATATTTCCGAGTTGCACATACGGGGAGGCGCTGTCGGGCGCGATCCGTTGAGCTTCTTCGGCGTCATGCTGCGCATCGAAGAATTTCTGGCGGCCGACTTCCGCGATGGCTTTGAGAATATATCCGTCGGGCAGATAAGGCTGTGCGGCGATGATCTGCTGCGCTGTCTGCTGGACTGCGTCGGTGTCGTTGCGGCTGATTTCCAGCGAGGCCAGGGCGCGCTGCGCGTCGGTCAGATCGGGACGGATGCGCACGGCGTCGTGCCACTCCGATTCTGCACGGGTGGAATCATTCTGCTGCGCGAAGGCGACGCCGAGCTGGTAGTGGGCGAAGGCGTTTTCGGAGTCGTTGCGCAGCGCTTCCTGCAGGGAATCGATTGCGCCGGCGGTGTTTCTCTGGCGAAGCTGCAATTCGCCCCTGGCGACCAGCGCATCGGCGTCGTGCGGGCTCGCCTTGAGAATCTCGTCATTCAGCTTCGCAGCTTCGTCGAGGCGGTTTTTCAGGATCAGAATCTGGATGTAGTTGTTTTTGACCTGTGCGTCTTTGGGATGGTCGTTATAGAGCGACGTATATTCCGTGAGCGCTTTGTCGAGATCGCCCAGGGCGAAGTAGAAGTCGCCGAGCATGCGATAGCTGTCGGGATTGTCGGGCAGGTCTTTCTTCGTCTGCTTCAGGAACGATTCGGTTTCATCTTTCTTGCCCTGCTGCATCAGCAGGCGCACCAGCACGGCGCGCGGCGCGGCGGCTTTCGGGTCAATCTCGATCGCACGGCGGAATTGCTGCTCGGCTTCTGGCAGGCGATTGTGCGCCTCGTAGAAGCCTCCCAGCGCGAGTTGGGCGTTCAGGTTCTTCGGATCAACTTCAATCGCTTTCTTGAAACTGGCTTCGGCCTGGTCCGGCTGCTTCGCTCGCTGTTGCAGAAGCGCCAGCATCAGGTAGGAGTCTGCACGGTTGGGGTCGAGCTTGATGGCTCGCTGCATTTCCTGCGTTGCCGTGCTCAGATCGTTCAGGGCCGAATGGTAATTTGCCCATGCTGCGTGGGTTTCGGCATTGTCCGGTTGTTCTTTGCTGAGCAGGTCGAGATGCGTTTTGGCCTGTTGCAGCATGTCGGGAACGGGCGAGCCGTCGGGGTTGCGGACGGAGATCAGCAGGTTGGAGAGATCGATCTGCGCGCGGTAGTTGCTGGGCGCGAGTTCGACGGTGCGGTTGAGTTCCTGGAAGGCGTGCGCGCTGTCGCCGAGCTTGAGATAGGCCTGCGCGAGTTTCGCGTGCGCGTCGGCGAAGCGGGGATCGATCTGCACCGCGTTGGAGTACTGGATCACGGCCTCGCGATAGCGGGCTTGGGCGAAGTACTTTTCTCCGCTGGCAAAATACTTCTGCTTGCGAACGTTCGGATCGCGGGAGCAGCCCGCGAGCAGGGCGAGTGCGCAAAAAATCAAAATGCGGAGCGCGTTGCGGTAATTCTTCATTGACTCTTAGATTTGGGGACGGCTCATCATACTTCAGTGTTCTGCTCGGGCGAAGATGTTGATTTAGGGCCGCTGCAAAAAACCATTAACCACAGAGGGCACAGAGGGTCACAGAGGGTCAACGGGGGATGTAGTTTCCCAGTTGAGGCACGATCTCATCGACAACCGGCAGCAGGCGTTGTTCGGCGGCATCGGCGGACTCTCCGGCGGCGATCGGTGTGGTCAAGCGCACTAACGAGCCGTCACTCCGATTCATGCGGATGGAG
This sequence comes from Candidatus Sulfotelmatobacter sp., assembly GCA_036490405.1. GTDB lineage: Bacteria > Acidobacteriota > Terriglobia > Terriglobales > Acidobacteriaceae > Sulfotelmatobacter. Next base: position 27,462 of record DASXDY010000068.1, on the reverse strand, counting down.
TCGGCGACGAGGTAGTACTTGGCCCAGTATTCGCTGGCCACGCCGCGGTCGTGCGCCCAATACCAGTAGAGGACGAGTTGCCGGGAGTCGCCCTTGGCGATGACGTAGCGATTTGCGGGGAACGGCACCTGACCTGGGACGGAGAGCGTGATTCGCGCGGATTCAACCGGCGTCCATCCTGCGCCGGGCAGGCAGTTCCTGGGCGAATGAATCGTGTCTCCGGCGCGCTGGCTGGGGAAGTAGGCGATGAAGAGATGGATGTAATGGGATTGGCCTGCGTAAACGCGCGAAAGAAAATCGCCTGGCCCGAGGACTTGCAGGACATCGCCTTCGATGGGAACGTCGGTGCCAGTGAGATCGCCGAGATGGTCGGGGAATGCCTGCAAGGGAAGCCGCGAAGGGAACACTTCGTGGCGTGAATGAGCGCGTAAATAAATAGCCGAGGCGGCCAGCAAGATGGCGGCGCAGACGAAACGTGGCATTGAACTGTTCATCGTTCGGTTCATGTTAGGAAATGCAGCATAGCCGATCTGGTCGGCAGCCTCGTAACTGGTGGTGATGCAATTTGGCTTGCGCGCCGAGCCGGTAGAGACTGAGATCCTTCGCTCCGCCTGGAAAGCGGCTCCGCTCAGGATGACTCCGCCGGTAAGAGATCAAACTACCACTCCCCGAAACTGCAAGCTTTCGTACGGTCCCTCGGACGGCTTTCGCCGTCCTCAGGATGACTTCATCAAACGAAATCACGATCGGGCCCGTCGAACGAAGATCACGATCGGCCCGATCGAGTGAAATCACGATTGGGTCCATCGAGTGAATCACGATTGGGGCTCTGGTTCCGGCCAGATTACGCGGATCAGGCCGTGCAGCGCGTAGAGCATCGCCAGCGACACGACGAAGATGAGCCATCCCCAGGAGAGGTGGAAATAGCCTTCGGCTTTGTCGGGGTCCCAGTATTGAACCAGGAGGCCGGTGCCGATGATGCGGACACTATTCGCCGCCACAGCGATCGGAATCGACGCGGCGGCCAGCAGGCAGCGTACCCAAATCCGCTTTTCGAGCAGATATCCGTAGATGATGGCAAGCGTGAGCAGGGAGATCAGCGAACGGATTCCACTGCAAGCTTCGGCCACTTCCAGCGTGATGAATGGCAGATGAATCACGTTTCCTTCGCGCAGGACTGGGACTCCGAGCAGTGGAAGAAGCGTGGACGCCACGCGCGAGGCCAGCAACTGCAAGGGGAAAGTAATCTGGTTGAAGACGATTGCCGGGATGGGGATCATCAAAATCAGAAACGCCCAGGGAAAGAGTAGAGCCCGAAAAAAGTTCCAACCGTACGACAGCGCGATCAATCCTGCGATCACAATCAACAAAGAGACGCGGGAGAGGAACAACTCTGCGCCCATCTGTCCGACGATCAGAATGAACAGTCCGAGAGCGATGGCGATCAGTCCCGACCATGACGGGCGGGGTTCGAGGCGGCCCAGCTCACTGCGCTGTTGCCACACTACAAATCCGGAAAACAACGGAACCAGAAATCCGTGGGAGAAATTCGGATCGTGCCACCATTGCGCCAACAAGTGCCCCAGAGTAGGCCAATAGAGCCATAGCGTCAGGGCCGCGAGAGTGGCAATCTGCCAATAAGGTGTGGTGGGTCCCAGAGACAATTTACTGCGCAAAGCGGCGGCCTCGGATTGCGCGGGGGCAGGCATGGTTGCGCCTAGAGATTGCTGGAATGGACACGCCAGTATGAACTGGCTGTCCGCTTCCAACAAGTTCCAGGGGCGTGTCCCTTCGAACAGTCGGTCCCTATGTGAAAAACTTTTCCCACAGCCTGTCGAGGCATAGGATGCGGGGTGGCGAAAGCGGTGGTTCCAAATCCGCCGCGCCGCTCCTTCCTGCGTAAGTGATTGAAATAAATGGACAAAGTGGTGCTATAGTTTCGAGTAGATTTCGGGTTCGGCCAAAAGTTCGGCAAAAAGCGTGCTCTTACCAAGCTGGGGAAGTGTCAGATTTCAGCATCAGGGCGGTCGACTTCTTGAACAGTCGGGTGTGGTCCAAGGCGAGGCTCGTGGCGTTGCTGGGGACGACCCTGTGCGCGGCAGCGCTGCTGGCGCAATCGAATGCGGCGCCCAAGGGTGAGCCGGCGAATTCCACCAGCGCAGAGATTTCGGACGCCAATTCCGATTACGTGATCGGCGCCGACGACACGCTCCACATTTCGGTGTGGAAGGAGCCGGACCTCACCGAGACGCTGCCGGTGCGTCCTGACGGCAAAATCTCGATGCCGCTGCTGGATGACATTCAGGCCGCGGGCCTGACGCCGGTGTCGTTGAAGGCGCTGATCACCGAGAAGCTGAAGAAGTTCATCGCCGATCCGCGCGTGACTGTTGTCGTGACCGGCATGAACAGCCGGCGAGTTTTCGTGACCGGCGAGGTAACGCACAGCGGGCCGATGACGCTGCTGCCGCAGATGACCGCTCTGCAAGCGCTGGCGCAGGCAGGCTTCACGCAGTTCGCCAACACGAAAGCCATCTACATTTTGCGGACGGAGAACGGCAAGCAGACGAAGCTGGCGTTCAATTACAAGGAAGTGGTGAAGGGAAATAACCCGGAGCAGAACATTGCGTTGAAACCGGGCGACACGATCGTGGTGCCGTGAAGCTAAGACGGTGAAGCTAAGGCCGCGAAGTTAAGGCGGCGAAGTTAAGACACAAGAGTTTAAGGAACGATGCGCAAGCGAGAGACGATCTGGATGACGAGCATGCTGGCCATCGCACTGAGCGGAGCCTGGGCGCAGGATTCCCCGCCCGCGCAGGAATCCGCACAGGGCGGCCAGCAGCCGGTTTCGGCCTATGGACAGGGTCAGGACAATGCTCCGTCGGCCAGCAACAACCCGCCGATATCCGGGCTCGACGTGCCATCGCTCGAGCCGAGCGCTGCGCCGTTGAGTTATCTCCAGCCGGGAGCCACGGTGAGCGAATCCGCGGACACGAACATTGGCGATGCGCTCGGCGGAGGCTCGGTCGGGTCGGTTACGCGCGCGCTGGGAAGCCTGACGCTGCGGCGCTTGTGGAGTCACTACGATCTGGCGCTCGACTACCTGGGCGGCGTGGCTTACTACACCACGAATGGCGTTGGCCTGAAGCAATTGCACGATCTGGGACTTGACCAGAAGATCGCGTGGAAGCGCGGGCAGTTGTCGATCCGCGACAGCTTCAGTTATCTACCGGAAGGAAATTTCGGCGACGTCTACGGTTCGCTGGGCTCGCAGGGAATTTTGTCGCTGGGGAATTCGGCGTTCGGATCTTTCTGGGGCGGAACGGCTTTGGGGACGCTTGGGGTTGCGCCGCGCATCTTGAACGTGAGCATTGCAGACGTAACCGAAAACCTTTCTTCCAAATCTTCGCTCACGGCCGCGGGCGGTTATGCGTTCACGCATTTTTACGGCAGCGACTTCAACGGGACATCGTTCATCGGCAGTTCGCAGACTTCGGCGCAGGTTGGCTACAACCGGCAGCTGAATCCGAATTCGCAGGTGGCGCTGGTCTACGGATATCAGGGATTTGATTTCAGCGTGGTGGGAACGGCGTTTCATTCCCACATCATTCAGGCAATGTACGGGCATCGCATTTCCGGCAGGATGGATTTCACGATCGGGGCCGGGCCGCAGATCACGTTCATCGATTCGCAGAGCGCGGCGTGCAGCGATCCGGCGGTGCCGTTGCTTCTTTGCACTGCTTTGGGCGATACGCTTGGTTCTGTTACTGACAAGAACACGAAGCTGGGCGTGTCGGCGCAGGCGCGGCTGCGCTACAGGTTTACCAAGACGATGCTGGATTTGAGCTACGAGCGATTTGAGACCAGTGGAGCGGGATTATTCGCAGGATCGCAGAGCGACATTGCGCGGCTGACGGCAACGCGGCCGCTGACGCGGGTTTGGAATGCCTCGTTCGATGTCGGGTATGCGCGCAACGGGCGCATCCAGCCGCTGACGGTCGATCAGCTTACGGCCTGCCTTAACTCGACGACCAACCAGAATGCGTGCCCGGCCAACGATGCGAACACTTACAGCTACGGCTTTGCCGGGGTATCGATTGATCGCCATTTCGGGCACGATTTTCATGGGTTCCTGAGTTATCAGGAGAACGAGCTTTGGTTTGACCAGTCGTATTGCGTGGCTGGCACGGCGTGCAATCGGATTTCAAACCGGAGTGTGGTCACGATCGGTTTGGATTGGACGCCGCGGCCGACGCGGCTGGATTGATTTAGGTGGATCATGATTGAAAACCGCGAATGGACGCTGGACGATTACCTGGCAATGTTGCGCCGCCGGGCGACGGTGATTCTCGTCCCGGTGATCCTGGCGCCGCTCGCGGGGTTTCTGCTGTCGTTCGCTTTTCCGGCGAAGTACACGTCGACATCGCTCATCCTGGTGGAAGGGCAGAAAGTGCCGGAATCGATGGTGCAGCCGGTGGTCTCGGAAGACCTTGCAGCGCGAGTGGCGACGCTACAACAACAGGTCTTGAGCCAGGGACATCTGCTGCCGGTCGTCGAGAAGGTCTACCCAGGACGAAGCAGCCAGCAGCAGAACGAAATTATCGACACCATCCGCGCGAACATGGCGGTTGAGCCGGTGGTGACGGATTTGTCGGCGATTGGTTCAACCACCAAGGGCGGCAACAAGAAGACGAGCCCTGTGCCGGGATTCAATCTGAGGTTCACGGCGTCGAATGCGCGCGAGGCACAGCAGGTCTGCACTGAGCTGACCACGCTCCTGGTCGATGAAAACCGCAAGCAGATCGACGCGGCTGCGACCGGAACCAGCGATGTGCTTAACCGTGGAATCGAGGACGCCAAGGGCACGCTCGACGGCATGGACGCGAAGCTGGCGGCCTTCAAGAAAGAGCATGTCGGGCAGCTTCCCGGAGATGAAGAGAACAATCTGAAGATTCTGGCCGGGCTGAATTCGCAGCTGGAAGCGAATACACAAATGCTGAACCGCGCTCAGCAGGACAAGGCCTATACCGAATCCGTTCTGGCGCAACAACTGACGGCGTGGAAATCGTCGCAGGCGTCAACCAATCCTGATGCGTTGCAAAAACAGTTGACCGACTTGCAGACGCAGCTTTTGCAGTTGCAGGCCAAGTACACGGACGATCATCCGGATGTGATCAAGACCAAGGCTGACGTGGCAAGTTTGAAGAAGAAATTGGCCGAGGTGAGAGCGTCTTCCGACGCGGCGGACGCGAGTGGAGACGACAAAGCTTCAGCGATGGAACCGGCGGAGATTCGGCAGTTGCGGTTGCAGGTCCACCAGTATGCGGAACTGATTGCCGCCGGCAACCGCGACCAGAAGCACTTGCAGCAGGAGATCGGCGAGTATCAGGGGCGGGTTTCGCTCAGTCCGGCGGTCGAAGAACAGTTCAAGCAACTCACGCGCGACTACGACAACGCGCAGAAGAACTACGAAGACTTGCTGGGCAAGAAAAGCTCGGCCGATTTGACGGTGAAGATGAATACGCAGGCGCAGGGCGAACGCATGTTCGTGCTCAACCTGGCGAGCCTGCCGGATTCGCCGAGCTTCCCGAATCGCTGGCTCTTTGCGGGCGGTGGGCTGGCCGCAGGACTCGCGCTGGGAATCGGGCTGGCGCTGGGGATGGAGCTGCAAGACAACGCCATCCGCACGGAAAGCGATGCGGAAGCCGTTCTGCAATTGCCGATCCTGGCGGCGGTGCCGTGGGTTTCGGGTGAAGTGAAAAGCGATGGAGTGGCGAAATTCAAGTTTTGGAGCAGAAAGAAAACGTCGCGGGAGTACAAGCAGGCAGTTGGGGCTTAGGGGACAGGGCTCGGGCACATTATGTACAAAGAGTTTTTCGGACTGCGGGCGAATCCGTTCAATGTGAATCCGGACCCGCGATATCTGTTTCTGACGCGGCACACGGAGGAGGCGCTGGCGTGCCTCACCTACGGAATTCAGAGCCGCAAGGGATTTGTGTTGCTCACCGGCGAAGTGGGCACTGGAAAAACCACGCTCATCAACAAGCTGCTGGAGTGGCTGCGGTTGCAGCAAGTCGCGACCGCATTCGTCTTCAACTCGAAACTGAACCCTCCACAGTTTTTTGATTACATGATGGCGGATTTCGGCATCCCCCGCGTTTCACTGGAGAAGAGCCAAATCCTGCTGCAACTGTACAACTGGCTTTTGGATCGGTACCGGGCGGGCGAGACCGCGGTGCTCATCGTGGACGAAGCGCAGAATCTTTCCGACGATGTGCTGGAAGAAATCCGGATGCTGACGAACCTGGAGACATTCACCGAGAAATTGCTGCAGATCGTGCTCGTGGGGCAGCCGGAGCTGGAACAGAGACTCAAGCATCCGAGCCTGCGGCAATTGAAGCAGCGTTTGACGCTGCGGGCGAAGACTTATCCGCTCACGCTGGATGAGACCATCGCCTATGTGCAGCAGCGGCTGCGGATCGCCGGGTCGGATGGGAAAGAGATTTTCGCCCCGGAGGCGCTGATCGCTATTCATAAATACGCGTCGGGCATCCCGCGCGTGATCAACCTGGTGTGTGAGCACTGTTTGGTGAGCGCGTTCGTCGATCAGCAGAAAAACATTACATCGGAGGTAGTGGACACCGTGGCGCGCGATTTCGATCTGGCAGACAACCACATCGCCGCCGCTTCCACTACGCCTCCGGCGGTTGCCGACTCGGAAAAAGTTGATCTGATCGGAGCCTTGAAGTCGCTGGCCGCGCTGGCCGACCGTCTGCGGGAGATGGAAAAGCCGCGCTCTGTGGAGAGGAAGCCATGAGCAGAATCCACGAAGCGCTGAAGAAGGCCGAGCAGGAGCGCTCCGCGCAGGGCGCGACGCCGCAGCCGCACTTGACGCTGGCCGCCGTGACCGCGCCTTCGGCATTCGACGCTGTCCCTTTTGCCGGCGTCCCTTTCGCTGACGAGCAGATCACTTCCATCGGCGATGTCCGCGATGTCGACACCATGCTGGCGCGCAGCCAGCAGCGGGAGTGGAATCCCGATCTGGGGACCATGTTGTTCATGAGCGGCAACGAAAGCGCCAAGGGTGCGGAGGAATTCCGTACGCTGCGCTCGCGCCTCTACCATCTGCGCGAAAAGATGGCGCTCAAGACGGTTCTGGTCACCAGCGCGTTGCCGAAAGAAGGCAAGTCATTTACCGCCGCAAATCTTGCGCAGGTATTGGTGCGGCAGCAGGGACGCCGCGTGCTGCTGGTTGACGCTGACCTTCGCGCGCCTCGATTGCACCTGATGCTGGGAACGGCGGCCGGTCCGGGCCTTTCCGATTACCTGCAAGCGAAGAGCGACGAGTTCTCCATCATGCAACGCGGAGCGATGGAGAATCTGTTCTTCATTCCCGGAGGCACGGGCATTGAAGACCCTTCGGAGTCAATCGGTAACGGACGCCTGAGGGCTTTCCTCGAGCGCGTCGAACCGCTGTTTGACTGGATTATCGTCGACTCGCCGCCCGCGGTCCCGGTTTCAGATGCGAGCATTCTGGCGAAGGATTGCGACGGAGTGCTGATGGTGGTGCGATCGAACTCCACTCCAGCGGCTCTCGCTCGCAAGGCGCGCATGGAATTCCCGGAACAGTTGTTGATTGGAATCGTGCTGAACGGGACGAAGCGCGATGTGGCGCCATACGAGCGCTATTACTACGAGAGCTATCAGAAGAAGGGAAGCCCGCCCAACACCGGGGGGAAAACGTGATCCGGCTTTTCAAAGTCCATTATCCGGTGCGCACCCTGGTGCTGCTGCTGGGCGAGGCTTTGGTCGTTTGGGTCGCGTTGTTTTTTGGAACGGTGCTGAATCTTGTGTTGTTGTCGCAGTACGGCTGGCTGCGCCTGCGCAACGCTCTGTTAATTGACGGCCCGCAATCTGGAATTCCCGGGCTGACACGAAGCGGCAGCCTGAAAATTCTCGCTCTGACCATTGTCGTCCTGCTCCTTTCTCACGCCTTCGATCTCTACGATTCCTCGCAGGTTCGGGTCAAAGTGGACCAGGTCTGGCGCATGCTGCTGGTCATTGCGCTGGTTGCGGGCTTGTTGCGCCTTCTGCTGCGAATCTTCCCAGAGTCGAACCTTCCAGCCGTCGAAGGCCTGGTGCTGCTGACGCTGGCCTTGTTTGCCTGGCGCTGGGCCTATTCCTGGCTGATGAGCCAGCCGCTCTTCCGCGAGCGGGTCTACGTGCTGGGCGCAGGAGAGCGGGCGGAGCGATTGATCCACGGTCTCGAAGAGCGCTCCGGTCTGGGCATTGATGTCGTGGGATGGAGCGGGCAGTTGGAGAGCGAAATCTCACGCGCGGCGGTGGCTGCGCACATGGTTTCCTGCGTGCATGTGAGTGGAGTCCGCCGGCTGATTGTCGCCATGGACGACCGGCGCGGCGCGCTTCCCGTCGATGAACTGTTGCAGTTGCGCTTGCAGGGTGTGCGGGTGGAGGAAGCCACGTCGTGGCTGGAAAAAATCTATGGCCGCATCGAGGTCGAGCAGTTGAACCCGAGCTGGCTGATTTTTGCGGAGGGCTTTCAATTCAACTGGTTCAAAAGGATGGGGAGGCGGGCGGTGAATTTCGCCGCCGCCGTCATCGGCCTTGCCCTCTCGCTTCCGCTGATTCCGTTCGTCATGCTGGCGGTGAAGCTGAGCTCGGCGGGGCCGATCTTCTATCACCAGAAACGCGTGGGCCGCGCGGGAAAAGAATTTTACTGCCACAAGTTCCGCACCATGGTGAAAGATGCAGAAGCCGACATGGGCGCGACCTGGGCGAGCGATAACGATCCGCGCATCACGCGGGTGGGGAGCATCCTGCGATTTTTCCGGCTCGACGAGATTCCGCAGCTGTGGTGCGTGCTCAAGGGCGACATGCACTTTGTGGGCCCGCGGCCGGAACGGCCGGAGTTCGTCGCTTCGCTGAGCAGGGAAATTCCTTACTACGACTTGCGCCACATGGTGCGGCCGGGAATCACCGGATGGGCGCAGGTGCAGCATCCTTACGCCAGCACCGTCGACGACTCGCGCGAAAAACTGCAATACGACCTCTTCTACATCAAGAATGCCTCTCTCGGGCTTGACCTGTGGATCATGTTTCAGACGATCAAGATCGTTCTGCTGGGGCGCGGATCGAAGGTGAAAATCCTCGGGCGCGAGGAGGAACGGATTCCATCCACAGCGGAGATCAGGGCGCAGAGGCTGGGGACGCGGGCATGAAGTACGCGTTCTGGCTGGCCGCGGGATTTCTCGTTTACACCTACCTGGGATATCCCGCGTGGCTGCGCCTGCGGCTGCTATGGCGCGATCGTCCGGTGATGCGCGGAGCGCTTACCCCTTACATTTCGATCGTGATGGTTGTGCGCGACGAGGAGCGGGTCCTTGAGCGCAAGCTGCAAAATCTGCTGGAACTCGACTATCCCCGGGAGCGGAGCGAGATTGTGATCGTGTCCGACGGATCGACGGACCGGACGGAGGAAATTCTGCATGGTCAGGCCGGCGATCCACGGATCAAGGTGGTGTTGAATCAGTTGCCGCAAGGCAAGGCCGCGGCTTTAAACGATGCCGCGACCGTGGCGCAGGGCGAAGTTCTTATATTCACGGATGCCCGGCAGACGATCGAGGCGCAGGCCATCCGCCTGCTGCTGGAGAATTTTGCCGATCCCGACGTCGGCTGCGCCAGCGGCGAGTTGATGCTGGGCGATCCGGTACTGGGAGAAAGCGGCGAAGGCCTCGGCCTTTATTGGCGGACGGAGAAGCGGGTGCGTGAGCTGGAATCGGCTTCGGGATCGGTCGCCGGGGCGACGGGCGCGCTTTACGCGGTGCGTGGCGAGTTGATGCCGAAAATACCCGCAGGCACGATTCTGGATGATGTTTATGTGCCCATGCATATTGCGCGCGAGGGTAAGCGGGTGGTTTTCGACGCCCGGGCGAGAATATGGGACGCTGCGAATCTGGGCACTGGGCTGGAGTTCTCGCGCAAAGTGCGCACGCTCGGCGGAAATTACCAGCTGCTGCAAGTGGCGCCCTGGTTGTTGAGCGGGAAAAATCCGGTGCGCTTCGAGTTCGTGTGTCACAAGCTTCTGCGGCTGGTTGTGCCGTTGGCTCTGGCGGCCCTGCTAGTGGCTTCGGCGGCAGCCGGTGCGGCCTTCTATCGAGGACTGTTGGGGGCGCAGCTGCTGTTTTATGGGCTCAGCGTGATCTCGCTGGCGCGCCTGACAAGAGGAGGAATCTTCGCCCGCATTGCCGACGCAGCAGGAACGTTCGTGATGCTGAACGGCGCGGCGGCGGTCGCGCTGGCCAACTTCCTTTCGGGCAGACGGGCAGCCTGGCGATAAGAATCCGCCGCGCGGGCGGATGGGAACGAATTCTGGCTTTATGACAATGCACTCCATCTGGGAACGAAGAAAGGATTCTGGCGCCTTGACCTCGACAACCCTGCCGGGCGCGAGATTACCGGACCGCCGTCCGCTGGTGTATGGTGCGCTCGTCGTGTTCGCCTGGCTCTACTACTACCGGCCCGAAGATTTCATCCCCGGGTTGGAATACATTCCGCTGGCCAAAATTGCAGGAATTTTCGCGGTGGCCGCGCTTGCCTTCGGCATGCTGAGCAATTTCGGGAAGGTGAAAATTCCGCGAGCGGTGCAGTTTCTCTGGCTTCTGCTTCTGCAAATGGCTATCTGTATTCCGTTCGCCCTTTGGCGCGGCGGGGCCTTTGCCACCGTCAGCGACAAGTTCGTAAAGGGCGTCATCGTCGCCATGCTGATCAGTATGGCGGTGGTCACTCTCCAGGAACTTCGCAGGCTGCTGTGGATCCAGGTGAGTGCGGTCGCTCTGGTCGTTTTCTTTTCGATCCTATTGCGCCACTACCAGGATGGACGTTTGCAGGGGATTCAGAAGGGCATTCTGGAAAATCCCAACGACCTTGCCATCAACATTGCGATCAGCTTTCCGCTGGGCGTGGCCTTCATGTTGCGGGCCAGAGGAGTCAGGAAAGCGGTCTGGGCCGCCGCGCTCGTGGTGATGGCGGCGGGCGTCGTGCTGACGTATTCGCGCGCCGGACTGCTGGCGTTCCTGATCAGCATTGTCCTGTGTGTCTGGGAATACGGCGTCAAGGGCCGGCGGGCCTATCTGATCGGCGTTGCGGCGGCGATTTTTCTCATCGGCGCCGGCATCGTGGTGGTGAACTCCCACTACCGGGCGCGCGTCGAAAGCATTTTTCTGGGCAATATTGAAGGTGCGGAGGACCACGGCTCGTTCGATGCGCGAAAGCAGTTGCTGGAAAAAAGCATTGTGCTCGCGCTGAGGCATCCGCTGGTTGGCGTGGGGCCGGGATGCTTCGTTCTGGTGGACAAAGGCTGGGTGGTTGCGCACAACAGCTATACCGAACTGGCGGCCGAGGCGGGTGTTCCCGCTCTTTTGCTGTTTCTGCTGGCGCTGGGGGCGGCATTCCGCAACATCCGGCGAGTGCGGCGGTCGGAAAGTTACGAACGCGACGCGGAGTTCCGCCTTTTCACGCAGGCCCTGTGGGCTGGGCTGGCCGCGTACCTGATCGGCGCATGCTTCGACTCGACCGAATACAACCTCTATCCCTATTTCATGGTGGGATACACCTGCGCGATGGTCAGAATTGCGGGGCCGTTCCCCGCCGGAAGCATCGAACCAGGTTCCGCCAACCGACGCTATGCCGCTTTCTCTCGAACACAACCCGTCTGGAATCGCTGATCGCGTACTGTCAGTCTTGCGATGCCTCGACTGCCAGGAGCGCCTCGATTGCGACACCGGCGGCTTGATCTGCGCCGGCTGCGGGCGGCGTTATCCGGTGGAAAATGGAGTGGTCCGCTTCGACGACCAACAACAGTATGCCGGCAGCTTTGGTTTCCAGTGGAAGATTTATGCGCGAACGCAACTCGATACCGCAGAATGCAATCGTTCGGAGCTGGCATTCCGGCGCCGCACGGGATTCGCTCCGCAGGACCTCGCAGGAAAACTCGTGCTCGATGCCGGATGCGGCATGGGGCGCTTTGCCGAGATCGCGACGCGGTGGGGAGCATGCGTAGTCGGCGTGGATCTCAGCCGGGCGGCTGAGGTGGCGGCGCGCAATCTCCGGGAACGGGATGCGACGATCCTTCAGGCCGACGTGTTGCGCCTGCCGTTTGTAGCCGGGAGTTTCGATTTCATCTATAGCATCGGCGTGCTGCATCACACGCCGGACTGCGAACGCGCCTTCAAAGCCCTGCCCCGATTGTTGAAGCCGGGAGGGCAAATTGCCGTCTGGCTGTACAGCGGTTACAACCCGTGGTATCGAATGAGCGATTTCTACCGGAAGGTGACGCGGCAACTGCCTCCCAGTCTGCTTCACTTCGCTTGCCATGGTGTCGTTCCGTTGTATGCGGTCCATCAGGCGCTGAAGAAAGTTCCGTCGGTCGGGAAGCGCGCCAGCAGCGCCCTGGCGTATGCGCTTCCCATGTCGTTTCATCCGGAGCGCGAGTGGAGGGTCCTCGATACCTTCGACTGGTACTCGCCCTGGTATCAGTCGAAGCATACCTATGAAGAAGTATTCCGCTGGTTTGAAGATTGCGGACTGGAAGATCTTCGGGTGATGGAACAGCCGATTGCCGTACGAGGCAGAAGGCCCGCTGGGTCCGTGGCCGAACGGCATCGCCGTCGGAGTCAAGCTGAATCGGTGGATGTTGTTTCCGACAGTTCAAGATGATGCAAACAGCGCCAGCGATCGCGATTTCCGGCGAGCAGGCAAACGCGCGCAGCCTGTCGCCGGTCTTCGTTGTGGGCAGCCCGCGCTCCGGAACGACGCTGCTGTATCACATGCTGCTTTCGGCGGGAAATTTTGCCATCTATCGCACCGAATCGAGTGTGCTGAATCTGCTGGAGCCGCGTTTCGGAGATTTATCGGTTGCGCGAAACCGGAGGCGTCTGCTCCACGCGTGGGTTGGAAGCAAACTCTTCACCGCATCGGGACTGGACCAAGGAGAGATCGCGGCCAGAATCATGGCGGAATGCAGGAACGGCGGCGATTTCCTGCGCATCGTCATGTCAGAGATCGCGCGCAAGCAAGGCGTGCAGCGCTGGGCCGACACCACTCCCGAACACCTGCTTTATCTCCGACGCATCAAAGAGACGATTCCAGATGCGCTCGTGATTCACATGATTCGCGACGGGCGCGACGTCGCCTTGTCTTCCGACAAACTCCAGTACATCCGCCGCCTATGGTGGGACCGCTCTCCATCCAGAATGGCGGCCGGACTTCATTGGCAATGGATGGTCGCCAAGGGCCGAAAGGACGGCCGGGCGCTGGGCGCGGACTACACCGAAGTGCGCTTCGAAGATCTGGTCCGCGATCCGGCAGCCGCGCTCGCGCGCATCGGAGAGTTCATCGCGCAGGAACTGGATTATGACCTGATTCGAAAAGCCGGCATCGGGTCGGTGAGCGAGCCGAATACTTCGTTCGCGGGCGAAGCCAATTTCGATCCGATCGAGCGATGGAAAAGCGGATACTCGAAGGAAGAACTGGCCATGTTTGAGGCGCTCGTCGGAAAAACGCTCACAGAAAACGGCTATGCATTGGTGGTGACCGAGAACCACCTGGCGCATCGGGCAAGCGTAAACCTGATGCGCACGAGCTACACGAGTTACTTCCGTTCCAAGCTGTTTCTGAAAACAAAAACACCGCTCGGCCGCTGGTTGGTCACGAGAGATCTTTCCTGGATCTAGGTTCCGAGCCGGTCGCCACTGAGAAGTTCCTGATAAAAATCCAGGACAGCCTGCACGTTTGACTCATCGTTTTGTGGCGCGAGACATGGTTTTCGCGGGTATGCGAGCACAGATTCAACCGCTTTCCCCAGGGCAGACAGATCTGACTTGGGAACGAGCGTGACCGCCGGCGGCCTCATCCCGGTATCGGTCGCGATCACAGGCGTGCCCAACTGGAGCGCCTCGCGGACGGAGATCGAGTCGCCATCATAGAGCGAAGTTCGCAGCATGAGGCGAGCGCGTGAAATTGCTTCGAGAGCGGACTCGTGGGGAACGTCGCCAGCGAGCAGCACGTGCTCCCGGCAATCGAGTGCCTCGATTTTCCGCCGAAGGTCCACTTCAATGCTGCCCGATCCGAGAAACACGAGGCCCGCCTTCGGAAATTTATGGCGTAACTGATGCAGCGCTTCGATCTGTATCCCGAGGTCGTATTCCGGTTCCAGTTGACCGGCGGAGATCATGACGGGACCATGGGTCTGGAAGAAATCGGCGAGGGTTTTCGGCAGTGGCGCCGGTCTTTCGTGAGCGAATGAATATGGTGAAATCAGCCGTAATCGCGGCTCCGCTACACCGAGCCGTTGCAGGAAACCGAAGATTTCCGCGTTTACCGCAATCATCCCGTCGAAGCGGCGAAGCACGAACGCGGCGGGGGAACTTGCCCTCAAACGCTTTCCGTCATCCATGGAGGGGAACCCTCCGGAATGAAATGTCATGACCGATTTGGCGCTTGAGCGCGCCGTGCAGGCCGCCGCCACTGCCAACACCCGCCAGGTCAGCATTCCTCCGAAGTGATAGTGAACGATGTTGTAGTTGAGCTTCGCCAGAAGTTTCAGCAGGCCCGCGGCATTCGAGGGGTAGTAGACGTCGTCGGCTTCCGGCTTACGATGGCGGGTCACATTGATGACGGCGCAAGGAATTCCTCGCTTGCGGAGAAGCGAACGGATCGCGACCAGGTTGGTCTGTACACCGCCGTAAGGCGGCGGATAGGGGCCGAGTTGAAGGACTTTCATGGGTTGCGAATCGATCCTATGCCGCCGGACTGCCATTCAAAATCAAATCCTGCGGATTGCGCCGCTAGCGCACATCTTTAAGCGCTTCGCCGAGGGCGGCGGCGTCAGCGCCTGCGCCGACGTTGCCGGCTGGTACCTTTTTTGTGATGCGGTTATCTTTGGGCCAGCCATTTCCGCCTCCAACGATGACGTTGCGATCGAACACAAACGACGAAAAGCAATCGCGCAACAAACGCTCCGCGCCCTTGGCTTCAGCCTGCGCGGCGCAGTTAACCTGCGGGCCGCCGCCGGTGGAAACCAGAGGCCTCGCGCCCGCGGAGAAAAGGTTTTCTGTCACCGAGAGTCCCGACATGCGCGACCCATTGATTGGACCGCCGACGATGAACAATGTCCGCGGCGGGAACGCGGTCACGTGATGGATGCTGACGTCGTGCAGGCGTGGCGCAGAAGAATCCCCGGGCGCGGTGGAGATCTGCGCAAAGGCGCCGAATCCACTGTAGCGGTCAGAATCGATATCTTCCACGCTGACATTGTGAATGCTGTAGCGGCCGCCGTCTTTGGCCGCCCCGTTGTTATCGGAGAGGCCATTGGCGATCTGAAATCCGCTGGCGACATGGCTGATCGTCACATCGCGGATCGTTACGTCGAGGACTTCGCAGGCAGGGCAGACATTCCTGCCGCCCTCCGCCTGGTTTTTCGGGCTGAGCAGCACGGCAAATCCGGTCTGGGTGAATCCGCCCCAGGTGTTCTCCAGCACGTTATTTTCGAAAAGGACCCGCTGCCCATTTTTTAATTCGAAGAGGTTCTTGACGATGAAAGGATTTCCATCGGGTCCGCCGGTGAAGCCGGGCTGCCCCTTCATCCAACTCATGGGCTTGAACAGATGGTTGCGGCGGATTTCAATATCGGCGGGCGTGGCCGTGGCCTCACCGCCGCCGAACATCACGCACTCGCCGGCCGCCTCCAGATAATTGTTTTCGATTTTGAATGGGCCGGAAGGACCGTCGCCGGTCCCACCGGCAATGGCCTGGGAGTCCACGCACGCGCCGGTCTTTGCGACGCAATGAAAGTCGGAGAAATAAGAATTGATCACCGCGGCGTAGCTGATGCGGCTGAGCATGATGCCGCGGACAGTCTCGCCGCGCGCGGTTCCGTGCACCCATAAACGATCGAACACGAGGTGATCGGCGGCGCCCTTTTCCGCACTAATCAGGTTGTAGACCACGGCCGGCGAATCGCTGCGGGTGATTTCCAGGCCGATCAGGCGATAGTGGTTGGCGCCCGCCAGCAGCATGACGGGGCCTGACCCACCCTTGCCGTCGTATTCCAGCCGCGCCAAAACATTTTCCGGCATAGAACACGGGTACGATGGGCGGTCCGGTAACGAACGGGTCCCCGCGAAACATGGCGTCAGTCGCGACGTTTCGAAAGGAAGGCTGGAGTCCGGGGCGCTGGTGCGAATGACGATCCAGTGCGAATCGTCGCAGTTTTTTTGTGGAAGAACCAGACGACGAAACGTTGCGCCCGCCTGTAACTCAACGATGTCTCCGCAGGAAGCGCGGGAGACGGCTTGCGAGGGATCTTCGCCGGCGCGCACAATGATGGTTTTTCCCGGGGCCGGCGTGTCTCGCATGGAGCTGGCGACGTGTTCGCGGGGAAGTTCTGCGGGGCCGTCGAAGTTGCGGGGCGAAGCCGATTGGTTCGACGCTGGTTTTTGGTCAGCGACCGCATTGTGGCCCGGCTTTGCGGAAGCCAACAGCGTCGTAAGCAGGAGCGGAAGAAGAAGACTTGCCTGAATACGAAGCGTGAGTTCGGCGGTGGAGTATCTGGCCAAAAGCGTTTCCTGCGTTGATGCGCGCCTTTTGAAGCAACTGCCGTGATTTCTCAGCGTGCTAAGATTCCGATATCAATCAGCACCTCAAGCATTTTACGTGGA
Source organism: Candidatus Sulfotelmatobacter sp. (assembly GCA_036490405.1). Lineage (GTDB taxonomy): Bacteria > Acidobacteriota > Terriglobia > Terriglobales > Acidobacteriaceae > Sulfotelmatobacter. The sequence continues at coordinate 10,729 of DASXDY010000068.1, read as the reverse complement.
TCCAGCGGCTTTGAAGGTTTAAAGGATGGGGCGGGAAGTCGATCCGTCTTTGCGGGCGCATGGAGTGCACGGCGTAAATCCGCTCGACGGACGCGGAGGGGGAATGTCTTCGCGCCAGCCATGAAGGCTCTTTTCGCATGAAACTGTCGGTAGTGATGCCGGTCTACAACGAGAAGGCGACGCTGGAGAAGGTCATCGAGCGCGTGCTGTCGGTGGATCTCAATATCGAGTTGCTCTGCGTCGACGACGGATCCAGCGATGGATCGCGCGAGATTCTGACCGGCCTTGAATCGCGCTTTCCGCAAATGCACGTTTTTCTCCAGCCCAAAAATATGGGGAAGGGCGCCGCGCTTCGCCGCGGAATCCAGGAAGCGACTGGAGATTATGTGGTCATCCAGGATGCGGACCTCGAATACGATCCGAGGGAATATGTGCAATTGCTGGGGCCGCTCGAAGCGGGACAGGCCGACGTGGTTTACGGCTCGCGCTTTCTCGGCGGCGGGCCGCACCGCGTGCTTTACTTCTGGCACTCGGTGGGAAACTCGCTGCTTACGCTGCTTTCCAATATGCTGACCAATCTCAATCTCACCGACATGGAGACCTGCTACAAGGTTTTTCGCCGTGAGATCATCCAATCGATTCCCATCGAGGAGGACCGCTTCGGCTTTGAGCCGGAAGTGACGGTGAAAATCGCGAAGCGCGATCTTCGGGTTTACGAGGTGGGCATCAGCTACTGGGGCCGGACTTACGCCGAGGGCAAGAAAATCGGCTGGAAAGACGGCTTCCGCGCGTTGTGGTGCCTGCTGAAGTACGCGGTGAAAGAGCCGCGAGCGGCGAGTTCCAGTCCTTCGTGAGATCTGCCGGCATGGGCACAAATTTGCCGGACCAGCCCGGCTCGCACCTGCGCAGCAATTCCACAGACTCCACCGCGCACTCTGAGCGCAATTTTGGCGCGAAGGCCGCGGGGCGCCGAAAAATATTCTTTCTTCTCGATTCCCTCAACCTGGGCGGCACCGAGACGCAAGCTGTCGAACTCGCAACCCGATTAAGTCCCAAGCGCTATGAGGTCACCTTCGGATGCCTGAAGGCGACGGGTCCACTGCGCGATCGGCTCGACGAACATGCAGTCGCGATTCACGAGTTCTATCCGGCCGGTGGAGTTGATTCGGTGCGCGGCATCTATCAGGTGCTTCGGCTGGCAAGGTTTTTGCGCGCCGGGCGGTTTCAGATTGTCCACACTCACGACCTCTACTCCAACCTGCTCGGCATTCCAGCCGCGCTGGTTGCGCGGGTGCCGGTGATTATCAGCAGCCAGCGCGATCTGGCCCATTTCGGCGTGTACCGCACCGGCCGGAGGCGTTGGGTGCGCCGGCTGCAAAAACATTCGCTCGCGGTCATCGCCAATGCCAATGCGGTGCGCGATGCGATATTGCAGGAGGCGGATTTCCCCGCGGAGAAAATTCGCGTCATCTACAACGGAATTGACGCGTCGCGGTTTGAGCGCGATGTGCGAGACCGTTCCTGGATCGCGCCCAATGCCGAACGAGAGAAATGGATCGTGCTTGTGGGCAACATGCACAGCGACATCAAAGGACATCGCCGGCTGATGGAAGCCGCCAAAGAAGTTGTGCGCGCGTTTCCCGAATCGCGCTTTATTCTGGCCGGAGATGGGGCGCTGAGATCGGATTTTGAAGCGCAGGTCGCGGGCCTCGGATTGAGCAAGCACTTCCTGTTTCTGGGCCGCCGCGATGATGTGCCGCGAATCCTCTCCTGTTGCGATGTTGCCGTGCTGCCGTCGCAGGCCGAGGGTCTGCCCAATGCGATTCTGGAGTATCTTGCAGCAGGATTGCCCACGGTCGCCACGCGAGTCGGAGGCACGGTGGAAATTATCAGCGATGGGAAAAATGGACTGCTGGTTCCCGCAGGGGATTCTTCGGTGTTGGCCGGTGCGCTTCTGCGCTTATTGCGGGACCCGGCCCTCGCGGCTGAGGTTGGGCGGAATGGACGAGAATTTGTGGCCTCGCGATTCAGTTTTGAACGCATGATCGAAAGCACCGATCGACTGTATAGCGAACTGCTGCGTTCGCGAGGGCTGGAGTGAAAAGCCGATCCACCAGGCGGGCGTTTCAACGGCTGCTGTCGATGGACCGGGCGGAGATTGCCGGCCGAATCCGCCAGTACCTTCTGTCACGGTTTGATTTTGTCCGTTATCGAGCGGGCGCGAATTTTGCGCCACGGATTCAGTCGGGCGCTCCGGGCCCTGCGCCGCGCTTCTTCTTTGCCCCAGAGGCGGTCCCGCTTCTTTGTGCCAGGATGCGCGAGATGTTTCCCGCGGAAGCAACGCAAACCATCGAACGCGCAGAACGCCTGTGTCTGCACCGGTTTGACCTGCTCGGATATGAATCGCTTGACTACGGGCCGAAGATTGACTGGCATAGGGACGGCGTCCACGGTAAGAGCGCTCCGCGAAGACCGTGGTATCAGATTCGCTATCTTGATTTTGAGGAAGTAGGAGACAGCAAGGTCACCTGGGAACTGAATCGACATCAGCATCTGGTCATTTTGGCGAAAGCGTTTCGATTGAACGGCGATCCCCGGTTTGCGCAGGAAATCTTTTTGCAGTGGGAGCAATGGCACGCGGTAAACCCTTATCCGATCGGAATTAACTGGGCCAGCAGCCTGGAGGTGGCATTCCGCAGCCTGTCGTGGATCTGGACTTACTACCTGCTGGCCGATTCTGCGGTCATGCCCAGCAACTTTCGCGGGGCGTGGTTGCGCAGTCTGACCGTCTCCGGCCGCCACATCGAGCGATATCTTTCGACCTATTTTTCCCCGAACACGCACCTGCTCGGGGAAGCCGTCGGATTATTTTTTATCGGCACACTTTGTCCTGAGATTCCTTCCGCAAGCCGCTGGCAGCAACGCGGCTGGGAGATTATCCAGCAGCAGGCCAAACGCCAGGTGCGGATGGACGGGTTGCACTTCGAGCAGGCCATTTACTATCACGTGTACGCGCTTGATTTGCTCTTGCATGCAGTTGTGCTCGCTTCGGCCAATGGGATTCCGGTTCCTTCCACTCTGGAGGGAGTGATCGAGCGGATGCTCGACGCGCTCGCGGTTCTCTCACGCGATGGAACGCTTCCGCGATTCGGCGACGACGACGGCGGGCGAGTTTTCGATCCCGCACGGAACCACGCCATGCATTTGACCGATCCTCTCTCGACCGGGGCAATCCTGTTCGGGCGTGGAGATTTCAAGAAACTGGCGGGAGGCCTTCGCGAGGAAACCCTCTGGCTGCTGGGAGAAGCGGGGGTGGAAGAGTTCAAGCACATTGCCGAGAAGGCTCCTGCGTGCGAGTCGGCGAATTTTGCGCAAAGTGGGCTGTGTGTCATGTCTGGTGCGGAGCACGGCCGCCAGATCGTGATCGATGCCGGTCCGCTGGGCGAAGGCGCTGCCGGCCACGGACATGCCGATGCCCTCAGCATCACGGTTAGCCTTGGCGGCCGCGATCTGCTGATTGATTCCGGTACATACGAATATGTCGGCGAAGGCGGCGAACGCGATCGCTATCGCGGCACCGCCGCCCACAACACGCTGACGGTTGAGGGGCGAGATCAGGCCGATACGAAGGGGCCCTTTGCCTGGGAAAATCTTCCGTCGGTCGAAATCGAACGCTGGATTGGGGGCAATCTGTTCGATTTTTTTGCGGGCAGCCACGACGGCTACAAGCGATTGCCCAACGCGGCCATTCATCGGCGTTTTGTCTTTTCCATGAAGTCGGAATTCTGGCTGGTGCGCGATTTGGTCCTGGGACTGGGAGAGCGCCAACTCGATCTTCATTGGCATATTGCGCCGGAATTCCGCGAGCACGCCTCGCATAGGAACTACTTCACGTCCGGCGATCAAGGAGTTCACCTCGTTACGCTCGACGATGGCGTCTGGAAGTGCGGCGTGGAGCAGCGTCCGCACTCTCCTGTCTATGGCAGGAAAGAAATGCACGGCGTCGTGCATGCTTCATCAAAATCCCTGCTTCCCGCCGAATTCGTTACCCTGTTCGCGCCTTCCACGAGCGCCGAGCCTTCGCAGCACAAGTTCGTGCGCCTCGCGGAAGATATCTTTCCGGACGCCGCTTATTTTTATCGGACCGGAACTGCTAAGCACCTGTTTTTCTTCGGCGATGGAAAGCGGTGGAGCAGGCAGGGATGGACCAGCGACGCAGAATTCCTATACACAGGCACGAGCGCGGAGCGCGATGGAAGTCGCATTCTGATCGCCTGCAACTTTTCCCGACTTGAATGGAGCGGCCGCAAACTCATTACCACCATACGGAAGATTGAGCGATGTGAAATCATCGATCGGGGAGGACCCGAGACGGCGTCGAGCGATCCCTCTGGGATTGAACTGGACGCCGCGGCGTGGAAGGCCTTTGCCGCGAGTGCTATCCTCCCCGGTGATTTCGAGCTGACATAGAAGACTCCCGCGCACCACCACACGCAGATGCTTAGAAGCGCAAAGCTGGCGACGCTCAAACTGCTGAAAGCATCGGGCAGCTTTCGGCTGGTTGGCAGCAGCCGCTGGCGCCGTGAGCGCCTGCTAATCCTCTGCTATCACGGAATCTCTCTCGAAGACGAACATCTGTGGCGGCCACAGCTTTATATGACCGCCGAGTCGCTGGGGCGGCGGCTGACATTGCTTCAGGCGATGAAGTGCTCGGTGCTTCCGCTGGGTGAGGGATTGGCGCGGCTCCAGAACCGCGACCTGCCCCCGCGGAGCGTGGCCATTACCTTCGACGATGGAACCGCCGATTTCTACAAGCAAGCGTGGCCGTTGCTCCAAAAATATGGCTTCCCGGCGACGATATATCAGACGACCTATTACGTCGATCGCCAGGTCCCTGTATTCAATCTTGTCTGTTCGTACCTGTTGTGGAAACGGCGCGGGGAGCGGGTTGGCGTACCGCGGGAACTTGGACTCACAGAAGAGATGGATTTGCGAAGTGAAGCGGGAAGGCATCGCGTCGTGCGCGCTCTCGTCGAGCTTTCCCAGCGAGAGAGCCTGACTGGGATGCAAAGAAATGAAATCGCGCGGCGGCTTGCAGGCGCGCTCGGAATTGATTACGAGAGCCTTGCGGCAAAGCGAATCTTGCATCTGATGAATGCCCGGGAGATCGCCGAGGTGTCCCGCGATGGAGCCGACGTCGAACTTCACACGCATCGCCATCGAACGCCCGATGACGAAATGCCGTTTCGAAAGGAAATCGCCGGGAACCGCGAGAGACTGGCAGCCATCACGGGGAAGCCGGCAACCCACTTCTGCTATCCCGGCGGAGTGTATCGAAAAGAATTCCCGGACTGGCTGAAGAAAGAAAATGTCGTTTCCGCGACCACCTGCGATGCAGGACTCGCCGACCGGAATTCAAGCCCCTTCCTGCTGCCGCGGCTGGTCGACACTTCAATACGTACGGAGCTGGAGTTCGAAAGCTGGATCAGCGGAGTGGGTTCGTTGCTTGCGGTCCACAAGACGGCGGGCCAACGCTACGTTCCGCAGGAAGAGTGAGCCCTATCCGCGGCTGGCTGCGGCGGCCTCCGAAATGTGCGGCACCACCGCCTCGAGCAACTGATCTTTCAGGAACGGGCCGCTGGCCAAGAGGCCAGATAGCAGCGGATTTTTCCGGTTGCATTGCAGCGGCTTCTGGTCAAGCGTGCTGGTGAAGCCGCCTGCGCTTTCGACGAGAGCTACGCCCGCCGCAACGTCCCACTCGTTCTTTGGAGTGAGCGTGAACGTGATGTCAGCTTTGCCGGCTGCGACCAGGCCAAGCTTGTAGGCGACCGATCCCATCGGGCGAATCTCGTAATCCCCGGCTTTGAATTGCTCCCATTCGCCACGTTTCAACTCGCTGCGACTGGCGAGGATCAGAGAGCCTTTCAAGGTCGTTCTCTGGCTGGGCTTGGCGGGCACGCCGTTGTAGAGCACTCCGCAGTCGATGGCGCCGATGATCTTTTCTTTCGTCGCCGGATTATAGATCCCGCCAGCGACCGGGCGTCCGTTTTCGACGAATCCGATGGAAACGCAAAACTCCGGAATTCCCTGGACGAACTCGCGCGTGCCATCCAGGGGATCGACCACCCATACATGCTTCTTGCCGAGGCGCGAAACGTCGTCGACGCTTTCCTCCGACAACCAGCCTTCGCCCTCGCGCAGCAGTTCTTTGCGCATGGCAGCGTCAACGGCGCGGTCGGCTTCGGTCACCGGATCGTGTCCGATCTTGTATTCAGTTTCGATGGCTCCGGGCGTGAAGCGTTCGAAGACCACGCGGGCGGCTTCGAGGGCGGCATCAATTCGTTTCAGAATGTCGGCGTAGGCAGAAGTCATGTGGTTCCTGAATGAAGTCTTGAAGGATTATGCCCACAACATGCGGGCGCCGGTAATCAGCAGCAGTGCGCAGAGGAGACGCCGTAGCCACAGCATGGGGACTTTGGTAGCGAGGTGCGATCCGACCAGGCCGCCGGGAACCGAGCCAATCAGCAGTGTGAGCACCAGATACGGATCGACATTACCTGCCCTGAAATGCATGAATCCCGTAACGCCCGTAAGAATCACGGCGTGAACAATGTCGTTCCCGACATTGACCTTGGGCGGAAAGCTGTAGAACAACAACAGCATCATCATGATGATGCTGCCCGATCCGACGGAGGTCATGCCGACCAGAAAGCCGGCAAGCAGGCCGATGACCGACATGCCTGCAAAACCCCGCATGGTCGGCGGCCGGTTGGCAATCTTCTCTTCGATCCGCTTCTGGAAAAGCAGCAGCAGCGGAACCACGATCAGCAAAACGCCCACCGCGGTCTTGATGAAGTTGTTGACGCCATCGCCATACAGATGACGGATGTGCATCAGCGTCTTCACCCCGGTAATCGATCCCGGGACGCTGCCCACGGCCAGGGCAAGAACCACCTTGCCCCGCACGGTGCCTTTTCTGATGTGCAACACGCTGGCAGGGATCTTGGTGAAGAAGTTGAACAGGGCATCGGAACCGACCGCGACGATCGCCGGAATTCGCAGGCCGAAGATCAGCACGGGGAGCAGCAGAACGCCGCCCCCCACGCCGCTCAGGCCAATCAGAACGCCGACGACGAACCCGACCAGGATTTTGCCTACGAGCAGTTCCATTGTGGCCCCGAATTACCGCTTACGCTGTGGCTCCATTTACGCCGATGAAGCCTTCGCGCTCCAGGTGCAGAATAATTTCCTGCGCAGCCTCTTCCGCGGAGAGTTCGCCGGTGTTGATGGTGACATCGGCATCGGCTGGAACCTCGTACGGATCTGAGATTCCCGTGAACTCCTTAAGGATGCCGGCGCGCGCCTTGGCGTACAGCCCCTTGCGATCGCGCTGCTCGCAAACTTCAACCGTAGTTGCGATATGCACCAGGATGAACCCGCCATGCGGTTCGATCATCTGGCGAACGTGTTTGCGCGTCGCGTCATACGGCGCGATGGGCGCGCAAATCGCGATGCCGCCGTTCTTGGTGATTTCCGACGCAACGTAGCCGATGCGGCGGATGTTGATGTCGCGGTGCTCCTTCGAGAAGCCAAGTTCCGAAGAAAGATGCTTGCGGACCAGGTCTCCGTCGAGCAAAGTGACCGGCCGGCCGCCGACTTCCAGAAACTTCGTCAGCAGCACATTGGCGATCGTGGACTTGCCCGAACCCGAAAGCCCGGTGAAGAACACGGTCACGCCCTGCTTGCTGCGAGGCGGAAAGCTGCGGCGCAGTTCCTGCACGACTTCCGGATAGGTGAACCATGCCGGAATGTCGCGGCCTTCGTTCAAACGGTCGCGAAGTTCCGTGCCCGAGATGTTCAGGACTTTGTCGCCTTTTTTCACTTCGTTATCGGGAACGTAGCGGTCTTCCGCTTCCAGGTAGACCATCATCTGGAAGTCGACCATGGTGACACCGATGTCTTTCTCGTTCTTCTTGAACAGTTCCTGCGCTTCGTAGGGACCGTAGAATGGCTTTTTGGTTTCCGGATCGGAACCCGGGCCGGCATGGTCGCGGCCCACGATGAAGTGGGTGCAGCCATAGTTTTTGCGGATCAGCGCGTGCCAGATCGCTTCGCGAGGTCCGCCCATACGCATCGCCAGCGGAAGCAGCGCGAGTTTCACGGTGCCTTGTGGAAACTTCGACAGCAATAACTGATAGCAGCGGACGCGCGTGAAGTAATCCACATCGCCCGGCTTGGTCATGCCGACGCTGGGATTGATCAGGAGATTGGCTTCCACCTGCTTGGCCGCGCGGAAGGTGAGTTCCACGTGCGCCCGGTGCATAGGATTGCGGGTCTGGAACGCCACGGCACGCCGCCAGCCCATGCGGGCGAACTCGGCGCGTAGTTCCGCGGGCGAAAGGCGCAGCGTGCGGAAATCGTAGTGCGAGGGCAGTTGCATGGATTCAATGCGTCCGCCGACATACCAGGGGTTTCCGATATTCATGGCGTAGTTTGCGCCGGGATGCGCCTTGCTGGTCGTACCGAAAACAGCTTTGGCTTCCGCCGCGCGGTCCGGCTGCCAGACTTCTTCCACGTGCAGAACGGCGAGCATCACGCCTTCGCCGTCGCGCAACGCAACTTTGCTGGAGCCGGGCGTCAGCTTTTTCGCGAATTCTTCCGTAACGTCGAGCGTGATCGGAATCGGCCAGAGAACGCCGCTGGCCAGGCGCATGTTGTGGCAGACGCCTTCGTAATCGGCCTTGGTCATAAAGCCGGTCAGCGGAGAAAAGCCTCCGCTCATCAGAAGTTCCAGGTCGCATACCTGGCGTGCGGTAAGGTCCCAAGACGGCCACTCGCGAGAGTGGGCCTTCAGTTCTGCGGTTTTTTCAGGCGCAACAATCAGGTTGATGAGTTCGCCACCGTGCGGAGCAATCAAATGACTAGTCGAAGCAGACAAGCGCGTGAACCTCCCAGGTTCGTCGATTTGAAATTAAGTGCATGTAATTCAGCGTCTCGCGAAGGAATCCATGCTGACTTCCAGAAGCTATCGGGGGGATTTGCTAACGAGACTTAAACCTTGCCGCGGGTCTATGACCCAAGTTGAAATCAGTCTACAACAAACAATTCTTTGTGCTTACTGCACGCACGTGCCATGCCGCAAGCGGGTTTTGTCATTGTACTGTAAATTGATAAGGATTAAAGGTTTAAATCCCGTTTTTCCTCAGGAAAAATGGTTCCTGTGGCGGCGTATGCAACTCCTTGCGCACGATGGGAAGGATTTCCTCTCGGTTACGTTGGAGGCTGTATGCAAGTTTTTGCGGTGCAGGGAAGGTAATCCGCGGTAACTCGGCCAGGCGTTACCGTTGTGTGCGGCGAATTCCTTGCCGCGAGCCGCCCTTTCCGCTGAACTTTTGAGAGAAGAATAAATGCCTTCGGAACCGAAAAACGGCGCGCCGTTGAAGCGGGGGATTCTCGCTTCCCGCGTTTTGCGAGTTGCCGCTAATTTTAACGGCCCGAGCGCAGCCATCCTGATGTACCACTCGGTCGTGCCCGACCCGCGCCGGCAGGAAGAGTTTCTTGGTAACCTCGGCCATGATGAGAAGACCTTCCGCGCGCAAATGGAACTGCTGTCGCGCGACTACCACCCCATCGGCCTGGAAGATGCGATCAGTCATTTGCGAACCGATCGGGTCCTCCCCAGACGATCGGTTGTCGTGACCTTTGACGACGGATATGCCGACAACTACGAGTTCGCAATGCCGGTCCTGAACCGGCTCGGCATTCCAGCAACGTTCTATGTGACCGTGAAATGCGTTGAGCAACAAGAACTGCCCTGGCCATGCCGGCTGCGATATGCATTCCGCAAAACGAAAGCAGAAACCTGGACGGCCATGCAGGGCAAAAAATGGGAACTGAAGGATGCGGCAGCACGCGAGCGGGCCTTCGTGGCGGCTTGCGAGTTCTGCGCGAAATCGGGCGTTCCCGCCCGGAACGACTTCCTTACGCTGGTCGAGCGCGAACTGGAAGCGTGTTTACCCGCGGAGTCCGGCTCGCTGATGATGACGCGAGAGCAGGTACAGGCGATTGCCCGCCATGGACACGCCATTGGGTCTCATACCATGACGCATCCCAATCTCGCCTATCTGGACCGCGATGAGGCGAAGTGGGAGTTTTCAGAGTCGCGGCGCCGGCTTGAATCGATGATCGATTCGCCAGTGAAGCATTTTGCGTATCCGTGCCCGGCTTTGTCTCCTCACTGGGACGAAAACACCCTCGTGCAGAGCCGCGAGGCGGGATACGAATCGGCATTGACCACCGATTCCGGGCTGCTCCGGCGCGGCGCAGATCCCTTGCGATTGCCCCGCATTCGTCCTACGAAAACAGCGGAGGGTCTGCGCTGGACTCTGGAATGCGCCTTCGCCGGACGCGGCGCACGATAGACTTCAACCGGGGATGACCGATTGGCGAAGATACTGGTCCTCGACGGAGATAGCGCAGCCGCTCTCGCGATAACCCGCTCCGCCGGCCGCGCCGGCCATGAGGTCGCGGTCGGCGCGCATCGTGGTGCATTCGCGGCCGCGCAACTGTCCCGCTATTGCCGCGCGAGGCTGGAGTATCCGCTGGCCACTGAAGCTGCCCGGGAGTTTGTAGAGGTTGTTCTCCGCTACGTGCGCGATCATCCGGTGGATCTCGTTATTCCCGTCACCGACCGCACGCTCGGCCCGCTCTCGAAATATCGCGAGCAGTT
>DASXDY010000053.1:0-53547 GCA_036490405.1 Candidatus Sulfotelmatobacter sp. | reverse complement strand
ATTGTGGAATACAACGAGCGCATCGAGAACCTGGCGCAACAAAGTTATCCGCAGGTGGCGCTGCTGAAGCAGATTAAGGGCGTGGGCACGCTGATCGCGCTGACGTTCTTGCTGACGTTGGAAGATCCGCATCGCTTCCGCAAGAGTCGCGACGTAGGCTGCTATCTGGGACTGCAGCCAGGACGACGAAACTCGGGGCAGAGCGAGCCCCAGATGCACATCAGCAAGGAAGGCGATCCCTATCTGCGCACGCTGCTGGTGCAGGGAGCGCAGCACATTCTCGGACTGTTCGGTGTGGATTGCGATCTCAGGCGCTGGGGACTGAAACTGGCCGAGCGCGGTGGAAGAAGCGGGAAGAAGCGAGCCATCGTCGCGGCCGCTCGAAAGCTGGCCTTGTTGCTGCATCACCTGTGGGTGAGCGGAGAAGTGTACGAACCATTGCACAACAGCAGCCGAACGACCGTTGCCGCAGCCGCGTAGAAAGAAAAGGCAAGACAAAGTCAAAATCGTTCCAGGAAGAGAAAAATCAAAAAGCCCAAAGCCGAGTTCCGGTGACTGCGTTAATCGCCTGGCCCAGGTTCCACTTTGAAGAGCAGAACCATAGGGCGCCAATCAGATAGCAGCACCGGCTGAACCGAGAACGCCCAACATGCACCGAGCGAAATGATTCGCTCCTCGAGGGTGCGGATGGAAGCATGGCGACAGTGGCTACTCGGCGGGTGAAAAACCTTGTTCAGTAAACGAACAAAGAATCGACTTGACTCCGACCGGCCTTCTCATGGAAGGCGGCTACGCTCAAAACCCGGAAGCCCACACCTCGGCTCCGGACCAGCACTCTTCTGCAACTGCGCAACATTTTGCATGTAAGCAAAGCCAAAAAATTCTCCAATCTCTGCCGCCATTCGCACTAGAATAGGGCGCACGCGACGAAGGGCGCGCCATCCGGCCTTTCGCATCGCACCCCCAAAGTTCTGTGCACATCCTGGTCACCACCGATTCGCTTTCGGGTTCGTGGACATACGCTCGCGAACTAGTGACCGGATTGGTCACGCGCGGCGTCCACGTCACCCTCGTCAGCTTCGGAGAAATCCCACTCCCAGACCAGACTTCGTGGATGGACCATCTCCACGGCCTCGACTACCGCCCTACGGCATTTCGTCTGGAATGGATGCAGGAAGCCGAACAGGATCTTCCCGAATCTTCGGGGTTTCTGGTTTCTCTGATCGAAGAACTGCGGCCTGACGTTCTACATCTGAATCACTTCTGCTATGGCAATCTGCCGGTCGACGTGCCTCGCGTGGTCATGGCGCATGGCGATCTGATTACCTGGACGCAGGCTGTTCACGACCGGCCACAACAGCAGGCGCACCCGCTCTCCTGGTATCGCAAAACGGTGGCGGGCGGATTGCATGGCGCCGACGCCGTGATCGCCCCTTCGGCTTGGATGCTGGACCGCATTTCGGCGTGCTACGGCCGCCCGCGACGTGGAGAGGTGATCTATCCTGGGCGCAATCCTATTTTTTTCAATCCCTATGTCAGCAAGGATGATTGCGTGCTTGCGGTGGGCCGGCTGGTTGACGCCAGCAAACAAATTTTTCTTTTAACGCAGCAGCAACACCCGTTGCCGGTGTGCATCGTCGGAGCGGAGCAGACGGTGCCGGTGCCCCGCATTCCAATCCGCGCCGACGTGAAAGTCGCAACCGAACAGACCTCGGTGGCAATCAGGGGGCCGCAGACCGATGCGCAACTGCGCGCCCTTTACAGCCGCGCCTCGATCTATGCTGCAACATCACGTTACGAACCGCTGGGAATCGCCGCTCTTGAGGCCGCATTCTCGCGTTGCGCAATCGTGGCCAATGACATCCCCAGCCACCGCGAAATCTGGGGCGATGCCGCCCTTTACTTCAAGACCAACGATGCCGCCAGCCTGGCGGAGAGCATCCGGCTTTTGAATTCGGACCGCAGCATGCGCCGCGCCTATGCTGAGATGGCTTACTGCCGCGCGCGCGAGCGATTTACCACCAAGCGCATGATCGATCAGTGCCTCGAGCTGTACAGAAGCCTGGCTTCCATCCGATCTGTTGCCGCGTAGCAGTCCGAACGCGCTTCATACCGGCGCTCACCATTTCTCCAGCAGGACGTCCACTGAATCAACATCAGGAGCGCCTCGATGCAGATACTCCTTCAGGAATTTCGCTACGCGGTCCGCCAGTTGTACAACGCCCCGTGGTTCGCACTGACCGTAGTGTTCACGCTGGCGTTGGGCATCGGCGCGAACTGTGCCATTTTCAGCGTCATGAATGGAGTGCTGCTGCGCGGCCTTCCCGTGCCGAATCCCCAGGAGTTGGTCTATTTGCACGTTCCCGAGGGTCAGCCAAACGGCGCAAGCAATACGGGAGACTCTTCGACATCCTTCTCGGAACCCGTCTTCGAAGATCTTCGTCAGGACCATCGCGCCTTTGCCGATCTGATCGCCTTCGTGCCCCTCGCGATCGGCAAGGTCGCAGTTCGTTTTGGAGATACGCCGGAAGAAGCCGAGGGAGACATGGTGAGCGGAAATTTCTTTTCCGGGCTCGGTGTTTCCCTGGCTCGCGGATACCCGTTTACGCTTCAGGATGAGCGGGCGCATGCCCCGGTTGCCGTCCTGAGCTATTCCTATTGGACGCGGCGTTTCTCGCGGAACCCCGGCGTTCTCGGTCAGACGCTGTTCATAAAAGGGAATGCTTTCACGATCATCGGCATCGGGCCCGAAGGATTCTTTGGGGTCGAAGCCGGTCAATCGACCGATTTCTGGATACCTCTGCAAAATCGTCCGAGCCTGAATGCCTGGGGTTCAGCGCCGGAGTACAGCACGCTTTACGGGACCCCGACCTGGTGGTGCATGCTGCTGATAGCCCGCCTGCCGCCCGGGATCCCAGCGTCCGAAGCAATCGCTGAAGTTACGCCACGGTATCAACGAGTTGCTTATACCGGGCTGACTGCTCCCGATGCGAAAACCCCAAAAGTGACGTTGGCGCTCCAGCCTGCCCGCGGGATTGAAGGCTTGGATACGGGCAGTAACTACAAAACGGGGATAACTGTCCTGATGACGCTGGTCAGCATCGTGCTCCTGATTGCGTGCACGAATGTAGCGATGCTGCTGGTCGCCAAGAAGAGCGCGCGACAACGGGAGTTCAGCCTCCGGCTCGCCCTGGGAGCCACCTGCTGGCAAGTTTTCCGCCAGTTGCTGATCGAAAGCATTCTGCTCGTGACGATGGGCGGGGTGCTCGGATGGGTATTTGCCGAAGGCGCAACTGGCGCCTTGGCGAAATGGTCGCAAATCGAAACCAGCTTAGCTCCTGATGCCCGAGTCCTGCTGTTTACGTTTGCAATTTGCGCGGCGGCTGCGCTGGTGTTTGGATTGGCTCCGCTGATTCCCGCGCTGCGTGTGCCCGTTGCGGTATCGCTGAAAGCCTCGGCCTCTACCTCTTACCGTACGCGTGCCGGCAAATGGGGCGGCAATGCGGTCATGGCCACGCAGATGACGTTTTGCTTCGTTCTGCTTGTCGCCGCGGGATTGCTGCTACGCACCCTTGAGAACTACCGGTCGGCAAATCTGGGGATGCGGACGCAGGGTTTGCTGGTTTTCGGAATTACGCCGCAGAAAACCTCAAACACCGCGCAGAACTTGCAATTCTACCGCTCGTTGCTCGAACGGCTTCGCAGCCTGCCCGGTGTCGAATCGGCGACCTTTGCGGGAAACCGCGTCGGCTCGGGATGGAGTGACAACAATAGCGCCACCATCGACGGCATCGCACACACATATTCGGAAGCTCCCTTGCGCTCCAATAACGTTGGACCTGATTTCTTTTATGTGCTCGGAGTTCCGATGGTGGAAGGCCGCGATATTTCCGACGCCGATACGGAAGCCGCGCCACGGGTTGTTGTGGTCAATGAGACCTTCGCCAAGAGACTGATGCCGGGGGTGAATCCTATCGGCCACCAGTTGGGTGACAAGCAGCCCCGCACGATTGTGGGGGTGGTAAAGGACAGCAAGTACACCAGTGTGGATGAAAAACCCATTCCGATGGCTTATTACCCATACAGCCAGGTTGCCGGGATTACTCATCTCGAGGTCGAATTACGCGTGTCGGGAAACGCCCAGGGTCTACTGCCCTCCATTCAACGAGTCGTGCGTGCGATGGATCCCAACCTCCCTCTCGAAATGCCGATGACGCAGCAGGCCGTGTTCGAGCAGTCGTATTCGCAACAGCGTATGTTTTCGCGGCTGTCGGCATTCTTCGGATTATTGGCGGCGTTTCTTGTTGCCATCGGACTTTATGGGACATTGGCGTATCGTCTCAGCCGGCGGACTTCGGAAATCGGTGTCCGGATGGCCATCGGTGCACGTCCCGCTCAAGTCCTCGGAATGATATTGCGTGAGAACCTGCAGGTCGCTTTTGCCGGCTTGGCCTTCGGTCTTCTCATTGCTCTGCTTTTTTCTGGCTTGATGAAATCTCTGCTGTTCGGCCTGGAAGCTCGCGACCCGGAGACCTTTATCGGGGCCGGCGTCGTGGTCGTGTTGGTCTGCTTGTCGGCCAGCTTTCTGCCCGCGCGCCGGGCCGCGTCCATTGCGCCCGTGCAGGCTTTGAGAATCGAGTAGAAGACTTTCGACTCCAGCCAACGACCTCACCGTTCCCGCCGTGGTATCTTTACTAGGCTTACTAGAAACCCGTAAGGTTGGAGGAATTCAATTATGGCCCAGGTAAAGATCACCATCCGCCCCAACGGTCCTTATCGCGTGGAAGCGCCTGAAGGCGCAGTCGAACTGGTCGATGTCAACGGTACCGCGTACGATCTGACCGGCAAGCCGGCATTCTCGCTCTGCCGGTGCGGAGGCTCGGTCAACAAGCCCTTCTGCGACGGCACGCACAGCAAACTCGGCTTCCAGGCCGCTGAATTGGCCGTGAAAAAAGCCGGAGGCAACGACCCGCAGCCCTAGTGTGCTGTTATTTGCGGAGGCACCGTGCACGATTCACGCGATCGCGACCTCGGGATGCACCGCCGCATCACGCGCCGGGACTTCATGAACGGCGTGGCCGTTACGGCGAGTGCGGGGATGATGCCGTGGCATCTTCTGGCGCAGGAGACCTCTGGTCCAGAGAAAGCTCCCGGCTACTATCCTCCGGCGCTGACCGGAATGCGGGGAAGTCATCCCGGTTCATTCGAGGCAGCTCACAGCCTTCGTGACGGTACTTTTTGGGATTCGGCGGGCAGGCCCGAAGACACCGGAGAAAGCTACGACCTCATCGTCGTCGGCGGCGGAATCAGTGGCCTTTCGGCGGCTCATTTCTACCGCAAGGCCGTTGGCAACGACGCCCGCATTCTTATTCTCGATAACCACGACGATTTCGGCGGACACGCCAAGCGCAACGAATTCCGCGTCGGAGATGTATTCCGCTTAGGCTTTGGAGGCACATTCTCCATCGAAAGTCCTGCGCCTTATAGCGCGGTCGCCAAAGGCGTGATCGAAGAACTTGGGATTGACGTTCCCTCCTACCCGAAGTATGCCGACAAGAATCTATATCGCTCGCTCGGGTTGCGCCCCAAAGTTTTTTTTGACAAGGAAACCTTCGGCGCCGATAAACTCGCCGTGCATCCGTTTCCGCGCAATGGCGCAGAAAGCAAAGATACGGAAGCCAGCTCCAATGCCGTGCTCAAGCAGTTTCTTGCCGAAGCGCCTCTCGCCGAACAGGCCAAGCGCGATCTGCGGCGACTGATCGACGAACCCAAGGATTACTATCCCGGCCTCAGTTCCGACGAAAAAAAGGCCAAACTTGCCCGCATCAGCTACGCGAATTACCTGAAAGACGTGGCCGGCGTGCACCCGGACGTCGTGAAATTCCTGCAGGCATTTCCGCACCCGCTTTTCGGGGTTGGCATCGACGCCGTCGCAGCACAGGACGCCTGGGGTTTCGACCTGCCCGGCCTCGCCGGATTAAAGCTGGACCCGACGCCGGGCAAGGGAATGAATCGCGACGCGATTCCCAACGAAGAAGCCGAAAAATACTTCTTCCACTTTCCCGACGGCAATGCCACCATCGCGCGCCTGCTGGTGCGCAAGCTGGTCCCCGCTGCGATTCCGGGTTCCGAAATGTCCGATGTGATTTTGGCCAGGGCAAATTACGCCAAACTCGACGACGCCGGTTCTTCCGTGCGCATCCGTCTCAACAGCACGGCCGTGCGCGTCAGGCATCTCGGCGACTCAGCCAGTGCGAAGGAAGTGGAAGTGACCTATGCCCGCGGCGGCAAGACTTACATCGCCAAAGCGAAAAGCTCTATCCTCGCCTGCTGGCACGTTGTGATTCCATACATCTGCGGAGAACTTCCCGAAAAGCAAAAAGCGGCACTCGCCTCGGCACAAAAGGTTCCTCTGCTCTACACCTATGTTGCGTTGCGCAACTGGACGTCTTTCCAGAAACTCGGCACCAATTCCATTTACGCCCCCGGCATGTACCACTCCTTCGTCAATCTTGACCTGCCGGTCAGCATCGGAGGATATCAGTGTGCCCGAAAGCCAGAAGAGCCGATCCTCGTCCACATGATGAAGGCCGCTTGCCATCCAGGCCTGCCGGCGCGCCAGCAGCACATCCGCGGCCGCATGGAGCTCTACACTACCGACTTCGAAACTATGGAGCGTAACATTCGCGACCAACTCACGCGGGCATTGAGCGGCGGCGGATTCGATCCCGCGCGCGACATCGCCGCCATCACCGTGAACCGCTGGCCTCACGGATACGCCTACGAATACAACTCGCTGTTCGATTCATTCTGGCTGGAAGGCGGCGAAACTCCCTGCGAAGTTGCGCGTAAGCCCTACGGGCGGATCGCTATCGCCAATGCCGACGCCGGCGCGTATGCCTACACCGACGAAGCCATCAATCAGGCATGGCGTGCCGTGGGAGAAATCACCAAAGGCTAATCGGATCGCTATTGCTGCCCAGTCCTCAACTTTGCAGCCCGATCCCGCGCCTCCTGTGCCTGCTGCGACATCCCCTTCGCCTGATATGCATCCGCCAGCGCATTTTCAATCTCCGGAGCGTCTCCGTTCTCTTCGCGTTCCTTCGAGAAGGCCGCAATCGCTTCGTCGTAGTTCTTGAGCTTGACGTAGGACTTGCCCATCTCGTAGTTAATTCCGGAAAATCTTGAGGGCAGTTCCGCAGCAACCTTGAATTCCTCTACCGCAGCCTGGTCGTTTCCCTGATCGGCCAGCACCAACCCGAGGCCGTAATGTCCGTACGCACTTTGGGAATCCTGGGCCAGTATTTGCGTGAACGCCGATCGTGCTTCTTCAGTATGTTTTTCTTCCAGGTAACTGACTCCGAGGTAAAAACGGGCTTCGAAATTCTGCGGCTGCAACTCGACAACGCGCTGGAACTCGGCTTCGGCCTGGGGAAGCTGCTGATCGGAGAAGTAAGCTTGTGCCAGTTCGAAGTGCGCCTGGGCCGAGTTCGGCTCTTTGCGGGCGATGGATCGGAGGCGCTCCAGCCGGTCCCCGATGCTCAGATCCAGCGCGCCAGAGGCCCTATCTCTTCTCATCGGGCCCCCGCGCCAAAGGCTTACTCCCCAGCCGGCAGCCGCCAGCGCAAGCACAGCCACTGTGGCAATTGCGGCGCGGTGCAAAGCTCCGTGCGGAGCGAATCGGGCGATCAGCGCGCCTAGAATAAGCCCAGCTACCAGGCCGCCGATGTGGGCACTGTTATCGATGCCGGGAACAATGCTTCCGAAGAGCAAATTGAACCCCGCGAAAAAAAGCAGACTGCGAAGCGTCCCCTTGATCGCGATCCTGGGTAAGGAAAACTCACCCAGATAGAACGAAGCAATCAATGCTCCTGCCAAACCGAAAATGGCACCCGATGCCCCAACGCTCCAGACTCGTGGGTTCCACCCGATACTGGCAATGCCCCCGGCAATGCCAGTGAGCAGATATATCGCCGCATAAGTCCAACGTCCATAAAGCGATTCACAAAGAGCCCCCAGGTCCCAGAGGCACCACATGTTGAATCCGATGTGCAGCAGGCTGCCGTGCAGAAACATATACGTCAGCAGTCGCCACCAGTCGCCCGACAACGTCAGCGGGCCAAAGTTGGCGCCATAATGGATGGATACCTGCGGCGGAAACTCATGGGTCGGATTCGCGAAGGCAAGGGGATCGCCGCTGGACAGCAGCATTGCCAGGAACACAGCGACATTGAGGCCGAAAAGAATCTGTGTAAGTGAAATGCCGGATTCGCGGCGCACCCATGGGGTCCGCATGACGGGCTGCGGGGCATCGGCGACATCTTCTCCGCGCTGCGCGGCCTCATGCTGCACGCACCACTGGCAGATCTTCTTCCAGGTCAGCGGAGGAAGCTGCCGCCCGCATCGAACGCAATTTGCCATCTCGTATTCAGAGTATCAGCAGTTTTGAGGGAACGTGGATCGAGATCGATGACCGGCGGGAGTCCAGTTCAACAGAAAACAAAAACTCCGCCCCAAACCTGGACGTCCGGCGGTCCGCTGAAACACTGGGTCAGTGAATTGTTTTCGTCTTCCGCGACATGTAATCCATCAGCAGATACTGTCCCAGCGTGTAGGGAGTCGTGAAGTAAGCCTTGCCCCGGCACATCTCCGTGACCTTCTGCACAAATTGCACGAGTCCATAATCCGAAGCGAGCATGAAGGTGTTGATGAGCACGCCCGCGCGCTTGCACTTCGAAACTTCTTCCAGCGTCTGGCTGACGACCAGTGGATCGAGCCCGAAGGCATTTTTGTAGATTCGTCCGTCTTCCAAGGTTAAGGCTGAAGGCCTTCCATCGGTGATCATCACGATCTGCTTCATGTCTTTCCGTTGACGCTGCAAAATTCGCTGTGCCATGCGCAATCCTTCGCGGGTATTGGTGTAGTACGGCCCGACTTTCACCCGCGCCAGTTGCGACAGTGGAACCTCTTCCGCCGAATCGTGAAACAGCACCAGTGACAAAGAATCGCCGGGATACTGCGTGCGAATCAGATGCGACAGGGCCATCGCGACCTTCTTGGCAGGTGTGAAACGGTCCTCGCCGTAAAGGATCATCGAGTGGGAGCAGTCGAGCATCAGCACCGTAGCGCACGAAGACTGATACTCGCACTGGTGGACCTGCAAATCGGAGTATTCGATATTCAGTGGAAGGGAAAGACCTTCGCGTTGAATCGCGTTCGATAGCGTGGCCGTGATGTCGAGGTTCAGCGTGTCGCCAAATTCATAGGTCTTCGACGATCCACTGGCCTCGATGCCGGTAGCCAGATCCCGCGTGTCATGCCGCCCAAAACTCGACTTGCCCAACGACCCCAGCAGATTACGCAGAGACTTGAACCCCAGGAAATCGAGGCTTTTGTCGGTGATCTCAAACTTCGCCTGCTGCGCCTCGCCCGTCTGCCCGCCCACGCTCGGGTTGTGCGAGGGATCGTGCGGCTGGTCAATCGAAATGTAATCCTCCTGCTGCATGCGCTCGATCAACTTTTCGATCAGTTCGTCAAGTTGCCCGTCAGCCATCATCTGTTCGATCTGCTCGCGCAGGTTCTCGTCGAACGTCTGGTTGTTCAGCAGAGCATTTTCGATGGCGCGGCGCAAATCGTCGAGCGTGTGCTCGCCTTCCGGCATCTCGTACCACATGGAGTCCTGAAATCCACTTTGCAGCAGATAATCCGAGAGCGCACTGAGCAGGTCTTCCATGCTCATCTCGCCGGCGGGATCGGGAACGTATTTGGAATAGCGGATGCGTTTCATAAGTAGCTGTCAGCTATCAGCCTTCAGTCAAAGCCTAACGACGTACGCATAGCAAGAGTCGGAGCGCGACAAATTTGGTATTGTCCAGCCCAGTGCCAGCGAAAGCCAATGCCGCACATGGCCTTTTCTTCGTCCTTCCATACAATTCAATTCTGACCCAGGCCAAATTGCGGAACGCTCAGAGCTACAGCTGACAGCTGATAGCTGAGAGCTGATAGCTCAATTGAACTGCCTTCTCTGCCGAAACGGTCGATCCTCAGCGTCGAACGATTTCTCGCGAACCGCCTCCGGCTTCTTCTCCCCGGCTTTGAAGACGCGCTCCTCGCTCCGTCCGATGCGCTTGTGCGCGTGCAGTCCTTCGAGAACGAACTCCGCAGCGGAAACCTGCTGCTCGGAGCTGTCTTTCTGGGAAATGCCAAGCGGCCCGAGTTTGTCGGCAAGGCCCTGGATGCTTTTCAGTTTTTCCAGCGCCTCGGCCGCCGGAACCGAATCCGATAACTGAATCTCACCACCCAGGTCGAACCATTGCACAATTTGCTGCACGTTCGCGCCGGTGAAATATTCGTCGTAGGTCCGGGCGATCGCAGTGCGGATCAGTTCGCGGCCGACAAAATCCGCGCCCTTCATTTCGCCTTCGTATTCGAGTTCCAGCTTGCCGGTGATTGCCGGAAGCGCCGCGTATACATCGCTGATTCGCGGGACCACGAATCGTTCTTTATTCCGGATGGCGCGCCGCTCGGCATTTGAAATCACGTTTTCCATCGCCGAAATCGGCAGCCGCTGGCTCACGCCGGAGCGCTTATCGATCTTCTTGTCTTCTCTCGCGGCAAACGCAATCCGCTCGATCACTTCCTGCACATAATTCGGCAAATGCAGAGTGTGACCATTGCGCCGCGCCCATGCTTCCTGCGCTGTGATCGCGATTCCTTCCTCCACCGTCGCGGGGTAATGCGTGCGAATCTCCGATCCAATGCGGTCTTTCAGTGGCGTGATGATTTTTCCGCGGGCCGTATAATCTTCCGGGTTCGCGCTGAACACCAGCGCAACATCGAGTGGCAGGCGAATCGGATATCCCTTAATCTGCACATCGCCCTCCTGCATGATGTTGAACAATCCCACCTGAATTTTTCCCGCCAGGTCGGGCAATTCGTTAATCGCAAAAATCCCGCGGTTCGCCCGCGGCAACAAACCATAGTGGACTGTGAGTTCACTGGATAACTCATGGCCGCTGCGTGCCGCCTTGATCGGATCAATGTCGCCGATCAGGTCGGCGATGGTCACGTCCGGGGTAGCAAGCTTCTCAACATAACGTTCGTCGCGAGTCAGGTAGGCGACCGGCGTTTCATCTCCAAGCCGGGCGATCTCTTCCTTGCAGCGTTTGCACAGGGGAGAATATGGATTGTCGTGGATCTCGCATCCGGCGATGTACGGCATCTTCGCATCGAGGAGCGTTGTCAATGCCCGCAGGATGCGGCTTTTGGCCTGTCCGCGCAGCCCCAACAAAATAAAATTATGCCGCGACAGAATCGCATTCACGATCTGCGGGACGACGGTATCGTCGTAACCTACGATTCCGGGAAATACGGAAGTGTCGTCTTGTTCGCGCAAACGTTCGATCAGATTGTCACGCAGTTCATCTTTGACGCGGCGCGTTCGCAGGCGCTCTTCGGAAAAATTGCTGCGGCGGAGATCGCCGAGCGTGCGCGGAACACTCATGGAAGGAACCCCCAGGTACAACTTTTCCCGATTATACGCCGCGGTTGCCAGTCGCTTCCCGCCGCGATCCGTGTGCGCTTAGTGCACGTGGCCGTTTCCGCCCACCTTCTTGCGGGCCTGGGCCACACGCCGCAGTTGGGGAAGAATGTTTTCCAGATACGAGGCCATCATTTGGAGCCGCTGCGATTCGGAGCGCATGACCAGCAGCTTCTGTTTGAAGTCGAGATCCAGCGGCAGAGACCCAGCCAGATAAAAGGAGAGCTGGTTCTGATCGGCCGCGGAAAAGTCCTGGGCTGCTCCGGCGAGAGACAGAATCTCAAGATGAAGCTGGATAGCGCGAAGCTTCTCCGCTTCGTCGGTGTTGCCGGGTTCATCCGGGACGAGCAAGACTTCCGCGCGCAGGAACGAGCGCTCTTCATTCACGGCGAGCACTTCAAACCGCTTGCGGCCTTCGACAACCAAATCCATCCGGCCATCAGGATATTGCTTTGTGACCGTGATGATTTCGGCGGTGCATCCGACTTCGGAAATACCCTCTTCCAGTGCGCGCACCACGCCGAAGGGAGCCTCATTGGCCACGCACTCGGCCATCATTTCTTTGTAGCGCGGCTCGAATATGTGCAAGGGCAGTGGAGTGCCTGGCAGGAGCACGACTGCCAGCGGAAACAACGGAAGCAGGGCCACGCTTTGGATTGTACGCCAGATAGTTATCTTGACTTGGTTGGTCGCACAGCATACAAACGCGATCATGGAACTCGACGGGAAAGTGGTTGTGGTGACCGGCGCATCGATGGGTATCGGGGAGGCGATCGCGAAGAGATTTGCGGAAAAAGGCGCAAGCGTGGTGATGCTGTCGCGCGATACCGCGCGTGCCGAGGCTGCCCGGACTCGTGTTGGCTTTTCCGACCGCACCGTCGCCCTGTCCTGCGATGTTCGTCACGCCGAAGAAATTGACCGGGTCCTGGCCCTGACGCTTCATCACTTCAAGCGCATCGATGTCTGGATCAACAACGCCGGCCATGGACTGTTCGACTCGGTTGCTCAGGTTGACATGCATGCCGTGCACGATCTCTTCGAAACTAACTTCTTCGGCGTTCTTTCCGCCATGCAGGCCGTGGTGCCGGTGATGCGTCAGCAGGGCGGCGGCGCGATCATCAACATCTCGAGTGTCGCCGGCCACATTCCTCTGCCGTTCCATGCCATCTACAGCGCCAGCAAGTTCGCGCTGAACGCGATGGGCAACGCCGCAGGAGTGGAACTGAGAAAAGAAAACATCCACGTGCTGACGGTTTGTCCCGGGTACGTGCGCACGGCATTCGGCGAAAACGCCGTCCGTGGAAGCGAACTTAAGACCGTCCGTCCGGGTCGCGTTCGCGGCATCACCGCGGAGCGCGTCGCCCGCGCCACGTTTGATGGATATCTCAAGCAGAAGCGTGAAGTCATCGTCCCCTGGACCATGCATGTTCCGGTGAAGATTTATCAATTGTTTCCGGGATTAGTAGAAAAGGCGATGGCGAGAATGGCGAAGTAGGAAGTGAGGAGACTGCAGTAATCGCGTGAGGGTAGGACCCGGCAGGCTTAAGAGGCGGTCAATGACCAGCTTGCCACATCGCGCTTGCTATGCCAGTTCGCCCAGCATCGCTTCCATCTCCGACTGGGCGTGCAGATTTCCCGTGCGCCGCGCCGATGCGATGCCATCGTGCAACATCTTTTTCGCGTCGTCCGCCCGTTCCGCCTTTACGAGGGTTTGCGCAGCCATGAAAAACCCGGCGGTGTAGTCCGGATGGCTCTCAATCAGGATCGAAAACTCGGCGAGAGCACGGTCGAAATCCCCCTGCTTGGAATATTCCATCGCGAGCCCGTAGCGCGCGAAGGCGTCCTTCGGGTTTTCAGTCAGAATTTCGTTCAACGCAGCGATGCGGTCCATAATGCGTGCAGTCCCACACGAGATTACTACAACCGGGAGATGCAGAGTTTTCAGGGATGAGAATTGTCGTTCTTTGCATTCCTCTATGGCCCTCCCGGCCTGTGTAGTTGGCTCCCTTAAGGAATTTGCATCTACAAGCGAAGCTGGTCACAATTCGCGCAACTGATTACAATGGCCAATCCGAAAATTCTGAACGAGAGACAACGTTGGCCTGCCCCTACTTCATGCCGGTCGGAAAGCTGGAAGGCGGAAACTGGCAGCATCCCGCGCGTCTGCCGCTCGGTTCCGGATGGAGCGGCCACTGTACTGCTCCCGGTCACGAAGCGGAGCTGCCGTCCCAGGGCATCCTCGAATCTTTCTGTAACCTCGGCTACGCGAGCGGCTGCGCATGGTCACCGGACGATCGCCGCTGGGATGCGGTTCGCTTCGCGGTCTCTTCGCCGGCGAAAATGGCGGGCGTTGGCCATGCGGCAGTCAACACGCAGGCCCGAGTTCTTCGCCTGATCTATGTATGCGAGCGCGAACATCGCCCGATCGCGAATGGCGAACTGGAATTCGACCTCTCCGAAGCGGCTTGGCTGCGCAAACATTCCGATGTCCGCATCCAGAAGATGGCGGAGTGCTATTTGGACTCGTACCTTGGGAAAAAGGTCGTGATCCTAAAGGACGATCCCACCCCGAATGATCCGGCGTGGAAAGGCGCTCATGTTGGATGACGCTCAAACGCCCCGCCCGGTGCGGGATTCGCAATCGGAGATGGCCGAAATCGTCCTGCCCAACGATGCCAACCCACTTGGCGCACTGCTCGGCGGCCGTCTCATGCACTGGATCGATCTTGCCGGAGCCATGGCCGCGCATCGCCACTCGCGCAGCTACGTCGTCACCGCCTCTGTCGATCACATTGACTTTGTCGTTCCGGGGCGCGTGGGAGATCTCGTAATTCTTCGCTCCTCGGTGAATCGTGTTTTTCACACCTCCATGGAAGTGGGAGTGAAAGTGTTTGTGGAGAACTACATCCTTGACACATCAAAGCATGTGGCTTCGGCCTACCTGACCTTTGTTGCCGTCGACGGATCCGGAAAGCCTCAGAAGGTAGCGGCCGTAATCCCGGAGACAGAGGAGCAGCAGCGCCGTTATGACGATGCCGGCCGCCGCCGCGAGATTCGCCGGACCGAACTCGATCGCCGCAAGCTGCGCTGGTAGCCACCCGAAATTCATCACCAGGCAGAAGTGCTGCTCCTGGCCTTGTATAATCGAGATCTGAGCTGCTTTGCATTTTTTCCTCAGGTCATTCGGAGTCATTCTTGAACGCACACGTTCCACATCAGCACCAGGGCCCTCCGCCGCAAGGGCCGCAACCACTGCCGGGCGTCGATGCCATTATTGCTGTAGGTTCCGGCAAAGGCGGGGTCGGGAAGACCACGCTGGCGGTCAATCTCGCTGTCGCCCTCGCCAAAATGGGACACAAAGTCGGCCTGCTCGACGCCGACGTCTACGGCCCCAACGTCCCGCTGATGCTGGGCGTGAACTCTCAGCCGCGCATGATTGGTGACAACCGCATCGAACCGCTGGAAGCCTTCGGCTTGAAAGTGATCTCTGTTGGATTCCTCAATCCTGGTGACAAGCCCGTCATTTGGCGCGGCCCTATGCTGCACCAGATCATCCGGCAATTTCTAGGGCTCGTGGAATGGGGAAAATTGGACTACATGGTCGTCGATCTGCCTCCGGGGACCGGCGACGTAGCGTTGTCACTGGTACAGACCGTTCCGCTTACGGGAGCAGTGGTTGTCTCGACTCCCTCGGATGTTTCGCTGCAAGACGCGCGCAAGGCGATTGAGATGTTTCGCCAAATGAAGGTTGACGTAGCAGGCGTGGTCGAGAACATGAGCTACTTCGTCTGCCCCCATTGCCAGCATGAGATCGATATCTTTTCGCGCGGCGGGGCGGAAACCATGGCCACGCGCTTCAACGTGCCGTTCCTGGGAAGCATTGCCCTGGATCCGGAAGTTCGCAAAGCTGGAGATGGCGGAAAGCCGATCGTGCTTGAGGGCGAGAACTCGCCGCACGCGAAGTCCATTTACGAGTTCGCTTACAAAGTGGTGAGCCGCATTAACGAAATAAAGGCCAGCACGCCTGCGAACGTAATTCAGATTCAGTGACCGGCCGCTTACGCCATTGTCATTCCGAGGAGCGAAGCGAGGAGGAACCTGCTGTGTGCCTGAGCCGGCAAACAGCAGGTTCATCGCTTCGCTCGGAATGACAACATCTACGGGTGATGGCGAGATGTAAGGGCTCGAAACGGTGCTTACACACTCAGGCGTTTCGAAACCTCGCCAGGCTCCAAAACCTCCCGGGCTCCCCATGCTTCAAAATCAGTTTCGCCAGCATCTCCCCCAGGGCTGCGCCGTGCTTGAATCCGTGGCCTGACCCTCCGCCGACAATCCAAATTCGTTCATTCGCGGGATGCCGGTCGACGATGAAGTGAGCATCTGGAGTTTGTTCGTATTGGCACACGCGCGTCTCCAGCAGCGGCGCATTCCTGAGGGCAGGGAAGCGGAAGGCGATATATTCGCGGACGTTCTTGAGCGTTTCGGGACTCACCATGCGCTCGCCGCAATCGGGATCAAACTCCGGCCCGCGGGTGTCGTCGGCGATCTTGAAGCCTCGCCGGTCGCTTCCCGGAATTCCGTAGCGGAAGGGATCGCCATTGTCGCCCCACACCGGCATTTGCCCGTCGCTGAATCGCGCACCGCCCGGAGGCGCGCCAAAGAAAAACACGTCCTGTTTCGTGGCGGTGACAAAGGAACCAACGGACTGCGGGAACAACTTGCCCAGCCACGGCCCACAGGCGAAGACATAAATATCCGCTTTCAGCGCGGAGCCGTCGGCCAAAGTTAAGCTGCGGAGAGAAGAATCCTCCAATCCCTGCTTGGTCACCGCCGCCTGCTGGAACTTGCCACCCTGGTCGACGAACGCGTCCACTACAGCCTGGCAACTTGCCCGCGCTTCCAGATAGCCGCATTCCGGTTCAAAAAGGCCCCACGCTACTCCCTCGAAATTGATCTGCGGCCAGCGCTTCTTCATTTGCGCGATCGACAACTCCTGATATTTAATCTTTGCCTTGCGCAGTACCGGCAGCGATCCGCGCTCAAAGGAATCGTCTTTCCCCGAGGCCATCCAAAGCACGCCGGTGCGGTGCAGGAATCGCCGCTTCCAGCGGCGCTCGTGTTTCGTCCAGAGTTGCATTGCGCGGGCGGCCATCTGCGTGTACGGCTGGTCTGCGCCATAGGCTCCACGCATGATCCGCGTTTCGCCGCCCGAAGACGCCCGCGAATTGCCCGGCCCCCAGGCATCCAGGAGAGTCACGCGCGCGCCGCTCTCCAGAAGGTGCAGGGCCGTCCATCCTCCGAACGCACCGGCGCCGACGACCACGACATGGGGCTTTCTTCTCATGGGAAGAGATAGAGCATATCAGCAGCGTGGTTTCATGGTTGAAGATGTTCCAGGCGTAATGCTGAATGAACCCGCTGAGCATACGGGATCACCAGCTGTGCAGAACTAATGAGCGACCAGATTTGGTTTACGCCGGCTTGATGTTCTGGTTCACGCGGAAGAAGTTAGTTGGGTCGTACTTTTTCTTGATGGCAGCAAGGCGTGGGTAATTATCGCGGAGCGAGGCCTGGACCCGTTCCTGTCCTTCGTCCATCATGAAGTTGATGTAGGCGCCTCCCGCGGAGTAGGGATGCAGGGCGTCATAGTAGCTCTTGCACCATTCTGTAACTTTTCCCGCGTTAGCCGGGTCCGGATCTATTCCGACGATGACCTCGGCGAACAGAGCTTCGCGGAAGCTGTAGGCGGTATCGTTCTTGCCCACGCGTTGCGCTGCGCCGTTGACCGGGTAGAGGTGCATCGTCGAAAGCATGGTCGGCAGCCTGGAGCCGTGTTCGACGTGCTTTGCGATAGCTGCATCGCTCAACTCTGTGAAGTTGTCAGCCCGCCAGTACCACTGCAACCCGGGAACAAACAGACCGTCAAAAGCGCTCTGCACGGCTGGAAATGGTGCGGGGCCAACCCCATCGAGTAACGGTGTCCCCACGCTGCGCATGGAGCGAGTCGCCTTCTCGGTTTCCTCCGCGCTGGCGGTGCTGCACCAGACGATGCCACACACCTTTTTCATGTGAAGGTCTGAGGGAAACGTGGGCGCGGGAGGGACCACGAGAAAAGCAAAGAATCCGTTCACTTCTTCGGGGGCCGTAACAATGAATTCGCGGTAGGCCTTCAAAACATCCGCCGCCTGCTCGAGCGGCCAGAATGTTGGCCCGAACTGGACTGTACTCACGGGATGCAGCCGAAACTCGAATGAAGTCACGACGCCGAAGTTTCCGCCGCCACCTCGCACCGCCCAGAACAGGTCGTCGTTCTCCATGGCGCTTGCGGTGACAAATCGTCCATCTGCCAGAACCACGTCGACGGAGAGCAGATTGTCGATCGTGAGGCCATAGCGGCGCACCAGGTAGCCGATGCCTCCTCCCAGAGTTAGCCCGGCAACTCCAGTGGATGAAATGAAACCGCTGGGCGTCGCCATCCCGAAAGCATGGGTGGCGTGGTCCACGTCGCCCCAGACGCATCCCGCGGCGACGCGCACTGTACGCGCTGCCGGGTCGACCCGGACGCCTTTCATCGGCGAAAGATCGATCACCAGTCCGTCGTCGCAAGTTCCGAGACCGGCCCCGCTGTGGCCGCCGCCACGAATCGCTGTGAGGAGTCCATTCTCGCGGCCATAACGGACGGCGGCTATCACATCGGCCACATCAACTGTGCGGACGATGACCTTCGGCCGCTTGTCAATCATTCCGTTATAGACCTTGCGGGCTGCATCGTATCCGGCGTCCTGCGGTTCGATGACCTGTCCCCGAATGGCTGCTTTCAATTGTTCGACAGTCTGTGCCATGCATGGCCTCCGCACTTCCTTATTTTTTTTCTTTGAGACGATTCTCGCAGTTGCTGGCCGAGCTTCATGCACCCCGGAAGTCATTGTCGGCTTTGGCCTTGCCAACCTTCCCCAATCTGGCGCGAATCTTAGGGCTAGCATCCGGTTAAGTCAATCAAGAGGATGATCCGGGACCGCTCCAGGAGTTCTGCCCCCTATGGCGGAGTCGCCAACGCAGGCCGACTCTTGCTCCAAAACCCAACCTTCTGCATCTAATATACTTAGGTAGAATGGTCGGGGAGCGGTTTCTTCCTCGGCCGCCGCCCCTCAGATTTGAAGATAATAACCGACAGAACTGTGTATGCCAGCTGACCCCAATATCGGGAATCGCGAACGCGAAATTCTGACCGCCATCGTCGAGACATTCATCTCGACCGGCGAGCCGGTCGGCTCGCGCACGCTGGCGCGCTCGAATCGCGAAGGCCTGAGCCCGGCCTCCATCCGTAATGTCATGGCTGACCTTTCCGACGCCGGATTCCTCGAGCAAACACATACTTCTTCGGGCCGCATTCCGACCACGGAAGCCTATCGGTATTACGTCGAGCAGATCTCGGGCGATGCGCGCCTCGCGCCACAGGAAGAGGCGATGATTTCCGACTCCCTGGCGGGCATCACCGACGTGCAGGAGTTCATGGAGCGCACCTCGCACGTGCTGTCGCTGATCTCGCGCAATGTCGGTGTTACGGTCGCGAGCAACGGGCCCAAGAATGCGCTCGAGCACGTTTACTTTTCACGCCTCGGCGAGCAGAAAGTTTTGGCGGTGCTGGTCACCCGTTCGGGTCTGGTGCGCGACCGGGTGCTGCGCCTTGATTTGCCTCAGGGAGATCTGGATCTGGCCGCCCGCTACATCAACGAAAACTTCCGTGGCTGGACCATGGAATCGATGCGCTCCGAGCTTTCCCGCCGCCTCGAAAAAGAGCGCAGTGATTACGACCGGCTGATGAACTCGATCGAGCAGCTCTATAAGCAGGGAGCTCTGACTTCCGAGCAGGGATCGCAAGTGGTCTTCGTGGAAGGTGCCGCAAATCTGGTAACCGGCGAGCAAGACCGCCAGCGCCTCCACGAGATGCTGAAAACGCTCGACGAGAAAGAAAAGGTCGTTCAGCTTCTGAGCGCCTATCTTGACGTGAAGCAGGAAGCGGTCCGCGTAGTCATCGGGCTCGATCAGGCGCTGCCCTCGATGCAGAATTTTGTGCTGATCGGCGCGCCGGCGCATTCCGGCAACGAAGTTATGGGTTCGCTGGCCGTGATCGGTCCCACGCGAATGGACTATCAGCACACCATCACCGCCGTATCGTATATCGCACGGCTGTTCGATAAAATATTGAATGAATCGGAGTAAGGCACGCAGTCATGGGGAAAACTAACGGAAAACAGGAAGCACGGGAACTCGACCTGGAGCACGAATTGCCACCCGCTGATGGAGACGAACGTTCCGGCTCGCAATCGCCGGAAGCCTCTGCCGGAGACGCCGAGCTGCAAAGACTAAAGGCCGAGCGTGACTCTTTGCTCGACCGCCTGGCCCGCATGCAGGCTGAATTTGACAACGCGCGCAAACGGGCCGCCAAAGAACAGCAGGACTTCCGCGATTTCGCGACGGTGGACGCCATAAAGTCGATTCTCCCGGTTGTCGATAGTTTTGAACGGGCATTGCAGGCAAAGTCCGAAGCGGCGGACTTCCGTTCCGGCGTCGACCTGATCTATAAGCAACTCCAGGATGCGCTCGCCAAGCTGGGAGTGCGCCCGATCGCCGCCAAAGGCGAGCAGTTCGATCCCCACGTGCATGAGGCGATCGAAATGGTCGAGACTCCCGACGCCGCCGATCACGAAGTGCTCGAGGAATGGCAGCGTGGATACAAGTTCAAGGACCGCCTGCTGCGTCCGGCCATGGTGAAGGTCGCCAGGAATCCCTAAAGGAGTCTTGTTCCGGGGCTGTCCTCCCGAGCGGAGCGAGGGACCTCGGTTTCGCCAACGCAGGCAAGAACCCAGATTCCTCGCTCCGCGAGGAATGACAAACATGAAGTGACGTTGTTCGGATGAAAGGCCATTTCTGACCACCAACGCAAAGCGCGATTACTACGAGGTGCTGGGAGTGTCCCGCACCGTCACTGAGATCGAACTGAAGAGCGCCTACCGCAAACTCGCTCTGCAATACCACCCTGACCGCAACCCCAACAATCCGGATGCCGAAGAGAAATTCAAGGAAGTCAGCGAGGCATATGCCGTCCTCGCCGATTCCGAAAAGCGCTCAGTGTACGACCGCTACGGCCATGCCGGCGTCAATGGTGGCGGCGCTGCCGGTTTCGACGTTAGCAATATGCAGGATATCGGCGACATTTTTGGAGAGTTCTTCGGCTTCGGCGACATCTTCGGAGGCAATTCCGGCCGCCGCCGCACCCGCGTGCAGCGCGGCGCCGACCTGCGCGAAGATCTGACTCTGGAATTTGAGGAAGCTTTCTTTGGCTCTGAAAAGAAGGTAACAGTTCGCCGCCACGAAGCCTGCGAAGAGTGCCACGGCTCCGGTTCGGCTCCGGGCAAAGGTCCGACTACCTGCCGCTCGTGCGATGGGCGAGGACAGGTCCGCTACCAGCAGGGATTCTTCAGCATCGCCCGTACCTGCCCAACTTGTCAGGGCAGTGGCAACGTCATCACCGATCCTTGCCTGAAATGCAAAGGCGACGGCCGGCTTCTGCGCCAGCGCACAGTCGACGCAAAGGTTCCCGCGGGCGTTGAAGATGGAACCCGCATCCGCTTTGCCGGTGCGGGAGAAGTCGGCCAGTTCGGCGGCCCAGCCGGCGATCTCTATGTGGTCCTTCATGTAAAGGACCACCCCTTTTTCGCTCGAGAAGGCAACGATCTGCATTGTGTCGTGCCAATCTCTATCAGTCAGGCAGCCATGGGAGCCGAGGTTCGCGTGCCCACCATGGAAGGCGAACACGCCTTGAAAATACCCGATGGCACGCAGCCCGGCACCGTCTTCCGCATTCGCAACAAGGGCGTGCCCCTCTTGAACAGCCACAGCAAGGGCGATTTGTACGTGGAAGTGCGGGTGCAGGTGCCGACCCGGCTGAACAAGCGCCAGAAAGAACTGCTCCAGGAACTCGACGCGCTTTCCAAAGTCGACAACCAGCCCATGCTGCGTTCTCTGCTCGGCAAGATGAAAGACATGTTCAACTGATGACTTGGCGCTCTGACTCGGCACTCGCATGACCCGCCGCCGCTGGATTGCCGACGAATTCTCTGAGAACCAGGCTGCTCTCACCGGCGAACACGCCGATCACCTCATTCGCGTCCTCCGCGCCCGCATCGGCCAGGAATTCGATATCTCGACCGGTGCCCGCGTGCGCCGTGCGCGAATCACCCAGATCTCTGCCGGTCGAGTCGACTTCGAGCTTCGAGAGGAAGTTCCCGTCGCGCCGGAGACAAACATCACTCTGCTTCTGTCTATCTTCAAGTTCGACCGCATGGAGTGGGCGATCGAAAAATGCACGGAGCTGGGTGTCTCGCGAATTGTGCCCGTGATCGCCCACCGCACCGATTCTCATCTCGCCGCTGCGGCGGTCAAACGAGTGGAGCGCTGGCGAAGGATTGCGACTCAGGCGACAGAACAATCCCGCCGGGCCTCTCAACCCGAAATCGCCGATCCAGCACCGCTTCGACAAGCGGCTGACCGGTGCGGCGCTGTCCGCATTGTTCTGGCGGAATCCGAAGATCAAACCACGCTCGGAGCCGCGCTTTCGGCGAACGCAAATGCCCACGCGATTGCGCTGGCGATCGGCCCGGAAGGCGGGTGGACCAAAGACGAGCTCGATCTGTTTCAACAGAACGAATGGATCTCCGCCTCGCTCGGCCCTACGATTCTCCGCGCTGAAACCGCCGCCGTCGCCGCGACTGCGATTTGCCTCTCAGCGCTGGATCGATAATCTGAAGCTGAGGGTGGGAAGGACGAACGGCCACATCTTTCAGCCAAATCCAGTCGCAAGGTAGCTCGGCGGTCGAGGCCTCTGCCTCCTGGAACGGTGACCGATTGCGCTATGGCCATTTCGTTCCATTTTTCCTCGTCTCAACGAGTGATATCCTGACCCCGCAATGCCGCAGTCGAAGTCCAATCTCCGCGCTGTGCCGTTTACCCCCGATGAGCGCCAGCGTGCGGCCATCGCCCACGTCGATGGTCCAATGCTCGTGGTGGCTGGCGCCGGGACTGGCAAAACATCGGTTCTGACCCACCGCATCGAGCGACTCGTTCGCGAAGGCCATGCCCAGCCGGAGGAAATCCTGGCGCTGACTTACACCCTCAACTCCGCCAAAGAGATGCGGGATCGCGTCCGCAAATTGCTCGGCGGAAAGAGCGTGCAGGCCGTGACCTTCCACGACTATTGCCTCGGGCTGCTGAAGAGCGCCAACCAGGATTTCGGCGTCCTCGATGAACAAGACCTCTGGATCTATCTGCGTCGCCGCATTCGTGACCTTCATCTCGAACACTTCATCCGCGCCGCCAACATCGGGCAGTTCCTCCAGGACCTGCTGAAGTTCGTCACCCGCTGCCACGATGAGCTGGTCACTCCGGAAAAATACGAAGACTATGTCAACCGGCTGGAGTGCAGCGAAGTTCCAATGCCTCGCGTCGCAAAATCGAAGAATGCGCTCGACAATAGCGAGGTCCTCGCCCGTTGCCGCGAGATCTCTCGTGTTTATTCGACGATGGAACGGTGGCTCAAAGAGGACAATCTCGGCAGCTTCAGCCACATGATCAGCCGCGCGCATGCCTTGCTGCACACCGACGACGTGGCTCTTGCAGATGCTCGATCGCGCGCCCGCTTCATCCTCGCCGACGAATTCCAGGACGCCAACTTCGCCCAGATCAAGATTCTCGCCCGGCTCGCTGGGGCGGATGGCAACATCTTCGCCGTCGGTGACCCCGATCAGGGAATTTATCGCTTTCGCGGCGCATCCAGTGCGGCCTTCGAGTTGTTCCAGAAGAGCTTTCCCAACTCGAAATTTGTGGTGCTCGACAAGAACCGTCGCTCTACGACTCCAATTCTTCGCACCGCGTTTGCCGTGATCAACGAGAATCCGCCGGTCTTTCTCCAGAGTGGAACTCAGACCTATCGTCGTACGCCGTTGCAATCGGCGCGCGAAGAAGAAGCGGTCGATGCCGGCGCGCCGATGTCCAACCCTCCCGTTACCGCCTTCATTCTTGCCGACAAGGCATCGGACGGCGCTGACCTGGTCGGTCTGCTGCGCGAAATCCAGAGGAAGACCAAGTGCAAATGGTCCGACTTCGGCGTTCTCTACCGCGCACACTATCAGCGGGATGAAGCCGTGCAATCTCTGGCGGAGGCCGACATCCCATTCGTGATCGAGAGCATGGACGTTTCCGATACGCCCGAGGCCCGGGACCTATTCGCCTGCCTCAATGTAATTGTCTCCTCCGGCGATGATGTCAGCTTGGTCCGCGTGGCCGCACTTCCTTGCTTCAGCGTGAAACCGGAGCAGTTGCGGCAGGAGTTGCGGGCTATCGCGCGCGAGAACCGGGAAAACAGAGTTGTTCCCCTGTCCTCGGTCCTTGAGCGGGTGGAAGGGGGAGCGGAAGTTCTTGCGGCAATCGATCGAGCGCGCCAGGAAATCTACCGCCGTGACGCCAAAGGCCGCGGGGCGATGGAGATCATCGCCAAAGAATTTGCGCTCGACCGGGCATCTCCCCTTCTGCAAGCCGCACTGTCGTTTGTTCAGGATTGGGAGAAGCGGAAAATCAACAAGACCATCGAACTGGAGGAACTGGTCGATTATCTCGCCTACTTTCGCGAGGCGGGTGGTGTCATTCCGCTAACGTCCAGCGAAAGCGAGAACGCGGTTCGCCTGATGACCGTTCACGGCGCCAAGGGACTCGAATTTCGGCACGTTTTCATTCTGCGTGCCAATTCCGGCTCATTTCCCAACAATTACAAGGAGACCCTGGTTGCATTTCCCCGGGAGCTTCGCGATCCCGATTCCGTCACCGAGGCCGACGACAAGGAACTTTGCAAACAGGAAGAGCGCCGTCTTTTCTATGTGGCCATGACCCGCGCCCGCGACACACTGCACATCTACGCCAGGGAGGGAACCGGCAAGATCGATAAGAGCCCGCCGGGATACATTCGAGAACTCATGAACACCCGCAGCGTTGCTCCCTATTTTCGCTGGATGCCCGCCAGCGGGGCGCAAGCGACGCTCAATATGCAGGCTGTGGCTTCGATGCTGTATCCCAACCAGTCGCAAACCAACAAATGGCTCGAGTTGCCGGTGCTCGACGGACTGCACAAGCGTCTCAGCGCTTCCGCCGTCGATACCTATGAACGCTGCGGGCTGCGCTTCAAACTCGAACGTGACTGGCGCATCGCGGCGAAGCCGGCGGCCGCGATGCAGTACGGCGCGGCCGTCCATCGCGTGCTCAAGACGTACTTCGACTCCGTCCGCCTTGGCCGCCCCAAATCCGATGACGATCTCATCGACCTCTTCCGCCAGGATCTGCGCGATGCCAGAATCCAGGAGACCTATCAGCACGAACTCTACGAGAATCTGGGAGTAACTCAGTTGAAGCAGTTCCTGGCCTCGGCCCGTTCAATGGACGCATCGCAGGTGCTGCATACGGAAGAAACCTTCGAGATCAAAATCGGCGACACGATCGTTGCAGGACGCATTGACCGCATCGATCGCCGGCCGGATGGCACGGTCACCATCGTCGACTACAAGACCGGCAAAGCGCGTGACCAGGACGACGCCGACGAGAGCCTCCAGCTCTCGCTCTACGCGATCGCCGCGAAAGAGAAGTGGGGATATGACGTGGGGGCCCTGACCTTCCACAACCTCGAAGAGAACGTTCCGGTAATCACCACGCGCTCCGAAGCTGAGCTGACCGCCGCCCGCAACCGTGTGCAGGATGCCGCGGAGCAAATTGCCGATGGGAAGTTCGCTCCGAACCCTGGTATGCATTGCAGCTTCTGCGCGTACCGCTCTCTTTGTCCCGAAAAAGAGAAGCACATTCCGCGACGCATCGAAGCAATTCAGTCCCAGTCATAGAGACGTTTGCAACGTTTGCTGCCGCAAGCGCATGCGTCCCTCTCTCGGGGATGCTGCCGGAAGAAACGCATCAGTAGACGTCATTGCGACCGCGGAAACAATTCCGGGCACAAAAAATCAGGGGACGCTTTAGGCGTCCCCTTTTGACTTCGTACCGAAATTGCTAGTGCTTCTTTTTCTTCTTAGCCTTTTTCTTGGTTGCCATTGTTCCTATTCTCCCTTCCATTTTTCATGGAAAATGTGCAGCGATGTTTCAACTGCAACTAGTTGATGTATAGAGTTATTGAAAAATGAAGTCAAGAAAAAAATGATGCTGAGTTCGCGTTCGACATGTCACCAAAGTCACGACGAGAGGAACTTCGCGATCGAAAGTCAACGATTATTTTTGGTCGGCGTGCTTGCGCCCGGGAAAAACTGTCGGCACGCGATCTTCTCGGCGCCGCGTATCGAAATTCAAGGTCCGCCAGATTCTTTTTCTCTGACCGCAGGCTCCGATCGTTCCTTACCCATGACATGAAGCGAATCGGATGCTCCAGCATCTATAATCAAAGAAGCAAAATGTTCGTGGGGAGCTTGATTCATGGCCTCTTTTGACGATGTCGTCATTATCTCCGGATGTCGCACTCCGGTCGGGAAATTTCAGGGAAGCCTTTCCGATTTCACGGCGCCGCAACTCGGCGCGATCGCCGTGCGCGAAGCGGTGAAGCGTGCCGCCGTCGATCCTTCGCACGTCGACGAGTGCATCATGGGCAACGTCGTCTCTGCGGGGCTCGGTCAGAATCCTGCGCGACAGGCCGCAATCTTCGGCGGACTCGCTCCCACCACAGGTGCCATGACAATAAACAAAGTCTGTGGCTCAGGATTGAAATCCGTCGCGCTCGCAGCGCAGGCGGTACAGACGGGAAACAGTTCTATCGTCGTCGCCGGCGGAATGGAATCGATGACAAACGCTCCATATCTTCTGCCGCAGGCGCGCAAGGGATACCGTCTCGGTAACGCGCAGATTGTCGACTCCATGGTCCATGATGGCCTGTGGGATATCTACAACGACTACCACATGGGCATCACTGGCGAGAACGTTGCCGAAAAATACGGGATTACGCGCGAAGAGCAGGATGAGTTTGCAGTGAACTCACACCGCAAAGCGATCGCTGCAATAAAAGAATGCCGCGTCAAATCGCAGATCGTTCCGGTTGAGCTTCCCGCGAAGAGGAAAGGCGCTGCTCCGGTCATCTTCGACAAAGACGAAAGCCCCCGCGAAGACACCACGATTGAAATTCTGCGAAGCCTAAAGCCGGCATTCAAGAAAGACGGGACGGTCACTGCCGGCAATGCTCCGGGAGTGAACGACGGAGCGGCAGCAGTCGTAGTCACCAGCGCGACCCGCGCGA
Source organism: Candidatus Sulfotelmatobacter sp. (assembly GCA_036490405.1). Lineage (GTDB taxonomy): Bacteria > Acidobacteriota > Terriglobia > Terriglobales > Acidobacteriaceae > Sulfotelmatobacter. The sequence continues at coordinate 26,677 of DASXDY010000053.1, read as the reverse complement.
AAGAACTCGGCGCCCATCCGATGGTTCGCATTGTGGCGCAGGCGACCAGCGGCGTCGAGCCCAAATGGGTCATGATGGCGCCCGTGGGGGCGGTTCAGAAAATCTGGGAGAAGACCGGCTGGAAAAACGAAGACGTCGATCTCTACGAACTGAACGAAGCCTTCGCCGTACAGGCGCTGGGAGTGATGCGCGAACTGAAGCTGAATCCGGATAAAGTGAATGTCAATGGCGGTGCCGTTGCCATCGGCCATCCCATCGGCGCCAGCGGCGCGCGCGTTTTGGTCACTCTGATCTATGAAATGATTCGCCGCGACGTAAGACGCGGGATCGCCGCGTTGTGCCTTGGCGGGGGGAATGCGGTAGCGATGGCGGTGGAAAGGTAACCAAAACGCGTTTGTTGGCCGGTGCCCGGCGGGCGGACAGCCCGCTGGCTTAGCCAACCGGCAGCGTCACTGTAAACACCGCTCCACCCTCCGAAGAATTGATCGCTTCCACGCTGCCGTTGTGTTCCTTCAGTACCGACTTGCAGATGCTCAATCCCAGCCCGGTCCCGCGCCCCGGCCGCTTCGTCGTGTAGAACGGATCGAAAATGCTGGCGAGGTTTTCTTTCGCGATGCCCGGCCCATCATCGTGAAAACTGACCCAGACCGAGCTTTGTCCGCGTCCCATCCGGATTCGCAGCGTACCCTTATCGCGAACCTCACGGATCGCCTGCTCCGCGTTCAGGATCAGGTTCAGAAATACCTGCATCAGCTGGTGGGGGTCTCCCATGGCATAGGGAACGCCGGCTTCCTTCAGGAAATCGACGGTGATGTTGTTCTTGCGCAGCGAATAGGCGTGCAGATTCAGCGTGCGCTCGACCACTTCCGTGAGGTTGATCCGGCTCTTGCCCGGCGCCGGAGGGCGGGCAAAATACGTCAGGTTCTGCACAATTTCAGCCGCGCGCCGTGCCTGCTGCTGCAACATTGCCAGCTGCTTGCGCGAGGTATCGTTGGTTTCCGTGTCCTGCAAAAGTTCGCTCACGCCAAGAATGCTGGTCAGGGGGTTATTCAGTTCATGCGCGACCCCGCCGATCATCGCCCCCATTGCCGCCAGCCGTTCGCTCTGCACGACCTGCTGCTCCAGTTTCCTCTCGATCGTAATGTCGCGCACGGAAACGATCACGCCCGTGATTCTTCCTTCCGCGTCGGCCAGTTGGCTGCCTGAAGCGCGCATGGTGCGCCAGCTGCCGTCGCGATGCCGCGCCCCGAACTCCGCCGACCCAAAGACCTGCTTGCCCGACACTACGTCGCTATATAGCGAAGCCAACTCGGGAGAATGATCGGCCAGGTCCGTGATCTTCTTGCCCAGCATGTCTTTCGGGTCGTAACCGAGCAAATCTTTCGCGCGCGCGCTGACGAACGTATATCGCTCTGCGAGGTCGACCACGAGAATCAGGTCCGGAAAGCTTTCCAGCAATCGCCGCCGGAATTCTTCCTGGGACGCCAGTTGCTGCTCCATGCCGCGCTTTTCGGTCATGTCGACCAGTGTTCCCTGATAGCGGATGATGTTGCCCGACGTGTCCCACACCGCGCGGGAAGAATCCAGAAAGATCGCCGGCCTGCCGTCTTTCCGCCGCAGTTGGATCTCGCGCGTGCGCACCCCGCCACGGTCATCGGCGGCCCGCCCCAGCACCGGCTTGCCCGGATCGAAATTCAATGCCGCCGGTTCCACCGCCAGCAGGTCGCGCTTCTCGTCGTATCCGAGCATGCTGACCAGCGCCGGGTTTGCATCCAGCAACTTTCCCTCCGGGGCGCAGAAATACACGCCTTCCTGCAACGTTTCAAACAGCTCGGTGAAACGCATCTCCTTCTCGCGCTCTTCGGTAACGTCGCGCCCCAGCAGGCTGGCGCCGACCACCTCGTCGCCCTTGATGATCCCGTTGACCACGCAATCGAAGTACAGTGGACGCGAACTGTTCTTTAGCCGCAGCTTCACCGTCCCGGCCCAGCGCTTTTTTTCCAGGAACCATCCCAGGCTGTGTTCCATCTCCTCGCGCCCCGGCTCCTCGATAATCTCGTAGATTTTCCGCCCAACCAGATCCGAATAGGGAAGTCCGGTCAATTCGGTGACGCGTTTGTTCACAGTCCTCATCGTGCCGTCGAGCCCCACCGCACACGCCGGATCGTCAAACGAATCGATCAGTTCCTTGAAATTGCGCTGCGAGCGCATGATGACCTGGCTGAGCTGGTCGAGTTGCTCTTCGGAAGGAGCCGCGCCCACGTGCTCCTGTAATCCCCGCAGTACCCCCTTGAGTTCGCTGACTTCGCGACGCCGCCCATAGGCGTACACGCAAAATAGGATGGAAAGAACCAGCACCCCAATCGGTATCGCTCGCAATTGAAACGGAATAGCCTCCAGCCGCTCCCAAAGCAGCCCGGCCAGCGCGACGGAGAGTACGATCATGAACCCCAGCGCCCAGCGCCAAAGCTGCGATTCTTCGCGCTCAAGATTTCCAGGTGGAGGCGGGGGCTTTAGGGCCTTGGGGTTCAGGGTCATAGAACCAACCGATGTGTGCCGTCATCCTAATTGTTTGCATTCCGACGAAACAACCAGATTGCGGATGGGGGAACAACGGACGGCACGATAATTCCAGAGTTTGAATCCTCAGCCCCTTCCGGTCGAACCACGTTTTCCACAGGTATGTTGTGACATCCGTCACAGCATTCTCCCGTCTGCAAGAAGTAGTTTAGACATCCGGAACCGCCGCGCAGGTGTGCCCGGAGGGTCGCCCAGTCGGTGGTTTGGATGGGTTGGCAGATCGGCAGGCGGCTAATCGCCAACGGTCACCGACCAACGACCAGATAGTCGACGACCAACGGCCCAATTTCATCGTTCACCATGCTCTACAAAACCCTGAGCGCCGCGGTCTACGGCATCGACGCCAACATTATTCAGGTCGAAGTCGACTGCTCCGGCATCAAGACCGACCAGGACCATTTCCACACGGTCGGCCTGCCCGACGCGGCTGTGCGCGAGAGCCGCGACCGGGTCCGCGCCGCCTTGAAGAATTGCGGATACGACATTCCCCCGACTCACATCACCATCAATCTCGCCCCGGCCGATATAAAGAAGGAAGGTTCCGGCTTCGACCTGCCCATGGCGCTTGGCATAGTCGGCGCGTACGGCGGCCTGACGAAGAAGGAAGTCCCGGACTGCCTCTTCGTCGGCGAACTCTCGCTGGATGGCGGCGTTCGGAGTGTCCGTGGAGCTCTCCCCATCGCACTGGAAGCCCGCGGGCGCAAGATTTCCCGCATGGTCGTCCCGGAAGCCAATGCCAAAGAAGCTGCCATGGTCGGCGGCGTAGACGTTTATCCGGTGAAGTCGCTCCTCGACGTCATCCACTTTGTAAATTCAGGCAACGGCATCGTCCCGATCAAATCTGATGGCGATTCGCTGCTCCGCGAGTCGCAGCAGTTTTACGTCGATTTCAAAGACGTCCGCGGACAGCAGACCGCCAAGCGGGCCATCGAAATCGCCTGCGCCGGAGGCCATAACATCCTGATGATTGGCCCGCCCGGCTCCGGCAAAACCATGCTCGCCAAGCGCATGCCGACTATTCTTCCGCCGTTTACCTTCGAGGAAGCCCTCGAGACGACCAAGATCCACAGCGTTGCCGGAGTTCTGGACCAGGGAACCGGTCTGGTCGGAACCCGGCCGTATCGCTCTCCGCATCACACGATCTCCGACGCCGGGCTGATCGGGGGCGGCGTCATCCCACGCCCCGGAGAAGTCTCTCTCGCCCATAACGGCTTGCTGTTCCTTGACGAACTACCCGAATTCCCACGCAATGTTCTGGAAGTTCTTCGCCAGCCGCTCGAAGACGGCACGGTCAGCATTGCCCGGGCTTCGATGTCGCTGACATTCCCCGCGCGCTTCATGCTCGCCGCCGCGATGAATCCCTGTCCCTGCGGCTTCCACAACGACAAATCACGAGATTGCCAGTGCACTCCGCCCATGATTCAGCGCTACATCTCAAAAATCTCCGGCCCTCTGATGGACCGCATTGACATCCACATCGATGTCCCGGCGGTGAATTACAAAGAGATGCGATCAGGAAACGAACCGGAAGACTCGGCCAAAATCCGCGAACGAGTCGTTCGCGCCCGCCAGAAACAACTCGATCGCTTTGTCGGATCCCGCCCCAAACTCTACTGCAACGCCCAGATGTCTTCCCGCCACATTCGCACCCACTGCGAACTCTCCGCCGATTGCGAACGCCTGCTTGAGCGCGCCATGACCCAGCAGGGCCTCAGTGCCCGCGCCCACGACCGCATCCTCAAAGTAGCCCGCACCGTCGCTGACCTGGACAACACGCCGAACCTTGAGCCCAAACACATCGCTGAGGCCATCCAGTACCGCAGTCTGGACCGGACCTATTGGGCGTGAAGACGGAGAACCATGCCAGCCGGAAAGCGTGGTGAAAGGACGCCGTTTAGCGCCGCGCAAAGCGGATTGGAAACCTTCCAGGCTCAGTGATTTGCTGAGAAACCTGGTCTTGGGTGCCGAAGCCGTTCACGGCTGCCCAAGGAAAGGCAATTCAGCCGCGCGACGGTCAAATCATCGAAGGCGGTATTCGCCTCTGAGTCTGTCCCCTAGCAGGGCCGGGAGGCCATGGCTTTTAGCTCAGTCAGCAACTGATGAATCCGGGTTCGCGTTTTCAGGTAGGATTCTAACTCGACCTCAGTCAGGTCCAGCTGAAGGGCGTCAAACTGCTCCCCGAACAATTTACATAGTTCGTTCGCGAGCTCGTGAATGGTCTGCGGTCTTATCCTGGGTCCGGTTTCATTCATTGGCTCCCGATTTCTGCGTCGTCGGATAGAACATCGGCGGATTCATGATGAGTTGACCTCGGGTCCTGATCCTCCCACGAATGTGCCAGCCCGTTCTGAGCGGCAATTCTCATCTCGAGGTTGAATAACAGGTCGTCGATCTCTTCAAGGATCGCAATAAGTTTTTCGGGGTTTCTCTCGTGCTGCGCTCGTTTCTTTAGTTTGGGCCATTGCTCGGACATGAGCTGACCCAGGTCTTGTTCATTTTTCATCGTTTCCAAGTTCTCCCGCGTGATTTTGCCCCAGGTATTCCGGAAATCCTGCTTCCGGTCACTTTTGCTCCGGAGAAAATATCCTACGAGGGCGGTTTTTGTCTGTGACGGATGTCACAATGTTTTCGATTGTGCCTGTGGATTTCCCGGCGGTGATGGCTCCGCGATTTGGCCCTGGAAAGTTTCCGGCGCCGCTATTGCCGGTTTTCTCCAAGACTTCCCCGATCTGGCACACCACTCTCAGAAACGCTCCCACCTGCAAGTCCGCGACCTGCCGGCTCAATTCCTGCCAATTCTTGTCTGCGGTGTCGATCATAAGCCCTCCTTCCAGCTGCGAACGAGGCTGTTATAGACCGTGAGACGCGCGTTTCAGATAGGGTATTGTCCCGATATGCTGCAAAATCGCTTCCTGGCATTCCTTTTGTGGAACGGCTCCCAAAATGGGGAATCCACGGAGAGGCGAAAACCGGCCATCTCGCTCATCAGCTTGCGCCTGCCGCCTCCATTCCCCGATTTCCTCGCAAAATTTTGATCCAAGCAAGCCTAAAACCCCTTCGCCTTCAACAACGTATCCAGATCCTCGGGATGCAGCGCCCGCGTCATCGCATCTTCGCGCAGAAGGTCCCGTGAAAACACCAACTGCGCCAGCGACTCCTCTATGGTGAACGATCCCTGCCTGCGTGTGATTGTGATCTCCTGATGCAGGTGCTGCAGAGCATTCTTTCGGATATGCTGCCGCGCTCCATATCCCACCATCAGCAACTCCGCTGCCGGCACGCGTCCGCCGTTGCGCCGCGGGATCAGCGTCTGCGTCAGCATGGCAGCCAATGCCATCGCCATCTCTGCGCGCACCGTGTGCTGCCGCTCCTGCGGAAAGGAATCCGCGATGCGGGATACGGTTGAAGCTGCATCAGTCGTGTGCAATGTTGTGAAGACAAGATGTCCTGTCTCTGCCGCCGACAGCGCGATTCGCGCCGTTTCCGCATCCCGCATCTCGCCGACGACGATCACATCCGGCGCTTGCCGCATTGCCGCCCGCAGCGCCGTAGGGAAGTCCGCCGCATCAATCCCGATTTCCACCTGCTCGATCAGGCTGCGATTGTGCCGATGCTCATATTCAATCGGATCTTCAATCGTCACAATGTGCCGCGCATCTTTCTGGTTGATCGTGTTCACCAACGCGGCCAGAGTCGTGGTTTTGCCCGAACCGGTCGCGCCGCCGATGATCACCAGCCCGCGCTGTAATGCCGCCAGGCCTGCAACGCCCGCAGGCAGCCGTAGTTCCTCAAGCGCAGGCACCTTCGAAGGCAGTGCGCGTACTGTGGCCGCCGCCCGCCCGCGCTCGCGGTGCAAATTGATGCGAAAGCGTCCCAATCCCTCGACTCGGTACGAGGAATCCGCAATCCCATACTGCTGATACTCCTCCCGCGCATGGGCCGCCAGGGCAGGGAACACCGCCGCTTCGATCTGCTCTCCCGTTAGGAGCGTTTCTCCAAGCGCCCCAAGAACCCCCTCGACCCGCACTGCCGGGGATGCGTCCGGAACCAGCAGCAGATCACTGCCGCCCTGTGAAACAAGTCGTTCCAGCCATTCCTTCAGATGGGCTGTCTGGTCGCCTTCAGCCTGCATCACATGCACCCGTGCCGGATTTCCTTCAACCGTCATAAGTCTTAGCTTAGATGCAGAACCCGCATCTTGGGCAAAATCTCGCAGATCTTGAGCGGATTCGAGCTAGCCAAGCGGAGCATCTCATCCCAATGCTCCCCGCTTTTCCAGCGGGATCTTCCTTCGAACCGCTTCCGCCTTTAATGAATAGGAACGTGGCGCCGTCAGATTTTGCATACCCAAACCTCTTTGCCTGCGTATATGTAAAGTGAGGCAGTCCCAGACCTTGCCGATGAGCGAACGACAGTCCGCGGCCCTGCCAGACTTCGCGGACCTGGTGCGCCGCCACCAATCCATGGTCTTCAGCATTGCCCGGCATTTTCTGGCAGACAGCGCCGCAGCTGAAGAACTGGCGCAAGACGTCTTCATGCAGCTGCATGCGAACCTGGCCACCCTGAAATCGGAGGAGCACGTGACCTTCTGGCTGCGCAAAGTGACGGCCCATCGCTGCATCGACTACAAGCGCCGCCGCACGCTGCCGCAGGTCAGCCTCGAGGATGCCCCGGAGCCGTCGGTTCAATCGCGCACAGCAGATCCGCTTCTCAGCCAACGTTTGCGGCAGCTGGTCGCTTCGCTGCCGCAAAAACCGCGCATGATCATGATCCTGCGTTATCAGGAAGACCTGAGTCCCGATGAGATCGCAGAAACACTGGCCATCCCGCTAGGCACGGTCAAAAGCCAATTGCAACGCTCATTGGCCATCCTGCGCGAAAAAGTTACCCGCACGATCGGAGAAGTCGCGATATGAATCCCGTGAACGATGACAACGAAACCAACATCCTCGAAGGCGCATTAAGAGATGCGCTGCGCCGCGAAGACGCGCCGCCGGATTTCGCCGGCCAGGTGCTGGCGCGTCTCGTGCCCCAAAAGCCGGAGCGCAAATTCTCGCGCGATCCCTGGCACGCGTTTTTCACCCAGCCCCTGGTCCGCTGGGCGGCCTTCGCGGTTATCACAGCATCGCTGGTGGGGGGCTTCGTCCACCATCGCGAAATCGTCCGTCAGCATGCCCAGGGAGAAGCCGCCAAGCAGCAACTGATGCTTGCCCTCCGCATCGCCGGAAGCAAACTTCAGATGGCCCGTACCAAGGTGAATCAGATCAACGATGACGGTAGCGCCCAGCAGCAAGATCAAGAAAAGGAGTAGCCGATGAAACGCCGATTCAATCCCGCGATGGAGCAAGAAACGATGCACCCGGAAAAGAACATGTGGGGACAGCCGCCTCGGCTGCCCAGCCGAGCGCAGCGAGGCGCATTCGTCACCACCCTGGCCCTGCTATTCGTGCTGCTGGCCGGCTCCCTCTCCTCCGCCCAGGATTTCAAGGTCCCGCCAAACATCGAACGCCTTTCCGCCAAAGCAAAAGAAACGGTCGAAGTCACCATGGACGGCCCTATGCTCCGCTGGGCCAGCAAGTTCCTCTCCTCCGAGGATCCCGACGAAGCCCGCACCGCCAAACTGGTCACGAATCTCAAAGCCATCTACGTGCGCAGCTACGAATTCGACCACGACGGCGGCTATTCCCACGCCGACCTCGAAGAATTGCGGGCCCAGATGCAGCGTCCCGAGTGGAACAAGATTGTGGGGGTGCGCAGCCAGGCGGGCGGCGAGAATGTCGACGTCTTCGTCAGGCTCGAAAACGAAAAGATGTCCGGTATTGTCGTCATCGCCGCCGAGCCCCGCGAACTCACGTTCGTGCACATCGACGGCCCCATCGAGATCGATCAGTTGGCCGATCTCGGTGGCGAATTCGGCGTCCCCAAGCTCGATACCAAGAACGTCTCTAAACCCATCGCCAAGGCCGACAAAGGAGACCACAAGTGAAATCTCTTCGGGTGCTGGCCCTGGTTCTCTGTGCCTCGAATCTCTTTGCCGCTGACCGCGGTTTCAACGAAGTCGTCACTGCCATCGAGACGACCTATGGCGTTCGGCATATGCACATCCCGCTGTTGGGAGTTGCCCTGTTCTTCGTGCGTCCCGAGGGCGTCCGCTGCCACAAGCTGGCAGTCTTCGAAAATTTTCAAGCGCCGCTTGATCCGGCAGAAACAAGCCGCGTAGTTGAGGGCAGTCTCGGTCCGGACTGGCATCCCTTCGTTCGCGTGCACTCGAAAGGTGGCAGCGGTGAGACCACGCTGATCTATGCCAATCCTTCAGGCCACAAGATGCGCATGATGGTTGTCTCTCTCGGATCTTCGGAAGCCACCGTCGTCGAGGTGAATATCCCCGATCAATCAATCACAAAGTGGTTGAGAGAGCCGGGAGAAGAAGCGGAAAACCAATCAGGCCACGGACGCGGGGAGAGGGATTAGGGCAAAAGTTAGTCGTTGGTGGTCACTCGGTAGCAAAGGTCCGCGAGCGACCAACGACGAACGACGCGGTGTTCCTATCGAAAGCGAGGAGAATCTCGGCGCTATCCTCGCCCGCGGAACTGAATAATCCGTCTGCGGTCCCGCTTCGACGGCCTGCCCATCGGCAGGACCTCGAACTCCCGCGCGGCCTTGCGCTCCGCCGCCGCTTTCTGCCGGGCCTCACGGCTGGCCTCGGTTTCGCGATAAAGCGTCTGTGCGACGGACGCCGGCCCGCGCACATCGCTCAATCCAAGAACTTCGACCTCAAACTCTCCGCCATCATTCGCGATTCGCAACCGATCGCCTGGGCGAACCTCCCGCGCAGCTTTCGCAACCTGCGTATTCGAAACAATTCGTCCAAGGTCGCAGGCTTTCTTCGCCAGGGTCCGCGTCTTGAAAAATCGCGCCGCCCACAGCCAAGCATCGATTCGCACGCCGGTCATACTGGAATTCTAATCGCCCGCGCCTAGCGCCGCAGTTGCTTCTGACGACGCTGCCAGCCCATTCGATGACGATGCGGATCGCGCCTTCGAGACCTTCGATTTGTGCCCCATCATCCACAAATACATCGTCGCGTAAGAACGCCAAGGACGCCACGGTTCCGCCCTCATTTCAGCCGCGCGCGCGCCTGAAATCCCCAGCGCGGATTGCAGGGCCACATCGCCAGCAGGGAACGCGTCCGGTTCGCCCAGGGCCCGCATGGCTACGTATTCCGCGGTCCAGTTTCCGATGCCCGGAATTTCTATCAGCTTCCGCCGGAACGCTTCCGAATCGACCACGCCCTCAAAGCTCAGATCTCCCCCGGCAACCGTGCGGGCCAGCGCCCGAATCGTCGCAGCACGAGCCTTCGTCAGGCCGACACCGCTCAAGTCGGCCTCTGCAAGAATCTCCGGAACTGGAAACAAATGGGTCAGCGAACCGTTGCCCATCATCGGCTCACCAAAGGCCTTGGTCAAACGCCCCGCCAGCGCGGTAGCATGCGCCACTCGAATCTGTTGTCCCAGCACGGCCCGCACCGCCAGTTCAAATCCATTCCAGGCCCCGGGCACGTGCAGGCCTGGCGCCGCATCCACCATGCGCACAAGCACGCCGTCGGCTTTCAAAACGCTGGCGATATCGGCCCAGTCCGCGTTCAAATCGAACATCGCCCGAATTCGCTCGATGATGAAAAACAGCGCCCGCGGATCGCCGAAATGAATCTGCACGGTCAGCGAACTATGTTCGGGATCGAGCGAGACGGAGAAATATCCCGGAATCCCATTCACCGAAATCGACCGCGAATAAACTCCGCCTTCGACTGCTTCCACGCCTGTCGTCGCGCGCGCCGCCAGAAACGACAGCATCCCATCCCAGTCGTAAGGCGGCCGATAGCGCAGATGAAACACGTACTGATTTTCGACCGGATCGGTCTTCAGCCGCGCCAGCTTCCGAATTTGTGTCGGAGTCCGCTTATATGTCTTCCGGATTGACGCATTGAATCTCCGCACGCAGCCGAACCCCGCCGCCAATGCGATTTCCGCCATCGGCAGCCGCGTTTCATCAATTAGCTTCTTGGCGAAGTGCAACCGCCGCGTTTGCGCCACCGTGCTCGGTGGAGCGCCCAGGTGTCGGATGAACAGCCGCCGCAAATGCCGCGAGCCAACCCCCAGCCGGTCCGCCAAGCTTTCCAGCCCGCCTTCCTCCAGACCCGATTCCGCGATCAGTCGCAGCGCACGCGAAACCGTGTTCGACGTTCCCATCCATGCTGGGGTTCCCGGCGAGCACTCCGGACGGCATCGCAGGCACGGCCGATATCCCGCCTCCGCTGCCGCGGCAGCCGTGGCAAAGTACCGGCAATTCTCCTCTTTCGCCGTCGGGGCAGGACAAATCGGCCGGCAATAGACTCCGCTCCCGCGCACGCCGATATAAAACTTCCCGTCAAATCGCGGATCGCGCGACAACCGTGCCCGCGAACAGATTTTCCAATCCAGAATCATTTCTGGCCCATATCATAAGGGCGCGATCACAGGCAATCTAGACATTTTCGGACCACGCTTAGCCCCACGCTTGATAAGAGTCCGCAAATGTCCAACTGCGGCACAACTTTCGTCGTATGTTCACGCATCGTTTGATATATGTCAGTCCGAATCCGCCATTGCGTGCAATGCCCGAAGTGCCTGACGTTTTATCTGGTTTCCGCCAGTCCCTACGCCAATGGCTCTTATCTGGTACGGACGTTCCCGCACTCACTTGAGGAATACACGCTGTACTGCTCTTGCAGCTCACCTTCGGCCTCAAGCCGGTGGCGGGAAAACGAGATGAAATCTTGTGAGGTTTCGAGATCGGCACACGGCCTCGGCTATGGTTCGCCGGACGAGATTCTCGCAATCGATGCGCGCCCCCGGAAGCCCTGGAGGTTCGATATCGCCGACTTTCTGAATCCTTCTTCTTGAGGCTGGACTCTGAGGCGGTGGCGAATATCCACAAACCCAGCCTTTTCGGAACGCCCCGGCTCGAAATCCGGTTGCTCAACCCCATCCAAGCAATTCCTGGCCGCTGGCTTAACCCCTTATTTTGCAGGGGATTGTACCAAAATGGTCATGAGGGAATGCGGGATCGGCTCCGATTGACAAATAAACACTTGACCGCGTCCGCCCTTGCGTCTAAATTAGCGTGTTCCGAGGGACAGCCGGAAGCTCCGGGGCGATTCTTCACCACCCGCACCTCCAGGGTTAAGCCCAGAAAATCGAGCATCTTCCGGGTCCTGTCGCGCATCTATTCACTTGAGTGAGTTTTGCGTTATTCCTTTACAACCTACTCGGAATCAGTGACTTAGGCCGGAGGGTGGGGTTCCGGTCGGCCAGCCGTAGCGAAAGGACGATGGCGAAGGCCACATTTCATACAGTGAGGAGATTTACCACACATGCGCTCTGATCGTGTGTTCGACGCTTTACAGACGTTGCGGAACCGTTATATGCTTTGTCAGCTTGCCTCCAAGGCCACGCGGAAGTTCCACCGGCCCAGCACCAGAATCCAGGAAACTATGAATGGTGTGTTGGACCGCATCGCGGACTCTGAACGGCAAGAAGTTTTATCGGAACCAGAGAATGTAGCCGAGGCTCAACGGCGGGCTGCTTAACACCAGCCCCGCCTGTCCCTCCCCGGCGTTGCACTTTGTATCTTTCCTGAGTCCCCTCCTTTCGAAAATCTCCCGTTGACACTACCGAAAATCTCTAGTGCACGGGTTTAGGTGAATCATGACCATTGCTGAACTGAAAGAAAAGAACATCACCGAGCTGACCAAGATCGCAAGGACCTTGGATCTGCCCGGTGCCAGCGGTATGCGCAAACAGGACTTGATCTTCAAGATCCTGCAGGCGCAGAGCGAAAAAGAAGGCCATATCTTCGCCGAAGGCGTACTCGAAATTCTGCCCGACGGCTACGGCTTCCTGCGCTCGCCCGATTACAACTACCTTCCGGGCCCAGATGACATTTACGTTTCTCCGTCCCAGATTCGCAAATTCGATCTCAAGACCGGCGACACCATCAGCGGCCAGGTGCGCCCGCCGCATGAAGGCGAGAAGTATTTCGCGCTGGTCAAGATTGAAGCCGTTAACTTCGAGTCGCCTGACGAAGCCCGCAACAAGATCCTCTTCGATAACCTGACGCCCCTTTATCCGCAGGAACGCCTCAAGCTGGAAACGACCCGCGAAAACGCCAGCGCCCGCGTCATGGATCTGCTCACGCCGCTCGGCAAAGGACAACGCGGCTTGATCGTTTCGCCGCCGCGCGCCGGCAAGACGATGCTATTGCAGCAGGTCGCGAACTCGATTACTACCAATCATCCCGAAGTCGTTCTGATGGTGCTCCTGATCGACGAGCGCCCGGAAGAAGTCACCGACATGCAGCGCTCGGTCAAAGGCGAAGTGATTTCTTCGACCTTCGACGAGCCCGCCGCCCGTCACGTCCAGGTCGCCGAAATGGTGATCGAAAAAGCGAAGCGTCTCGTCGAACACAAGCGCGACGTCGTCATCCTGCTCGATTCGATTACGCGCCTGGCTCGCGCCTACAACACGATTGTTCCGCCTTCAGGCAAAGTGCTCTCCGGCGGCGTGGACTCGAACGCCTTGCAGCGCCCGAAGCGTTTCTTCGGCTCTGCCCGCAACATCGAAGAAGGCGGATCGCTCACCATCATCGCGACAGCACTGATCGACACCGGTTCCCGCATGGACGACGTGATCTTTGAAGAATTCAAAGGTACGGGCAACAGCGAAATCATCCTGGAGCGCAAACTGGTCGACAAGCGCGTCTTCCCGGCGATCGACATTCAGCGCTCGGGCACGCGCAAAGAAGAACTCCTGATCCCGAAGGAAGATCTCTCGCGCATCTGGGTGCTTCGCAAAGTGCTGAACCCGCTTTCACCGGTCGAAGCCATGGAACTGCTGATCGACAAGCTCAGCAAGACCAAAGGCAACAGCGAATTCCTGGCCAACATGAGCGCGTTGTAACCCTTCATCAAGCTTCACTCGTATCGAGGCACGGCTTCAGCCGTGCCTTTCTTTTCATCATGTGAAGGAGTGGCCGTTCATGGGCCGCGTCAAGTGTGAGAAGTGAACTGGGGCTTCAGTCCCTGTGAACCCCGACGTATAATCCTGCTCAGGGCAAGATCAATCCGTCTCCCAATGAGGTTGCCGTGGGCTTCCGACTTCTCATTTGCCTTCTTTTTCTCAGCGCGCCGTGTATCGCCCAAAATGTTCCCCTCCCACAGCCCCCCGTTCATGAAATCGGTCCTCCCACCGACGAAGACGATGCCCGCGCCCGCATCACCCATGACATGGAGAAGAAGGCCAACAAAGAGAGAGTCGCCGCACTGAAGAGCGACACCGACAAACTGCTCAAGCTCTCGGTTGAACTCAAGGCCTATGTCGACAAGTCCGACGAGAACGTTCTTTCTCTCGACGTCATGAAGAAGGCCGCGGAGATCGAAAAGCTTGCGCACAGCGTGAAAGAGAAGATGAAGGGGCCGAACTAGAAGGCGGTCGTTATCCGTTATTCGTTACCGAACCCTGCCCGCCGGCCTGATACTTGCCCAAGAGGCTTTTGCGAACAACCAACGACTAACAATCAACGGCTTCGTTGTAATTGCAACTAAGTATCAAAAACGTGAGGTCCCTTCCATGCCCATGCCCCAAACGGAAACTCCCGGACGTCTCCAGGCAGAACTCATGTCGCGCGGATTGCGCATGACCCACCAGCGCCGCACGATTCTCAGCGTGGTGGAAACCGCGCAGCAGCACCTCGACGCCTCACAGATCCTGAAGCGCGCCCGCAAACTCGACCCCAACATCGATCGCGTCACCGTCTACCGCACTCTTGGCTTGCTCAAGCGCCACGGCCTGGTGGACGAACTCGATCTCATGCATCTCCAGGGCGAAAAACATTTTTATGAGAGAAGGCCGCAACGGGATCACATCCACATGGCCTGCCTGCGTTGCGGCAAAATTGCGGAATTCGAAAGTGCCCTCTTCGACCGCTTGAAAGGCCAAATCCAGCGCGAATGTGAGTTCAGAATTGTGGTTACGCGTCTTGAAATCGGCGGATATTGTAAACACTGCCGCCCTTCTTCTGCATCCTGAGTTCCGCCATTATTGCAATTCGTCGCAAGCAAGTTGAGACGAAAAACGGCCGCATCGAAAAATCGCAACTGGCTCGTCAGGGATTATTGCGAAATCCGCCACCAGAGTTTCAGCAGATGTCGCTCAGCACCGACGACATGAATGCGCTGGTGGCGTTCCTGGTCTCTCTGACGGAGGATTACGACGACGCGTAATCAGGTCTGTGGTCTCGCGACCCGAGAACCCGAAATCAGTTTTGATATAGTACGGAGACTCTATGCGCAATTTGCGCCGCATTGTGGTTCTGGTGATCATCCTGCTTCTTGCTGCCCAGGTTATCCCAGTCGATCGCAAGAATCCGCCAGTGGATCCTGCAAGAGACTTCTACAATACCGAAAAAGTTCCGCCGAATCTGCGCGCGATCTTCGATCGGTCGTGCAGTGATTGTCATTCCGACCAGACACGCTGGCCCTGGTATAGCCACGTGGCGCCGTTCTCCTGGATGGTCGCCAACGACGTTCATGAGGCCCGCCATCACGTGAACTTCTCCGAATGGGCAAACTATAACGCGAAAAAGCGCGATCATGAGATCGAAGAGATTTGTAACCAGATCCTCCAAGGCGACATGCCGGACAGCAAGTACACCTTGATCCATCGCAGTGCCCGCCTCTCGCAGGACGATCGCGAAGCGGTTTGCAAGTGGACCGGAAGCCCGCACTAGCTGAAGTCGATCGCTCTTGGAGCGATGTGATGATTGGTTTCAGGAACCGGCCGTCCCAGTTCTTGCCGCGAGATTCACATTAGCGCATAGCCTTACCCCTGCCGTTTGGGTTCGCCGTTTTCTCCGGTTCTGGCCGCCGCCCGGTTCAGCAACTTCCTTCCCGGGCAAGGGTTCACATCTACAGCTTGGGGAAGGAGCCCAACCAAACATGAAACACACAATCGCTGGGATTCTTTTGCTCGTAGGAATAGGAGTAGCTCCGGCACTCGCGTCCGATCGCGGACTGCATCGCGATGTTCGTCGCGACGAAGCTAGAATCACTCACGATCGCCACCAGTTGCGCCGCGACTTGCGCCACGGCAACTACGCCGCCGCCCGCCACGAGCGCCGTCAACTGCGCCGCGAATACCGCGATCTCCGTCAGGACCGCCACGAACTCTACCGCGACCGCTAGGCAGTTGTACGCCGCAAGGTGCAGAGGCGCACGTTCTCCGTGGCCTCTGTGCCTCGGTGGTGAGCTCTCAGGCTAGAGCCTTCCGTTTCGCCCTCCAGACTAGTCCCTATTGTCTCCGCTCGATATCCGCGCCATAATGCGGTTCTGCATCTGCGCAATCGACTCGGGTCCGCAATTGGAGGTCTGTATGCTTAGGCTGAGTTCGCTGACCGTTCTCTCGGCAGTCGTGCTGGTGCTTGCCACAACTTCTCCCGCCCAGCAAATCCATCTCCCACCCGCAGTTTCGCAAAGCCAAAGCATGGGAGACGTCCCGGTGACAAAGGGAAGCGACATTCAACGCCAGCAGGCCATCGCTGCTAACCAGCAGCGCCAGGTCGAAATCCGCCGCGACACCGAAAAATTGGCTGAACTCACTGAGGAACTGAAAGACTACTTACAGAAAACCGACCACGGGGTTATATCCGTCGACGCAATCAAAAAAGCGGAACAGATCGAAAAATTGGCCCACAGCGTGAAATCGAAGATGAAGCAATCGTTCTAAGATTAGGTTTTTCCCCGGCCTCAGCCGTCATTACGAACTCCAAAACAGAACGCCATCCGATTTCTCGGATGGCGTCATAACACAAGCCAATCTATTCTCCGCCTGTCTTAATCCGCATGCCGTAAAACGACCGGTACACGAAGATGAACGAAATTACGTAGAAGACCGCCGCCAGAGCGATAGTCAGCGTCGTCGCCTCGCCTCCCGGCTTCAGGGTTTGCGCCAACTCCACCGCCAGCAGCCCGAACAGCGTAGTGAACTTGATCACCGGATTCAAAGCCACCGACGACGTGTCTTTAAACGGATCGCCAACCGTGTCTCCGATGACTGTAGCATCGTGCAGCGGCGTGCCTTTCTGTTTTAACTCGACTTCGACGATTTTCTTGGCGTTGTCCCAGGCGCCTCCTGCATTGGCCATGAAGATCGCCTGATACAGTCCGAAGATCGCAATCGAAATCAGGTAGCCAATAAAGAAGTACGGCTCGACAAACGCAAACGCCAGCGTTCCGAAGAACACCGCCAGAAATATGTTGAGCATGCCCTTCTGCGCATATTTCGTGCAGATCTCAACCACCTTCTTGCTATCGGCGACGGAGGCCTTCACCACGCCATCAAGTTTTATGTTCGCCTTGATGAATTCCACTGCTCGATACGCGCCGGTCGTCACCGCCTGCGTCGCAGCGCCGGTAAACCAGTAGATCATCGCTCCGCCGGTGATCAGTCCCAGCACAAATGGAGCATGGAGCAGCGACAGGCTTTCCACGTGTGCCGTCAGTCCATTGGTCAGCGCCATGATGATCGAAAAGATCATCGTCGTCGCGCCCACCACGGCGGTTCCGATCAGCACCGGCTTCGCAGTCGCCTTGAAGGTATTGCCCGCGCCGTCATTCGCCTCCAGCAGGTACTTGGCGCGCTCGAAGTTCACATCCATTCCGAAATCTTTCTTGATCTCCGCTTCGACGTTCGGCACCGATTCAATCAGCGACAATTCATAGACCGACTGCGCGTTGTCGGTCACGGGCCCGTAGGAGTCCACTGCGATCGTCACCGGTCCCATGCCCAGGAATCCGAATGCCACCAGCCCAAATGCAAACACAGCCGGAGCCAGCATTCCCGCGGCAATCGCCAAGCCCATCGTGCTCATGTAGTAGCCGATGGCCATCAGGACCATCATCGAAAGGCCAAGGTAATAAGCGGAGAAATTGCCCGCCACGAATCCTGAAAGAATGCCCAGAGACGCTCCGCCTTCCTGGGCCGAAACTACGACTTCCCTGACATGCCGCGACTCGACCGACGTAAATGCCTTTACCAGTTCCGGGATGACTGCTCCTGCCAGCGTCCCGCAGGAAATGATCGTCGAGAGCTTCCACCATTGCGAGGCATCGCCGCCGATGTCGGGAATAACGAAGTAAGAAATCACATAAGTCAACACGATGGAGACAATTGAAGTGATCCACACGAGCGAAGTAAGCGGCGACTCGAAATTCATCTCGTTTGCCGAGGCATATTTCGCCTTGGCGATAGCGGCGTTCAAGAAATACGAAAACGAGCTCGAAATCAACATGATGACGCGCATGACAAAGATCCAGACCAGCAATTGGACCTGTATGGCGGGACTCTTCACGCCCAAAAGAATGAAGGCAATCAGCGCGACGCCGGTGACGCCATAGGTTTCGAATCCGTCGGCCGATGGGCCAACCGAATCGCCGGCGTTGTCGCCCGTGCAGTCGGCGATGACGCCCGGGTTGCGTGCATCGTCTTCTTTGATTTTGAACACGATCTTCATCAGGTCCGAGCCGATATCGGCGATCTTGGTGAAGATGCCGCCGGCGATACGCAGCGCCGCCGCGCCCAGCGATTCGCCGATGGCAAATCCGATAAAGCACGCGCCCGCATAATCGCCCGGTACGAAGAGCAGAATAATCAGCATCACCAGCAGTTCGACCGAGATGAGCATCATGCCAATGCTCATCCCGGCCTCAAGCGGAATCTGGTAGACGGGATACGGCTTGCCGGGCAGGGAAGCGAAGGCCGTGCGCGAGTTGGCGAAGGTATTAACGCGAATGCCGAACCATGCCACTCCGTAGCTGCCCGCGATTCCCAGCAGGCTGAACGCCATGATGATGGGAAGCGTCAGAGCCACCGGTTTGTCAGGAACAGGCGCCAACCAGCCGAAATACACGGCAATAATGACGGCAATGAAGACCCAGAGCAGGAGGATAAATTTGCCCTGCGTGATCATGTACGTCTTGCAGGTCTCGTAAATGAGTTCGGAAATTTCGCGCATGCTGCTGTGCACGGGAAGATTCTTCAGCCGCATGTAAATCGCCAGTCCGAACAAGAGCCCGAACACGCAGAACGCGATTCCGATCAGCAAGAGCTTGTGGCCGTCGATGGCGTTGTTGAAGAAGCTGACCTGCGAAAGGTCGGGCAGTTTGAGCGCGGCTTCTCCGCCGGCGCTTTCGGGTTGGGCGAACGCGGAAACCGCCCCCACGGTAAGTAGCGCGGCGACAGCGGAAAGTTTCTTGGCCATGCTGCGGCTAAAGATCGCAGCTGTGGCGAGCCAGGTACGCATAAAGATCCTCCGAGTTGAGTACGGTTTTCTAGGAATTCAAAAACGTGTTTTGATTCGTCGCTTCCGGAAAATCAGCGCTTCGCGTCCCGCTTGTTGCGCGCGACCCGTAGCTTTTTCCGAACACGCTTCCACCGCAAGACCTGAAGGAGGTTGGAGCTTGGCCGCGTCGGATTCTGTGCTGGTACGAGACCCTGAGCACGTCGTTTAAACGCACTAGAGAAGGAAGACTCTAGCCGGGCATCCAGCAC
This sequence comes from Candidatus Sulfotelmatobacter sp., assembly GCA_036490405.1. Lineage (GTDB taxonomy): Bacteria > Acidobacteriota > Terriglobia > Terriglobales > Acidobacteriaceae > Sulfotelmatobacter. The sequence continues at coordinate 7,454 of DASXDY010000053.1, read as the reverse complement.
GAAACGGGACTTTATAACACGCCCGTTGAACAGGGCGCAACCCACCATTGGGGAGTGCGCAAATCCCTTCCCGAAGTCCAAACATAATCGTTTTTGCAGATGTGTTTTGTAGCTGTGACCGACCGACAGGTCGGTATCTTGCAAGTTCGATTTGTGGCCGGCGCCCGGCTTCTGCTTTGCCGTGCTGGAAGCCGGAAGGGTGGTTTCAACCGCTGAGGGACTGTGAACTATGAACAGAAAATCCCCACCCCCGAGATCGGAACGTGGGGATTCCGGCTAGTGGCTCAATGACGCGCTGTACATCGCATCCATCAGGTCTTGCGAATGTCCGTCATAGTCCGCATCCAGCGACCACAGGAACGTCCCGCCGAAGCCGCGCACCCAATCCGCATACCACACGCGGTAATAAGTGGACGTCGCATCGTCAAACGTGACATATCCGTCACTGCCATCATCTTTTAACAGGTAGGGCACCAATGCGATCGGATCGCGCATGGTATGCCATCCGCGCTTGTTCATCATCGTTTTGTAGGTTGCATAGCCAGCGCTGGTCACCGCGTTGTCGCAATCCCCATCCGGAGTCCACGCCGAATTCGGGCACAGCCCGAACTCTTGCTTGATGTTCAGGTACTGGTATCCGTAAAACGGCGTTCCCATGTTGAGCTTCGATCCCGGCATCAGCGTCAGGAAAAGATTTGCCGTATTGAATGCGCTGCCCCCGGGTTGGCACTCCCACGGCGCCGGATCATGCTGGTCCCAGAAAATCGGCGAATTTAGCTGTCCGTACTGTGTCCACGGGCCGGCGCAGTCATACATCATGATATTGACGTAATCGAGTGACGTGTTGAACGCATGCAGATCGTAGCCATATCCGCCCCACGGCGCCGCGTCGATCGACAACACATAGTCGGGATTTGATGCCCGCAATTGTGCACACAACTCCGCCAGAAAGAACCGGTCCCCGGCTGACTCCGGATACTCCCAATCCAAATCGACGCCGTCATATCCATACTGCTTCTCAAAAGCGGCGATGTTGTCGACAAGTGTTTTTTTCATGCCGCTGGCTTCCAGGCCGGGAAAATCTCCCCCCAGCAACAGCATGACTTTCACGCCCGCCGCATGCGCCATATTGTTGAGTTCGGGCTCGATGAATCCATCCGGTACCGACAACGTGCCGCTTGCGTCGAAACCCACGCCAGCATGGTTGATGTGGGTCAGTTTGTGATAAGGAATCTGGGCGGCTCCGTACGAGGGCGTCTGGTACTTGCTCCAGTATCCGTAGTCCGCAACCACGCGCTTCGACAGTCCATTCGGCAGGGACTTCTGGGCGGTTGCAAGTGAAACAAATGACATCGACCCTGCGACCACTAGTGAAATGAGACGCACAATCTTAATACCACGATGAACCATGGGAACCTCCGGCACAGAGGATAAATAAGGCAGGACGGGGCGGAGTACCGCCAAGTCCGCCCAAAGCGCAAGGATTCTACCACGGAAGGAAACGGGCCGAATGGAGACTTTCGGCCCCTCACGCACGCTTCGTAACAGGGCACGGCTTCAGCCGTGCCACACGAGCGGGTAATGAATGCGGCTTCAGCCGCTGAGGTTAACCTATTGAAGCGCCACATTCATATTCAAATTGTGCGCCACGAATGACCACTCATCCGCCATCTCTTCAATCGTCTTCGAGATCGGTTTTCCGGCTCCATGGCCGGCCTTCGTCTCCACCCGAATCAGCACCGGCGCGGATCCGGCCTGGTCGGCCTGCATAGTCGCCGCGAACTTGAAGCTGTGTCCCGGCACCACGCGATCGTCATGGTCCGCCGTCGCAATCATGGTCGGCGGATACTTGATCCCCGGCTTCAGATTATGTAGCGGAGAGTATGCAAGCAATGCCTTGAAGTCCTCGGGATTATCTGAAGATCCATAGTCCGAAGTCCACGCCCAGCCGATGGTGAACTTCTGGAAGCGCAGCATGTCCATTACGCCGACCAGAGGCAGGGTCGCTCCAAACAAATCGGGACGTTGCGTTAAACAGGCCCCGACGAGCAACCCGCCGTTACTTCCGCCGCGGATTGCCAGCTTCGGCGTCGAAGTATATTTGTTGGCGATCAGCCACTCAGCAGCGGCGATGAAGTCGTCAAACACGTTCTGCTTTTTTCCGTGGGTTCCGGCGAGGTGCCACTCTTCGCCATATTCACCGCCACCACGCAGGTTCGCCTGGGCGTATATCCCTCCCATTTCGAGCCACACGACATTAGGAATCGAAAACGATGGCGTGAGCGAAATGTCGAATCCACCATAGCCATAAAGCAGAGTAGGGTTCTGTCCGTCCAGCTTTATCCCCTTCTTATATGTCAGGAACATTGGAACGCGGGTGCCGTCCTTGCTGTTGTAGAAAACCTGCTTGGTTTCATACTGGCTCGCGTCAAAGTCAACCTTGGGCTGCCGGAAGACCGAACTTTTTCCCGTCGACGGCTCGTAGCGGTAAATCGTCGGCGGAGAAATAAAGCTGGTGAACGCATAAAAAGTTTCTTTATCGCTGCGCTTTCCCGCAAACCCTGTCGCCGTTCCGATGCCGGGTAGATCGACGTTGCGCACAAACTTTCCGTTCAATTCGTGCACCCGCACTTCCGTTCGAGCGTCTTTGAGGTAGCTCAACAGAAACAGGTTGTCGACGGCCGACGAACTCTCCAGCGTATCGGCACCCTGCGGCACAATCGTCTTCCAGTTCGCCTTTTCTGGATGCCGGGTGTCGATCGCAATCACGCGTCCGCGCGGGGCATCCAGGTCGGTCTGAAACCAGAACACGGGCCCGTCGTTGTCGATGAACTGGTAGCGCGCATCGAAATCATCGAGCAGTTTGACGACCTGCGAATTCGGCTTCGTCAGATCTCTGAAGTAAAAACGGTTCTTGGGCGAAGTGCCCTGCCACACGCTGATCGCAAGATACTGGCCGTCGTCGGTCACACCGCCGCCAAATCCTAATTCTTTGTTGTCCGGGCGGTCGTAGATCAGCGTGTCGGCCGCTTGAGACGTTCCCAGCTTGTGGTAGTAGAGCTTCTGGAAATAAACCGTGTCGCGCAGCGCAGTCGCTTCTTTCGGTTCGTCATAACGGCTGTAGAAGAATCCGCTGCCGTCCTTCGTCCACGAAGCTCCCGAGAATTTCACCCACTTGATCAGGTCCGGCGAATCCTTGCCGGTGGCAACGTCGCGCACATGCCACTCCTGCCAATCCGACCCTGAAGCCGAAGTCCCATAAGCCAGCAGTTTTCCATCGTCGGTAAGCGCACTGCCTGAGAGCGCGACCGTCCCATCCGCCGAGAGTGTATTCGGGTCGAGCAGCACTCGCGGCTCCCCCGTCAGCGAATCCGCGACAAGAAGGACATTCTGGTTCTGCAATCCGTTGTTGTGCTCGAAGAAATAATGCCCGCCGCGTTGTTCGGGCGCCGTGAAGCGCTCGAAGTTCCACAGCTTCGTCAGCCGCTCCCGGATCGCCCCGCGATATGGGATCTGCTCGAGATAGCCGAAAGTTAGCTTGTTCTCTTCTTCAATCCACGCGCGCGTATCGGCCGAATCTGTGTCCTCCAGCCACCGGTAGGGGTCGGCAACCTTCACGCCGTGATAGTCGTCAACTTGATCTACGGTCTTCGCCTTCGGATATCTCAGTGATACCCCCTCCGGCCCGCCGGCCACCAATGCTATTGCAAACACTAAGATCAAAATGCAAACCGCGCCCGCGCCAGCTAGTTTCATCGCCACTCCTTGTTATAAAGTTGAAGTGCAGGGTGTGAAGATAGAAAGGTCATATTTCGAGCGAAAACAGCTTCGATGAATCAAAGGCCAGCGTCAAGAATAAAATCCGAAACAATCCTAACAAATGTTTCGAAGTTCACATCCAGCGCGGGTCCACACACCTCTGAGGGTGGCCCAATCAAGGCGCGTTCTTTGTAGCTTGAGCGGGCATGAACATAAGAAACTCAAGACGAACCAAGGGATAGCCGCTCTCGGCTGTCCGGCGGCCCGGCCTTTGCGGCCCGCGGTCATTTCCGGAGCACGCTGCCCGCAGATCCCAGGCACAACCCCATTTCCCACCCCATTTCCCACCTTGATACACTCAACTCAAACCAACTCGGGAGTCCTATGCCGCCAGCTAAGAAGGGAACTAATGCGAAAAAGAAAAGCGGACAGCCAAAAAAGCCGTCACGTCCGCCAAGGAAATCCGCCAGAATTACAACCTCAATCGTTCCCTGGCTCAACGTCCGCAGAGGCGCTCGCGCGGTGGACTTTTACAAGTCCGCATTTGGCGCGTTCGAAGTTTTTCGCATCGGAAGCGACGACAGTGTCGTATCCCGCCTCTCCATCGACGGCGCGGAATTCTGGCTGAGCGACGAATCTCCCGAGCACTGCAACCATAGTCCCGAATCTCTGGGAGGAATTACTGTCCGCATGATTCTTACTGTCGACGATCCCGACGCCGTTTTTGCCCACGCAATCAAAGCCGGTGCGAAAAAAGTCTACCCAGTCACCGACGAGCACGGATGGCGCGTCGGCCGCATTGTCGATCCCTTCGGCCACCACTGGGAAATCGGCAAGGCGCTTTTGTGATCCGATGTAAAACTATGCTCCCGTGTTGACACGGGGTTGCCCCCACCCTTCGCGATTTTCGAGGGGTGCGAACCGAGAAGGGAAAGTGAGTTACTTTCCCGCCATCTTCTGCCTTAATCTCTTTTCCTGCTCGTCGGTCCAATATCCGCAATCCAGCCGGATGAACACCGACGTGTACGGAATCGTCATCTTGGTTTTGAGCACGAGCACATGAAATGTATTTCCCGCCTCGCCCAGTTTGGCAATGATCTGTTCATGCGGCAGAGATTGCGCTGGAGACTTCTCCAGTAAATGTCCCAGCGCCGCCCGGTACGCATCCACTCCCGGGGCGTCGCTTTCCGGCACCGCCTTCAACTCCTCATCGGTAAATACCACCGCCCGCACGTGTCCGGACTTCTCGACCCGGTCGAGCACCTCCTGCACCACGTCGAGCTGGTCATCGGACGTCTCCACTGTCTCCAGCCCAGGACTCGTCTGCAGCGGATACGCCGAGTCCACCACGGCGATCCAGTTGCGGTGCCCAAGCAGCGGCAATTCTTCGCGGAAACGCGTCAGCCATTGGCGCTGATGCGGCCGCTCCGTCGCACGGTTCCCTGCCTGGCTAAAAGCCGGGACCACGCAAAGCGCCAGGACAAACAAAAAATTCGCAATTACGAACGTGAGAGTGTTGGGTAAGCGCATAGTCGATTTTGCTGGCCGATGCCAGAACGACCTCCAATTGTAGTCCTGCTGTTCAGAACGCGCGCATTTTCGTCCGATGAAGCCTTTCGGTGTCCTTCCGCCTCCAATCAAAAAATAGTTCATGCCCATTGGAAAAATGCTTGCCACTCGCCGCAATACGCGTCGTCTGTTATAGCGAAGAACATCTTGGCAGGCACTGCATAAGTTGTTCACGCCGCTTCGCTAAACCATTTTCAGGAGATCAAAATGCCTTACTTCTACTCCTACCTGATCAGCGCATGGAGCTTCGGCTTAGGATGGTCTGCCGCGGCGATCTGCCTACAGAATGTTTCTGAGCTAAGAACAAGATTGTCGCCGGCAAGAGGCGTCCCACCGCCGCCCGCCTGGCGGATTCTTCCCACAGACGCGGCCGCCAGCCGATGAGTGTCGGGCCGGCGGTGCGCTCTGGGGATATCAGGAAACGAGGTGCCCCATCCCAACGCCGGGTCGGCTCCGGTCGCCCGGCTGTTTAGCTTTTGGGAAAGTTGGGATCGTTCTTGATCTCGCGAATCTGCTGGATGTGTCTTTCCGCGTGCGTGGAGATCTCCAGCATCCATTGCCATGCATCGATCGGCTCTTTCTGGCCAAAGCTGTGGGCCCGCAGATCGTCGCCAGTCGTCTTGATGTAGTCGATCATGGTTGCCCGCAGCGCCTGAAACTTCGCCAGCGCCGTTCCCAGATCTTTGTATGTTTCAACTTTTTCGTGGCCGCCGCCGGTTTTCGTATGCACGACGCGGTCGATCCCGTACCACATGATGTCTGCATCCGACGCCGAGGATTTCTTGTCTTTCATGTCGGGCGCCGCCTTCACCGACTTCATCAGATCGCGCCAGTAATCCGGCTCAGCGACCGCAAGATGCGAAACGCACTCCCGGATCGTCCAGCGATCCGGAGACGCGCGATACTCCAGCTGCGCCGGACTAAGTCCACGCACCTGCTCGGCTACCATCTGCGTGGTCATCTGAAAGTGCACGAGTAAATGCTCGCGGTCGTCGTCGGTCATCCCCGACGCGGCGAAAGCGCTGAGAGAAAATGCAAGTGAAAGAAGCAGCGACAGCCCGATACGTTTCATGCAGCGGATGCTAGCAAACGAATCCGCACGAGCAAAGAAATATAACGAGAACAACGATGCAGCGTGTTGTTGCGCTAAGGACTTCTTGAAAGAAGAACGAAGTCCCGAGGCGGCCCATGCCCGATTTTGGCTTGGAGCGGGGCACAAGCCAAGGTGGTTAGGTGCGGGCATCGTGGAATATTTTCCAGGCCCATATTTCTCTTTACGACTACTCGCCTTTGACCGTGACCGGGGATCTTTCGAGGTATCCCCCCTCCCCCACCCCCTCGAATCTTTGGAGTCAGTGAGTTAGCACGAAATTCCCCGCAAAATCCGCTGGCCAAAGCACTTAGATGTCAAAATCCGTGAAACAAAGGACTTGAGGCAGGACGCCTTCGCAGTTCGCGAGCGTTACGGCCTCGGCCATGATCGGGAAGTTTGGCTGTGGAAGACAAGGGCAGATGTCACACAAACAGAGTGTGGAAAAAACAAGATTTTGTGACGCCGCATCTCGCTCATCGCCTTGCCGCCGTCATCCATTACCACGACACACTCCTCCTCCCGCGCTGCCGAGCAGCGTAGCCGAAATCCCTAGTTCAAATTCAAAGGGACACTTCAGAATAAGAACAATCAAAATCCAGACGCAAGAAAAATAGATTTCATTCCCAAAATGGGAAAGAACGAGGAGAAAAAAGCCGAGGGTGGCCCATCCAAGCCGGATTTTGGCTTGAGTGGTGTCAAAGGCGGACACTTCTGGCAAAAGCGCTATTACGATTTAAATATCCGCGATCACGAGCAGTTCGTAGAAAAACTCCGCTACATCCACAGAAATCCCGTGAAGGCCGGACTGTGCGCCCGCCCGGAAGACTGGCCCTGGAGCAGCTTCCGCCACTACGCCACAGGCATCGAAGGACGAGTAGAAATCGAATCCGAATGGACAGCCAGAAAGCGGGAGCGAGCGCAAGGCAAACTCCCTCAAGCCGTAGAGTTGCCCCACTCAAGCCAAAAGAAGGCTTGAATGGGCCACCGGTCAGTTTGTTTGATTACGACGAAATAACCGAAGTCCCGAGGGTGG